>JAHJNJ010000036.1 GCA_018820925.1 Gammaproteobacteria bacterium | reverse complement strand
GACCGCCAATACCGGGTATTGGCTGCAAATACCGCCTATCGGCGCAGTTTTGGAGAAAATCAGGTCTTTGCAGGCCGAACCTGTTTCGATATTTCCCACCACTTCAATGTCCCCTGCGACCAGGCCGGCGAAACCTGTCCTGTCCAGCAAAGTCTGCTGTCAGGGCAACGGGAGCGAGTGCTCCATCTGCACCAGACTCCGCAAGGTGAGGCCTACGTTAACATCGAACTGTCGCCGATCCGTGACAGTAGTGGCGCTATCGCGTATTTCGTCGAAAAGATGGAAGCCATGGCTGTTGCCCGCGGGCTTTCGAACGCGCAAGGCCTGGTTGGACGGGCACCTGCCTTTCAGCACATGCTGGAAATGGTAGCGCGGGTAGCCCCGTCGGACGCCACCGTCCTGCTTCTTGGAGAGTCCGGCACCGGCAAGGAACTCGTGGCCAAGGCAATACACGATGCAAGCCGCCGGGCCGAAAAACCCTTCGTTGCCTTGGACTGCTCGGGACTGACCGAGACCCTGTTCGAAAGCGAACTGTTCGGTCACGAGCGCGGCGCCTTTACCGGCGCCACCTCCCGCAGCATAGGATTGATCGAAGCCGCCAGCGGCGGGACGCTGTTCCTCGATGAAGTGGGCGACATCCCCTTGGTCATGCAGGTCAAACTCCTGCGCCTGCTGGAAACCGGCACCTACCGGCGCGTCGGCTCCGCCGAACCGCACAAGGCCGACATCCGGCTGGTGTCAGCGACACACCGCAACCTGCGCGAAATGGTGGCCAGCGGTAACTTCCGGCAGGATCTGTACTTCCGGCTCAACACATTTCCGGTCGAACTGCCGCCCTTGCGGGAACGTTCTGCCGACATCCCCCTGCTGGCGGAATCGCTCCTGTCGCGTGTCGCCGCCGACCGCAACCTTTCCATTTCCGGCGAGGCCATCAATTTGCTGCGTCGCTACGACTATCCCGGCAATGTACGCGAACTGCGCAACATCATCGAACGGGCCAGCCTGTTATGCGATGGCGAAGCGATCCAGCCGTCTCACCTGCCTGAGGAAGTGCGCACCGGCCATGCGTTGCGCGAAGCCGCTACCGGCAAATCGCCTAGCCTGGGAGAGTTGGAACGCCAAACCCTGGAAACGCGGCTCGCGCATCATCGCGGCAGCCGCAAAAAACTGGCGGCTGAACTTGGCATTAGCGAGAGGACGCTTTACCGGAGATTGAAGCAACTTGAGAAATAGGACACTCTGCCAGCTTGGCGCCCATTCTGCCAGTCTGGCAGACAAGCCCGGCTTATTCCCCATCGCTACCCTGCGACATTCCGCCGCAGGCTAACCTGAAAACAGCAACAGACTTAAGCCGTTACATTTCTCCCCGTGAGCATGGCATGCGCCTTGCAATGTAGAGCGCAGGGAAGTGACGTCATCGATTGGTTTCCGGAAAAGGACTACAGTGCGAATCTCCCCGCGAGCAGTACCTGCCCGCAGCTTCGATGCTCGTCACTTCCGCCCGCTATCAATCAGGAGATCATCATGCGCATTGCAGTCAGCAGCCAGAATTACCGTACCGTCACCGGCCACGCCGGAAAGGCACGCCGCTTCATCGTCTTTGAAGCAGGCGGGCTGGAACCACCCCGCGAAATCGAGCGACTCGACCTTGATGCCAACATGGCCATACACGGGTTCGACCAAGGCGCGGCTCACCCCCTCGACAGCATGAAAGTGCTGATCACCGGCGGTGCCGGCGAAGGGTTTGTCCGCAATCTTGCAACACGTGGCGTGCTGGTAGTGGCAACCAACGAAAGCATTCCTCTCCTGGCCGTGGAAGCTTTTCTGGACGGGCGCGTGAAATCGGCCAGTGATGGCTGTAACCACGACCATAGCGATCTTGACGGCGAAGGTCACGCCCACGGCGGCAACACATGCAGCTGCAACAGCTGAAACGCGGCACTGGCGGCGTGAAGAAGACGCTACGCCTGGAGGTCGCCGTTGCGCTGGCAATCAAGCTGCTGGTGCTTTACGGCCTCTGGTATTTCTTTTTCAGTCATCCGGCGATCCGCAGCATGACCGAGGGTATGGACTCGGATCGCGTTGCCACCGCGCTGATTGCCCCGCCACCGACAAAAACAAATGAACCTCATGAGGAGAAACACTGATGATTACCGAGCAAATCGTTGACCTGTCGCGGCTGCAGTTTGCCGCCACGGCCTTCTACCATTTCCTGTTCGTGCCCCTGACGCTGGGGCTTTCATTCCTGCTGGCCATCATGGAGACGGTGTTCGTCATGACCGGCAAGGAAATCTACCGCGACATGACCAAATTCTGGGGCAAGCTGTTCGGCATCAACTTTGCGCTCGGCGTCACCACCGGCCTGACCATGGAATTCCAGTTCGGCACCAACTGGGCGTATTACTCGCACTACGTCGGCGACATCTTCGGCGCGCCGCTGGCCATCGAGGGCCTGATGGCGTTCTTCCTCGAATCCACCTTCATCGGCCTGTTCTTCTTCGGCTGGGACAAACTCTCCAAGCGCAGGCACCTGCTGATCACCTATCTCACGGCGATCGGCTCCAACCTGTCGGCGGTGTGGATTCTCGTCGCCAACGGCTGGATGCAGAACCCGGTGGGCTCCGAGTTCAGCTACGTCACCATGCGCATGGAAATGACATCGTTCTGGGACGTGGTATTCAACCCGGCCGCCCAGGCCAAGTTCGTGCATACCGTGTCGGCCGGTTATGTGACCGGTTCCATGTTCGTGCTCGGCATCAGCGCCTGGTATTTGCTCAAGGGCCGCGATATCGAGTTTGCCAAGCGTTCCTTCCGCATTGCTGCCGCGTTCGGCTTTGCCTCGGCCCTGTCGGTCATCGTGCTGGGTGACGAATCCGGCTATGCGGTGACCGAACACCAGCAAACCAAACTCGCCGCGCTGGAAGGAATGTGGAAGACCGAGCCTGCACCGGCATCCTTCACGCTGTTCGCGATTCCCGATGACGAGAAGCGCGAGAACACAGCCGAGATCAAGATTCCCTACGCCCTCGGCCTGCTCGCCACGCGCACGGCGACCAAAGTACTGCCGGGCATAGACGAACTTGAAGCCCAATCCGTCGAGCGCATCCGCAACGGCATCATCGCGGTCAAGGCACTCGAACAACTGCGCGCCAATACCGCCGACGAGGCGACCAAAGCCGACTTCGAAGCGCGCAAGGCCGATCTGGGCTACGGACTGTTGCTGAAGAAATACTCAGCGGATGTGTCGCAGGCGACACCCGAGATGATCGCGCAAGCGGCCCGGGATTCGATTCCCAAAGTCACCCCCATGTTCTGGACCTTCCGACTGATGGTGCTGCTGGGCTTCTCGTTCGCGCTGCTGTTCACCCTCTCCTTCTGGTACTCGATCAAGAACACCTTCCACGAGAAGCGCTGGCTGCTGCGCTGGGCACTGTGGTTCATCCCGCTGCCGTGGATCGCTTCGGAGATGGGCTGGTTCGTGGCCGAATACGGCCGCCAGCCGTGGACCATCTTCGGCATCCTGCCGACGCATCTTTCCACATCAACCCTGTCGGCCAACAGCCTGTACGGCTCCCTGGCCGGGTTCCTGTTCTTCTACACCGGCCTGCTGGTGGTGGAAATGTACCTGATGTTCAAGTACGCGCGCCTCGGCCCCGCCAGCCTCGGCACCGGACGTTATAACGGCGAAACCGCGCCCGCCCTGAAACCCGCACAGTGAGGAAAATAACATGCTCGATTATGAAACCCTGAAAATCATCTGGTGGCTGCTGGTTGGCGTGCTGCTGCTCGGCTTCGCCGTCATGGACGGCCACGACATGGGCGTGGGCACGCTGCTGCCCTTCATCGGCAAGAACGACGTGGAACGCCGCGTGGTCATCAACACCGTCGGCCCGCACTGGGACGGCAACCAGGTCTGGTTCGTTACCGCCGGCGGCGCCATCTTTGCCGCCTGGCCGATCGTCTATGCGGCGGCCTTCTCCGGCTTCTACTGGGCCATGCTGCTGGTGTTGTTTGCATTGTTCTTCCGTCCGGTCGGTTTCGACTACCGCTCCAAGGTGGCCAATCCCACCTGGCGCGGCATCTGGGACTGGGGCCTGTTCGTCGGCGGAGCCGTGCCCGCGCTGGTCTTCGGCATCGCCTTCGGCAACCTGCTGCTGGGCGTACCCTTCCACTTCGAAGACAACCTGATGCCGGTGTACACCGGCACGTTCTGGGGACTGCTCAATCCGTTCGCCTTGCTGTCCGGTGTCGTGAGCCTGTCCATGCTCACCTTCCACGGTGCCAACTACCTGATGGTTCGTACCGAAGGTGATGTTTATGCCCGTTCCAGAGCCGCTTCGCTGATCTTCGGTACAGTGATGCTGGCAGCCTTCGCCGCAGCAGGTGTGTGGGTTTCTTCCGACATGCCGGGTTATGTCATCACGTCGGTGGTCGACCCGGGTGCATTGCCCAATCCGCTGGACAAGACCGTCGAAATCCAGGCGGGTGCATGGTTGGGTAATTTCGCCAGTCATCCGGTTTTGTGGGTGATTCCAGGCGCAGCCTTCGCAGGCGGCCTGCTGGCCCTGCTGTTTGCCTGGATGAGGAAGCCGGTGCTGGCCTTCATCGGCAGTGGTATCGCCGAGTTGGGCGTCATCGGTACGGCGGGTGTGGCCATGTTCCCCTTTGTCATGCCTTCGTCCAGCGATCCGCGCTCCAGCCTCACCGTATGGGACAGCGTATCCAGTCACCTGACGCTGGAAGTGATGTTCTGGGCGGCGCTGATCTTCACGCCCATCGTCATTACTTACACCGGCTGGGCATACAAGATGATGGCGGGCAAGATCACCAACGCCTACGTCGAGTCCAACGACCATTCCGCTTACTAAATTAAAGGAGATTCGCATGTGGTATTTCACCTGGATGTTGGGACTGGCCATGGCCATCCTGCTCGCCGTGGTCAACGCGATGTGGTTTGAGAACAATAATGAATGACGGGAAGGCGCAAGGAATGGGGCCAGGAGCACGTTGCGTTGTACCCTGCTGACCAGCCCGGACGATTTCTGTATTGCCTGTCATGCCGCCTGGCGTAGCCGATGCGCCAGGCGGTACATATTTGCATTATTCCCCCGCATGCCACGCCGCTCCCAGGCGTGAATGTGGGTGATATTTGTCACAGACAACCTGCCACCATGCAGCTATCTTGTGTACCGCCTTCGACTTTTTCCAACCCACAAACCCAATACAGGAAACAGAACATGTCTCATGACTCACGCCGCATCGTCATTCTGGGCGCCGGTTTTGCCGCGCTGACCGCGGCGCGCGAACTGCGCCGTCGCGCGCCCAGGGCGAGTATCACGCTGGTCTCGCCGGGCACGGATTTCGTCTATCTGCCCAGCCTGATCTGGATACCGCCCGGCATCCGCAAAGGTTCGGACCTGATCATTCCGCTGGCGCATTTCCTGAAAAAATACCGCATCGAACATGCGCGCGGCAGCGTGACCGGCCTGAAGAACGGCGGGCGCACAGTACTGACCGACGGCGGCGAGATCGAGAACGATGCGCTCATCATCGCCACCGGCGGTCGTTTCCTGAAGGGCATGCCGGGCATCGAACATGCGCTGACGCTGTGCGAGGGCGTACCCGCCGCAGAAGCCATCGGCAAGCGCCTGCGCGAGATGGACGGCGGCAGCATCGCCTTCGGTTTCGGCACCAACCCGAAAGAACCCTCCGCAATGCGCGGCGGCCCGATGTTCGAACTGATGTTCGGCGTGGACACCTGGCTGCGCCAGCAGGGCAAGCGCGAGCGCTTTCAACTGACCTTTTTCAACGCCGCCGCCGAACCCGGCAAACGTCTGGGTGAAAAAGCGGTAAAAGGGTTGCTTACAGAAATGAACAGACGCGGCGTGGACACCCAACTCGGGCACAAAATCAAGGGCTTTTCGGCAACCGGGGTAAGCACGGAAGCGGCTGACATACCGGCAGACCTCATCCTGTTCATGCCCGGACTCACCGGCCCGGCGTGGGCCGAGAATAGCGGCTTCGCCTTGTCCGAAGGCGGCTTCTTCCCGGCCGACGAGTTCTGTGCGGTCCAAGGAGCTGAGCGCGTGTTCGTGGCCGGTGATGCGGGCAGTTATCCGGGGCCGGACTGGCTGCCCAAACAGGCGCATATGGCCGACCTGCAAGCGGTCGCCACGGCAGAGAACCTGCTGCTGGCGCTCGACGGCAAAGCACCGACAGCGCGCCCGCGCATCGAACTGATCTGCATCGTTGACAGCGTCAATGCCGGCATACTCGTTTTCCGCGATCTCAAACGTAACTGGGTGCTGCCGTCCTCGCGCCTGTTCCACTGGGCGAAACGTTATTTCGAGCAGCACTACCTGCGCGAGTTTCGTTGATCAGGTGACAAGCACAAAGGCCATGGGGTGAGCCTGTTCGAAGCCGCGCAATGGCTCCTGGGGCTGCTGCTGACCGGCGCAGTCGCCGCGCTTGTTCTCAATCGCCTGATCCGGGCCAGCCTGACCGCGCCGCGCGTGCGCGAAAGCGGCGTACCCGCAGGCCTGCCCTGGCGCGAAGTCAAAATTCGCACGGTGCACGGCAAAACCCTGTTCGGCTGGTTCATCCCTGCGGACGAACGCGCGCCGGCACTGGCCATTCTGCACGGCTGGGGCGGCAATGCCGAGATGATGTTGCCGCTGGCGAAACCGCTGCACGACGCGGGCTATGCGCTGCTGTTGTTCGATGCACGCTGTCACGGCCGCAGCGACGGCGACAGTTTTGCCTCGTTGCCGCGCTTTGCCGAGGATCTGGAACATGCTGTCGACTGGCTGCAAGTTCAGGGAGAAGTGGATGAGACGCGCGTCGGCGTCATCGGGCATTCGGTGGGTGCGGGGGCGGCGTTGCTGCTGGCTTCCCGGCGCAAGGATATCGCCGCCGTCGTGAGTCTGGCCGCGTTTGCCCATCCGGCGGGCATGATGCGGCGCTGGCTGAAATTCAAACACATACCGTTCTGGCCGCTGGGCGCGTATATCCTTTTTTACGTGCAACGCGTCATCGGCTACCGTTTTGACGACATCGCCCCCGCGCACACCATCGCCGCCGTGAATTGCCCGGTGTTGCTGGCTCACGGCACCGAGGACGAAACGGTGCCCATCAGCGAGGCGCGGGAAATCCATGCCAACCGCAAAAACAAACAGGTGCGCCTGCTGGTGATGCCCGGCAGCCACGACGAATATGGCGACCTGGAACAACACATGGCGACGGTAATCGGATTTCTGGGAGAACCCTGCGGATGGAGCGGGTGAAGGGGATCGAACCCTCGTATGCAGCTTGGGAAGCTGCCGTTCTACCATTGAACTACACCCGCTTATAGTAGAATGCGGCGCAGATTCTATCATGGGCAATATGAGCAAAGTGATCACCGTCAACATCAATGGCGAACCGCGCCAGCTTTCCGCAAACACGACTGTCGCCGCCCTCATCGACGAGATGGGATTGACCGGAAAACGCATCGCGCTGGAACGCAACGGCGAGATCGTGCCGCGCAGTACATTCGTCACGCAGCGATTGTCTGCGGGCGACAAACTTGAAATTGTCGTCGCCGTTGGCGGCGGCTGATCCATTCACAAGGGAAACACACAAATGAACGATCAATTAGTCATCGCCGGTAAAAGCTATTCTTCCCGTCTGCTGGTCGGCACCGGCAAGTACAAGGACTTCACCGAAACGCGCGCGGCACTGGACGCCAGCGGCGCGGAGATCGTCACGGTGGCGATCCGCCGCACCAACCTCGGCCAGAACGCCAACGAGCCCAACCTGCTCGACTCCGTGCCCATGTCGAAATTCACCTACCTGCCGAACACGGCGGGCTGCTATACCGCCGACGATGCGGTGCGCACGCTGCGCCTGGCGCGCGAACTGCTGGACGGACACTCGCTGGTGAAACTGGAAGTGCTGGGTGACCCGCAATCTCTGTATCCCAACGTGATCGAAACCATCGCCGCCGCGAAGACACTGGTGGCCGAAGGCTTCCAGGTCATGGTGTACACCTCGGACGATCCCATTGTCGCCAAGCAACTGGAAGACATCGGCTGCGTCGCCATCATGCCATTGGCCTCGCTGATCGGCTCGGGCATGGGCATTCTCAACCCGTGGAACCTGCAACTCGTCATGGAGCGCGTGAAGGTGCCGGTGATCGTGGATGCGGGTGTGGGCACGGCTTCCGATGCCGCGATTGCGATGGAACTGGGTTGCGACGGTGTGTTGATGAACACTGCCATCGCAGGGGCGAAAGACCCTGTGCTGATGGCCTCGGCCATGAAGAAGGGTGTGGAGGCCGGACGCGAAGCGTTCCTCGCCGGGCGCATGCCGAAGAAACTGTACAGTGCCAGCCCGAGTTCGCCGACGGCGGGGATCATCTCTTCGACGCGTAGTTAATGACTGAGGCCGAAGACCTCAGCAAGCGGCATATCCGCAGCTTCGTGTTGCGCGCTGGCCGCGTCTCGGTCGCACAGCAGCGCGCAATCGACACACTGCAGCCGCGCTACGGCATCCCCTACGTCGCCCGTCCGCTCGACCTCGCGCAAGCCTTTGGCCGCACCGCGCCGGTCATTCTGGAAATCGGCTTCGGCATGGGCGACAGCACTGCCGTCATCGCGCAGGCGCATCCCGAGAACGATTATCTGGCGCTGGAAGTGCATACGCCCGGCGTGGGCAACCTGCTCAAACTGATCGATTCGGAAAATTTGAAGAATGTCCGCATCATGCAGCACGACGCTGTGGAAGTGCTGCGCGACATGATCGGCGATGGAACACTGGACGGCGTGCACATCTTCTTCCCCGACCCATGGCACAAGGCGCGCCACAACAAGCGCCGTCTGATCCAGTCGCCGTTCATCGCGCAACTGGTGCAGAAGATCAAACCCGGTGGTTACATCCATGTCGCCACCGACTGGCAGGACTACGCCGAGCAAGTATTGCGCGTGTTAAGTACGGAACCTCAGCTGGAAAATACAGCGGCCGATTATGCGCCGCGCCCCGACTACCGCCCGCTCACCAAATTCGAACAGCGCGGGCTGAAACTCGGGCATGGCGTGTGGGATCTGGTGTTCCGTCGCCGGTAGCGCGACCGCTCTACCTCCGCAACCCCGCCCATCCTCCCCTTGTGCGCGCATCCGCAATACGGATTGCCTGTTACCCTACTTCAGGAGAAGCGATCATGCCGCTCCCCCTGGAAGAACTGCTTGCCATTCGGCCAGGTATCCATTGACATCATCCAGCCGGTTAGTGACCCTCGACGCATATCTCGCGCCGTAGCGCCGCGAACGCCGTGCGCGCCAGCAGCATGGCGATCACCAGTGTCAGGATGCCGAGCAAGCCGGTCGCCAGCCAAGCGTAAAACGCCAGCCCGGTTTCCTTGGCCATCACGAGCGTGGCGATAGTGATGGCTGCGATCGGGAACGAGTAAGCCCACCAGGACAGGAAGAACTTCAGCCGGGCGAACAGTTTGACCTGCACGAACAGCAGCAGCGTGAAGAACAGTGCGATGCCGTACAGGATGCGCGCGAAGGCGTCGATGCCGCCGATCAGGCTGTAGTAGGAGATGAACCCCACGGCCGCCGGGGCGATGAAAATGAACAGCGTCGGCATGAAGCGGTCGGGCAGGCTGCCGTGGAAAATCAGGCGATAGAAGATGATCGCTGTCAGCACCGGCCAGAAGAAGATGCCGACGCCGTAAAAGAACCAGGAAATCTCCGGCGAAGCATGATGAATGCCGGCGATCGGCACCAGGATGTTGCCGACCACGGGGATGAACCAGGCAGGATTCAGGTGCGCGATTTCGTACTTCGTGTGATGAATCCACGAGGACATCACGTAGAGCGTCGCCACCAGATGCAACGCGGCGCCCGCCAGCCACAGCCAAAACGACAGTACCGGCGAATTGTGCAGGCAGGCGATGGCGAGCAGGATCAGCGCGATCGAGATGGTGGGGGCAAATGCCACCTTCACCGGGTGATTGATCTCGCCGAGCACATCCTGCGGATATTTGGCGAGCTTGGCCAGGTAAATCACCGCCAGCAACACAAACAACGCAGCGGTTATCGTCAGCAGGACTGGGCTGAGCGCGAAGCCGAGCCCGAGGATTTGTTCGGCGCGGCTCCAGGCGATGGTGAAGCCTGCCATTCCCATGATCATGGCGAACCACGAGATGGGGAAATTCTTGAGACGGGAAGATGGGTCGCTCATGTCTGCTCCTGGAAAAGTAGTTGAATATAAGTATATGCTTATATTATTGATTGCTCACCGATAAGTCAACGTAAAGACACGAAATATTCACGCACCCCGGGCTCTCAGTAATCGCGTCCTGTCCGGATTCAAAGAGCACACTTGGCATCGGCACGATCCCTCAAAATCTTCTTCGCTAGCCGGTTCAATGCGGGTTTCAAGCTTGTGCCGATACACACCTCGTGAAATTTGCGGGGTGGGCTGCGTTAATCAAGCGCAGCATCCATCTACTTTGAATCCCCGAGAAATATCTCAAGCAGGTCGTTGAGGAAGCGCTGCCCCTGCAGCGTCGGGGCAATTCGTTGCAGGTCCCGCCTCAGCAAACCCCGTTTCTCTGCTTCCTCCATCTCGTGCCGTATCGAAAGCAACGGCAGGCTGGTGCGCTCATGGAACAGCGCGCTGTCGAAGCCCTGATTCAAACGCAATGCATTCATCATGAACTCGAACGCAAGTTCGTTATACGGCACGTCATGCGCTTCCTGCACAGGTTCGCCGCACACAACCGCATCCATGTATGCCCGCGGCTGCTTGTAACGAACCTGCCGCAGCACTTTGTCGTGGAAACTCAGTTTGCTGTGTGCGCCAGCGCCGATGCCGAGGTAGTCGCCGAACTGCCAGTAGTTGAGGTTGTGACGCGATTGTCTTTTCGGTTGCGCGAATGCCGAAGTCTCGTAATGCACATAGCCGTGTTCGGCCAGCAACGCCTCAATGGCTTGTTGCATATCGCTGCTGGTGTCATCGTCGGGTAGCGGCGGAGGCTGATGGGCGAACAGCGTGTTCGGTTCCAGCGTCAGGTGATAGCAGGACAGGTGCTGCGGCCGGTATTGCAACGCGGTCCGCACGTCCTGCTGCGCCTCGTCCAAAGTCTGCTGCGGCAACGCATACATCAGGTCGAGATTGATGTTGTCGAAGTGCTGTTGCGCAATCTCGATCGCGCGTCTGGCTTCGGCCGAAGAATGGATGCGCCCCAACGCCTGCAGATGAACGTCGTTGAAACTCTGGATGCCGAGCGACAGCCGGTTCACGCCGGCTTCCTTGAACAACGCGAACTTGTCCGCTTCCACGGTACCCGGATTTGCCTCCAGCGTGATCTCGGCATTGAGATCCAGCGGCAGCAACATGCGCACCTGACGCAGGATTTCTTCAACTGCAGCACCACTCAACAAACTCGGCGTGCCGCCGCCAAAAAATACGGTGTAGACCTTGCGCCCCCATATTTGCGGCAACGCCAGCTCCAGGTCGCGCACCAGCGCGGCGACATATTCTTCTTCCGGGATACCGCCCCCCTTCGACAGGCTCAGGACAGGCTTGGCCTCGTGCGAATTGAAATCGCAATACGGGCATTTGCGCACGCACCAGGGAATGTGGATATATAAGGACAGCGGCGGCGGTACCTGGAAGTTTACCGCCTGCGATTTGATGCCGACAGGTTGCAGGGGATGGGTGGACATGGCCGGCCGTGTTGCGCCCTAATGTTTCAGCTTCAGTTTTTCCAGCAGGATCTTGAGCGCCTTGGCGCGGTGGCTGATTTGCGCCTTTTCGTCGTGGGTGAGCTCCGCGCTCATGCGCCCCTGCTCCGGCAGCCAGAACATCGGGTCGTAGCCGAAGCCGCCGTCGCCGCGTTCCTCGTGCGCGATCTCGCCCCACCACTCGCCTTCGGCGATGATGGGCTGCGGATCGTCGGCATGGCGCACCAGCACCAGCACACAATAATAGTGTGCGCGGCGGTCGGTCACGCCCTGCATGTCCTGCAGCAGCTTGTCGTTGTTGCGCCGGTCGGATTTGGGATTGTCACCGGCATAGCGCGCTGACTGCACGCCGGGCGCGCCGCCCAACGCCTCGACGCAGATGCCGGAATCGTCGGCCAGCGCGGGCAGGCCGCTCTCGCGGCTGACGTGGCGCGCCTTGGCCAGTGCGTTCTCGACGAAGGTGCAGTGCGGTTCTTCCGCCTCGGAAATGCCCAACTGCGATTGGGTCAATACCTCGATGCCGAGCGGCGCGAGCATCTTCTCGAACTCGCGCAGTTTGCCGGGGTTGTTGGAGGCGATGACCAGCTTGTTCATTGTTTCAGCGCGCTCTGCTGCATTGCGATCAGTTGCGTGATGCCGGATTTCGCCAATTCCAGCAGCGCATCCATTTCTTCGCGCGAGAACGGATGACCCTCGGCCGTGCCCTGCACTTCGACAAAGTGGCCACTACCCAGCATCACCACATTCATATCGGTGTCGCAGTCGGAGTCTTCGAGGTAGTCGAGGTCGAGCACGGGCGTGCCCTGGTAGATGCCGACCGAGATGGCGGCAACGGCGTCCTTGAGCGGGTTTTCTTTCATCAGCCCTTTGTTCATCAATCCGCTCACCGCATCCTGCAGCGCGACGAAAGCACCGGTGATGCTGGCTGTGCGCGTGCCGCCGTCGGCCTGGATCACGTCGCAGTCGAGCTGGATGGTGCGCTCGCCGAGTTTCTTCAAATCCACCACGGCGCGCAGGCTGCGCCCGATCAGGCGCTGGATCTCCTGCGTGCGCCCGGATTGCTTGCCCTTGGCCGCTTCGCGGCTCATGCGCTCGCCGGTGGAACGCGGCAGCATGCCGTATTCGGCCGTCACCCAGCCTTCACCGCTGCCCTTCTTGTGCGGCGGGACACGTTCTTCCACGCTGGCGGTACAGATGACCTTGGTATCGCCGCACTCGATGAGCACGGAACCCTCGGCGTGTTTGGTGTAGTGGCGGGTGATACGGATGGCACGAAGCTGGTCGTGCTGACGCTGACTGGGACGCATGGATGGAACCTCGGATGAATTGGAAAACAGCGGAATTATAACGGACTTGCTCAGAAATTCTCGGGGGCGGGTTGTTTGTCCAGCATGACGCACACCGGCTTTTCGCTCTCATGCTCCTCCTCAGTGTCGCTTATGCGCGCCACCACGGCGGTAGTATTGTCGGCACGCACCGCATCGCGTTGCACCGCCAGACTGATCAACTCGTCCAGACTTTGCGGCACGTCGGGCGCGGAAGACAGCTTCGCCAACTCCTCTTCTTCCAGAGGACTCCAGAAACCGTCGCTGCACAACAGCAGCGTATCGCCCGGTTGCACGGCAACCGGTTGCGAAACATCGACGTAAAACATGTCTTCCACGCCGCCCAGGCAGTTGGTGATCTTGTTGCGGTCGGGATGCGTCTTCATCTCCTCGGGCGTGATGATGCCCCAGTCTGCCCACTGCTGCACCACGGAGTGGTCGTGCGTCGCATCGGCCACGGCATCGCCGCGCAACAGGTAGAAACGCGAATCGCCCGCATGCGCCCACCAGATCTGGCCTTCCTGCACCAGAGCCGCCACACAGGTGGTACCGGGACTCCCGCCCAGTTCCTGTTCGCGCGCATAGGTAAAGATGGCGTCGTGCCCGGCGCGCATCGTGGCGCGCAGGAATACTTCCGGCTCCTTCACGTGCATTTGTTCGAGACGGCCGAAGGCCCGCATAAACGAATGGACCGCGATCTGCGCCGCCACTTCGCCGTGCAGATGCCCGCCCATGCCGTCCGCCAATACCAGCAGCAACGCCTCGTTGGTATAGGCATATCCCACGCGATCCTGATTGTATTTGCGGCCACCGATCTTGCTGGCCTGATGAACAACAAACTTCATCATTTCCCTTGACTTATTATTGTTTGTCCCCGTTTGCGGACAGAAGCGGCACCCAATCGTAATATAATGCGCCGCGTTCAGTTGATTTTTTTTCTTCCCCCGGAGTACACCATGATATACAGCATGACCGGCTTCGCCTCCGTCGCCGCCGAATTGGAGACCGGTTCGCTCACGCTGGAACTGCGCTCGGTCAACCATCGCTACCTCGACCTGCAGTTGCGCATGCCCGATGAATTGCGCACCCAGGAACCCGCCCTGCGCGAAGCCATTGCGGCGCAGATGAGCCGGGGAAAAGTGGAATGCCGCATCAACCTCGCCACGCGCCAGTCACTGCAGGAACCCGCACGTTTGAATCCGGCCATGATGCAACAGCTTGCCCTGTGGAGCGCCCAGGTTCGGGAAGTATTGTCCGAAGCCCGCGAACTCAGCGTAGCCGATGTATTGCACTGGAACGGCGTGCTGGAAAGTCCGGCCCTTTCCGCCGAAACCCTGCAAACGACTTTACGCAGCCTGTTGCAACAGGCTTTGCAGGACTTCGCCGCCGCGCGCCAGCGCGAAGGCGAAAAACTCAAGGCGTTCCTGCTCGAGCGCGTGACGCAAATCGAATCCTTGCGCGTCGCCGTTGCACCGCGCGTGCCGGCGGCAATTGCCGCCTACGAGGCCAAGTTGCGCTCGCGCCTGTTCGAGGCATTGGGCAGCGAGGATGACGAGCGTGTACGCCAGGAAATCACGCTGTATGCAAGCAAGATCGACGTCGACGAGGAGCTTTCGCGCCTGCATACCCATCTCGGCGAGGTGCGGCGCGTGCTGGACAAGGGCGGTGCCGTTGGCAAACGGCTGGATTTCCTGATGCAGGAATTGCACCGCGAAGCCAACACCCTGGGCTCGAAATCCGTGGATGCGGAAGTTTCGCGTAGCGCGATGGAAATCAAGATCCTCATTGAACAGATGCGCGAACAAGTGCAAAACATCGAATAGGAGAACAGCATGTCCGGTAGTCTCTTCATCGTCAGCGCGCCTTCCGGCGCGGGCAAGACCAGCCTGGTCAGTGCGCTGCTCAACAGCAACAAACAGATCGCCCTGTCCATCTCTTACACCACCCGTGCACCGCGCCCGGGCGAGACGGACGGCAAGGAATACCACTTCGTCAGCCGGGATACATTCCTGCAGATGGCCCGGAACGGCGATTTCCTGGAAAGCGCCGAGGTGTATGGCAACCTGTACGGCACCTCGCAGCCGTGGATAGAGCAGCAACTGGCGTCCGGTCGCGACATTCTGCTGGAAATCGACTGGCAGGGTGCAGCACAGGTGCGCAAGCTGATGCCGCACGCCATTTCCATCTTCATCCTCCCGCCGTCGCTGGAAGCGCTGGAAACCCGCCTGAAAGGGCGCGGACAGGACAGCGCCGAAGTGATTGCGCGACGCCTGCATGCCGCCCAGGAGGACATCTCGCATGTGGCCGAGTTCGACTATGTTATTATCAACGACAAGCTGGACGAGGCTTTGCGGCAGCTGGATGCGGTGGTTATCGCCATCGGTTTGCGCCGCGACAGCCAGCTATCGCGTCACGCAACACTCATTGATCAATTACAGAAATAGGAGCACACCATGGCACGTATTACCGTCGAAGATTGCATGAAGCATATCCCCAACCGTTTTGAGCTGACCCTGGCCGCCGCCTATCGCGCGCGCCAACTGGCCAACGGCGCAGGTTATCTGGTCGAGAACACCAAAGACAAGGCCACTGTTGTCGCGCTGCGCGAGATCAGCGAAGGCAAAGTCGGCCTCGAAATACTGAATCGCGGCATGGCCTGATTGCCAGCCGCCGGGAGGTTCCGGCGGCGCTCCCACCAACATGATCTATGCCGCAGACCGATGCTGACACGCTCCTGCAAGAGTTATCCGCCTATCTGAAGCCCCAGGATGTGGCGCAGATCAAGTCTGCGCTGGCTTTCAGCAGCAACGCACACAAAGGGCAATTGCGCGAATCCGGCGCACCCTACATCTCCCATCCCATCGCGGTCGCCCGCATTCTCACCCCGCTGCACCTCGATGCGCAGGCAATTACCGCCGCGCTGCTGCATGACGTAGCCGAAGACACCGGCACCAGTATCGAGAAGCTTGCCGAACAGTTCGGCAAGCCCGTTGCCGAACTGGTGGACGGCCTGAGCAAACTGGACAAACTGAAATTCGACACCAAGGAAGACGCGCAAGCTGAGAATTTCCGCAAGATGCTGATGGCGATGGCGCGCGATGTGCGCGTGATTCTCATCAAGCTGGCCGACCGCCTGCACAACATGCGCACGCTGGATTCGGTTTCCAAGGAAAAAAGTGCACGCATCGCGCGCGAAACCGTGGACATTTACGCGCCGATCGCCAACCGCCTGGGCTTGAACACAATCTACCAGGAACTGGAGGATCTCAGCTTCAAATACCTGCATCCCAACCGCTACGCGGTGTTGTCGAAAGCGCTCAAGGTTGCGCGCGGCAACCGGCGCGAAGTGGTGAGCAAGATTCTGGAAGCGATTCGTCAGCGCCTGGACGAAAACCACATCAAGGCGGAAGTGCGCGGCCGCGAGAAACACCTGTACGGCATTTACCAGAAGATGCAAACCAAGTCGCTGGCCTTTGCGCAGGTGCTGGATATATACGGTTTCCGCGTGCTGGTCGAGGATGTGCCATCGTGCTATCTCGCGCTCGGTGTTCTGCACAGCCTGTACAAACCCTTCCCGGGCAGGTTCAAGGATTACATTGCCATCCCCAAGGCGAACGGCTACCAATCGCTGCATACCGCGCTGTTCGGCCCGTTCGGTACGCCCATCGAGGTGCAAATTCGCACGCACGAGATGGACAAGCTGGCGGAAAGCGGCGTGGCTTCGCACTGGCTCTACAAGTCGTCCGAAGCGCAGATCAACGACCTGCACCAGAAGACGCACCAATGGCTGCAAAGCCTGCTGGAAAGCCTGGCGCAGAGCGGCGATTCGGTCGAGTTTCTCGAGCACCTGAAAATCGACCTGTTTCCCGACGAAGTTTACGTGTTCTCGCCCAAGGGAAAAATCTATGCGCTGCCGCGCGGCGCGACTGCGGTGGATTTCGCCTATAGCGTGCACACCGATATCGGCAACCGTTGTGTCGCTGCCAAGTTGAACTCCGAACTGGTACCGTTGCGCACCGAGTTGCACAACGGCGACCGCGTCGAAATCATCACCGCTCCGCTCGCCCACCCGAACCCGTCATGGCTGAGCTATGTTGTCACCAGCAAGGCGCGCGGCGAGATTCGGCATGCGCTCAAAACCATGCATCTCGAGGAATCGGCACGTCTTGGCGAGCGCCTGCTCGGTCAGGCGCTGAGTTCTCTCGGCATCAAACTGCAGGATATTCCAGACGGCTGCTGGGATCGCGTACTCAACGAGAGCAGCGCCAAATCACGCCAGGAAATATTTGCCGATATCGGGCTTGGCCGTCGCCTGAACATGGTCATCGCGCGCCAACTGGCGAAGATGAGCGTGGGAGAAAACAACCGGGTTGAACACAGTTCCAGCGGCATCATCACGCTGCTGGGCACCGAAGGCATGGCAGTGCAATATGCCAAGTGCTGCCGTCCCATCCCCGGCGACCCCATCATCGGGGTCATCAAGAGCGGGCAGGGACTTATCGTTCACACACACGACTGCCCCTCGCTGCGCAAAGGAAAGAGCAACAGCGAAGAGTGGATGGACGTGGTGTGGGACAAGAGCATCAGCAAGCTCTTCGAAGTCAGCATCAAGCTCATTGTCGCCAACCGGCGCGGTGTGCTGGCCAAAGTTGCCGCATCCATCGCCGATGCCGACTCCAATATCGAAAATGTGCATTTCACCAGCGAAGGTGAATACACTGCACTTTATTTCACGTTGCAGGTGGTCAACCGCCAGCACCTGGCCAGCGTCATGCGCAGTCTGCGCAGAATCCCGGAAGTAATACGCATCACCCGGGTAAAGAACATTCCCGCCTGAGCCCGGACGAGACAGACCGATGAAAGACACACTGAAACCCGGCCTCAAGTACGAGCACAAATTCCTGGTGCCGTCCTCGAAAACCGTTCCCGCCTTGTATCCGGAAGCCGATGAGTTTCTTGCGATGCCGGAGGTTTTCGCCACCGGTTTCCTGGTCGGTTTTCTGGAGTGGGCATGCATCAGGTGCATTAACCCCCACATCGACTGGCCGAACGAGCAAACCGTCGGCACGCGTATCAATGTCACCCACCAGGCAGCTACCCCGCCCGGCCTTGAGGTGACCGCTTCGGTTGAGTTGATTGAGGTCGACGGCAGAAAACTGGTCTTTCAGGTCGAAGCCCGCGACAGTATTGAAGTAATTTCAACGGGACTGCATGAGCGCTTCGTCATCAATCGGGATAAATTCGATGCCAAAGTCGTGGAGAAATTGAGGCGCTGATTGGTCCCCGGCCATCGGGTCAGCTTTCCGGTTCAAGCACCCCGCCGAATTTTTGCATTAATTCCAGCATGGCTGACGCCTTGTCCAGCGTTTCCTGATACTCCGCCTCGCATTGTGAGTCGGCGACCACCCCACCTCCCGCCCAGCAGCGAATCTCGTTATTCGAGTGGACCAGGGTGCGAATGGCGATATTGCTGTCCATATTACCGTCGTACCCGATATAGCCGATGACACCGCAGTACACGCCACGCCGGTCTGGTTCGAGTTGTTCGATGATTTCCATTGCGCGTTGCTTGGGTGCGCCAGTAATGGAGCCGCCCGGAAAACAGTCCCGAAACACATCGAGCGCATCTCGTCCGCCCTTCAGCGTTCCTTCTACGGTACTGACCAGATGATGCACATTGGCGAAGCTTTCCACTTCGAACAGTTTCGGCACGCGTACGGAACCGGGTTCGCAGCTTTTGCTCAAGTCGTTGCGCAGCAAATCGACGATCATCAGGTTTTCGGCTCTATCCTTGGGGTGTATAGCCAGCTCTTGCGCCAGTTGATTGTCTTTCACGGCGTCGGCACTGCGCGCGCGCGTTCCCTTGATCGGTCGGGTTTCCACCCGCCCTTGTTGCACACGCAAAAAGCGCTCCGGGGAAGCGCACAGAACCCGGGTTTGCGGGAAATCCAGAAACGCGGAATAAGGTGCCGGACTCAGGCGGCGCAGCGCCAGATACGCGATATAGGCATCACCGGACGCCCGGGCTGCATAACGTTGCGCAAGGTTGACCTGGTAGCAGTCGCCTTCGCGCAAATAACGCTTAACCGCGTCGAAACCATTTCGATATTTGTCGGGCGTAAGGTTGGATACTATCTTTCCCTGAATCTCGAAAGGTGTTCTCTCCACGCCTTTGCATGTAGTTTGAGCCGTACTCAACCGTTCCAGAATTTCCGGCAGCACTTGCGCGGTTTCTGCATGGCGTTGGCGCGACACCAGCCTTGCGGTCAACTCCTGATGATCAATAATGATCGCCCAGTCGTAAATACCGACCGCCATTTCGGGCGGTTGCCCGGTGTCACCTGCGATATCGGGAATATTGTGATAGCGGCGCGCGAGGTCATAGCTCCAATAGCCCAGCGCTCCGCCGGAAAATGGAATGTCCGGCATGGCTTCGATGCGACCGCCAAGCTGCCTTCTGACCAACGCAAAAGGATCGTCTTTCGAGAAGCTCACCCCTGACGGTTCGCGTACTTCAGTCTGTTCGCCCTGTGTAATTAAAGTGACTTGCGGCTGGGCCACCAGAATATCGAAGCGGCCTCTGCCGCCGCTATCCAGCCATGCCGCCCATGGCAGGTCGCGAATAGCCGCGAAGTAGGCACTTGCGTCAGCCTGATAAGGGAAAGGAAGGCTATACAACATCAATGTTAAAATCGGGCCTGGACTAATACGGAAGACTTCACATGACCACCATTGTTGCAGTTAGAAAGAATGGTTCTGTCGCCATCGCGGCCGATACATTGACCACCTTCGGCAATACTCGTTTGCATGCCTCGCAAGATGCCTCGCACGACAAAATCCTGCACATTGGCAATAGTTATATCGGAGTTTGCGGTAGCGCGGCACATCATCTGGTGCTGTCCAGCCTGCTCGCCAAGACACCGGATGTGCAGCTTAACAGCAAGGAAGCGATTTTTGAAACGTTCCGCAAACTGCACCCCATTCTCAAGGAGGAATGTTTTCTTAACCCCAAGGAGGATGAGGAAGACCCTTACGAGTCGAGCCAGATCACTGCGTTGATCGCTAATTCCAGCGGTATCTTTGCCATTTATTCCATGCGCGAGGTTTTTGAATACACGCAATACTGGGCAATTGGCTCAGGTCATGAGTTTGCCCTGGGTGCCATGTACCAAGCCTATACGAGGAGCGACAGTGCAGCAGACATTGCCCGTGCGGGCGTTGAGACGGGGATCGCTTTCGACAAAAACAGTGACGCACCCGTAACGACATACAGCGTAAAACTGGCTTGAGAACGATGTTTTCTGCTGGAAATTGACTGAAAATCAGGTTCACTTTTTCAGAGGGAGCACACCCCCTCCAGTGATTTGGATGTTTGTCTGCCTTCTTGTTCAATAGAGGGCACGAACCCCTCCACCAAACCGTGGCAAAATTTTCAAACTTAGTCGTCAGATAGCGGTGCGAGCCTTTGCACAACGCAGACCAACTACGATACGCCAAGCAAAACGACTGAACGTTTCTTAGAGGGGACGAGGCCCCGCGCACTTTTTTCAAATGCGAAAACAAATACCACCGAGCCTGTCCGGCTCGCTATCCGACAACCGTGAATCAGCCCCTGCCTTACAGCCTGATCGGGGCTGCCTTCACAGCCTCCCACCACATTAGTTCGGCTTGCTGATACCGGGTGTGGGGAAAGGCCAGGTCGCAGCCGGGCGCACAGGAGCTGGTGCAGAAGGAGCCGGTGACATCGTAGCCGGAGCTGCAACAGGCTTAGCTGCCGCTGGCTTCTTGGCTGCCGGTTTCTTGGCAACTGCCTTCTTGGCTGCTGGCTTCTTTGCAACGGCCTTCTTGGCTGCCGGTTTCTTGGCAACTGCCTTTTTGGCTGCTGGCTTCTTTGCAACTGCCTTCTTGGCTGCCGGTTTCTTGGCTACGGCCTTTTTGGCAGCGGGTTTCTTTGCAACTGCCTTTTTCGCTGCCGGCTTCTTGGCTACGGCCTTCTTGGCTGCCGGTTTCTTCTTGGCAACTACCTTTTTGGCAGCGGGTTTCTTTGCTGCCACTTTTTTGGCTGCCGGTTTCTTCTTGGCAACTACCTTTTTAGCAGCGGGTTTCTTTGCTGCCACTTTTTTGGCTGCCGGTTTCTTCTTGGCAACTACCTTTTTAGCAGCGGGTTTCTTTGCTGCTACTTTTTTGGCTGCGGGCTTCTTTGCAGCCGCCTTTTTTGCTGCTGGTTTAGCTTTCTTTGCTGCTACCATTTCAACCTCCTTAGTGGTGAAAGTTAACAAAAAACAACTCTTCAACTAGACAACTACTACCCCCAGCACACCGCAAAGCGGCATGTCTGAAGCCCTTGCAACAAAGGCTGCATAAGCAGCCTTTGTCAACAATCCTAAAACCAAGACCTCACAGCACCCGTCTGATACCCCGCGGGTCGCGTCCTGGAAAAAAATTTTCTGCTGCTACCTGACAGCATGGCTGTATGTAACATGCTTCGCATATTAGCCTCTGCCAAAATAATTTCAAGCCTCAATCCCACGATAACGCTCCGCCCGTTTGATATTCGGTCACGCGTGTCTCGAAAAAATTCTTCTCTTTCTTGAGGTCGATTATTTCCGACATCCATGGAAAGGGGTTTGTTGCTCCAGGGTACAGTATGTCGAGACCGATCTGCTGGCAGCGGCGGTTGGCGATGAAACGCATGTATTCCTTGAACATGGCGGCGTTCAGTCCCAGGATGCCGCGCGGCATGGTGTCGTCGGCATAGGCCGATTCCAGCTCCGCCGCCTTGCGGAACAGACCGGAAAGTTCGGCCTTGAACTCGGGCGTCCACAGGTGCGGGTTCTCCATCTTGATCTGGTTCGCCATGTCGACGCCGAAGTTCAGGTGCAGCGACTCGTCGCGCAGGATGTACTGGAACTGTTCGGCCGCGCCGGTCATCTTGTTCTGGCGCCCCATGGCCAGGATCTGCACGAAACCGACATAGAAGAACATGCCTTCCATGATGCAGGCGAACACGATCAGGCTGCGCAGCAGCTTCTGGTCGTTTTCCGGCGTGCCGGTCTTGAAGGCCGGGTTGGTCAGCGTGTCGATGAACGGCAGCAGGAACTCGTCCTTGTCGCGGATCGACTGGACTTCGTGGTACATATTGAAGACCTCGCCCTCGTCCATGCCCAGCGACTCGACGATGTACTGGTAGGAATGGGTATGGATACCCTCGTCGTAAGCCTGGCGCAGCAGGTACTGGCGGCATTCCGGCGCCGTGATGTGGCGGTAGGTGCCGAGCACGATGTTGTTGGCAGCCAGGCTATCGGCGGTGCTGAAGAAACCCAGGTTGCGCATCACGATGCGGCGCTCGTCGTCGGTCAGGCCGTTCGGGTTCTTCCACAGGGCGATGTCGGCCGACATGTTGATCTCCTGCGGCATCCAGTGGTTGGCGTTGCCGGCGAGGTATTTCTCCCACGCCCATTTGTACTTGAACGGCACCAGCTGGTTCACGTCGCAGCTGCTGTTGATGATTCGCTTGTCTTCCACGCGGATGCGGCTGAAGGATTTCGGGACAACGGCGTTATCCTTTTCGTCTTGCTTGTTGGCCACGGCGACTCCCATATCCATGGTTGCCATGCGCAAGCCCGCCTGGGCGGATGATGTCGGTTCTTCGTCAAAATTCAGCATATCTTTCCTTTAACCACTTTGTATTCGCCGCACGATACGGCGAACATACGTTCTTACTGGCAAGCCTCGCATTCAGGGTTGTCAATAGAACAGAACTTCGTTTCTTCCGTCGCTGCAGACAGCCCTCCTGAGCCGGCATCGCTAGACACAGCGTTCAATGATCCAGCACGCGAAGTGGATTTCTCGGCCGAAGTCGCGCCCATCGAGCGCAGATAATAGGTGGTCTTCAAGCCGCGCAGCCACGCCAACTTGTAGGTTTCGTCCAGTTTGCGCCCCGATACGCCGGACATATATATATTGAGCGACTGCGCCTGGTCTATCCATTTCTGGCGGCGGGAAGCCGCCTCGATCAGCCAGGTCGGCTCAACCTCGAAGGCAGTCGCGTACAAGCTGCGTAATTCAGCCGGTATGCGGTCGATCTTGGCCAGGCTGCCGTCAAAATACTTGAGGTCGGCGATCATGACTTCATCCCACAAACCCAGCGCCTTCAGGTCATTAACCAGATGATCGTTGATGACAGTGAATTCGCCCGACAGGTTCGACTTCACGAAGAGGTTTTGATAAGTCGGCTCGATGCAGGCCGACACGCCGATGATGTTGGAAATGGTCGCCGTCGGGGCAATGGCCACGCAATTCGAGTTGCGCATGCCGTTTTGCCGGATGCGGGCACGCAGAGCATCCCAATCCAGGCTGGACGACATGTCCACCTCGACGTAGCCGCCGCGCTGCTCGCGCAACATGTCCAGGCTATCCTGCGGCAGGATGCCTTTGTCCCACAGACTGCCGCGATAACTGGCATAGCGACCGCGCTCTTCGGCCAATTCCGTGGAAGCCCAATATGCGTAATAGCAAACCGCTTCCATCGAGCGGTCGGCGAATTCCACCGCTGCTGCGGACGAATAGGGAATGCGCAATTCGTGCAGGCAATCCTGGAACCCCATGATGCCCAGCCCGACAGGGCGGTGCTTGAGATTGGCATTGCGCGCCTTGGCCACGGCGTAATAATTGATGTCGATCACGTTATCCAGCATGCGCATGGCGGTAGACACCGTGCGTTTGAGCTTTTCATGATCGATCTGTCCGGCTTTGGCGTGCCCTTTGGGATACAGATGTGCCGCCAGATTGACCGAGCCGAGGTTGCAAACGGCAATCTCACTATCCGAGGTATTCAGCGTGATTTCGGTGCACAGATTGGAACTGTGCACCACGCCCACATGTTGCTGCGGGCTGCGGATGTTGCACGGATCCTTGAAAGTTACCCAGGGATGCCCCGTCTCGAACAACATGGTCAGCATCTTGCGCCACAGCGACTGCGCCGGCACCTTCTTGAACAATTTCAACTCGCCGCTGGCCACCCTGGCCTCGTAGCCCAGATAGGCCTTTTCAAATTCAGCCCCGAACTTGTCATGCAGATCCGGGCAGGTCGAGGGCGAGAACAGCGTCCATTCGCCCCCTTCCATGACGCGCTTCATGAACAGGTCGGGAATCCAGTTCGAAGTATTCATATCGTGCGTGCGGCGACGGTCGTCACCGGTATTTTTGCGCAATTCCAGGAATTCCTCGATGTCGAGATGCCAGGTCTCAAGGTAGGCGCACACCGCGCCCTTGCGCTTGCCGCCTTGGTTCACCGCCACGGCCGTGTCGTTCACCACCTTGAGGAAGGGCACCACACCCTGCGACTTGCCGTTGGTCCCCTTGATATGGCTGCCCAGCGCGCGCACATTGCTCCAGTCGTTGCCCAGACCGCCCGCGAACTTGGACAGCAACGCATTCTCTTTCAACGCCTCATAGATGCCATCCAGATCGTCCGCCACCGTGGTCAGGTAGCAGGAAGACAATTGGGAACGGCGCGTACCCGAATTGAACAGGGTCGGGGTGGAACTCATGAAATCGAAGCTGGACAACAGGCGGTAGAACTCGATAGCGCGCTCATCACGGTTAATTTCATTCAAACTCAAACCCATCGCGACGCGCATGAAGAACGCCTGCGGCAGTTCGATGCGCCGGTTATCCACATGCAGGAAATAACGGTCATACAGCGTCTGCAAACCCAGATAATTCAATTGCCGGTCACGGTCAGCCTCCAGCGCCTGAGCCAAGCGCTCAAGATCAAAGTTCGCCATTTCCTCGTTCAACAACTCGGCCTCTATGCCGCGTTTGATGAATTTCGGAAAGTATTCGGCGTAACGAACCGCCATGTCGGCCTGAACCACTTCCTCGCCGAGGATCTCGCAGAAGATGTTGTTAAGCAACAAACGGGCTGTAACAAAACTATAAGCCGGGTCGTGTTCGATCAGGGTACGCGCGGAAAGAATGGCGCATTTGCGCACATCCTCAATGGCAACACCGTCGTACAGATCCTTCAATGTCAGATTCAGGATCTTTTCCGCCTCGACTACCGAACCCAGGCCAAGGCAGGCGGACTTGATCTGCGCAGCCAATCCCGCCACATCCAGGGGGCGAATGACCTCGCCGTCTTTAACATTCAGCGCATGCGCCGCCCCGGTTTCCTTTTTGCTCTTTGATCGCTCTTGCGTGCGCCGCTCGCGGTACAGCACATATGAACGCGCCACGTCATGTTCGCCGGAGCGCATCAGGGACAACTCGACCTGATCCTGTATATCCTCGATATGCAAAGTCCCGCCGTGCGGCTGGCGGCGCACCAGCGCATTTACGACATTCGCGGTCAATTGCTCGACCAGTTCGCGCACGCGCGCGGAGGCCGCGCCTTGCCCGCCGTTGACGGCGAGAAAGGCCTTGGTCATTGCGATGGAAATCTTGCCGGGCTCGAACGCAACCACGGAACCGTTGCGGCGAATCACCTTGTATTGGTCCAGGGGCAGACTACTGGAGGAAGCGACAGATTCGGAATCCTGATTGACAAGCATGGATGAAACAGATGTAGGAACATTTTCTGAAGCCAGCAACATACAACTCCCCTTGTGCGCGTGAGCCGGATCACCTCCCAAGGAAGCCGAATCCCGCTGAAAACCAAAACCACTACATCTAGTGGTTCAACATACGAATTTCGACTAATTCTAGTGCATCACTAAATTTATGCAAGAAGAATTTTGGCCTATATCTTTTTCTGGGGGGTATATGTCTGCAAATTTCAGCCTGCGTGAAAAATACGTGAAAACAAAAAATCATTTAAGCCGTTTTTTGTATTCTTCCCAGTTGAAAAACGGTCCGGGGTCGGTCTTGCGTTGGGGCGCAATATCCGAATGTCCAACGATTTCGCCTATGGGATAGATGCGCTGCAGACGCCGGGTCAGTCGCACCAGTGCAGCGTACTGGCGCTCCGTGTAAGGCTCGAAGTCGCTGCCTTCGAGTTCGATGCCGATGGAGAAATCGTTGCAACGGGAACGACCGCGCCAGTTTGAAGCGCCCGCATGCCAGGCGCGTTTGCTGCAGGGGACGAATTGCACGATCTGTCCGTCGCGCCGCACCAGAAAATGTGACGACACCCGGACACCTTTGAGTTGCTCGTAATACGGATGCCCGGAATGATCCAGTGAGTTGGTGAAAAAGCGCTCTATCGCGTCTCCGCCATACTCATTGGGGGGCAGGCTGATGTTATGGATGACCAGAAGGTCGATGACAACGCGGGCGGGACGCGCATCGTGATTGGGCGATGCCAGGCGGCGAATTCCGCTGAGCCAGCCTTGGGCATCCGGCTTCAATCGACCTTGTCCTCGTCCGTGATGGAGAGTCGCTCCATGCGGTAGCGCAGGGCCCGAAACGTCACCCCCAGAATTTTGGCGGCCGCTGTACGATTGAAGTGCGTCTGATGGAGTGCCTCCAGAATGGCTTCGCGCTCGATTCGGTCAAGATAGTCCGTAAGCGGATACTTGCCCGCGCCGCCTGTCTTGCCTTCTTCCTGGGTTGATTGCGCCGGCATCAATTGCAAATCTTCGGGCGTAATGACGCCATCCAGACAAAGTGCGAATGCACGTTCGACAATGTTTTCCAGTTCGCGCACATTGCCGGGGAAATCATACCCGGCCAGCTCGCGCAACGCCTCGGGAGAAAAATGTACCCCCGAATTTCCGCGCAGTCTCCCCAATATCTGGTTGGCAATTTCCGGCACATCCTCGCGCATCTCGCGCAAGGACGGCATCTGCAGCGAAATCACGTTCAAGCGGTAATACAAATCCTGCCGGAAAGTGCCTTGCTGCACACATTTCGCCAGATCATGATGCGTGGCGCTGAGAATACGCACATCCACCGGTTCTTCCTGCGTCGCACCGACGCGGCGCACTTTCTTTTCCTGGATGGCACGCAACAGCTTGACCTGCATCGTGACCGGCAGGTCCGCCACCTCGTCCAGCAACAAGGTGCCCTGATTTGCCGCCTGAAAGAACCCTTCCCGGTCCTTGTCCGCGCCGGTAAAAGCCCCTTTGCGGTAGCCGAAAAACTCGCTCTCCATCAGATTTTCGGGAATGGCGCCGCAGTTCACGGCCACGAAGGGCTGTTCGCGCCGGGCACTTTTTTCCACGATCAGACGCGCGGCCAGTTCCTTGCCGCTGCCCGATTCGCCGCTGATATGCACCGGCGCCTGGCTGCGCGCCACGCGCCCGATCAATTCGCGCACTTGGGTCATGGCCGGCGAATGGCCGAGCAAAGTGCTTTCCCCCTCCGTTGTCCTGGTGTTGGTATTGGAGGCAGGCAATCTGAGCGCCGAGGTAACCAAAGTGCGCAACTGATCCAGTGCCACCGGTTTGGACAAATAGTCGAAAGCACCGGCCTTGAGAACCGCGACCGCGTTCTCCAGATTGCCATGCGCCGTAATCACCGCCACCGGCACATCCAGTCCGCGCTCGGAAATATGGCGCACCACCTCCAGCCCTTCGCCGTCCGGCATACGCATATCTGTGAGACACAGATCGAATTTGCCGGTATCGAGACGCTGTTTGGCCTGTTGCACGCCGCTCGCGCGCACCACTTCCAGCCCCATGCGCACCAGCGCCAGTTCCAGCAGTTCGAGAATGTCGGCCTCATCGTCGACCACCAGCACGCACGGAATATGTTTCAGCTCAGGACTCATCATTGCTCCCGAAAATAATGCGGAAACAGGCACCGCCATCCAGCGCTCGCTTGTATTCAATCGTCGCCCCATTGGCCTCGCATAATTCGCGCGCAATATACAACCCCAAGCCGGTTCCGCCCTCATCCGTGGTAAAAAAAGGTTCAAACAGCTTTTGCAGCGCGTCAGCCGGCACACCCGTTCCGTCATCCGATACCTCAAGTACCGTTCGCCCGTCTTCGATCGTGGTGCGCAAGCGGACGCTCCCAGTTAGCCGCTGGCTGTAACGCAATGCGTTGCGGCACAGATTCCACATCACCTGTTCGAAATGCCCGCGATCGAAACGCGCCTTGCCCGCCGGATCGACGCGCAACTCGAACACGGTTCGCGGCACCTGCTCGACCTGGCTCAGGTTTTCGAGCACATCCTCCAGGCATGCCGCCAGACTAATGGTCTCCGCCTGCAAGCGGTCGCGGCGGTTGACCTGCATCACATCCTGAATGATGCGATTCAGGCGCGCGGTGTTATCCAGAATGATCTGGAACAAGCGCGCCTGCGATTCGTCATGTTTCTGTTCCTTGAGCAGCTCGGTTGCATAGCTGATGGATGACAGCGGATTGCGCACCTCGTGCGCGATGTTCGCGGTCAGGCGTCCCAGCGCGGCCAGCTTGACCTGTTGTGCCTGCTCCTGCACCCGGTGTACGTCTTCCAGCACCACCACCGCCCCCCAGAAGCCTTCGCGCTGAACCGGCAGAAAGCGCACGCGCACCGGGTGGGTCGAACCCGGCAGGCGCAGCACCTCGTTGCCGAGCGCCTTGTTCTGCCGCCAGGCGGCAAACATCGCCTCCAGCAACGGCGAACATTCGGACAAATGGGATTTGCCGCCCACGGCAAAGGTATACCCGAGCAACTTTTCGGCGCCGGGATTGGATTGACGCACCATGCCGCGCTCGTCCACCACCAGCACGCCATCCGGCATATCCTGGATCATCAGGCGGTTGGCCTCGGCCATATTGGACAGATCCACGCCACGCAAGGAGGCCAGCTTCTCGTTGGCGATGGCATATCTGGACAGCGCATGCGCCAGCCAGGCCACCGCAAAATACGAGGCGCTCAGGATGCCGGCCTGGAAAAACTGCGCTTCGGTCGCCTCGGAGGTCAACACTGCGTAACTGTGTTCCAGCAGCACCGCTATGCTGGCGAGCGCGGCGTAAAGCAGGGTGATGCGGCCGCGGCTGATCATTCCCGCCAATGCCAGCGAAACCAGCATCAACAGGCCAATATTGCTTTGCACCCCGCCGCTGAAATAGATCAGCAACGCAACCGCGGCAATATCGGTACAAACCTGGAACGCCAGTTGCAGCCCGGTTCGCGGCTTGCGGAAATTGACCGCCGCGACGGAAACCAGCACCAGCATGGTGTATACGGCGCTGACCCAGAAAAACCATGATTGATTTTGCGCGCTCAACGACAAAGCGCTGCCGAAGATTGCCGCCATCAGCAGCAACAGCCCGCCGAGGATCAGGCGATAGAGATTGAAAAAGCTGATGGAACGCCACAGACTTTCCTGCGACAGCGGCGCGACCGCCTGCAAGAAAGGGAAAGTACCGGTGAGGGATGCGCTATCCCGCATCGGGCCTACCTGGAGGAATGCTCGCGACGATGCACATCGCTGCAATAAAAATTGCCGTCCGCCAATATGCTTTCGCTTTTAGGCAGATGCACGCCGCATTGCGCGCAACGCACCATCTCCTCTGCCGCAGCGGATACGTCCTGTTTGGGCGTTTTCCTGCGAAACGATCTCAGCAACAGGTAGACGGCCAAAACCACTGCCAGCAGAAAAAGTAAGCGACTCATGCGTCTTACTCCACAGAACGCCGCACACAGGCGGCAAATTTGGTCGGGGTGAGAGGATTCGAACCTCCGACTCCTGCGTCCCGAACGCAGTACTCTACCAGGCTGAGCTACACCCCGAATTGATAAAGTTAATGGACGTCGCTATGCGACTTCCACATTAAAATTGCCGCGTTGCGGCAAAGTGCGCCAATTCTAGCAGACACTGCTTGTATTTAGAATCGGCAAGCGATGCAATCGCCGTACAAGCCTGTTCGGCTTCGTGCAAAGCCTGCTGGCGCGTGAACTCCAGCGCGCCCGTTGCATGAATAATCTCCAATACCTGCGCAAACTTGTTCACATCGCCCTGTTCGATGGCTCCGCGCACGACCGACGCCTGTTCGCTCGTGCCGTGCTGCATCGCATAAATCAGCGGCAGCGTGGGTTTGCCCTCGGCCAGATCGTCGCCCAGATGCTTGCCGGTCTGCGCCTCGTCGGCGGAATAGTCCAGCACATCGTCGATCAACTGGAACGCGGTACCAAGGTGCATACCGTATTTCGATACCGCCTCTTCGTCGGCGGCAGACGCCTGGCAGATAATCGCCCCCAGACGCATCGCCGCCTCGAACAACTTGGCGGTCTTGCAATGAATGACGCGCATATAGTTGGGGATATCCACGCTTGCATCGTGGCAGTTGAGCAACTGCAACACCTCGCCCTCGGCGATGACATTGGTTGCATCGGCCAGCGTCTGCATCACACGCATCTCGCCCACGTCCACCATCATCTGGAAAGCCCGCGAATACAGAAAATCGCCGACCAGCACACTGGCCGCGTTGCCGAACAGCGCGTTTGCCGTCTCGCGCCCGCGCCGCAATTCAGACTCGTCCACCACATCGTCGTGTAGCAAAGTGGCGGTATGGATGAACTCCACCACCGCCGCCAGATCGTGATGATGCTTGCCGGAATAGCCGAAAGCCTGCGCGGAAAGCAACACCAGCGCCGGACGCAGCCGCTTGCCGCCGCTGTTGATAATGTATTCGCCGACCTGGTTGACCAAGGCCACTTCGGAATGCAGACGGGCGCGGATCACCGCATCCACCGCCGCCATATCCGAGGCGATTAATCGCTTGAGATTGTCCAATGACTCTTCCTGTTCTGAATGTGGGCTACTGCTCGGCGCGTTCAGGCGCTCTTTTGGGGGGCGCATTGTCGCATAAAGTGGCGGTGGCTGATAAGCGGTTGCAGCTTAGAGGGATTTTGGCCGACCAAGCCGGCTGTCAAGCGATAGCTGGGTATGTCCAGGCGGAATTCTCCGGCAGGACAATAACGCTCTCCTGTGGCAGGGCAGCGGGCAGCGCCGGAGGTGATGTATCACAAATTCATACGACGCAATGCGCTACGCCCTTCGACAAGCTCAGGACAGGCTTATTGACGCCCTACTTGTGCGCCTTGCGCGGGTTGTGTTCTAAGCACTGAAGGTTGATATTGAAAAGCTTGATCTAGCGAGTCATGCTAAGAGACCCCATTGTTCCAGTCGCCGGACATCCATGGGTACTGATGCATTGCCCGGAAAGCGTGCCGCCGTTCACGATGGCTTTTACGGCACCAGTTGAAGGTGTTATGGCAACGCTAATGAGATAAATAGCGTCTACCCCTCCGGTACCAGTACAGGGATTGATTTGGCTGGTCGAGCCTATTCCATTCTCAAGCGTTATTGAGGGAAGGGTAGTTGGCAGTGTGCATGACACCGTTGCACCACTTGCAGCGGGAGGCAGCCCAGCACCCGAATCGGCAAAAACCGCTATCCAAGCTCCATCGTATGCTGAACTGCTGCCGCCGTCCCCGAAGCAGCCAGCAAGCAAAGCTACAATGAACAGCGAAATGGTCAATTCCACAAACAGCGTTATTTTGGATTTCATAATCCACTCCCCCTGGTAATTTTATTCACAATAACTTAAGTACCTACGTTTGCGCAACATCCGGAATGGACAAGAATCGGATCAAGTCTTGCCTTGTGCCTCCCGCCCCCGCAAATACACCCCAATCCCTACACCCACCACACTCAGCGCCACCACATAATGCGCCGGCGCCATGGCATCCAGCGGCAACATCAGACTCACCAGCACCGGCGTCAATCCTCCAAACACGGCATACGCCACGTTATAGGCAAACGACAATCCGGAGAAACGCACTGCCGCAGGGAACAGTTGCACCGCGCTGCCGGGAACCACGCCGATCACGCCGACGCAGAAGCCGACCAGCGCATACCATGCGTCGATATGTTCTGGTGCCACGCCCATCTGCCGGTAAAACAGCCAGGAAACCGCGCCCAGCGCCACGCAGCCCGTCGCCATGACGCGCCCCGCGCCAAAACGATCCGCCAGCGCTCCAAACACAATGCAGCCGATACTCAAAAACAGGGTCGCGATACTGTTCGCCTGCAGGGCGACCGCGGCGGGGATGTGGTATAGCTTCTGCACCAGCGTCGGCGTCATCAGGATCATCACCACGATGGCAGCGGAAAGCAGCCAGGTCATGAGCATGGTGAGCACAACCGCAGGACGATGCGCACGCACCACCGTTTTCAGCGGCAATTCATCGGCCAGTTGCTGGCGCTCCTGCATTTCCTTGAACACCGGGGTCTCTTGCAGATACTGGCGCAGCCACACCGAAACCAGCCCGAACGCGCCACCGAGGATAAAGGGCATGCGCCAGCCTATCGCCAATAATTCGTCGGGCGCATAACTGCGCGTCACCGCGCCCGCCACCAGCGAGCCGAGCAGGATGCCACCGGTCAACCCGGCCGTCAGCGTACCGCAGGCGAAGCCAATATGGCGCGGCGGCACGTGTTCGGCCACGAACACCCACGCCCCCGGAATTTCGCCGCCGATGGCCGCCCCTTGCAACACGCGCAAGGCCAGCAACAGCAAGGGCGCCCAGATACCAATGAGCGCATAAGTCGGCAACAGGCCAATAAGCAGTGTCGGCAGCGCCATCATGAGAATGCTCAGCATGAACATGCGCTTGCGCCCGAACAGGTCGCCGAAATGCGCCATGATGATGCCGCCCAGCGGCCGCGCGAAATACCCGGCGGCGAAAATGCCGAAGGTCTGCACCTGGCGCAGCCAGTCGGGCATATCGGGCGGGAAAAACAGTTGCCCGATTACCCCGGCAAAGAACACGAAAATGACGAAATCGTAAAACTCCAGCGTGCCGCCCAGCGCGGCCAGCGTCAATGTGCGGTAATCGCCGCGCTTCAAACTAGGCATCGATTTCCCCCCTTTGTGCCCACCAATATTTCCCCTGCACGACAATCGCGTAGACCGCCAGCCACGGGTCAAACAGATAATCCCAGAGATTGGGCGACTCGTACCAGCCCGCACTCCATGCCGCCACCGCCAGCGCGATGACCAGGGCCAGCAACATCGAATAACGCAATATCGACCACAGCGTAAAGCCCAGCAACGCCAACATGAACCACAGGTTGCCGTAACCCAGCCGGTACGGGTCGAACAGAGTGAAACCCAGGGCGAAGGGATAGAGCACGACTGCGGCGATGGCAACCGCCCGCAGTATGCGCAGGCGATTCTCTTCTTCGATCAATTCACACCCGGACAGGGTGCGCGCTGTGGCCAACGCCAGCACCAGCAATGTCGTGATGCTCAGATCGCCGGTGATGCCGCGCGCGAAGCCGGCCAGCGACAAGCCCCACAACGGAATCGACGCGACGACGACCGCCGCCGCCCATAGCGCCATTCTCTGGCGCACGGGGAAAGCCTGTACTCGCGGCACCCTGACCAGCAGCGCAAACAGGGCCAGGGTCACGCCGAACAAACCTGTCAGATCAGTGTTTGGCATCGGCACCCTTTTTCGAACGACGGTTCAACCAGGTCTGGTCGAACGTGACATGTTTGATGAACACCCGGTTCCAGGTATAAGCAAGATGAATATCGCCGTTGCTCGCCTGGATCATGTACGGGTAGGAAAATTCAAAACGGCAGTTGCCATTCGCCAGCACCCAGGCTTTGGCGGAATCGACATAGGCGTCCAGCGTTGCTGCAGGTGCTTGCGCGAGAGTCTTGTCCGAATTCAGCAACAAGCCGTGCACAATGCGCAGGCATTGCTTCTCATCCAGGTTCTTGTCGCGGATAACGCGCATTTCCTCCAGCCGGTGGATTTCCTTCCAGTCGTTGCCGCCATCCGTCGACAGCATCAGCGACAGACTGTCGCGCCCCTGCTCCTGATGGTTCAATACCGCCAGCAAACGGCCATCCGCCAGCGCCACGCCGGACAGCGCCGCGTCCGGATTGGGGAAGGACGATTTTTCCACCGGTCCCCAGTGCCGCCCGCCATCTGCCGTGGAAATCCGGCGCGCCAGATGCGGATTGTCCTTGCCGGCATAGCGCGTCAACACCAGCGCTTCGTCCGGGCTCTTCACCAGCACCACGGGTTGCAGGGTTCCCTGCCCGCCCCGCGCCAGACGCTGCTTGTCGATCACATTGCCGGCTGCATCCAGACGCAGTATCTCGGCAAATTTGGTGACAAACTCGTGATACACCGGCAGCCCCATCGTCCCGTCGGCATACAGGAATGGCGTGCCTTTCACCAGCGTGCTGATATTGATGAAGGGCGAAGTGATCAGGCGGCGCGGTGCGCTCCAGGTCTCGCCCTCATCCTTCGAGGTCAGCATGGTGATGGAACTTCCCGCCCAGCCACCCAGCGACACCGTCACATAAAACAGGCGCAGCGTGCCGTCCGCCGCCTGCCCTGCCACCGGATTGCCCAGCTTGGCAATATAGCGGTGCAACGCGCGTTGCGTGCCCGAACGGTCGGCGATGACCTGTTCGGTACTCCACTCGCCGCTTGCCGGATCAAACACGGCGCTATTGATGGTCACATCGGAAGCGCCTTCGCGGCTGCCGGAAAACCAGAATGCGCGGGTGCGACCATCCTTGAGCTCCACGATGGAAGACGCATGGACCTGCGCGCTCTGTCTGGAAGACGCGAAATAGCTGCTGAAAGTGCCCACATTTACATTCGGTTCGTTGTCGCGGCCGTAACGGCGGCGCTGCACCGGCGGTACTGCCGCCTCGGGCTGTGCCGCGACCGGTTCGATGACCGGCATCCTGAAGCCCAAGACCGGGGCGGGCTGGTGCCATGCCTTGCACAGACCAAAACCGAAAGCCAGCATCACGATGCCGAGCGTAATGGCGCGCTTAGTATCCACCATCAACGGCACCCTTCCTTGTTCGCATTAAGCACATTGATATCCGCATTGGGTGACTCGACCAGCAATTCCTTCACAAACAGATGTTGAAACACATCCCCCTTGAGCATCGCCTGCAATTCCTGCGAACTCTGCCGGCCGCGAATATCCAGTCGCTGCCCGATAATTTTGCAGCCCGTGCAGGGCTCGCCGTTCAACGGCAGTTGCAGTGCAAATAACTTGTAGCGCGCCGCCAGCTCGTCCGGCGTCAGGTTCCAGCCCTCATCGTAACCATGCACCCGCGCCTTGGGAAGCAGGAAGCGCTGTCCTTCGTCATGCGCGCGGAAGTTGCACGATACCCACACGTCCTTGTTTTGAACGTATTCTTGAGTGGCTTCGCTATACGTGCCCAGCGCGCCGTCAAACGGCCGCAAAAAAACGGCCAGCGCGAGCAAGGTGAGCAGCGCCACCACATTGACCACGTTGCGGATGGCCTTGGCACTTAACAATCCAAACAATGCCAGCGCCAACGTCGCGCCCGACAACAGCCAGAAATCCCAACCGTACATTCCCGCCGCCTCCGCTTGCAGGCTGCGCGCCAGAAAGACGAGCAGCGCGAGCACCGCGCCCGCCGCAACCAGCGTAAGCATGAATACCCAGCGCGGAATGCGCTGCCAGTTCAGGGCACACAGCACCGCGACGCCCGGCATCGCTTCCAGCAAATAGCGCGCGGAACGCTGGCTGGGCACGGCGAACACGACGAACAGGACGATCATCCATATCCACAGCATGTTTTCCGTGGCAACCAGTTGATAGCGGCGCCGGTACGCCACGACGAACAATGCCGCCACCGGAAAAGCCAGCAAGCCCGCATTCATGGGGTAGCCCAATAGCAACGCCCAGATGCTGCTGCCGCCCCACAACAGTTTCATCCAATAGCTGCCGCCGTGCGCCTCGAACTTGCCCGCGTTCTCGCCGACCACAAATTCGCGCCATACCGATTGCGGATCGGGATCCAGCGCAAACCACAATGCGAACAAGGACAGCGCCACGATCCCCGTCAATACCGGCTTGAAGGAATCCTGTACCAGAAACTCGCGCCAGCGATACTGGCGCTGGTGCAAATACCACCACACCAGCACCAGGCCGATCGGCGCCAGCAAGGCAAATGATTTGTACAGCAGCCCGATGCCGATCTCCACACCCAGCAACAGCGGCACCATCCATCTGGATTCAAAACTGAACGGGCGCCAGTACAGCAGCGTAAAGAATGGCAGGAAGAACCAGAACACCTCGGGCGGGTTGACCAGGAACGGCCTGCCATAGCGATAGGTGCTGAAGAAAGCCAGGAAAGTCAGCGCTGCAACAAACCCGTCCTCCAACTGCCCGGACAGTTTTCTTGCCAACAGGAATACCAGCATCGCAGTAAGCAGCGTGTAGATCACACTGGGATAGCGCAGATGCCACAGGTCCCAGTCCTGCCCCCAGTGCGTAGACTCAATACCCTGCCAGAACAACAGCGGCGGCTTGGTGTTGCGCATGCCGTCGAGTTCGGATTGCAGCGGCAGCAAATGTCCGCTGGCCGCCGTCAGCCGCGTGATGTGGGCATACGGATATTCGTCGCCGTTCTTGGGAATATGCTGGCTGTCGAGGCCGTAGAAATAGGTGACGACAGCGAGCGCGAGTGCCAGCACGTACCACAGCAAACTCACCCCGCCCAGCCGCCGGTTCATGCTCAGTCGCCGTGATGCGGCTCGTCATGCCGTATCAATTTCAAGCGGCCAAACGTCCAGATGTCGTTCAGCACAAAGTTCAGGATACTGGTCAACCCGATCGCGATGAGGTTGGCAATCTGGTAATAGAAATGCGGCGCCAGCAGGTTGGTGAACACGATCTGCAGGGCGATGCTCAGCCCGCACGCCAACGTGTATTGCCAGAACTGCACCAGCAACGGCTTGTGGTGCTGCTGCTTGCGATCCACCCAGGTCCACAGGCGGTTCCACAGAAAATTGTTCACCGTCGCCAGGAAAATGGCCAGCGCCAGCGACAGGTTGAGCCTGATCTGCTGTTGCTGCACCGCATTGAAAATAAATTCCTGCCCGACGTACAGGACACTGAGATTGACCACCGTTCCCGAGGCGCCCACCGTGCCGAATTTCAGGAAACGCCGGGAAAATACACGGCGCAACAGGGACGCCAGCGAAAGGTGCAGATTAAAAAGCGTACTCATGCGCGGCCTTCCGTTTGCAGCAACTCGCGCGCCTTGCGCAACACCTGTTCGGTGCCGATCTGCTTCAGGCATTGGTTGTCGCCGTCGCAGGGCGAATTGCGGTGGTTATACGCCGTCAGGCAGGGCGAGCAGGACAGCGCCGAATAGAGGCAATGGATATTGGGCGCCAGCGGGCTGTACAACGCCGGCGTCTCCGGGCCGAAGAACACCATGGTCTGCAACGGCGTCAGCGCCGCGAACTGCCCGGGTCCGCCGTCGTTGGTGATCAGCAAGGACGCGCGGTGGAATATGGCCAGCAAATGGCGCACGGATTTGGTGTAGCCGGTCAGGTCGATGCAGTTCGGGTGATTGCAATGCGCCACCACTTCCTGCGCCAGCGGCTTGTCTTCGCGCAGCCCGATCACCGCCACCACGTAACCATCGTTCAACAGCGTGACACACAACTGCTTGTAGTTTTCCGGCGGCCAGGCGCGAATCGGCAGGATGCCCCCGCCGGGATAGACCAGCACCAGCTTCTTGTTTGGCAGCACCGGAAAATCTGCATGCAACACAGTTTCGATCTGTTTCAGCTCCCCTTCGGCAAACTGCAGCAACGGCGGCGCGGACAATTCCGCCGCCAGCGCCTTGGCGGTGGGGCGGCTGACCGACTCGATGGCCGCGACCATGGTCAGGAACTGCTGCGACAAATGGCGGTAGGGGTTGTACAGCACCGGCCGGTTGATGAACGAACCGCGATACAACCCTTCCTGCGTGTGCGGCTGGAAGCCCACATGAATCGCGGCACCGGACAAATAGGAAAAAATCGCGCTCACCCGCGAGAACAGCTCGCAGTCGATCACCACATCGAAACCGATACGGCGCATGGTCAGGAGTGCGCGCAAGGTATCCGCCACGAAGCCACCCAGCGACTTGTCGCGGATGGTGATCACGTTTTCGGGCGGCATCACGCCCAGCAGGTCGAGCACTTCGCGGTTCTTGGCGAACATCAGGATATGCAGGGAAGCCCCGGGATAACGTTTGCGCAAATCGGCAAACATCGGCTGCGCCAGCACCAGGCTGCCCATTTCCGAGAGCAGGACGATGAGAATGCGCCTGGGTTGGACAGTTGAGTGGCCGGCAAACATGCGCCGAACCCGTTCGAGCAGCGAAAGCATCCAGCAAATCGGCATCCCGGCCCAATGATCGACTGCGCGTTGGAATTTAATGTTCAAAGGAGCATATCCGGTAGTGGGGTTTGGACTCTGGCAAGGCCGCGCATTATCGGCCAAAGCTGGGCTTTGAACAACCCGGGCCCCACCTCATCGGTACGCTAAACCTGCCTGTGACCAAACGATTTTAAGCAACACGACCACGACAATAACCTCTTCTCCAGCCAATACGGACGCCTCCGGCAACCTGGCACTTCAAACAAAATCCAATCGAAATAACGCAGATATTGACCCCAATCCCCTTTTGACGCTGTTCTCCCCCCGCTTGTTGGTGTAAATTCGCCCCGGTTCACTCGGCGATTCCCTTGGTAAGGCACATGAAGCTTCCCGAAACACTCGGCAAATACTTGCTCACCAAAAAACTCGGGCAAGGCGCCACCAGTACCGTGTATCTCGGTTTCGACCCGTTCGCCAAGCGCGAAGTGGCGATCAAGATATTGAAGCAGGAGATACTGAACGACCCCAGAATGGGCAAGCTGTACCAGCGGCAACTGGATAACGAGGCCTCGCTGGCGGGCAAACTGTCGCATCCGCACATCGTGACGATCTACGACGCGGTGATCGGGGATGAAACCAGCTACATCGTGATGGAATACATCAGCGGCGGCACGCTGGATAAATATGCCGAACCGGGCAACCTGCTGCCCATTGACCGCGTGGTGGAATACATGTTCAAGTGCTGCCGCGCGCTGAACTATGCGCAATTCAATGGCGTCATCCATCGCGACATCAAACCCGCCAACATGCTGCTCACCGAAGACGGCGACATCAAGATCTCCGACATGGGCGCGGCCCTGCTGCTGGACATCGAGCAGACACAAGTCAGCAATATCGGCTCGCCCGGCTATATGTCCCCGGAACAGTTGCGCGGCGAAGTGCTGACGCACCAGACAGACATCTATTCCCTGGGCGTGGTGATGTACCGCCTGCTGACCGGACACGCTCCGTTTCATGCACAAAATCTGGCCGCGCTGTGCCAACTGATCCTGCATAACGAGCCGCCGACCCCGCGTTCGTTGCGATCCGACATTCCCGCCGAACTGGAACGCGTCGTGTTGACCGCCATGCGCAAGGACAAGCAGGAGCGCTATCAGGACTGGAAGGATTTCGGTCGCGACCTGGCCGCACTGGGGCGATTCGAACACAGCACGATTGATATCAACCAGACCGTGAAATTCACCACGTTGCGCGAGATGTCCCTGTTCAAGGACTTCACCGATACCGAACTGTGGGAGATACTGCAGGTGGGCGAATGGCAAAAACAGCCGCCGCAAACCGTGCTGATGCGCGAAGACGAGATGGGCGATGCTTTTTATGTCATTGTCAGCGGCAGCGTGAGCGTGACCAAGAACGGGCGCCTGCTCAACCTGATCCGCAGCGACGACTGTTTTGGCGAAATGGCTTATATCAGCGGACGGGTCGTCGCGCGCTCGGCCACGATCACTGCCGGAACGGAAGTCACCCTGCTGAAAATTTTGCCGGTACAACTCGCCAAACTGTCCGACCATTGCCAGCTGCATTTCAACCAGGCATTTTTGCGCGTCATGGCGGATCGGCTCAGAATGGCAGATGACCGGTTCGCCAAGCTCGCCAATTAGACAAAAACAGAAGGAGAACATCATGTCGAACAAATTCGTAGTCCAAACCCCGGATGCCCCTGCCGCCATCGGCACCTATTCACAAGCGGTACGCGTGGACAGCACCGTGTACCTGTCCGGCCAGATCGGCCTCGACCCCAACACCATGGCCATGGTTGAAGGTATCGAGGCACAGATTCACCGCGTTTTCCAGAACCTGCGCGCGGTCGCCGCTGCGGCCGGCAGCAGCCTGAACGACATGGTGAAGTTGAATATCTACCTCACCGACCTCGCCCATTTCGCCAAGGTGAACGAAATCATGGCGACTTATTTTCACCAGCCCTACCCGGCACGCGCCGCCGTGGGAGTCGCTTCGCTGCCGCGCAATGCATTGGTGGAAGCCGACGGCGTGCTGTTTCTGCAAGACTGAACGCAACCACTGACGGTCAATTTCCAATGAGCAAAGAAACCTATCTCGGCACCTATCGCCTGATCAGGAAACTGGGGCAGGGCGGAACCAGCAAGGTCTATCTTGCCTATGACCCATTCAAGGACATTGAAGTCGCCATCAAGATCATCAAACAGGAATTTCTCGACGACCCGCGACTGGGCAGGCAGAACCGCAAACAGCTGGAAAACGAAGCCGCGCTGGCGGGCAAGCTCATCCATCCGAACATCGTGAAAACCTTCGAAGCGGTGCTCAGCGACGAAGCGAACTACATCGTGATGGAATATGTGGGCGGCGGCACGCTGGAAAAATTCATCTACCAGGAAAACCTGCTGCCGCTCGATCGTGTGGTGGAATACATGTTCAAGTGCTGCCGCGCGCTCAATTACGCGCAGTTCAAAGGCGTCATCCACCGCGACATCAAACCGGCCAACCTGCTGCTGGACAGGCCCAACGAGATCAAGATTACCGACCTGGGGGCGGCCATCCGGCTTGATCTCGAGCAGACCCACGGCAGCGTCGGCTCGCCCAACTATATGTCGCCGGAGCAGGTGCGCGGCGACGAGGTCTCGCACCACACCGACATTTATTCACTGGGCGTCGTGATGTATCGCCTGCTGACCGGGCGCTCGCCTTACACCCCGAAGAACCTGGCCCATCTGTATCAACAGATCCTGAACGAAACACCCATAGCCCCGACCGAACTGCGCAGCGACCTGCCGCCGCAACTGGAGCGCATCGTCATGCGCGCCATGCAGAAAAATCCCGCAGACCGCTTCCCCACCTGGCGCGATTTCGGCAACGAACTGGCGGAACTCGGCCACTTCGAAAAAAGCGACCTGGAAATCAACGAGAGCGAAAAATTCATTGCACTGCGCAACCTTAAAATGTTCGAGGAATTCGCCGATCTCGAATTGTGGGAGTTGCTGCGCATAGGAGAATGGCAAAAACAGCCGGCCAAAACCGTGCTGTTGCGCGAGAACGACATGGGCGACGCGTTCTATATCCTGATCGAAGGCGGCGTCAATGTGACGCGCAACAACCGTCTGCTCAACACGCTGGGCGTCGGCGACTGCGTCGGCGAGATGGCCTACGTCAGCCGCAAAAAGATGCCGCGTTCCGCCACCATCTCGGCCAATACCGACATCACCGTCATGAAGATCATGCCCGACCAGCTCGACAAACTCTCCGACCGCTGCCAGCTGCATTTCCTGCAGGCCTTCCTGCACACGCTGGCCGACCGGCTGCGCATCGCGGATGACAGGGTCGCCAGCATGCCCGGCCATCAGTTGTAGGCCGGTCCGCGTTTTCCCGGAATGCCGCATCCGTGCCGCTGAAGATCGCCACCGCCACGCAAAGCAAATTTGCCAAACTCGGCATCCACACCCCGTTCGACCTGGTGCTGCACCTGCCGCTGCGCTATGAGGACGAGACGCGGATCACGCGCATCGCCGACCTCAAGCCCGGCGAAGCAGCGCAGGTGGAGGGCGAGATCATCCACAGCGAAGTCATGTATCGCCCGCGCCGCAGCCTGGTGTGCCAGTTGCAGGACGACAGCGGGATTCTGTATTTGCGCTTCCTCAATTTCTATCCCAGCCAGCAGAAGCAACTCGCCGTCGGAAAAAGGATCCGCGCGCTGGGCGAACCGCGCATGGGGTTTTTCGGCGACGAAATGGTGCATCCCAAGTGCCGCAGTGCGGGCGAAGCCACACCGCTCAAGCAGGCGCTCACCCCCATTTACCCGACCACCGCCGGGCTGCCGCAAGCCACGTTGACCAAACATATCCACGCCGCGCTGAACGAACTGCCGCTCGACGACACACTGCCGGAGGCGATCAAGAAAAGACTGCACCTGCCCGACTTCGACGCCAGCGTAAAACTGCTGCACCAGCCGCCGCCGAACATCGACGAGGATACTTTGCTTGCCCGTGCGCATCCCGCCTGGATGCGCATCAAGTTCGACGAATTGCTGGCGCAGCAACTCTCCATGCGGGTGCATTACCGCGAGCGCAGCTTGCGAGTCGCACCAAAACTTGGCGCGCACAACAAACTCACGGACGGCTTGCTGAAAGACCTGCCCTTCGCACTCACCAACGCGCAAAAGAAGGTCTGGCACGAGATCAGCAACGACCTGGCGCGCCCGCACCCCATGCAGCGCCTGCTGCAAGGCGATGTCGGCAGCGGCAAGACCGTGGTCGCCGCACTCGCGGCCTTGCAGGCAATCGAGAACGGTTTCCAGGTCGCTTTCATGGCGCCGACCGAGATACTGGCCGAACAGCATTACCTCAAGCTGCGGGACTGGCTGAAACCGCTCGGCATTGAACCGGTGTGGCTCTCCGGCAGTCTGAAGAAGAAAGACAAGACCGCCGCTGCCGAGCGCATCGCCAGCGGTGAGACCATGCTCGCCATCGGCACGCATGCGCTGTTCCAGACTTCGGTCGAGTTCAAAAAACTGGGATTGGTCATTGTGGACGAACAGCACAAGTTCGGTGTGCAGCAGCGGCTGGCCTTGCGCGGCAAGGGTGCAGAACCCCACCAACTCATGATGAGCGCCACCCCCATCCCGCGCACATTGGCGATGAGCTACTACGCCGACCTCGACGTCTCCGTCATCGATGAACTGCCGCCGGGCCGCACGCCCATCGTCACCAAACTGGTCAGCGATGCGCGGCGCGAGGAAGTATTCGAGCGTGTGCGCGCCGCCTGTCTCGAAGGTCGTCAGGCTTACTGGGTGTGCCCGCTCATCGATGAAAGTGAAGCGCTGCAATTGCAGACCGCGCTGGAGACCCACGCCACGCTCACCCATATATTCCCCGAACTGCGCATCGGCCTCGCCCACGGCAAGTTGAGCAGCGCCGAAAAAGCCGAGACCATGGCCGCATTCAAGGCAGGCGAACTGCAACTGCTGGTCGCCACTACCGTCATCGAAGTCGGCGTGGACGTGCCCAACGCCAGCCTGATGGTGATAGACCACGCCGAGCGCATGGGGCTGGCGCAATTGCACCAGTTGCGCGGCCGTGTCGGACGTGGCGCGGCGGAAAGCATGTGCGTGCTGCTGTTCCAGCAGCCGATGTCCGAACTCGCGAGGGCAAGACTCAAGATCATCTACGAGAACACCGACGGCTTCGAAATTGCGCAACAGGACCTGCGCCTGCGCGGCCCCGGCGAACTACTGGGCGCACGGCAGAGCGGCGTACCCATGCTGCGCTTCGCCGATCTGGCCGAAGACGACAAGCTGCTTAACAAGGCGCGCGACATCGCCGACGAGATGCTGCGCGATTTCCCCGTAGAGGCGCAGGCGCATCTGCAACGGTGGATGGCGAACGAGCCGGACTATTTGCGGACCTGAATTTCTTTTTACCATCCACCAGACACTCTTCAACCCCGTTCGTCCTGAGCCTGTCGAAGGAAGGAACGGCGTGCCGGACCGTTCATATTTCGACAAGGCCTGAGCTTGTCGAATGGTCAACACGAACGGCTTCATGTTTTATCCGCACCGCCTCAATAGCGTAAAATCCACCCATGAACCTCACCGAACGCCTGCACCTCTACATCCAGCTCACCCGCCTGCACCGCCCCATCGGCATCCTGCTGCTGTTGTGGCCGACGCTATGGGGCGTGTGGATCGCGGGCAACGGCCATCCGTCGTGGCTCATCGTGTTCATCTTCACGCTCGGCACTGCATTGATGCGCTCTGCCGGTTGCGCCGTGAACGACTACGCCGACCGCCACATTGACAAACACGTTAAGCGCACATGTGACCGACCGCTTACCAGCGGCAAGATCAGTGAACGCGAAGCGCTATGGGTTGCCGTCGCGCTGGCGCTCATCTCCTTCGCACTAATTCTGCCGCTGAATCCGTTAACCTGGGTAATGTCCTTCCCCGCCCTGTTTCTCGCCGTCAGTTACCCGTTCACCAAGCGCTTCTTCGCCATCCCGCAAGCCTATCTCGGCATCGCCTTCGGCTTCGGCATCCCCATGGCCTTTGCCGCCACGCTGGGTCATGTGCCTCCAGTGGCATGGATACTGATGTCCGCCAACGTGTTCTGGGCCATTGCCTATGACACCGAATATGCAATGGTGGATCGCGACGACGACATCCACCTCGACATTCACTCCTCCGCGCTGCTGTTTGGCAAGTTCGATGTCGCGGCGGTGATGGCCTGCTACACCGTCACCCTGCTGTTGCTGGCAGTGGCTGGGTTGATGGCGGGGTTGGGGATCGTCTACTTCACCGGGCTAGTCGTCGCGGAAGGCATCGCGCTGTATCACTACCGACTCATCAAGGACAGAAGCCGCGAGAAATGCTTCAAGGCATTCCTGCACAACAACTGGTTCGGGGCGGCGGTGTTTGTGGGGGTGGTGGGGGATTATTTGCTGTGGTGAATCTGTAGGTGAGCACGTTTCCGTGCCCACCCTACTTGGCCAGTTTAATCAGCACACCAGAACCATCCGTGAAATTCTTCACCGTTTGTCAATCCGTTTAGTTTCTCGCGCACGTATTCATCGGACCAATAAACGCTTCTGCGTAATTTCTTGCTTGCCAATACTTTCTTAAAGTGTGCGATGGCGCTTGTCCTAGCACGCTGCTCCTGCTGTTTATAAGGCAGCTTATTGATGTACGGCGCAAAGCATTCGTATTTGTAATCTTTCTCGTATTTTGGATCTTGAAGCTCAACTAGAACAGCATGCAAGTCTGAGAAAAAAGTGGCAAGGTTTCGTTGTGCATCACGAGCACAATAACCCTCGGGGAATTCTTTCAGATAAACATTGAGGGCTTTCAGATCAGGCATTGCACCATAACCACCGTGGTCGATAATCTTCGAGCAAAGCGTCCGGTCCCGATATGGGGAATTGGGGTTGAGCCGGTGAGCTTCGGCTAGCAGTTTTCCTGAATAGACCAGCAAACCGTCACCTTGATCCACTCCAATAACCGCATATTTACTATCCCATCCCAAGCTTTGCCTGTGTTCGCTCTGCATCTCCTCAATCAGATCGCGCATCTTGTCATCTATCCGCACAAGTTTTCCCACATCGGGAGCGGCCTGAATCTGGCGATACTCCCGCAGCATCTGCTCCATTCTGGCTTCATAACTCGGTGATGCTGCATAGGCGGGAAGCAACACCATCCAACAAAAAATCATGCCAAGAAATCGCTCCATTCCTCTTCCCCTTATACTAAGCAACATGCAAATACTCAGACTACATCACTGCCGCATCTGCTTCTGATGCTCCGCCCGCTGTACGGCAAACTCTTCCGGCGATATCGCGCCATCATGGCTTGTGTCGATATCTTCGAATGACGGCGCGTTGGCTAGGCCGCGCATCTGGTAGCCTTCCTGCAGGCGCTTGGTGATGCGCGCGGTGCGGGCATCGGTGAATTCCGCCTCGGTGACCTTGCCGTCCTTGTTCAGGTCGAATTCGGAGAATTCGGGCATGTTCCCCTGCATCCCGCCGCCCATGCCAGGCCCGCGCGGTCTTGCAGATTGCGCCGAGTGCGCTGCCGCAAATTCTTCCGCCGTTATCTTGTCGTCACGATTCTGGTCCAGATCGGTAAAAGACAGCGCGTTGCGCATGGGCCTGCCTTCGGCTTTGCGCTGTTCACGCACCGCATCGAATTCCGCCTTACCGATTACGCCGTCGCCATTCTGGTCATAGGCGGAGAACGGGACCGGGCTGCGGGCGGGGAGTTGTTCGGAATGTGCCGCCATTGCCAGGACTGCACTGCCGATTGCGGCAACAACGGTCAGGGAGCAGATTGTCTTGCGCGAGTTCATGATGTTTCCTCTGGTTTTGCATGGACAAAACGGCAGTCCCCGACGGCCGGCGTAATCGGGGCGCCTGTATGAGATCAATCGCCGACCGGCACATCCCGCAAGCAGACGCGGCATGTCCGGGCGGATCGAGCAGCTTCGTGGCGGCCTATATCGCGGACTTGAACTGTCCCACACCCACAGGCGGACGTTTAACGTGGTGGCGATTGAAGGCCTCGGTGGCGCGCAGCACCACGTCGGTCTGGAACGCTTTTTCGAAGCGCACGTCGATTACATAAGCTTTCGCCTTGAGTTGCAATGCCAGCCGCTCGGCGATGGGCATTTCCTTCATCACGATCATCACCGGCTTTTTCAGGTAGGCATAGCGGCTGGTGACGACCACTTCATAAAGCAGGTCGCGCGCCAGACGGATATCGGCATCGAGTGCGATGTAAAAATCGAATACCAGCATCATGTCCAGCGCACCGGCATTACCGGAAGCAACGACATCAGACATGAAACGGTTGTTGGGGATGGTGACCAGATTGTCGTCCAGCGTGACCAGCCGCACCGAACGCAGGCCTATGCTCTCGATCTCGCCATACACATCACCGAAAGAGACACGGTCGCCAACCTGGAAGGGCCGGTCGAACAGCAGGATGAAACCCGCGATCACCGACGCCACCAGATCCTTCATGGAGAGACCGAGTGCGACGGCGATACTGCCGGTCGCCGCCAGCATGACTTCACGCGGCGGCTGCAGGATGGCGTAGAAAATGTAGGGGCCGCCGAAGATGTAGATGGAAAAGTTCAGCGTGGTGGCGATCTGCGAGATCAGAATGCGTCGCCGCGGAATGCGCCGGTACAGGGCATCGCCCACCTGGGTGATGCCCTTGACCACCAGCACCAGTGCCAGCAACGCCAGCACTAGCAGGAAGAGGCGATCCAGCCTGAACAGGGTCGCCATATCGGTGATTTGATTCAGGTCGGCTTCATTCATAGATGAAATTCTTTCCTAACAGGAGTCGGGTCACACTGGCCTGGGCAATCGCGGTAATGCGGTAACGTCCGTCAGTGCCGCAATCCAGCAGGTGGCCATCGTAGCCGGTGCCCAGTGCATTGATCACGATGTTTTCCGGCAGGTTGGTAACGGCAACGACTTCATCCTGCGTCAGATTCTCATGGCGCATGATCGCGGCATAGACGAACAGCGCCTCATCGCCCCATTTTTCGTTGATGATGATTTTGGGATATTTGGGCAGTCCGACCTTCATGCGATCATCGCTCAGCGGGGTCAGTGAGGCCGTCCACAGCATGAGTGCCGCGCGCGGATTGCCGTTCGATTGCCCCCACAGCAGACGAAAGAATTGTTTCTCCACCTGATGCTCGCCCATCAGGTCATCCTCGCTCTGCGTCGCGCGAATGATGTCGTCGTAGGCAAGTTTGGCATCGGTGCGCTGATGCCGCGCCACAATCAGGTTCATGATGTCCTTCTCGGAAAAATCCTCGATCTCGATCGCGCGCCGGAACAGTGGCATGCCGCCGAATACCGCGCGCAGGTAATGCCAGGAACGCAGATTGAACGTCACGCACCAGAACAGATGCTCGGTGCCGCTGTTCATCAATTCGGCAAAGGTGCGATAGCCTTCGAACCCGCCCAGCTGGCCGAGAAACAGGTTCTGCGCATTGTCGATGAGCAGCACAGCATCTTCCTTGCCCTCATCGGCCTTGAGCAGGGACTCGGCACCCAGCGACAGATCCATTCCCAGCTCCTTGCCAAAGAACCCGAGCACCGCTTCGCGTGTAATCAGCTTGGGCGGAATGTTGATACGCCGCACTGCACATTTCTCGTAACGCATTTCGATCATGTCCAGCAAGCTGGATTTCCCACAGCCTTTCTCGCCATACAGCGCCAGCGAGTGATCGAGAGAACTGTTGTCCGACCACGCGCTCAGGATCGACTTGATCTCGGCAGGGAGGTCACTTTCAAGCTCGATCAACAGTGTCTTGTCTTCCATGTCTTCGAGCTTGAACCAGCGCAGATAATCCTGGGACAATTGCGGCGGTTGCTGATTGGCAGCATCTGTTTGGCCGCCGGACTTGTTGGCATGTTCAATCCGGCGCAAGAACAGCGCTGCGCTGATTCGCTTGAAGAAGTCGAACTCGCCAGCCCATTTTTTAACGCGGATCGCAAGCCGGGTGACGATCAACAGCAGGAGCGCGGGCAGACTGATGAACCATGACCAGAGGCCGTTCTTGCCCAACCTGCTTATGCCCAGATGGATGCGTTCCGGTAACAACTCCTTCGCCGCAGCGGCGATCTCCGGTTGCCATTCGCGCGCCGCATAGGCGCACACCACAATACCCACGTAAACCACAAACCCGTATACCAGCCGGTAGACCAGTGCTTCGCCAACAGCATCCTGCGTGGCATGCAGAATGGCGATCAATACGAAGAAAAAGATGCCGACCAGCCGGACGGTACGCAGCAGACGCTGCTTCTCGGCCATGGACGACTGGATTGAGCCGGAGAAGGCCACCAGCCCCATGATGGACAAGGCCAGATTCAGTGAAATCCGGTACCACAGGTAGAACGCGATGTAGGGCAGGATCAGCCCGATCTGGGTGATGGCGGTCCCGGCCACCAGATCCTCGGCGATATACACGGCGAGCAACATGATCACCCAGGGCACATAGACATTGCCCCGCCGTATCCAGTGCGCCAGCGTCCGGGCATAGGCATGATTGTATTTTTCCCGTACCAGATGATTGCGCAAACGTTCCAGCGCACTACTTACGCGGTGCAGCCCGGTGTAGGCGGCAAAGAACACCGCCACGAGCAACAGGAAGTTGAAGGACTGCCTGGCGATATCCAGCCAGCCGTCGATGCCGGCGCTGGCCTTGTGGCGAAAATCCAGCGCTTTGCTATAGAAGATCGCGAGTACCCGATAAGGCACGATGCGAATTTCGCGCCCGATATCCTGAAAATATTCCGATGAGACCTTCAGAATCTCATCGTTTCCGGCTTGCAGATTCTGTTGCATGAGAGAAGAACGCATCTGCCCCGCAGTCTGCAGCAGCTGGTAAAGATCGTTTCTGCCTTGTTCGAAACGCTGCAAGCGCGAACGTTCAAGCTCGGCTTTGAGTGCCTCGGTTTCGCGGTATGCACTCAGGTATTGCGCTTCCTCCGCCGTACCTTTCAGCCTCGCAAGCAGTTCGTCCGGCAGCTGCGGGATGTCAGGCACGGCTACACTCTTTTCCGGCACTGCTATGCGCTCGAAGACCCGGTCTACCAACTCGCGCCAGATCGCAACGGATTCCCGGTAGACCTCAGGCAGGGGCTTGGCCGCCGCACCCTTCAACGTCTCGGCAGTCAAAACCGACAATTGGTCGGAAGTGCGCTGGTAGAACTGAACACGCTCCTGTAGCTCGGCAACCATTTCCGCCTGCAAACGCGCCAGTGTTTCACGCGCCTTTTCCAACAGCACCCGTTGCGCAGCGATCTCGCGCAAATCCTGGCTGGCCGCACTCTTCGCGCGTTCTTCCGCGCTCGCTCCTGAGAGTACCGCCTCGTTCTGCAGCTTGTCGGCCGCACTTCGCTCCTCGGCCAGCCCGGCAACGGCGACTACCTGCTGCTTGCGAACATTGAGCGCATTGATCACCCCCCTGCGCGAATCTTGCGGCAGCGCAAGAAACTCGAGCCGCTGCTGATCCAGTAGCAGTTGCTGGTTATCCAGCTTTTCCACCAGCGTCGCCAGTGCGGAACCCGCCTTGGCACAATCACGATATGCTGCGGACGAGTCTGCCGAACCCCTGCCCTCGGCTTTCAGCGCCTGCAATTCCTTGATGCGGTTGGCGACTGCGGTTTCGTTGTTCAGGTCGACTGCAAACAGTGCGGCAAGCGGCGTATCCACGGCCAACTCACCGGACATGAGATCACCGATGTTCTGCCGCACGCCCTCCAGTTGAGCCAGACGTTGCTTTGCCTCCAGATTCAGTCCAGGCGGACAGCTGTCAACCTGCCTGGCTGCGACGGCAGGGGTGGCCTGGAACAAGACCAGGCTGAGTGAGAGCGCTATCGATGCGAATTGTTGCGGTATCGGCATAACGTTTCCCTTGCATCGCGCGTCGGAATGCTTGCGACTGTGATCGACATCAACGAAGGCTCGCCGGTGTTTCCGACATAGCCCCCATGATTCTCGCTGCATTATATCCCTGTTGCGGCGGCGGCTTGCCTGGCAGGGAACGAGGTGGCCAGCCCGCAGCGTAATCCGGGAAGCGTTTCATTTCAGAACACCCCGGGTTCCATTGCATTCCATCCCGGCTATGCTTGCCGCAGTGTTTGCGGGATGGGTGACGGATTATTGGGTATGGCAAAATTGCATGGCGGGCAATAGGGCGGGCACGCTTCTGCGCCTACGCTGAGACACTTTTCATTTGCCGCGCGGGCACAGAAGCGTACCCACGCTACTTGGTTGCCAGAATCCTCCCGCCGAAGCAAACCAGTTATTGACGCATTTGTTGCCGATGCATCGCCTGCTGCGCGGTAAATTCTTCCGGAGACAGTGCGCCGTCATGGTTCGTATCGATATCCTCGAACGCGGCCGCATTGGCTAGCCCACGCATCTGATAACCTTCCTGCAGGCGCTTGGTGATCCGCGCGGTGCGGGCATCGGTAAATTCCGCTTCGGTGATTTTCCCATCTTTGTTCAGATCGAATTCCGAAAAGGTGGGCATCATCCCCCGCATTCCGGCCCCCGGACCGGCTCCGGGGGCATTGCCCATTCGCCCCGTCCGCCGTGCGGCAAACTCTTCCACAGACAGTTTCCCGTCCTGGTTCTGGTCAAGGTCAGCAAAAGACAGTGCATTGCGCATCGGCATGCCTTCGGCTTTGCGTTTTTCACGTACGGCATTGAACTCTTCCTGACTGACGAAGCCATCCCCGTTCTGGTCGTACGCGGAAAATGGCAACGGGCCGCGCGCCGGAATTTCTTCGGCTAACGCAATCGTTGAAAATGAAATGCCTCCGATTGCCACACCCAGTGTGAGAGCACGGATTGCTTTGCTTGTGATCATGATATTTCCTCCGGTTGGTTATGCGTTGGCAAAAAGGTACACACCGATTGCCAACGCGACGACAATTGCAAACAGCGCTACGACACCGAATTTGTGCTGCAAATGATCAGGGTTCGCGAATTCGTCCCAAACAGATCAGCCCCCGGTTTGAATATCCCACAAACAGACCCGGTTGCGCCCGCCCGCTTTGGCACACAGCAGCGCGTGATCCGCTTTCTGGATGGCGTCATCCACCGGCTCATCCGGATTCATGCTGGCAATGCCGAAAGACGCCGTGACAGAAATGTCGCCGTGCCCCTTGAGCCCGATTGGCAACTCCGCCAACTCGACACGCAACCGGTCCACGATGGCAAAGGCCTCCTGCATCCCGGTGTTGGGCAGGCTGAACAGAAACTCCTCGCCGCCGAAACGGAAAATCGTGTCGTAGCGCCGCATCTTCTTGCCCAGAAACTGGACGGCACCATGCAGCACACTATCCCCCGCAACATGGCCGTAGGTATCGTTGACTTGCTTGAAATGGTCGATGTCCATCATGCACAGGCAGCAGGGCTGGTCATTGCGCGACATGCGATCATGCTCTTCGAGCAATTTGAAATTCATGCTGTTGCGGTTGCGCGCGCCGGTCAGGTGATCAACCTCGCAGACCCGGTTGATGATATCGGTTTGCAGGCCGCGCACTTCCAGTTTGAAGTGAATCGCCATATCCATGAATTGGTCGTATTCATCCGGCGTGACCGGCTCGCCGGTATTCCTTTTCAGCAACAACCGGCGCGCCTGCTCGTGCATGTTCTCGTGGAATATCCCGATATTCCTGAACCACGGCCCATCCTGCAGTTCCGGGTGTTCCTTGCCGTAATACCACAATCCGAAATGACAACGGCAGTGCGCATCGGGCAGCAGGTCGCTCGGTGTGGGCGTGCTTCCGCTCACCATGGCGCGGTGCAGCACCTTCAGCCATGAGGTGTGGTCCATCAACCCGGCATCCAGTTCTCGCAGAACTTTCATCAGGGAGGAAGAGGATTGCAAGGCAGAACGCGACATAAGCACCTGTGTTTCGATGTGATTGCAACCGCCCCATTATAGATGCGCGTCCGGGGTTTTGCTCACTTCTCCCTCTTGTCACGTCAGCATTGTGTGAAGCACGGCAACAAAGCGCAGGTTGTCTTCGGGCAGCGCCGTGGTGATGCGCATAAACCCCGCACCAAGAACCGGGTCCTTCAGCGGCTTGACCAGAATTCCCTGCGCCTTGAGCGCTTCCGCCAACTGTGTTGCATCGCGGGGCGCGAAATCGGCCAGGAAAAAATAGGTCTCGGTCGGATAGGTGCGCACGCCCATGGCGCGCAACTGCGCCGCGAGCTCTCCGGTCCAGACGCGCAACTGCGCGGCACGGGCATGAATCCTGTCTTCGTTTTGCAGGGTGGCGACTGCCGCCGCCTGACTGGGACGGGCGAGCGGGTAGGCGTCGTTACGATTGTTCAGGTCGTCGGCAATGGCCTCGGGAAAGATGCCATAACCGACCCGGAAGCCCGCCAGGCTGTGCGCCTTGGACAAGGTGCGCGTCACCAGCAGGTTGGAAAAGTGCGGAACCAGATGCGCCACAGATTCGCCTGCCAGGCCGATGAAAGCTTCGTCGACCAGGAAGCGCGTCTGCGGGTAGCGGCGCAACAGTTCCGGCAGCGGCGCCATATCGAAGATACCGCCGTTGGGATTGTTGGGGTTCACGATCACCGCCAGCGTGGTGCCGTCCGGAATCACCAGTTGCTTAAGGTCAAACGCAAAATCCTGCCCGGGAAGCAGGCGGGTCTCGGTGTAGTGTCTGGCGATTTCGGGAAAGAGCACATAGGTCGGGGTCAGCAGATGCACCTGCTGGCCGAAGCGGTCAAATATCTGGCGCAGGATCAATTCCGATCCGGCATTGATGTGTATGAGCCGCTCGGGCACGCCGATCTGCTCGCCGATGAGTTGCCGCAACGGCGCCGAATAGGGTTCGGTGTAATAGTTGCTGTGCGGTACTTCGGCCTGGGCCGCCGCGATGGCCTCTTCAATCGGGGGCAGCGGGTTTTCGCACAACAACAGTTTGATGCCCCGGAAAGTGCCGCCGCCTTTTTCCGCCATCGTGCTCACGGTTCAGCCCCCGTGGTGAAAAATAGCGATGGTGCCGATCCCCGCGAGCAGCAGCGCGAACTGGCGCAAGGATGCGCCAAGGGTTGTTTGCCGGTGCAGTCCGGGGATGAGGTCTGCCGCCGCGATATAGATGAAGCTGGAGGCGGAAATTGCCAGGATGTAGGGCACCGCCGCGCGCGTTTCATCGAGCCAGAAATATGCCACCAGAGCACCGGGCAGCGTGGCTGCAGACGATAGCCCGTTAAGCAGCAACGCCTTCATGCGCCCATAGCCGCTGTCGAGCAGGATGGCGAAATCGCCGACTTCCTGCGGTATCTCATGCGCGATCACGGCGAACGCGGCGGCAATACCGAGCGGAATGGAAGTGAGGAAAGCGGCGGCGATCACCACGCCGTCCACGAAGTTATGGAAGGCGTCGCCGATCAGGATCAACGGGACGGGGCGCCCGTGCACTTCGCACTCGCTATCGTGGCAATGCCGCCAGAGCACCAGCTTTTCCAGCACAAAGAACAGCACCATGCCGGCCAGTACTGTTGCCAGGACCTCAGTCGCCGGGGCCTGTTTCAGCCCGGCGGGAATCATGCCGAGAAAGGCCGCGCCAAGCAGCGTGCCGGTGGCGTAACTGATGAGACAGGGAACAAGAATCCTGCGGATGCCTTGCGGGAAAAACAGGAACAGGGAGGCACAGGCGATTGCACCAATGCTGCCCAGAATACTGAATCCGATTATCCAGAATATCATTCTGTGTACCTCAACCCTATTTCATGCGCGGCCCTGCATCGCGGGCACCGGGTGTGCGGGTGCAAACCGGTATGTCATCAACCAAAGTGAGCGCATAGCCAGTTGCCGCCTTCACCATGCAAGAATTTGGCTGTCGCTTATTTGCCCTGCAAACGATACAGATATTCGGTCAGTGCCAGGATCCGGCTGCGGGCGGATGACTCCATGTCTTGCGCAGGATAATTCTCGAAGTAGATGGAGGTTTGCCGGTTGAATGCCCTTCCCCAAATGGGCATCTCGCGCGTTCCGTGCGCCTTCACTTCCTGGCGACCGTCGATCACCTGGTACACGCGATCAAATGGAAATATGCCCTTGTTATGCTTGGCGAGTAGCGTCAAGTCGGGTACGCGAGCCGTCAGTTGCGTCGCCATGTATCCATCGCCCTTGCCATTCAGACCATGACATACGGCACAAGCCGAATCGTATTCGCCCTTGCCGACATCCACCGGCGTGTCGGCGGCATGGGCGGGAAACACGCATGTCGAAATGAGCAGGACTTGAGCAATCATGAAAGGTCGGAATGTATTGACTAATTTCATTGCGGTTCTCCTCGATAGATTGAAATGGGTGCGCCGTTCCGTGATCACTCGCGGCAGACGCGGGCGAACTTTCCCGGGGGCCGAAATCTTCCTGCCACCACGCACGAAATCAGGGGCAGGCTCAAAATTTTTCGCATTCCTGTTGGCACCGGCATCACGCGGCAAAAAACGCCGCATGAGTCTTCACCGAAAGAACGCCAACGTAGTGAAATGCACAGTCCACCTATTCCTCCAACAGACTTCTTAGCATCCAGGCGTTCTTTTCATGCACTTCCATGCGCGCGGAGAGCAGGTCAACGGTCGGCTGATCGCCCGCTTTTTCTGCAACGGGCAGCACTTCGCGTGCGGTGCGCACCACCGTTTCCTGGCCGACGACGAGTTGCTTGATCATCTCTTTCGCGCTCACGCTGCCGCCGCTGTCCTTGATGCTGGTAAGCGAGGCGAATTCCTTGTAGCTGCCGGGGGCGGGATATCCCAGAGCGCGGATGCGTTCGGCCACCAGATCCACGGCGTTCCAGGTCTCGGTGTACTGCGTCATGAACATGATGTGCAATGTCTGAAACATGGGGCCGGTGACATTCCAGTGAAAGTTGTGTGTCTTGAGATACAGCGTGTAGGTGTCGGCCAGCATGCGTGACAAGCCGTCGACGATCTTCTTGCGATCCTTTTCGGCGATGCCGATATTGATGGGTTGGGCTTTCATGGTGTTCTCCTTGTCGTGGTTTGATTCGTGTCTAGTTTACACTCATCCGTGAAGGTCGTTCAGCAGCTCCATATGCACGGCGGACGGCACCGGCTCCACATGCGCCTGGTAGCGTGCATGATCGATTCCCATGCCCAGGTCGGCGCCCTGTTTTAGCGTTGCGATCATGGGCGGCGTCAGCTCGAAGCGCAGGAAGTGCACTGCCGAGGTCTTTTCTTCGGTGGCGCGGTCCAGGTCTTCGTCGGCGATGGCATAGACACGTTCGTGCCCGGCGACCTGCACCCAGGTGCGGTCTTCGATACCGATCAGTTCGCCCAGTTTGCGCTGGCGTTCCGTGATGTCCGGGTATTCGATCATCATGGTCGCCTTCCAGTTGCTGCCGTCCGGGATCAACGGATTGTAAACGTCGAGTTCTTCCTGGATGGGCTCAGGCTCGAACATGCGTTCCAGCCGCAGCATCTCCTGTACCTGGTATTGCATGGTCAGCGCATCCTCGAACAGCAGGCTGACGTGGTCGCCCAGCTGCACCGTGCGGTTCTTCTTGTGCGCCATGACCTTGCTGCGGAACTCGGGACGCGCGCGCGCATATTGTTCGAGACTGTAAAGTGTGTCGTGTGTAAGCATGTCGTTTCTCCTTAAATGTCGTAGGCTTTGCGCAGCAGCGTAATCGGGTGCTCCGGCGCAGTGCCGTCGGCGCGCGCATGGGCGATGTGGTGTCCGGCCATCGCGCAATCGCTGCCGTAGTGGTCGGGCTGGTTCTGGTTCACCCGGCCCACCACCGGCTTGACGATCTTCATCGCGTACTGGTGGAACTCCTTCTTCACCGCGTAGGTGCCGTCATGGCCGGAGCAGCGCTCGATGATGTCGACCTCGGTACCGGGGATCAGCGCCAGCACCTCGCGCGTCTTGGGGCCGATGTTCTGCACGCGCTGGTGACAGGCGGCGTGATAGGACACCTTGCCGAGGCCGGACTTGAAGCCTGTGTTGAGCTTGCCTTCCTTGTGGCGCAGCATCAGGTATTCGAACGGGTCGAAAAAGGCGTTCTTCACCTTCATCACGTCCGCGTCGTCCGGAAACATCAGCGGCAGTTCCTGTTTGAACATCAGGACGCAGGAGGGCACCAGCGCGGTCAGGTCCCATCCTTCATCGACCAGTTTCGCCAACACCGGGATGTTGGCTTCCTTGGCCTCGCGCACCGCCTCGAGATTGCCCAGTTCCAGCTTGGGCATGCCGCAGCACTGCTCCTTCTCGGCCAGCGTCACCGGGATACCGTTGTGTTCGAACACCGCAACCAGGTCTTCGCCGGGGCCGGGTTCGTTGCGGTTCATGTAGCAGGTGGCGAACAGCGCGATCTTGCCTGTGGTTTTTCCTGCGGGCTCGCCCGCCGTATTCGCGGGCAACTTCTTGAGGCGGCTGCGCAGCGGCCTGGAGGAAAATTCCGGCAGCCAGGCTTCGCTGTGCACTTCGCCCACCGCCTCGAGCACCTTGCGCGCCGGGCCGATCTTGTTCACGGCGTTGATGACTTGCGCCACCACCGGAATGCCGGCCAGACGGCCGACGGCGTCGGTGCTGGTGAGCACGCGGTCGCGCAATTTTGTATTGTGGTGCTTGTAGTGCACGGCCTTGGCGCGCAGCATCAGGTGCGGGAAATCGAGGTTCCACTCGTGCGGTGGAACGTAGGGACACTTGGTCATGTAGCAGAGGTCGCACAGATAGCAATGGTCGACGACCTTCCAGTAATCTTCTTTCCTGACGCCGTCCACCTCCATCGACTCGGATTCGTCGATCAGGTCGAACAGGCTCGGGAACGACTGGCACAGGCTGACGCAACGGCGGCAACCGTGACAGATGTCGAACACCCGTTCCATTTCCTTGAACAGGGATTCCTCGTTGTAGAAATCCGGATTCTGCCAATCCAGCGGATGGCGGATGGGGGCTTTCAGATTTCCTTCGCGCGGCGTGTCGGCCATGTCTTGTTCCTCGTATTTGAATTCGGGAAAAATCCGGCACGAACCGCCGTGGGCGATCCGCGCCGGGTGTTACGCATCAGCCCAGTTCGCCCAGCGCCTTCTGGTAGCGGTTGGCGTGGGAACGCTCGGCCTTGGCCAGCGTCTCGAACCAGTCGGCCACTTCGTCGAACCCTTCGGCGCGCGCGTCCTTGGCCATGCCGGGGTACATGTCGGTGTACTCGTGGGTCTCGCCGGCGACGGCGGTCTTCAGGTTGTCCTTGGTGCTGCCGAAGGGCAGGCCGGTGGCCGGGTCGCCGCACTGCTCCAGATATTCCAGATGGCCGTGGGCGTGGCCGGTCTCGCCTTCCGCAGTGGAGCGGAACAGGGACGCCACGTCGGCATAGCCTTCGATGTCGGCCTTGTTTGCGAAATACAGGTAACGGCGGTTGGCCTGCGATTCGCCGGCAAACGCGTCCTTCAGGTGCTTCTCGGTTTTCGATCCTTTAAGTTGCATGGTCGTTCTCCTTGGTTAAGTGGGTTGCGGTAAAACTTCGAGGGTGGCTGTTTGTCCACGGACGCAATGTAGACTCCCCAGCCCGATAAAACCAATTGATTTAATTAACCGCTGCGATTTGTTTCCTAAATCATCCGGTGCGTGGGGCGCAGGCATGCCCCGGAACGAATTGCGTTGCTGCGGCAGCGCAGCGGGTCAGCCGCCGGGGAAGCGCCTGTTAAGCCCCCTGTTTTTGCGAACCATTGTTGAACAATGAAAGGGCGGCATTTATTTATCAATACGTAAGAACACCTACTCCTTGCCCGCCGCCACTCCCTTGTGGAGTCGCTTCAATTGGCACACCTGAATGAGACCCGGATCCACACATCAATCCAATTGATTGCTCACCTATTGTTGATTTATTATGCAAATCACTGGAGGCAATCATGACACTTAACGAACTGCGCTTCATCGTCGCCGTGGCACAGGAACGCAATTTCCGCCGCGCCGCCGAGAAGTCTTTTATCAGCCAGCCCGCACTGTCACTGGCAATACAGAAGCTGGAAGAAGAGCTGGGGCTGAAAATATTCGAACGCGGCAAGAATGAGATCACCGTCACCCCCGTCGGCACTGCCATCGTCGAGCAGGCGCAGCGCGTACTGGAAGAAGCGGAGCGCATCCGCGAAATTGCCACCCAGGGAATGAACCAGCTCGCCGCACCGTTACGCGTCGGCGTCATCCATAGTGTCGGCCCCTATCTGCTGCCCGACCTCATCCCCGCCCTGAAGAAGGTCGCACCGCAGATGCCGCTGGAAGTGGAAGAGAACATCACCGCGAACCTGGAGACCCTGTTGCGCAACGGCAAGCTGGATGTCATTGTCATTGCGCTGCCCTTCGGTGACGCAAGCATCCTCACCCAGCCTTTATATGATGAGCCGTTTGAAGTCGTGGTCAATTCAGACCATCGCTGGGAAGCGCGGCGCAGCATCAAGGCGCCGGAGTTGTCGGAAGAACATGTGTTGCTGTTGAATTCCGGACACTGTTTCAGCAACCAGGTGGCGGAAGCCTGCCCCGACCTGAACCGCAAAGGCGCGGACATCCAGCAAGGCACCTCGCTGGAAACCATCCGCAACATGGTCGCCTCCGGCCACGGCATCACCGTGCTGCCCGCTTCGGCCAACAGCGCGCGCTATCGCAGCCGTCTGCTGAAAGTGATCCCGTTCACCAAACCGGCGCCGTCGCGGCGCATCGCGCTGGCCTGGCGCAAAAGCTTCGCACGCACCCAGGCCATCGAGGCGCTGGCGCAGGCAGTCGCCCAGGCCAAAATAACCGGCATCAAGCATTTGCCCTGAGCATGCACCCCCATCAACCCTACAGCCAGCATCCGTTGCTACGACTGAGTTACAGCTTGGCCGCACCGGTTTACGACGTGCTTATCGAGCGCGCGATGCGCGAGTTTCGCCGGCAATCGCTGCGCGCATTGCCGACCAATAGCGGCAAGCGTGTCCTGATCAGCGGCGCGGGAACCGGGCTGGACTTGCCCTTGCTGCCCGCACTGCATCGCTACACTGCGCTGGATTTCAACCGGGCCATGCTGACGCACGCCATACCGCGCGGCAAAGATATGAATGTTGAATTCGTGCTGGGCGACTGCATGGCGCTGCCGTTTGCCGACGGCCAGTTCGATCATGTGGTCTTGCACCTCATTGTGGCCGTGGTACCGGAACCGGAACGCTGTCTGAGCGAAGCCGCGCGCATGCTCAAACCCGGCGGAACCATCATCCTGTTCGACAAATTCCTGCACCCGCAGCAACACGCGCCGATTCGCCGCATGTTCAATACACTCACCCGCCGTTTTGCCACGCGTATGGATGTTGTGTTCGAAGAAGTGCTGCGAGCAGCGCCTGATTTGGAGATTGTCAGCGATATACCGATGCTGGCAAATGGCTGGTTTCGCGGGATCGTGCTGCGCAAATCGGGATAACCGACTTTTTCAGGACGTTAACGCGTTTTCATTAATAATTGTCCTATGCCGACCATACCTGTACAGTTAGCACCCTAGGCACCATTGAGGGTGTGGTAAAAGACTATGAATGCAATCTTGAAGTACTTAAAAACGCATGGCGAACAGGCTGATACCGAGATCGCTGCCGCTATTGGCGTCTCATTAGCCAATGTTCGAATCCAACTGGCGGAACTCGCCGCCAAAGGGGAAGTGATGGCCTGCCATTCAACCCGGTACGAAAAAGGCAAGAAAATCGAGGGCATCAAATGCCGTTTGGCCGGCTATATTCCGCCCGCCGCGCCGGGCAGAAAATCAAAGTCCCAGTTGAAGCTTTCGTAATTCTCCGTTCGTTCATGCACTACCCTGCCATGAAACAGGAGCCGGATTACCCCCAGAGCGCATGCATGTGATATTTTGCATCCGGAGTCAGCCAACAACTGATCCTTGATTTGTCTTGGGGAGATTTCCATGAACGGCCTCACCCGCCCATCCCGCCCGGCAAACGATGCCCCAGCGCGCATCGCCCGGCTCTTCGCCCTGCAGCATGCCGCCTTTCAGGCAGCGCCATATCCCGCCGCAAACGAGCGACTGGCCAAACTCAAGGCGCTCAAGAAGCAGATCGGCCGCTACCAGGATTTGCTCGCCGATGCCATGAGTAAAGACTTCGGTCACCGCTCGCACACCGAATCGAAGATTCTTGATCTGCTGAGCTCCATGCTCGATGTCAATCACGCCATTGCCCATGTCAGACGCTGGATGAAGCCGAGCCGGCGCAGCACCGAGTTGCTGTTCTTCTCCAACAGCCTGCGGGTGACTTATCAGCCCAAGGGCGTGGTGGGTGTCATCGTGCCGTGGAATTTCCCCATCTATCTCGCGCTGGGCCCGCTCATCGCGGCGCTGGCAGCGGGCAACCGCGTGATGATCAAAATGCCGGAGATCACCCCGGCGACCAATGCCGTGCTGGTGCGCATGCTCGGCGAAATATTCGGCGAAGACGAAGTCGCCGTGGTGGGCGAAGAGTTGGACGACCCGAATGTCTTCACCTCGCAGCCCTTTGACCACATCGTATTCACCGGTTCGCCCGCCGTCGGCAAGATCGTCATGCGCACGGCGGCGGAAAGCCTGACGCCGGTCACCCTGGAACTCGGCGGCAAGTCGCCGGCAGTGGTCACGCGCAACTATCCTCTGGCCGACGCGGCACAGCGCATCACCCACGGCAAAGCCAGCAACTGCGGACAGATCTGCGTTGCGCCCGATTACGCGCTGGTACCGCGCGAACACGTCGATGAGTTCGTCAACAGCGTCAAAACCAGCTTCACCGCCCTGTTCGGCAAGACGGTCAACGGCAACGACGACTGCACCTGGATCGTGAACGACCGCCACCTGGCCCGCATCAACGAACTGCTGGCCGATGCCCGCGCCAAGGGTGCCAAGGTGATCCCCTGCGCAAACTATCTCGCCGAGCGCGACGGGCGGCAGATACCACTGCATATCGTCACCGGCTGCACTGCCGACATGCGTGTCATGCAGGAAGAATTGTTTGGCCCCATCCTGCCGGTAGTGCCCTACGACACCCTGGATGACGCCATCCGTTTCATCAATACGGGCGACCGTCCGCTCGCCCTGTATTGCTTCAGCCACGACGCGGCCGAACGGCAGAACCTGTTGCTCCGCACCCATTCCGGCGGGGTTACGCTGAACGACTGGTCCTTGCATGTAATGAACCACGATGCGCCGTTCGGCGGCATCGGCAATTCGGGCATGGGCAACTACCACGGCGCGGAAGGCTTCCGCGAGTTGTCTCACGCTAGGACCGTGTTCAAGCGCCAGCGCTTTTTCCCCACGCACTGGTTTTATCCGCCGTACGGCAAATTCGTGCAGCGCCTGACGCTTGGATTTTTTCTCGGCAAGGCGGATGCGTCGCTGAAGAACAAAGGGAGCCTCTAAAAATTCAAAGTTCTAAGCAAGACAAGGCGCGAGCAAAAAATTGCGACGCGGCATATGTGTGATATGTAAGGAGTAATTTTTTGTGAGCAACGCAGTATTGCGACGAAATTTGGATTTTTAGAGGCTCCCTAAAGATGAGTGAACAAACCTTCGACTACATCGTCGTCGGCGCCGGTTCCGCCGGATGCGTGATCGCCGCCCGCCTGAGCGAAGACCCGGACGTCAGCGTCTGCCTGCTGGAAGCGGGCGGCTCCGACGACAGCGTGCTGATCCAGGCACCGGCGGGTGTGGCAACGATGACATGGATAACCAAGTACAACTACGCTTTTGAAACCGTACCGCAACCGGGACTCAACGGCAGACGCGGCTACCAGCCGCGCGGCAAGACACTGGGCGGCTCCAGCTCAGTTAATGCCATGCTCTATGTGCGCGGCAACAAATGGGATTACGACCACTGGGCGGCGCTCGGCAATCCCGGTTGGTCGTACGACGACGTGTTGCCACTGTTCAAGCGCTGCGAACACAATGAACAATTCAGCGACAATTTCCACGGACAGCAGGGGCCGCTGAACGTAACGTATCAGCGCTACCAGAGCCCGCTCAGCGATCTTTTCCTGCAAGCGGCGGCACTGAACGGCATTCCGCTGAATCCGGATTACAACGGCACAGCACAGGAAGGTGCATTCCTGTATCAGGTCACCCATATCAACGGTGAGCGCTGCAGTGCGGCGAAAGCCTACCTCACGCCCAACCTGTCGCGCCCCAATCTGCAGGTGCTCACGCATGCCGTGACCGCCAAAGTGAATTTTGAAGGCCGCCGCGCCACGGGGGTGAGTTATTACCGGGGGAATGAACTCAAACAAATCCACGCACGCCGCGAAGTCATCCTGTCCGCGGGCGCGTTCGGCTCGCCGCAGTTGCTCATGCTGTCCGGCGTCGGCGATAGCAGCGAATTGCAGAAGTTCGGTATTCCCGTCGTGCAGCATCTGCCCGGCGTGGGCAAGAACCTGCAGGATCACCTTGATTACGTCCAGGCGTGGCGCGTGCCCGACGACACCGCCTCGTTCGGCATTTCCGTGCGCGGTATTGCCAAGGTCGCTGCCGCAATGCCGGAATGGCACAGGCAGCGCACCGGCATGATCAGCAGCGCCTACGCCACGGCGGGCGCCTTCATCCGTTCCTCGCCGGAGCTTGCAACCCCCGACCTGCAGTTGATATTCGTCCTCGCGATTGTCGATGACCACGCGCGCAAGCTGCATCTGGGGCACGGCATTTCCACCCACGTCGATGTGCTGCATCCATACAGCCGCGGAACAGTGGCACTGCGCAGTACCGACCCGCGCGATGCGCTCCTGATCGATCCGGGATTCCTGTCCGACGAGCGCGACCTGCACATGCTGGTGAAAGGCGGGCAGATACAGCAGCGCATCATCGAATCCAGACCGTTCGATTCCGTGCGCGGCGAGATGCTCTATCCGGTGCGCAGCGACGATGTTGCTGCAATGGAAGCCGACATCCGCAATCGCGCCGACACGCAGTATCACCCGGCGGGGACATGCAGAATGGGACCCGGCAGCGATCCGCTCGCGGTGGTGGATGCGCAACTGCGGGTGAAAGGCATGGAAGGGTTGCGCGTCGCCGATGCCTCCATCTTCCCCGAACTGATCAGCGGCAACACCAATGCCCCCGCCATCATGGTCGGCGAGAAAGCCAGCGACCTGATTCGTTCAAATAACTGAGTGCGAATAGCCCGCCACCTTTCACTCATTCTCCGGTAGTCTATTGCCATGTTCAAAGCATTCCGCATCCTGATTCTGCTGTTAATCCTTGCCGGTGTTGCGCTTGGCGCCTGGCGCAGCAAAACTCGTTCAGTTGAGTGGAAGTACGATCTGCCGGTCAATATTTATCCGGTCAACGGTGATGGCAGCGAAAACGTGAAGCAGTTTTTGCGCACCCTGACTGCGAATGATTTCAAGCCGATCAAAACATTCATGCGCGAAGAAGCCGATCGTTACGATCTCGCATCCAGTGCCTCCATCGAAATCAGGCTGGGAGAAATCATAGAGGCAGTACCGCCCGCTCCGCCACGCAACGGCAACGCCCTGGAAGCAATTTCCTGGAGTTTAAGAATGCGCTGGTGGGCATTCCGCAATGCCGACATGACCGGACCCGGCCCGCAAGTGAGGATGTTCCTGGTGTATTTCGATCCGGCACAAACCAGTCGACTGGATCATTCCACCGGCTTGCAGAATGGGCTGATCGGGCGGGTCAATGTCTTCGCCTCTTACGATATGGCCAAGCAAAACAATGTGATCATTACCCATGAATTCCTGCACACACTGGGCGCCACCGACAAATACGACCCGGCAACCAACCAGCCGGCGTATCCGGATGGCTACGCCAATCCCGACCTGCAACCACTCGTGCCGCAACGCCACGCCGAGATCATGGCGGGACGCACGCCCGTTTCACAGACCGAAGCCACGATCCCCGAGAGTCTGAACGACGTGGTAATAGGGGGCTTGACCGCACAGGAAATCAACTGGCAATAGGCGCTACGAACCGGAAAGGAAAGGACAATGCATGCCAGATGGGAAGACGCGATCAAGCGCAACGATGCCCAGGCGCTGCACTCACTCCTTGCACAGGGAACAAACATCGACGCCCGCGACAACCACGACCAGACCGCACTCATGCTCGCCGCGCATGCCGGTCATCGTGAGGTGGTCGAACTGCTCATCGCCCATCGCGCCAACCTGAATGTCACTGCCAAATTCGGCCTGAGTGCATTGATGCTCGCCATCGTGGCCGGTCATGAAGAGATCGCCATCCTGCTCGCCGGCGCGGGTGCCGACCTGTCGCTGCGCGGCAGCGGCGCACCCGGATTCGCAGGCAAGACCGCATACGATCTTGCCGTGGAACGCGGCATGCAGGAGTTGGCGAAAATATTGATACCCGAACCCGACCCATCGAGACCGTGAGCGATTCGAACGACGCGCGTTGCGCCGAACACCGGAAGTTCAAGTTGATCGATGCAGCTTTCCGCGCCGGCGATCTCGCCGCACTGCGCAACGCCGTCGACGACCCCGCCGACATCCCGAACGGCACCATGCCGATGACGATAGGCCGCTGCCTCGAATATGCGATCTATCACAGCCCCCTGCCGTTCATCCGCACGCTGCTGGAGATCGGCGCCGACCCGAACTCCGAAGATCACATCGGCTTCCCTCCCCTCATCGCCGCGCTTTCATGCAGCCACGCGCATCCTGGCTCGCCCGGCAGGAAAGATGTGCCGGAGATCCTGAAACTCCTGCTCGAATTCAAAGCCGACCCTGTAATAAGGGGTTGTAATAAGGGGTCGGGTTGTAATAAGGGGTCGGGTTCGCAATAGCTGGCCAGACCAATTTGCTCGGACTTTATTCCTGCTTTTTCGAAATCATTTCCAACGCGACCGCAGCTCGCGTAGGGCGCAATAACCAACGGGCATTGCGCCGTATGTAGTTCATCAAAACATCTGGTGCAATGCGCTACGCTTATTGCACCCTACATTTGGATTGTGGTTCATAGTCGAGAAGGGTGGGCACGACGTGCCCACCCTTTGTTTTTGATTTTCGCTTTTGCTTTCCCCTGTGCGCCGCCGAGTAGCACAGGCTGGTCAGGGGATGTCGGCGAGGACTGTCTGAGCGCGTAGCGCGAGTTCCGCAGCCGCCTGACCAGTCGAGCAACGCAGGGAACCCCGAAGGGGCGGCGCACCGGGGGTGTACGAGTCAAGGACATCGGTATGTACGAGTCAAGGACATCGGTAACACTTTAGTACAAGGACATGGGTTACACCTTTAGCGTCAGATAATCATCCAGACGCCCTTTGGTTTGACGCTCGTCAAACGTCCCCAGGCGCACCGCTCCGAAATACACTGCCCAGATACCATCGCCCACTTCCTCCAATCCGACTCGCTCACCGGCCAGCAAATACCCGACGTAGATGCGCCGTCCTGTCCAGTACGTAATGCCATTGGCCGATACTTTCTGGCAGTGAAAGTAGCCGGGGTATTCCAACTCGGGCAGACGTTCCGGATATGGGCGCTCTGAAGGGCGATAGCAGCTTTGCGGGCTGCGCTGTCCTAGTCCTTCATGAGGACGTTGCTCGTTGTAATGCGTGCAGAAGCTGTCGAATTGCGCCTGCTGTGCGGATTGGTTTGCAGCAGGTGGATGGGTGACAGCCCGTTTCAGCGTGCGATGCATACGCTCGTGACGGCCGTTTTGCTGCGGATGCCCAGGCTCGATGCGTTCCGGCAAAATGCCCAGCCGTATCCACCATACCGACAGTTGCGACAGGCCTCCTGTCGCCGTGCTGGCGAACGGCACGCCGTTGTCGGTACGCATGCGGTCGGGTAGCCCGTATTCCCTGAACAGCCGTTCAAATACGGCCTTGGTTTCCGCGAGGCGGGGGCCGTCCAGGCCTTGGCATGCCAACAGGTAGCGGCTGGCGTGATCCATGACGGTCAGGGGATAACACCAGCGACCGTTGCCCAACTTGAATTGCCCCTTGTAGTCGGCGCTCCACAATTCGTTGGGGGCTGTTGCAGTCGCCAGACGATGGAAGGAAGGCTGCACCCGGCGTCGACGTCGTTTCGGCTCCAGCATGCCTTCCCGTTTCAGCACGTTGTAGATACTGGTCTTCGAGGGAACGGGCTGATCGGGGAATCGTTGACCGAGGAGTGCTTGTATCTTCTTCGGGCCGAGCGGTTCGCGTCCTTGGCGACGCAGTTCGATGACCGCTTTGCTTATGGCGTACGGAATTTCTCCGGCCGTGACATGTGGCCTGCGGCTGCGTTCTTCCAGGCCTGCCATGCCTTCGGCCTGATAGCGCTCTACCCACTTGTACCCCGTCTTGCGGCTGATGCCGTAACGTTCGCACAACTGGATGAAACTGCCTGCCTCGCGCAGGTGGTCGGCTATAAACAGTATCTTCTCGTCCATCGGTTTCACATCTCTCCACGGCATAGGAACCTCCTTTCGGCTGTTCCTATGAGGGTAATCACTGTTACCCATGTCCTTGTACTAATGTGTTACCGATGAGTATGATCCGTACAGGGGCGCCCTCTTTTGGTTACTTTTCTCGGCAAGACGAGAAAAGTGACTTACTGTCGGGCAACCCCCGACGGTGTTGGTTTTGAATTGAAAGATGAGCGCTGAATCTGTTCATGCTTCGACAAGCTCAGCACGAACGGAATGGTGAGAACCTAAGCCCCCAGATACGCCCGCTGCACCGCATCACTCCCCAGCAACTCACCCGCCGCACCCGACAGGGTAATCGCCCCGCTCTCCAGCACATAGCCGCGTTGCGCGGCTTCCAGCGCCAGTTTGGCGTTCTGTTCGACCAGCAGGATGGTGACGCCTTGCGCGGAGATGTCGCGGATGGTCTCGAAGATCTTTTCCACCATCAAAGGGGCGAGGCCCATGCTGGGTTCGTCGAGCATGAGCAGGGTGGGATGGCTCATCAGCGCGCGCGCCATGGCGACCATTTGCTGTTCACCGCCGGAGAGCGTGCCTGCGAGTTGGGTGCGGCGTTCGGCCAGGCGCGGAAATAATTCGTATTGGCGTTCGAGGTCGGCGGCGGTCTCGGCCTTGTCGCTGCGCACGTAGGCGCCCATCAGCAGGTTCTCTGCCACAGTGAGGCGCGCGAAGATGCCGCGGCCTTCCGGCACGAGCGAGATGCCGTTGGCGACGCGCTGGTGTGCGGGGATGTGCAGCAGCGACTTGTCCTGATATTCGACTTTGCCGGAGGCGGGATGCAGCAGTCCGGACAGCGCTTTGAGGGTGGTGGTTTTGCCTGCGCCGTTGCTGCCGATGAGGGTGACGAGTTCGCCCTGGGCGATGGTGAGGCTGATGCCTTTGAGCGCCTGGATGCCGCCGTAGGAGACTTTGAGGTTCTCAACTTCAAGAAGATTAGTTTGCGTCATACGTCGACCCTCACCCCCAGCCCCTCTCCCGCCTGTGGGCGAGGGGAGATGATGCTGTAGGGTGGGCACGTTCTTGTGCCCACGCGGTTGATAGCGATGGACAGCGTGGGCACATGGAACGTGCCCACCCTACGTTTTTGGTTTTGACTTTTCATGCCGCCTCCCCGCCGAGATAGGCGGCGATCACGGCCGGGTCGCGCCGTACTTCTTCGGGGGCGCCTTCGGCGATCTTTTTGCCATAGTCGAGTACTGCAACTCGATCACACAACCCCATGATGAGTTTGACGTCATGTTCGATGAGCAGCACGGTGATACCGCTGGCGCGGATCTTTTGCAGCAGGGCTTTGAGCGCTACGGTCTCGGTGGCGTTCATGCCGGCGGCAGGTTCGTCGAGCGCGAGGAGTTTGGGTTCGGTGGCGAGTGCGCGCGCGATCTCGAGGCGGCGTTGTTCGCCATAGGAGAGATGTTTCGCCAGCGTCTGGTGCGCGGAACTGATACCAACGTAATCCAGCAACTCGCGCGCGCGCTGCACGGTGGCGCGTTCTTCGGCGCGGGCGGCGGCATTTCTGGTGAGGGCGCCCCAGATGCCGGTGCGCGTGCGCAGGTGACGGCCGACCATGATGTTCTCCAGCGCGCTCATGTTGGCGAACAGGCGGATGTTCTGGAAGGTGCGCGCGATGCCGGCCTGTGCCAGCAGGTGCGGTTTGCATTGTGTGTAACGTTGCCCGGCGAAATCGAAGGAGCCGCTGTCGAGTTGATATAGCCCGGTGACGACGTTGAACAGCGTGGTCTTGCCCGCACCGTTGGGGCCGATGAGGCCGTAGATCTCGCCTTGCTTGATGTGCAACGAAACATCGGCCAGTGCGATCACGCCGCCGAAGTGTTTGCCGACGCCGGAGAGTTCGATCAGGTGATCACTTGGAGGCGTCATACACCGTCTCCTGTTCCTGATGCAGCACGCTGTCGTCGGCCGCGAATTCGCGGCGGCGCTGCGTGGAAGGCCATATCCCGGCGGGCCGCCACAGCATGACCAGTATCAGCGCGAGGCCGAACATCAGCATGCGCAGACTTTCCGGGTCGACGATGACCTTGCCGATCAGCGCTTGCTGCACCGGCCCGGCCGCATTGCGGAACAGTTCCGGCAGCGCCACCAGCAGCACGCCGCCCAGCACCACGCCGCCGACGTTGCCCATGCCGCCCAGCACCACCATGCACAGCACCATGATGGACTCCATGAGACTGAAGCTCTCTGGGCTCACGAAGCCCTGGAAGCCCGCGAACAAGCCGCCGGAGATGCCGCCGAAGGTCGCACCCATGGCAAAGGCGAGCAGTTTGATGTTGCGCGTGTTGATGCCCATCGCCGAGGCGGCGACTTCGTCTTCGCGTATCGCCACCCAGGCGCGGCCGATGCGTGAATCTTCGAGGCGGCGCGAGACGAAGATCACCAGCAGGGTAAAGCCAAGGAACAGGTAGTAGTGCAGGTGCACATCGTCGATACGTATGCCCATCCACTCATAGGAACTGCCGAAGGAGAAGGCGCCGACCTGTAACGGGTCGATGGCGCTGATGCCTTGCGGGCCGTTGGTGATGTTGACCGGGGCATTGAGGTTATTGAGGAAGATGCGGATGATCTCGCCGAAGCCGAGCGTGACGATGGCGAGGTAGTCGCCGCGCAACTTGAGCGTGGGCGCACCGAGCAGCACGCCGAAGCCGCAGGCGATCAGCGCGCCCAGCGGCAGCACCACGTACATCGGCCAGTGGATGCCGAACTGCGGCGAGCCGAGCAGCGCATAGGTGTAGGCACCCACGGCGTAGAACGCAATGTAGCCCAGGTCGAGCAGGCCCGCGTAGCCGACCACGATGTTCAGGCCCAGTGCGAGCATGATGTAGAGCAGCGCAAAATCGGTGATGCGCACCCAGCCGTGGCCGAACAGGGCGTCGATGATGAAGGGCAGTGCCAGCAGGGCGATGGCGAGCGTGAGGTGGCCGGAGGAACGATGCAGCTTCATGCCCGCTCCGCCAGTTTCTCGCCCAGCAACCCGGACGGACGGAACACCAGCACGGCGATCAGCACGAAGAACGCGAACACATCCTGATAGTTGCTGCCGAGGAAGCCGCCGGTGAGATCGCCGACATAGCCCGCGCCCAGGCTCTCGATCAAGCCCAGCAGCACACCACCCAGCATCGCCCCGCGCAGGTTGCCGATGCCGCCGAGCACTGCCGCAGTAAACGCTTTGAGGCCGAGCATGAAGCCCATGTAGTAATGCACGATGCCGTAGTTGGCGCTGACCATGAAGCCGGCGACGGCGGCCAGCGCCGAGCCGAGCATGAAGGTGACGGAGATGACGCGGTTGATGTTTACGCCCATCAGGGTGGCAGCGGCAGGATTCTCGGCCACGGCGCGCATCGCCCGGCCCATGCGCGTGTGGTGCACCAGCCACATCAAACCCAGCATGATGATGAGTGCAACAACAACGATGCCGATCTGTACGTCGTTTGCCACCGCGCCACCGAAGTGGTGCGAGATGCTGTTGAACGGCAGGGGAAAGGAATGATATTCGCGGCCCCAGATCATCATCGCCAGATTCTGCAGCACAATGGAAACGCCGATAGCGGTGATGAGCGGCGCCAGGCGCGGCGCGTTGCGCAGGGGGCGATAGGCGATACGTTCAATGCTGTAGCCGAGTGCCATGCAGGCGACAACAGCGACCAGCAGGCTGAGCAACACCGCAAGCACGGGAGCAAACGCAGCAGCCAGCAAAGCCTGCAACGCGGTAAGCGCCACCATCGCGCCTATCATCACCACTTCGCCGTGCGCGAAGTTGATGAGGCCGAGGATACCGTACACCATGGTGTAGCCCAAGGCCACCAGGGCATACACACTGCCTTGAACAAGACCGTTGATGATTTGCTGAAAGAGAATGTCCACGGTTATTGCGGCAGCCTATATAAAGAAAAAGCGACACGTTCGGTGTCGCTTTCCATGACTGCAATCCGTTTCACGGCTTGGCTGCGGGCGTACCGCCCATCGTCTGTACGGCGTGCCACTGGCCCTTGCGCACTTGATACACGGTGACCGCGCCGCCCTTGATGTCGCCTTTTTCGTCGAAGGCGATTTTCGCGGTCACGCCTTTGAGCTCGACTTTGCCGACCTCCGGCAGATATTTCGCGGGCTCGGCGGAACCGGCTTTTTGCATGGCGGCGATCATTACGTTGACGGCATCGTAACAATACGGCGCATAGAGCTGGATGGGCTGGTGGAAGCGCGCTTCATAGCGTTTGGCAAAATCGCGTCCGCTGGGCATGTTGTCCAGCGGCACGCCGGGCAGGGATGCATACGTTCCTTCTTCCGCGCCGCCCCCGAGTTCGATCAGTTTCGGCGTGTAGCCGCCGTCGCCCATCATGAATTGCGTCTTCATACCGAGAGATCGGAGTTGCTTGACCATGGGCACGCCCTGCGGATCCATGCCGCCGAAGAACAGCAGGTCGGGCTGTTTGCCTTTGATCGAGGTCAGCACGGCGGTGAAATCCACCGATTTGTCGGTGGTGTATTCGCGCGCGATGATCTTGGCACCGTTGGCTTCGGCGGACTTCACAAATTCGTCCGCCAGACCCTGGCCGTAAGCAGTGCGATCATCGATCACCGCGATGGTTTTTTCACCCAACACCCTGGTTGCGAACTCCCCGAGCGCCTTGCCCTGCTGGGCATCGTTGGTCATCACGCGAAAAGCAGTGTTGTAACCCTGTGCGGTGAATTTGACGGCGGTGGCGGACGGCGAGATTTGCGGGATGCCGTTCTTGAAGTAGATGGACGAAGCGGGAATGCTTGTGCCGGAGTTGAGGTGGCCGATCACACCATTCACTTTATCGTCGATCAGTTTTTGCGCCACGATGGTCGCCGTCTTCGGGTCGGTCTGGTCGTCTTCGCTCAGCAGTTCGAAGCGCGCCTTCTTGCCGCCGATCATCACACCCTTGGCATTGGCATCGTCGATCGCCATGCGCGTGCCGTTTTCGTTGTCCTTGCCGATATGCGCTTGCGGGCCGGTGAGCGGTCCGGCGGCTCCGATCTTGACGATGAGTTCGTCCGAAGCGGCTGTCGATGTTGTTTCGCTTTTGCCGCATGCGACGAGTGCAATGCCCAGCACGACAAGCAGGGGCAATCTGTTGATCGAAACCATATTGAAATCCAGCAAAGTTAACGGAATGGCCCGATTATGCGGAGCACCCTATACCTTGTCAATTTGGGGGCGGCCGGGACAATAAAAAAAGCCGGCTTGCGCCGGCTTTTTCGGACTGTTTGCGAACCTGGAAATTACAGGCTCAGAACCCACTTAACCAGTTCCTTGATTTCTGCTGCAGGGACCTTCGGGGCATTTGGCGGCATGGGCATGGTGCCCCAGACTCCGGCGCCACCCTTGGCAACCTTGGCTTCCAGCTTGGCTGCTGCACCCTTGTCACCTTTGTACTTCTTGGCCACTTCCATGTAGGAAGGGCCAACCAGCTTCTTGTCGATTGTGTGGCAAGCGGAGCAGCCGTTCTTCTTGGCCAAAGGCGACATTTCGACTGCCATGGCAGAACCGGCAACCATCAGGCCGGCAGCGGCGATCATGCTGATAACGATTGATTTCATTTTCTCTCCATTTATAAGTTTGACTACTGGAATTTGAAACGAGCTGAACAACTACCCTTTGGCATTCTAAACAACCCCGCCTGATTTGCAAACCTGCGGGGCGCCAAGTCAATAACGCCGGCGTCTGCTCCAGCGTTGACATTGCCCCACCGGTTTATTTCAAAGTCAGAATGAAGCGCACTAAGGATTTGATGTCATTGTCATTTATACGGGGAGCATTGGGCGGCATGGGTACGGTGCCCCACACCCCGCTGCCGCCCTTGGCCACCTTGGTCACCAACATGGTTTCTGCATCTTTCTGTCCGCGGTATTTTGCCGCGATATCGTTCCAGGCGGGTCCGACGAGTTTCTTGTCTATCGCGTGACAGGTAAAACAGCCGTTCTTTTGTGCAAGTGCGCGTCCATCTCCCCCGCTTGACGCAGTTGCAGGCTTGGCCTCCGGTTTGGTTGCCGCGACAGGCTTCGCATCTGGAACTGTTGGCGTAACAGGCTGGGGCGCTGCCGTCGCCTGGCTGGCTGCGGGCGATACATCATTGGCAGGCGCAGGCATGGCCTGTTTTGCCGGGGTGTCCGGCTGGCAACCGTACAGTAGCAACACCAGTGGAGAAATCAGCAAAACTGCAGTATGTTTTCTTGTCATGTCATTCCTCTTTCGTTGGAAGATTTCAGTCGGATTGTTCCAGCCAGTTCAACATATAAGCCCACTGTTCAAGTTCGCGTTGCGCTTGTGACGGCGCCAGATCGAACAGGGTTTTGCCCTCGAATGCCGCGTTGACATAAACCTGTGCTTCGCGCAGATAGGCCAGGATCGGCAAATCCAGCCCTTTCAGGAATTGTTCCAGCGTGAGTGCCGCGCGCGTGCGCGGATCCATGCGCATGCCCACCACACCGACGAATATCTTGCCCTTGCGAACGGTTTTTTCGTGATGCAGCACTTCCAGAAATTCGCGGCTGGCCTGGATGTCAAAGGCGGAAGGCGCAATCGGCACGATCACCCGGTGTACCAGTTTCAATGCGTGATCGAGATTCTTGCCGTGCAGGCCTGCCGGGGAATCGATCACCAGCCAGTCCACCGGGGCATTTTTTTCGCCCTCGGACTGCATGAGTTCGATGCTGGACAAACCCATCGGCCGATTCGCCAACCACTGCGTCGCCGATTTTTGCCGGTCGAGATCCAGTATCGCCACACGTTGCCCGCGCGCGGCCAGATAGCCCGCGATGTTGGTGGACAGCGTGGTCTTGCCGCTGCCGCCTTTGGGATTCGCAATCAGTATGGCTTTCACGCTACCTACCCCTTACGATTCGTATTGCTGTTTAATTCTCCACTTGCGACACGTCGCGTACTGCACCTTTGTCGGCACTGGTTACCATCGCCGCGTAGGCACGTAGCGCGGCAGACACTTTGCGTTGACGGACTTCGGTCGGCTTCCATGCCTGCTTGCCTTTGGCCTCCATCGCCGCACGGCGCTTGGCCAGCTCTGCATCGCTGACTGCCAAGTTGATGGTGCGGTTCGGGATGTCGATCTCGATGCGGTCGCCTTCCTGCACCAGGCCGATCGCGCCCCCGCTGGCTGCTTCCGGCGAGGCATGCCCGATGGAGAGACCCGAGGTGCCGCCGGAGAAGCGCCCGTCGGTGAGCAAGGCGCAGGCTTTACCCAAGCCTTTCGATTTCAGGTAGGAAGTCGGGTACAACATCTCCTGCATGCCGGGGCCGCCCTTGGGGCCTTCATAGCGGATGATGACCACATCGCCCGCAACGATCTGGTCGGCGAGGATGCCCGCAGTCGCCGCGTCCTGGCTTTCGAACACGCGCGCGCGTCCGCTGAATTTGAGGATGCTCTCGTCCACACCTGCGGTCTTCACAATACAGCCGTCGAGCGCGATGTTGCCGTGCAGCACGGCGAGACCACCATCCTGCGAATAAGCATGCGCCTTGTCGCGGATGCAACCCGTGGCGCGGTCGGCATCCAGCTCGGGATAGAGCATGGATTGCGAGAACGCGATGGTTGTGACGATGCCGCCGGGTGCCGCACGGTAGAACTTCTTCACCTCTTCGTCTTTGGTCTGCGCGATGTCCCACTGCTTGAGTCCTTCGCGCAAGTTTTTGCTGTGCACCGAACCCACTTCGCCGTGCAGCAGCCCGGCGCGATCCAGTTCGCCGAGGATGGCGACGATGCCGCCCGCGCGATGCACATCTTCCATGTGGTATTCGGACGACGGCGCGACTTTGCACAGCGTCGGCACATGGCGCGACAGGCGATCCATGTCCTTCATGGTGAAATTCACTTCCGCCTCGCGCGCGATGGCCAGCAGGTGCAGCACGGTGTTGGTCGAGCCGCCCATGGCGATATCCAGCGTCATCGCGTTCTCGAACGCCTCGAAGGTCGCGATGCTGCGCGGCAGGATGGATGCGTCGTCCTGTTCGTAATAGCGTTTGGCGAGTTCGACGATCAGGCGACCGGCGCGCAGGAACAGTTGCTTGCGTTCGGCATGCGTCGCCACCAGCGAACCGTTACCCGGCAACGACAGGCCCAATGCCTCGGTCAAACAGTTCATCGAATTGGCGGTGAACATGCCGGAGCAGGAACCGCAGGTCGGACAAGCGGAACGCTCGATGGCTTCCACCTCTTCGTCGCTCACACGACTGTCTGCTGCCGCAACCATTGCATCGACCAAGTCGAGGCCTTTGACCTTGCCCTGCCAATTTACCTTGCCCGCTTCCATGGGCCCGCCGGAAACGAAGATGACGGGAATGTTCAAGCGCATCGCAGCCATCAGCATGCCTGGGGTGATCTTGTCGCAATTGGAGATGCACACCAGCGCATCGGCGCAGTGCGCGTTGACCATGTATTCCACCGAGTCGGCGATGAGGTCGCGGCTGGGGAGCGAATACAGCATGCCGTCGTGCCCCATGGCGATGCCGTCATCAATGGCAATGGTGTTGAATTCCTTGGCAATGCCGCCCGCCTTCTCGATCTCGCGCGCGACCAATTGGCCCATATCCTTGAGGTGCACATGACCGGGCACGAACTGGGTGAAGGAATTGGCGATGGCGATGATAGGCTTGCCGAAGTCGCCTTCGGTCATACCGGTGGCGCGCCACAGGGAGCGCGCGCCGGCCATGTTGCGGCCGTGGGTGGAGGTGCGGGAGCGATAAGCAGGCATGATGTCTCTCTAATGTAATGTTGCACGTATAATCTGCAGACCAATTCTAACCGATTCGCCCTATGCTCGTTCATCCCCAATTCGACCCTGTCGCCATCCACCTTGGGCCTTTCGGCATCCACTGGTACGGGCTGATGTATCTGCTCGGCTTCGTCGTCTTCATCTGGCTGGGCCGGATGCGTCTGCGCAAACTGAACCGGCCCGGCTGGGACGAGAAGTTCCTCGACGACCTGCTGTTCTACGGTGTGCTTGGCGTGGTGCTGGGCGGGCGTTTGGGCGAAGTGTTGTTCTACAACCCCGCTTATTACTTTTCGCATCCGCTGAAAATCCTCGCGGTGTGGGAGGGCGGCATGTCGTTCCATGGCGGCTTTCTCGGCGTGCTGGCGGCGATGGTGCTGTTTGCGCGTAGCTGCAAAATTGAGTGGCTGGCGCTGATGGATTTCATCGCGCCGCTGGTACCGCCCGGCCTGGCCTTCGGGCGGCTCGGCAATTTTATCAACGGCGAATTATGGGGACGCCCCACCGACGTGCCATGGGCCATGATATTCCCGCAAGCGGACAATATCCCGCGCCATCCTTCGCAGCTATATGAGTTCGCGCTGGAAGGGGTCGCCTTGTTCACCTTGCTGTGGTTGTTCTCGAATAGACCGCGTCCGATGGGTGCCGTGTCCGGCCTGTTCCTCATCGGCTACGGCAGTTTCCGCTTCATCGGCGAATTCACACGCAATCCGGATGACGGCATTTTCGGATTGATGACTTTCGGTATCAGCATGGGGCAGTGGCTGAGTCTGCCGATGGTGTTGGCGGGCATCGCAATGATGGTTTGGGCGTATCGTCGCGCCGCCCGTTAATAACTTTCATGCGTTGCATTCTTGCCTTTGTTTTTCTTTGCGCATTCACTGTCAGCCCCGCGCATGCAGAGATTTCCGCCATGGAGGCCTGCTCCAGCATCGTGAACAAAAATGCCCGCCTGAGATGCTATGACATGGCCACCAATATCAAGCCGCCACCACGCAGCTACCTGACTCAGGCCTGGGATCTGGATGGACAGGGAAACCCCGATACCGGTGGCATACGCCATCTGGAGCCGTATCGCAAAAACTATATGTTGATCCGCCATACTTCCAACATCAACAAGTCGCCAACCTCCCCTTCGCCCGAACACTCGGCGCTAGCGCCCTACCCCTATCAGAACACTGAGATGAAATTTCAGTTCAGCGCAAAATCGGAGGCAGGCAATTACCGCGATCTGGAATTTCTGGGTTTCAAAGATTTTCGGCTTTGGGGCGCCTTCACCCAGCAGGCCTATTGGCAGGCGTTTAACGTGAGAAATTCATCGCCTTTCCGTGAATCAAACTATGAGCCCGAGCTTATCGGCACCTTTGGCACGGGAAACGCGCAAGGTTGGAAATTGCTCAATCTCGGCTTTTCACATCAATCGAACGGCCGCAGCAATCCGGATTCCCGCAGTTGGAACCGGTTTTACTTGCAGGGCGGCTGGGAATGGGAAGATGTCTATGTAATGGGACGGGGTTGGTGGCGTTTGCCGGAGAGCCCGGCCAAGGATGACAATCCCGATCTGACGCGCTATATGGGCCGTGCGGAACTGGTCGTTCACTGGCTGCCGGAACGTGACGACGAGGTCATCATGCTGCTGCGCAGCAATCTCGACCCGCATGGACACAAGGGCTTCATGCAACTGGACTGGGCCAGTCCATTCAAGATCGGCAAATCTTCCCAACTCAATTTCCAGTTGACCACCGGTTACGGCGACAGCCTGATCGACTACAACTATTGGCAGACGACGCTCGGCATCGGCGTTGTGTTCAAGGAATGGTAGCGCCCGGCACGGTTGACACTGCCATCCCGCGCCACGATACTCTGCGCATCACATCACTCAAAATTGCATTTTGGACGATCTCTCACTAAACGCCCTGCTTGTCATCCTGTTTTTGCTGGTGGTAGTCGGCGCATGGTTTTCTGGAGCAGAGACGAGCATGATGGCGATCAACCGCTATCGCCTGAACCACCTGATCCGCAAAGGCAACCGCAGCGCGAAGCTGACCGGACGGCTGCTGTCCAAGGTGGACAAGCTGCTGGGTTCCATCCTGTTCGGAAACACCCTGCTCAATGTCGCCGCCGCCGCCGTCACCAACATCGTGATCCTGCGTCTGTTCGGCACCAACGACTTGGCCATCCTGTTCGGCACGCTGGCAATCACTTTCGTGCTGCTGGTGTTCAGCGAGATCATGCCCAAGGTCATCGCCGCAACCTACCCGGAGCGCGTTGCGTTGCCCTCCAGCTATCTGCTCGCCCCGCTCATCACACTGTTCCACCCGGTTGTTTCCGTCGCCACCGGACTGGTAAAAGGCATATTGCGGATACTGCGCATCAATATCCAGACCGATCAGAGCAAACAGAAAATGACCTTGGAGGAGTTGCGCGGCCTGGTGCTGGACGCCGAACATTTCATGCCGCGCAAGCACCAGAAGATGCTGCTCAACCTGGTCGACCTCGAGCGCACCACGGTTAACGATGTGATGATCCCGCGCAACCAGATCGAAGCCCTGGACATCGAAGCCGATCCTGCCGAATTGCGCCAGCAGATCATTACCTGCCACCACACACTGCTGCCGGTCTATACGGATGCGCCCAACAACATCATCGGCATCCTGCATATCAAACGCATCCTTCCCCTGCTGCTGACCGAGGCGCTGGATATTGCGCAATTGCGGGAAATCCTGCAGGAAGCATATTTCGTTCCGTCCGATACCCCTTTGCTCAAACAATTGCAGCAATTCCAGGAACGCCATGTCCGTATGGGGCTGGTGGTGGACGAATACGGCGAGTTACTGGGATTAGTGACGCTGGAGAATATCCTGGAAGAAATTGTCGGCGATTTCACGACGCAATCCCCCGCGCAGACCGGCAAATTCCTGCGCCAGGACGACGGCAGCCTCCTGCTCGAGGGCAGCAGCAGCCTGCGCGACCTCAACCGCAAGCTGGGCCTGCATTTGCCGCTGGGCGAGGCAAAAACCCTGAACGGCCTGATCCTCGAACACCTGCAAGACATCCCGGAAGCGGGCACCAGCCTGAAAATCGGCAACTATCCCATCGAAATCATCCAGACGCAGGATCGCGCAGTCAAAGTTGCGCGGCTGTTCCCGGCACAGCCGTCCCCGCCTTTACAAAGGGAGTAAAGCCATGCATCATGCAAAAGCCCTTAATAATCTGTTGCATCGGATATTATATTAACGATTGGCGGGAAGTCCGCCATGACCGCACCTGAATCGAGGTCACAGGATGGCTACTAGAGCAAAACCGGACAAAATCAAGGAATTCCAGTACAGCTGGGTAGGCAAGGACAAAGCAGGCAAAGTGATCAAGGGCGAGATGCGTAGCGCGGGTGAGGCCAGCGTTTCCGCGCACTTGCGTCGCCAGGGCATCACAGTCACCAAGATCAAGAAATCCTCCACAGGCGGCGGCAGGGTCACCGAGAAAGATATCACTCTGTTTACCCGCCAGCTCGCCACCATGCTGAAATCCGGTGTGCCGCTGTTGCAAGCCTTCGATATCGTGGGCAAAGGGCACGACAATCCTGCCGTTGCACGCTTGCTTTTCGATATCAAAACCGATGTGGAAACCGGTAGCAGCCTGCAACAGTCTTTCCGCAAATTTCCGCTATACTTCGACGACCTGTATTGCAATTTGCTTGGCGCAGGCGAGGCAGCCGGTATCCTTGATACCCTATTGGATCGTCTAGCTACATATAAGGAGAAAATTCTTGCCATCAAGAGCAAGATCAAATCCGCATTGTTCTACCCGGTCGCCATCATTGTCGTAGCCTTTATCATTACCGCTGTCATCATGATCTTCGTGATTCCTGCCTTTAAGCAACTTTTTTCCAATTTTGGCGCTGACTTACCAACGCCCACCCTGGTGGTAATGGCCATCTCCGATATCTTCGTGGAATGGTGGTGGGCAATATTTGGCGGGATTGGTGGAGTTGTTTATGGTTTCTTCTATGCCTGGAAGCGCAACAAGACCATGCAGCGCCGCATGGATCAGTTGATGCTCAGAATCCCTGTATTCGGCCCGCTGGTGCGCAAAGCCTCGATTGCACGATGGTCGCGCACGCTATCCACCATGTTTGCTGCCGGTGTTCCGTTGGTCGAAGCGTTTGACTCGGTGGCGGGTGCCGCCGGTAACGCGGTTTATTATGACGCCACAAAATCTATTCAGCGCGAAGTCACTTCCGGCACCAGTCTCACCGTCGCCATGCAGAATACCGACCAGTTCCCCAGTATGGTATTGCAGATGGTTGCCATCGGCGAAGAGTCCGGCGCGCTGGACAGCATGCTATCCAAGGTGGCTGACTTCTTTGAAGGTGAAGTAGATGACGCAGTTGCAGCGATTTCAAGCTTGATGGAGCCTGTCATCATGGTGGTATTGGGTACGCTTATCGGCGGCATGGTGGTAGCGATGTACCTACCAATTTTCAAGTTGGGTTCGGTGGTTTAGGCAACCTCCAGCTATCTAGGCGCGGCAATGTCCGCGCCTTTTTTTGTAGGCAGGGTGATTTGATCTCGATTCTGTTGCGAAACACTTTGCCGAGTTTCGCCATATGCGCCAGTAGATTTGGTCTGCATGTCGGCATGCTCTGGCGCCGACAAAACGCAATAGGCAATTTCTCACCGGATGCATCGTCATGACCGAACTATTCCATCTTTTTAAAACAGAACCGATCATATTCACCATTGCCTGCTCAATGCTGGGCTTGGTTGTCGGCAGTTTTCTCAACGTCGTCATTCATCGCCTGCCGAAGATGATGGAACGTGACTGGCAAGCGCAATGCGCAGAACTGAGCGGCCAGACGGCGGAGAAAGCTCCCCGCTACAACCTGCTGGCACCGCGCTCAGCCTGCCCGCATTGCGGTCACGCCATCACTGCCGCAGAAAATATCCCGGTACTGAGCTATCTGTTCCTGCGCGGAAAATGCAAAGGTTGCGGCGCGGCCATCTCGCCGCGCTATCCCATCGTCGAGGCGATCAGCGGGATATTGAGTGCCTATGCCGCCTGGCATTTCGGCTTCGGGCTGCCCGGACTCGCCGCCATTGTGTTCGTGTGGGCGCTCATCGCGCTTACCTTCATCGACTTCGACACCCAACTGCTGCCCGACGATATCACGTTGCCATTGCTGTGGATGGGCTTGTTGCTCAATCTGAATGGCGCATTCACGTCGTTGCCGAATGCCGTCATCGGCGCAGTGGCCGGCTATCTTGTTCTGTGGAGCGTGTACTGGGTGTTCAAGCTCACCACCGGCAAGGAAGGCATGGGCTTTGGCGATTTCAAGTTGCTCGCCGCCATCGGTGCGTGGCTGGGCTGGACGATGTTGCCGCTGGTCATCATGCTCTCCTCCGTGGTCGGCGCAGTGGTCGGCATTATGCTCATCGTGTTCGCCAGGCATGGCCGCAACATCCCCATCCCGTTTGGCCCCTACCTGGCCGGAGGCGGACTGATCGCGCTGTTCTGGGGACAGACCCTGACCCAGAATTATCTGCAACTGCTGGCGCCGTGAACTATCTGGTTGGACTGACTGGCGGCATCGGCAGCGGCAAAAGCACTGTCGCGGACATGTTTGCCGCGCTGGGTGCACGCATCGTCGACACCGACCTCATTTCACACCAACTGACCCAGCCCAATGGTGAAGCTATTCCGGCTTTGCGCGATGCATTCGGGGCGCGCATTATCAATGCCCATGGCGCGCTGGATCGGGCCGCGATGCGCGAGCTCATCTTCAGCCATCCCGAAGAGAAGAAACGACTCGAAGCCCTTCTGCATCCGCTCATTCTCGCGCAAGCCAAACAACAGTCTGCTTGTCCTACCGACGCGCCCTACACCCTGGTCGTCGTCCCCCTCTTGTTCGAGAATCGCCGCTATTCCGACTGGCTGCATAGGGTTATTACCGTAGACTGTCCGGAAGATGCCCAGATCCGGCGCACCATGCAACGCAGCAAGCTGGATGAGGTTGCAGTACGCGCCATCATGTCGCAGCAACTCGACCGGAAGTCACGTCTGTCACTATCTGACGAAGTAATCCATAACAATGGCAGCATCGAGGATCTGAAGGCGCAGGTTGTCGAAATGCATCGCCGTTTATCCGCATTGGCGGCGGAAAGCAATTGACGATACGCGGCTCTGCCTATATCGTTAGCAATCAATTCAACCCCAGTCCCTGCCAGGCGAAAGTGATCAGCTACGAGTTTCCTCTCAATGAACGTGTGCGAACCATGCTACGGCTGGAGGATCTCTTCTTCCGCATCGGCCGTTTCATCGACAGCGACGAGAGTCCCGACCATCATGCCGCCTTGGGTGTGCTGTTCGAGATACTCGAAGTCGCCTGCCGCGCCGACCTCAAAGCAGACCTCCTCCTGGAACTGGATCGGCAGAAGAAAGCGCTGAACGCGCTGCATGACAACCCGGAAATACTGGAAGAAGCACTGGATACCCTGCTCGGCGATATCGAAAACGCCTGCACCGGCCTGAAGCAAATGAGCGGCAAGATCGGCCAGCATTTGCGCGACGACGAATGGCTGATGGCCATCAAGCAGCGCGCGTGCATCCCCGGCGGCGTATGCGAATTCGACCTCCCCTCCTATCACTACTGGCAACACCAGAGTGCGGAACATCGCCGCCAGAGTCTGGATGCCTGGCTCGGCCCCATGCTGCCTTTGCGCGACGGCATCACCATCCTGCTCAAACTGCTGCGCGAAAGCGGCAAGGTTCATCATTTCACCGCCTTCCACGGCAGTTTCCAACAAATGCAGGGCGGCCGCGTGGCACAGATGTTGCGAATCACTCTAAAAGCCGAACAGCCCTGCATTCCCGAAATCAGCGCCAACAAATATGCCCTCAACATCCGTTTCGTCGAGGCCAAGTACACGGCCAAAACCTCGCTCTACGATCAGGATGTTGCCTTCGACCTCATCTTCTGTTCGCTGCAATGAGCAAAGCCCCCGTCGTCAATTGCCCGACTTGTGGCAAGGAACATGTATGGGACACCAACAACCGCTTTCGCCCGTTCTGCAGCGAACGCTGCAAACTCATCGATCTGGGGAAATGGGCAAACGAGGAATATCGCGTCGAACAACGCGAACGTGATTCGGGCGATCAGGGAACCCAGGCCTGACGCAGCAAGGCAATACCGTGCGCACCGTGTTGCCAGGCGGTCTGCAAATCATCGTGTTTCAAACCACCCAGGGCATACACCGGAATAGTCGAGCCCGCCGCAACGGCCGCAAAATTGTCCCAACCCAGATGCGGCGCACCCGGATGGGATTGGGTCGGCAGTACCGGACTCAATAATGCAAAGTCGCACCCCAAAGCTTCAGCCCGGCGCAACTCCTCCGCAGAATGGCAGGAAGCTGCACACCAATCCACCGCGGGACGCTGCCGCAGCTCCGCGAGTTGCACCGAAGCCAATTGCACGCCGTCCGCACTCACCTCCTGAACCAATGCCACATCGCTATTGAGCAACACTTTTGCTCCATGCGCGTGAGCCATCGTTGTGACCTGCTGCGCCAGTGCGCGCAATTCGTTGCGCGGCAGGTCTTTTTCGCGCAACTGAATCAGCCGCAGGCCCATCTCCAGCCTTGCTTCCAGCCGCTTCAGGAACAATTCAACTCCCAGCTCGGCAGCATTGCTGATGGCGTAAAGAAAGGGCAATTCCAGTGCGCGCAGGATGGGAGCATTGGCGGGGAGAATGGGATCGACGACTACGCGCGCAGAATTTTGCCAGGAGAATTGCTGTCCTTCATGCGGGTGCAGCTCACCTGACCATTCCGTCACACGGAAAAAATTGAGGCGCACGGTGGCATGCGGATAGGCGAACACGCGGCTAAGCCAGGGATAGGCGGTCTGAACGGTGATGCCGAGCTCCTCGCGCAGTTCGCGCACCAGCGCATGGTACGGCGTCTCGCCCGGCTCGATCTTGCCGCCGGGAAACTCCCAGTAGCCTGCCCATATTTTATCGGGCGGGCGTTGGGCAAGGAGGAAGGTCCCATCCGAACGCTGAAGGACGGCGGCGGAAACTTCGAGGATTTTTGCTTCTTCAGTTGGTTTATTCAATGGAACATCATCCTCGTCCGTCCGCCCGGGCTTTTCCAGTTAATGGAGAGCAGATTGATGTAGCGTCGTAAACTCCAACGAAAATTGAACCCCCGCCACGGTCACCTCCCCCTTGGGATTGGCTTTGCAATAGTTGTTTACCCACTGAATGATTTTCATGAGGCTGTTTTTATCTAGAAAATCATCGTTCCTCTCAATCGCAATTCCGGATAAAAAAGCTTCTATCCATATTCTATGCGTTGCTTTGTTTGGGTTCCATTCGGCACATGAGGGAGCATCCTTTACCGTTACGGAGGCATTCGCATTCATCGTAATACTTGCCAGCATGGCAATCGCTATCAGCGTCAAGACTATTTTCTTCATCGTATCTTCCTCGCAAAATCAACTTCATCCGGAATGGGCAACCCCACTACGAATTCCTTCCGCACCAATCCCTTGCAAACTGCCCCGCCACCCGGCCACTTCTGGATCCTCTCATCAGCGACCACTGCAAAGCCGCAGTGCGCACTTCATCCGTCATTCCCTGTTTCCAGCCATGATGCGCCAGCCAGTGCACAGCTATTGCCAGATATTCATCCTGCGTGAACGGATAAAACGAAATCCACAAACCGAAGCGCTCGGATAATGACACTTTCTCTTCCACGCTTTCCGCCGGATGCACTTCATCGCCGACGTATTGGGTGGCGAGATTGTCCTGCATGGATTGCGGCATCAGATGACGGCGGTTGGAAGTCGCATAAATGAGCAGGTTATCGGAAAACGCCACCAGATCGCCATCCAGCGCGGCCTTGAGCGATTGGTAGCCGGGCTCGTCAGCATTGAAGGAGAGATCGTCGCAATACAGGATGAAGCGCTCGTCGCGCCCCTGCACCAGGCCGACGATGTGCGACAAATCGATCAAACCCTGCTTGTCGATCTGGATCACGCGCAGGCCTTGTCCGGCGTATTCGTTCAACAGCGCTTTCACCAGCGACGACTTGCCCGTGCCGCGCGCGCCGGAAAGCAGCACGTTGTTTGCCGTACCGCCGCGCACGAATTGCAGGGTGTTCTGCCGGACACGCTGCTTCTGGTCGTCAATCCCGAGCAAGTCGGTGAGCGCGATGCGCTGGAAGTTGGGAACGGGATGCAGCGTGCGTTGCTGGTGATCCCAGCGGAAGGCGGCGGCTGATTTCCAGTCTGGCGCTGGCAGTTGTGCTCCAGGCAGGATATTTTCCAGGCGGGAGAGTATGCCTTCGGCGCGGGCAAGAAATTTGTCCAACTTATCCATAACACCTTTTCATCCTCTCCCGCACGGGAGTTGAAATCAACTTCTGTAACTGGCGTTGATTTTCACGTAATCGTAAGAAAAGTCGCACGTCCAGAGGGTGGCATTCACAGCACCGCGATTCAGTACGACGCGGACGGTAATGTCGTTCTGCTGCATCACGCGCTGTCCGTCTTCTTCCCGGTAGCTCGCAGCACGTCCGCCGCTCTCTGCCACCAGCACATCGTCCAGATACAGCTTGAGCACATCAACGTCGAGGTCTGTAACACCGGCATAACCAATCGCAGCCAGAATACGCCCGAGGTTGGGATCGGAGGCGAAGAAGGCGGTTTTAACCAGAGGAGAATGCGCGATGGCATAACCGATCATTTTGCACTCGGTTTCATCCTTGCCGCCTTCGACCTGAATGGTGATGAACTTGGTTGCACCTTCGCCATCGCGCACGATGGCTTGCGCCAGCAGGGTTGCAACTTCGGTGATCACGGCCTGCATGGCGACACGGCTCGCAGCATCGATGACGGCGCCACTCCTGCCGGTAGCAATCAGCATGAGCGCATCGTTGGTGGAAGTGTCGCCATCCACGGTGATGCAGTTGAACGAGCGGTTGGCAGCTTCGCTCACCATCTGCTGCAACAGCGGTTGCGGGATGGCCGCATCGGTGGCGATGTAACCCAGCATGGTGGCCATGTTGGGATGGATCATGCCGGAACCTTTGGACATGCCGGTAACGGTAACGGTCTTGCCGCCGATTTGCACTTGCCTCGATACAGCCTTGGCAACGATATCGGTGGTCATGATGGCGTGGGCGGCATCGAACCAGTTATCCGCCTTGAGGTCGGCAATGGCGTGCGGCATACCGGCGACGATTTTCCCGACCGGCAGCGGCTCCATGATGACGCCGGTGGAGTAAGGCAGCACCTGCTCTGGCGCGCACCCCAGCAGCTTCGCCAATTCGGCACAAGTGGTGCGTGCTGCATTCATGCCCTGCTCGCCGGTTCCTGCATTGGCGTTGCCGGTATTCACCACCAAAGCGCGGATGCCTTTGCTCGCCGCAAGGTGTTCGCGTGCCAGAGTTACAGGGGCTGCGCAAAAGCGGTTGGTTGTGAATACGCCCGCAACGGTCGTGCCCTCATCCAGTCTGATGACCAGCAAATCCTTGCGATCGGGATATTTGATGCCCGCTTCCGCGATACCCAAAGAAACGCCCGCAACGGGCAACAGTTGTGCCGCGACGGGCGTGGATAAATTCACCGGCATCTAATTTCCTTCAGAAACGGCCTTTGGTTTTGTAGATATAGTTGCTCATTTCAACCGACTGGGTGTTCATGCGGCGCACGATGCCATGCACATAGCGCACGATGCCGCGCATCACGTAATACACGATGGCCGGGTTGGAGTTGATCAGCGACTCGAACTTGGAACGCTCCAGCACCAGCACTTTGCTGTCTGTCTTTGCCTGGGTGACCGCACTGATTTGCATCACATTACCACCCACAAAACCGATGATTCCGGCCAGGTCACCGGGCTGCAGCATATGCAGCGTCATTTCCTCACCGCCCGTGTTGGCGGTCGCTTCCACGTCGCCGCTGCCCAGAATCAGCAGCGCGTCCTTCAGCACCGCATCACCGGGCTTCAGCAGGTATTCCCCCGCCTTGTAGTCGCGCACGGTAATCAGGCTTGCCAGTTGATCGATCTCGGAATCGCGCAACTCCTCCGTCAGCGTGGAGTTGTGCAAGGTTTGCATGATCAAGTCTTCTTTTGTCATTTTTGTCTCCCCTGAAGTTGGTTGCATCAGTTCAATCTGCCATGGCATTGTTTATATTTTTTTCCCGAACCGCACGGACAGGGATCGTTGCGCCCCACTTTTTCGCTGCCACGAACATAAGGTTTGTGCTCGGCAGCCTGCTGGTCTGAGGATGCCAGTGCCTCCTCGTAATCGGCGTGATGATACTGCACATTTTCCGGCGCGTGGGGGGCTTCCGCCGCTGCCACATCCGCCTCGCTGCGGATCTGCACATTCATCAGGGTCAGCGTCACATCGCGCTTGATCGCTTCCAGCATGGTGGAGAACAGTTCGAATGCTTCGCGTTTGTATTCCTGCTTGGGATTCTTCTGCGCATAGCCGCGCAGGTGGATACCCTGGCGCAAATGGTCCAGTGCCGCCAGATGCTCGCGCCAGTGCTGGTCCAGGCTTTGCAGCATGACGATGCGTTCATAGCCGTGCATCACCTCGCCGCCAACCTGGTCGACCTTGACCTGATATTGCTGTTGTGCGGTTTCAGCCACGCGCGCGCGCAAACCGTTCTCATCCAGTGTCTTGTCCTGCTCCAGCCACTGCACCACCGGCAGATGCAGTTGGAACTCGATCGCCAAGGCTTTTTCCAGACTTGGCGCATCCCATTGTTCTTCCATGCTGCCGGGCGGGATATGCTCGGCAACCGTATCGGACAGCACGCCCTCGCGCATTGCGCTGATCGTTTCCGAAATATCCGTGCTTTCCAGTAATTCGGCACGCTGCTGGTAGATCACCTTGCGCTGGTCGTTGGCGACATCGTCGTATTCCAGAATCTGTTTGCGCATATCGAAGTTGCGCGCTTCCACTTTGCGCTGGGCATTTTCGATGGCACGCGTCACCCAGGTGTGCTCGATGGCTTCGCCTTCCGGCAGTTTGAACTTGTTCATGATCGCCGCCACGCGGTCGGAGGCGAAAATGCGCAACAGCGGATCTTCCAGCGACAGGTAGAAACGGCTGGAACCGGGATCGCCCTGGCGGCCGGAACGGCCGCGCAACTGGTTGTCCACGCGCCGCGACTCGTGGCGCTCGGTGCCGATGATATGCAGGCCGCCGCTGGCGATGACTTGCTCGTGGATCGGTTGCCACTCGGCGCGCAGTTGTGCAATGCGCTGTTCCTTGGTTGCCGCATCCAGGCTGTCGTCCATGCGCACCAGCTCGATGGGTTTTTCGACGTTGCCGCCCAGCACGATGTCGGTACCGCGTCCCGCCATATTCGTGGCAATCGTGATCATTTTCGGGCTGCCCGCCTGCGCCACGATCTCGGCCTCACGCGCATGCTGCTTGGCATTCAATACCTGGTGCGGCAACTTTTGCTTGTCCAGCATTCCCGAAAGCAGTTCAGATGTCTCGATGGAAGTCGTGCCCACCAGCACCGGTTGCCCGCGCTCGTAGCAATCGCGGATATCCACGATAACTGCCCTGAATTTTTCGCCGGTACTGAGATACACCTTGTCCATCAGGTCCTTGCGGATGGTCGGGCGATGCGGCGGAATAATGACCGTTTCCAGGTTGTAGATGGACTGGAATTCGTAAGCTTCGGTGTCCGCCGTTCCGGTCATGCCGGACAGTTTGTTGTACATGCGGAAGTAATTCTGGAAGGTGATCGAGGCCAGCGTCTGGTTCTCTTTCTGGATCGCCACGCCTTCCTTGGCTTCCACCGCCTGGTGCAGACCGTCCGACCAGCGCCGTCCCGACATCAGGCGTCCGGTGAATTCATCCACGATCACCACTTCGCCGTTTTGCACCACGTAGTGCTGGTCGCGCAGGAACAGGTTATGCGCGCGCAAGGCAGCATACAAATGATGGATCAGCGTGATGTTGGCCGGATCGTACAGGCTGCCGCCGACCGGCAACATCCCGGCTTGGGCCAGCAAGCGCTCGGCATGCTCGTGCCCGATTTCGCTCAGCAATATCTGGTGGTTCTTTTCGTCGACATGGTAATCGCCCGGCGCATTCTCGTCGGCCTGGCGCGTCAGCTTGGGCGCCAGCTTGTCCATCGCCGTATAAATATCGAGATTATCTTCCGCCTGGCCGGAGATGATGAGCGGGGTACGCGCCTCGTCGATCAGGATGGAGTCCACTTCATCGACGATCGAGAAGTTAAGCCCGCGCTGGAACCTGTCCTCGGCGTTCGCCGCCATGTTGTCGCGCAGGTAATCGAAGCCGAATTCGTTGTTGGTACCGTAGGTGATGTCCGCAGCATAAGCCGCCTGCTTGTCCGCGTGTTCCATGCTGGTCAGGATGACGCCGACGCTCAGGCCGAGGAATTTGTACAGCTTGCCCATCCACTCGGCATCGCGCGCCGCCAGGTAGTCGTTCACGGTCACCACGTGCACGCCCTTGCCGGACAAGGCATTCAGGTAAGCGGGCAAAGTCGCCATCAACGTCTTGCCTTCGCCGGTGCGCATTTCGGCGATCTTGCCGTAATGCAGCACCATGCCGCCGATCAGTTGCACATCAAAGTGGCGCATCTGCAAGGCGCGTTTGCTGCCTTCGCGCACCACGGCGAAGGCTTCCGGCAACAGCGCATCCAGCGACTCGCCCTGTTGCACGCGTTGCTTGAATGCAGCCGTTTTGGCGCGCAATTCATCGTCCGACAATGCCGCCGTCCGGGCTTCCAGTTCATTCACGCGCGTGACGGTCTGACGATACTGTTTGAGCAAGCGGTCGTTACGACTGCCGAACACGGACTTCAATATTTTGGAAATCATGCTGTATTTTCTTCTGCTTCTGTTACGAACAAATAAAAAAGGGTGAGGCACATACCTCACCCTTCTGCAAAACCTGTATGGTCAACTCCTGGCGTTTTCCAGGAAGCGAACCGGGTTCTGGGCGATGCCTTTGTACCTTACTTCAAAGTGCAGGTGCGGACCGGTAGAGCGGCCTGTGCTGCCCGATATGGCGATTTCCTGCCCGCGCCGCACCATCTGCCCAACCTTGACCTCCAGGCTGGAGGCATGCGCATAGCGCGTAATCACCTGATTGCCGTGGTCAATTTCAACCATATTACCATACTGCGGATGCATATCCGCATACACCACCATGCCGCCGGCCGAAGCGTGGATAGGTGTGCCCTCCGGAACCATGTAGTCCACCCCTTCGTGCATGGCATTCTTTCCGGTAAACGGATCAATGCGCCAGCCGAAATTGGAGGAATACCAGGCATCCTTGATCGGGGCTACAGAAGGCAGCAATTTCTTGCTCATCTTGTCCTGCATCAGCATGGTTTCCAGTGCCACCAGCTTGTCGCTGCGATCACTCAGCAGCGCATTCAATTCTGTCATTTGCTGTTCCATGCCGGACAGTGAAAGTTCCTGCTGCAAGGGGGCCGGCATGTAGGGTCCGCCCTGCGAGGGCGGCTTGTCGAACGAGAACTCCTGCGGTTTCATGCCGGTCAGCTTGGCCAGACGCGCTCCAAGACCATCCAGTCGCAATACCTGGGCCTGCATCCGCCCCAGATGAATTGCCAGGGTATCCAGGCTTTTGCGCAGGTAAGCCTGCTGCTTTTGCTGTTCATCCTGCTGTGCACTGGCCATCCAGGCACGCATCTCGTTACTCATCAACCCCGGCTGAAAACGTACAATGGCGTATTGCGCCGCGGCGACCGCACCGACAAACAATACTGCGGCCAACAATGCCAACAATGCCAGATGCACACCGGTCAGTGTAATACTGCGAGCCTTTGCAAACCGATTGGATACTAGAATAACATTCATGCAACCCCCTAAAATGACGCACTCCCCGAACCCACCGTGTCGCACCGACTAAAAGCCATCCTGGCCTCCAATACAGAATTACGACAGCTTTCGAGAAAAGCTGAGCAACTCACAACCTTGCAACAGCACTTTGAATCCATCACTCCGTCCGGCCTCGCACACAACAGCCATGTCTTGAAGCTGGATCAACAAACCGTAGTCATCGCAGCTAACAACGGCGCGGTAGCCACCAAACTGCGCCAGATGACCTCGGAATTAATTTCCCTTTTCCAAGCAAGGGGATGCGAGGTTACTGGAATTCAAATCAAGGTGCAAGTCTACGCCCCGCCGCCCGTCGTCCCCCACAAACCGCTCATCTTGGGAAAAGCGGCGCGGGATGCACTGAACAAACTCGACGAAAATCTGCCGGATTCCCCGCTCAAAGCCGCATTGCACCGTCTGGGCAGACGCCCCTAACCCATTGTAATCACAGCACCCAGGCTGCCAGCCCGAAACGCTCCAACAGATACAACACCCCGAACACCAGCAGCACATAAACAATGAAACGCGCCACTTGCCAGGCAAATCGCGAATATCGCGCATCCCGGGTAAGCAGGAACATGACGGCGGACGCGGAAATCAGCAGCAGGGAGATCAGCAAGGCGAAGCGGATAAGCATCGCTGACGCCCGATCAAGCCGCCTGTAATTGCAAACGCAGGAAGTCGGGAGCTTCTTCCGGCTTTTCGAATGTGGTGAACTCCCACGCCGTTTCATCGGCCAGCAAAGCCCGGCACAGCGCGTTATTCAAGGCGTGGCCGGATTTGTGGCCGGAGAACGCACCGATCAGCGGGTGACCGAGCAGGTACAGGTCGCCGATGGCATCCAGTACCTTGTGTTTGACGAATTCGTCCTCAAAACGCAGACCGTCCGGATTGATCACGCGGTATTCGTCCATCACGATGGCGTTATCCAGGCTGCCGCCCAGCGCCAGGCCCTGTGAACGCATATATTCGACTTCCTGCATGAAACCGAAGGTGCGGGCACGGCTCACTTCCTTGATATAGGACTGCGAGCCCAGATCCACCGTCACATCCTGTTTGGTATTGGCAAACACCGGGTGGGCAAAATTGATGGTGAAGTTCAATTTGTAGCCGTTATACGGCTCGAAACGCACCCATTTGTCGCCGTCTTTTACTTCCACTACTTTCTTGATGCGGATGAATTTCTTGGCGGCTGCCTGTTCGACGATTCCCGCCGACTGCAGCAAGAAAATGAATGTGCCCGCACTGCCGTCCATAATGGGCAATTCCGGACTGGTCAGCTCGACAATCGCATTGTCGATCCCCAGGCCGGCCAGCGCCGACATCAGATGCTCTACTGTGGCAACGCGTGTGCCGTGCGCTTCCAGACAAGTGGAAAGACGCGTGTCGTGCACCGCATGCGCTTCGGCCAGAATATCCCTGGCGTCCGGCAGGTCAACGCGACGAAATACAATGCCGCTGTCAATGGCGGCCGGGCGCAGGGTCAGATAGACCTTTTCTCCGGTATGCAGACCGACGCCCGTCGCCTGCACCATTGTCTTCAGTGTGCGTTGCTTGACCATTCTCTAATTACCTGACAAAACTGGTACCAAGTTTAACATAGCCCCAACCCGGGATTCGGGATACAGCATGCTTTGCTCAGCCCTCAGCCCTGACTCCCTAGTCCGCCTGTTTGCGCAGGAACGACGGGATGTCGAGCGGGTCGACCCCGGATTGTTTCATCGCCTCCACGGCTTCGCGATGACGTCCGGTGCGGATCACGGCCGGCATATCCAGTTCGTTGTAGTTCACCAGCGGTGCGTCGTGCGTTCCGGTGCGCTGCTGTTTTTCGTAGGCCAGCACCGGCTTCGGCTGCTTGCGCGCCATGGGTGTACCCAGGCCGGTCGCCACGATGGTCACGCGCAATTCCTCGCCCATGCTTTCGTCGAACACCGAGCCGACGATCACGGTGGCTTCGGATGCGGCAAACTGGAAACAGTTCATCACATCGTGCAACTCCTGCAAAGTCAGGTTGCTGCTGGAAGTGATATTGACCAGTACCCCGCGCGCACCGGACAGATCCACATCGTCCAGCAACGGACTGGCGATGGCCTGCTCGGCGGCGCGTTGCGCGCGGCCTTCGCCGGATGAGGTTGCGGCGCCCATCATGGCCATGCCGTTCTCGGACATCAGCGTACACACGTCGGCAAAGTCCACGTTCACCATGCCGGGAACATTGATCACCTCGGCGATCCCCGCCACCGCGCCCTGCAACACGCCGTTCGCCGCCTTGAATGCTTCGGCCAGCGTGGTCTTGCCGCCCAGTACTTCCATCAACTTGGAATTCGGCACGATGATAAGGGAATCGACATAGGTCGCCAGTTCCTCGATTCCGCTATGCGCCAGCGTCATGCGCTTGCCCTCGAACGCAAACGGCTTGGTGACCACCGCCACGGTGAGAATGCCCATCTCTTTGGCCACCTGCGCCACGATCGGCGCCGCGCCGGTTCCCGTACCGCCACCCATACCGGCGGTGATGAACACCATATTTGCCCCGCTGATGATTTCGGCGATGCGTTCGCGGTCTTCCATCGCTGCGGCCTGACCGATTTCCGGCTTGGCCCCCGCGCCCAGCCCCTTGGTCAGGTTCGCCCCGATCTGCAATTGCACGCGCGCTTTGCTGCGACGCAGTGCCTGCGCATCGGTATTGATGGTGATGAACTCGACACCCTGCACGCCCTGCTCGATCATGTGGTCGACGGCGTTTCCGCCGCAACCGCCCACTCCCACCACTTTGATTACTGCGCCTTGCGGCTGTGCATCCATCAGTTCAAACATAATTATTCTCCTTTTCTAAATTACAAACCGGCCCGACCCATGTACTAAAAATTGCGTTGAAACCACGTTTTCATGTTCTCCAGCACATCGCTGAACGATCCCGAATTCACGCGAGCCACTTCGTCGCGCTTATGCTGCTCCAGCCCGTACAACAGCAAGCCCACGCCAGTGGCATAGCGCGGCGTTTTCACCACCTCCGACAAACCGCCGATATTGCGCGGCACGCCCATGCGCACCGGCATATGGAAAATCTCCTCGCCCAGCTCGACCATGCCCTGCATGGCGCTGCTGCCGCCGGTGAGCACAATTCCGGACGAGAGCAGATCCTCGAAGCCGCTGCGGCGCAGCTCCTGCTGCACCAGCGAATACAGTTCTTCCACACGCGGTTCGATCACTTCCGCCAGCGTCTGCCGCGACAGCATGCGCGCACTGCGCTCGCCCACGCCGGGCACCTCGATGGGTGCATCGTTGGCCAATTGGCGCAACGCGCAGCCGTACTTGATCTTGATGTCTTCGGCGTCCTTGGTCGGCGTGCGCAAGGCCATGGCGATGTCGTTGGTGATCTGGTCGCCCGCAATCGGGATCACCGCCGTGTGACGGATCGCACCGTTGGTAAACACCGCCACATCGGTGGTGCCGCCCCCGATATCCACCAGGCACACGCCCAGCTCTTTTTCGTCCTCGGCCAGCACTGACTTTGCCGACGCCAGCGGCTGCAGAATCATCTCGTTCACTTCCAGCCCGCAGCGGTGGATGCACTTCAGGATGTTCTGCACCGCCGACACCGCACCCGTAACGATATGGATCTCCACCTCCAGACGCATGCCGCTCATGCCCTGCGGCTTCTTGATGCCGCCCTGCCCGTCGATGCTGAATTCCTGCTCGAGAATGTGCAGGATCTGCTGATCGCCCGGCAGGCTGATCGAACTGGCCGTCTCGATTGCGCGCACAACGTCGGTGTGCGCCACTTCCTTGTCCTTGATCTTGATCATGCCGTTGGCGTTGGAACTCTTGATGTGGCTGCCCGCGATGCCGGTGTACACCTCGCGAATCTTGCAGTCCGCCATCAGCTCCGCCTCTTCCAGCGCGCGCTGGATGGCGGACACGGTGGCATCGATATTCACCACCATGCCTTTTTTCATGCCCGAAGACTGGTGCAAGCCTGCGCCGATCACTTCCAGCGTGCCTTCCGGCCTGATCTCGGCGACGATGCACGCGATCTTCGACGTGCCGATGTCCAGCCCCACGATCAAATTCTTGCTCTCTCTGTTCTTGCTCATCATTGTCCCCTTGCTACCACTTCAAACTCCGCTGCCCGGCGCATATGCCGCGAACCCGTTGCGATAACGCAAATCCACATGTTTCACCGGCCGCGCCTGCGTGGCCAGACTGTACGGATACACTGCAACAAAGCGCGCCAACCGCTGCCGCATTTCTTCCCTGCCCAATTCCAGCACCATGCCGTTATCCAGTTTCACCTGCCACGCATAGCGCGGCGACAAACTGATTTGCACGATCTGGTGCCGGATCGGCTGCAGCACCGCATTCAGTTCGCCGTACATCTGTGCCACCAGCGCGGCGGTATCCGGTTGCCCGACAAAAGCGGGCAGCGGCTGATCGACGATGCCGCCGAACACCTCGCCGTGCGTATTCACCAGTTCCTTGCCGTTCCACGTCGCCAGCGGAACCTGCTCTTCCATTTCGATTTCCAGGCTCCACGGAAATTTGCGCCGCACACTCACCTTGCGCACCCACGCCAACTGTTCGAATGCCTGCCGCGTCTGCTCCAGATCCACCGTGAAAAAATTTCCGCTGACCTGTTTATGCACCACCTTCTCCAACTGTTCGACCGAAACATGCTGCGGTGCCGCGGTCAATTCCACCGCATGCAGCGGGAACACCGGCAAGCGCAACACATAGCGCACCACGCCGTACAGCACCAGCACCAGGCTGAGACCGAACAGCGCGTTGGCAATGCCGCGCAGCAACGGTGCGTTATCCCACACTGCCCTCTCCCCAACCCTCTCCCGCAAGCGGGCGAGGGAGCAACCGTGAAAGACTATTTTGCATTTCCCGCCCCCTCCAGAATCTGCACCACCAACTGTTCGAAACTGATGCCCGCCTGGCGCGCCGCCATCGGCACCAGGCTATGGTCGGTCATGCCGGGCGAGGTATTGATCTCCAGCAGGTAAAACTTGCCGTCATCGCCGCGCAGGAAATCCACGCGCCCCCAGCCCGCACAACCGACCAGCTGGAATGCCAGCAGTGCCAGATGCTGCATCGCCGCCTCGTCTTCCGCGCTCAAACCGCTCGGGCACAGGTAGCGCGTATCGTCGCGCAGGTATTTCGCCTCGTAGTCGTAGAACTCGCCGACCGGCTCGATCTTGATCACGGGCAAGGCGCGCCCGTTCAGGATCGTCACCGTGTACTCGCCGCCGCTCATGAAACTTTCGGCGATCACCACCTTGTCGTGCTTTGCCGCCTCGGCATAAGCGGCGGGCAGCTCTTCCACCGTTTTCACCTTGGTTACGCCCACGCTGCTGCCTTCGCTGGCGGGCTTCACGAACAGCGGCAGATCAAGGTGGTCGGCCACCGCGTTCCAATCGGTGGGCGCGGTCAGCGCCTCGTATTCCGGGATCGGCAAACCCGCCGCCTGCCACACCAGCTTGGTGCGCCACTTGTCCATCGCAATCGCCGAGGCCATCACGCCGCTGCCGGTGTACGGGATACCCAGCAATTCCAGTGCGCCCTGCACCGTGCCGTCCTCGCCGAAACGTCCGTGCAGCGCGATGAACACGCGTTCGAATTTCTCCTGCTTGAGCTCGAACAAGTCGCGTTGCGCAGGATCGAAGGCGTGTGCATCCACACCGCTTTTCTGCAACGCGGCCAGCACCGCACTGCCGCTCTTCAACGACACCTCGCGCTCTGCCGAACGTCCGCCCAACAACACTGCAACTTTTCCAAAGTTTTTCACTTAGATTTCTCTCCAACAATCCTGACTTCGGGATGCAGCTCGATGCCTGTCTGCTGCAATACCGTCGCCCGCACTTCGTTAATCAAATCTTCAATATCCTGCGCCGTTGCATTGCCGGCATTCACGATGAAGTTGGCATGCTTCTCCGACACCTGCGCTCCGCCGATACGCTTGCCTTTCAACCCGCAACCCTCGATCAACTTTGCCGCATGGTTGCCTGGTGGATTGCGGAACACCGAGCCCGCGTTCGGCAGGTTCAGCGGCTGCGATGCACTGCGTTTCTCCATCAGGGCTTTGATCTCCTGACGTGCCGCCTCAACATCACCTGTTTCCAGCTTCAACCACGCACCGACAAAAAACTCTTCGCCCGGCGTGCGCTGCACCACATGCCGATAGCCGATCTCGTATTCCTGCGGCGTGCGCTCCAGCAATTCCCCGCTGCGCGTCAGCACCTGCACCCGCACCACCTTCTGCCAGGTCTCGCCGCCATAGCAGCCCGCGTTCATCGTCAACATGCCGCCCAGCGTGCCCGGAATGCCGGCGAAAAATTCCGCTCCGCAAAAATTGTTGCTTGCCGCAAAGCGCGCCAATTTCGCGCCCGGCACCCCCGCCTGGGCATAGATGAATTCGCCATCCATGCGCAACTCGGTCAACGCACCCACCATCTGTATCACCGTTCCGCGCAGCCCCCCGTCGCGCACCAGCAGGTTGCTGCCCAGGCCCACGAAGAGCAGCGGCTCATCTACGGGTGTCTGCCGCAGGAACTGCTGCAAGTCGGCCAGATCGGCTGGACGGTACATGCGCCGAGCGACACCGCCCGCACGCCAACTCACGTGGCGCGACATGGGCTCGTCGTGGAGCATCTCTCCGCGCAACCCCTCTGTACTGAACTGTGTCGGTTCGCTCATGTTCATTTCTGCGTTAACTGCCTAACCTGGTTGGGAACGCCGCCGATGGAACCCGCCCCCATGGTCAGCACCACATCGCCGGCACGCGCCATTTGCAAAATGGTCTGTGGCATATCGGCGATCTGCTCGACAAACACCACTTCGCTCTGCCCCGCCACGCGCAACGCGTGCATGAGGGCACGCCCGTCGGCTGCGACGATTGGCGTTTCACCCGCCGCATAGATATCTGCCAGCGCCAGCGCATCCACGCCGGACAATACCTTCACGAAATCCTCGAACAGGTCGCGCGTGCGCGTGAAGCGATGCGGCTGAAAGGCAAGCAACAGGCGCTTGCCGGGGAAGGCACCGCGCACGGCGGCGAGCGTGGCCTTCATCTCCACCGGGTGGTGGCCATAATCGTCGATCAGCGTGAACGTGCCGCCGGACGCCAGCGGAATCTCGCCGTAGCGCTGCATGCGCCGCCCCACGCCTTCGAACTCGGCCAGTGCCGCAACAATGGCGGCCGGGGCCACGCCGATTTCCAGGCCGACCGCGATCGCGGCCAATGCATTGAGTACGTTGTGCTCGCCGGCCAGATTGAGCGTGACATCCAGATTCAGCGGCCTGCCTTCATACAGGCACTTCTCGTCGTGGCGGCACTGCGCGGTGAAGCGCATCCGTCCGTTCTCATGCCGCACATCCACGGCGCGGATTTGCGCCTCCTCGCCCAGACCGTAAGTGGTGACCGGCTTGCTGATGCGCGGCAATATCTCGCGCACATTGGCGTCGTCCACGCACATCATGGCCCGGCCGTAGAACGGCAGGCGCTCGACGAAATCCACGAACGCCTGTTTCAACTTGTTGAAGTCGTGGCCGTAGGTTTCCATGTGGTCGGCATCGATATTGGTGACGACTGCCAAAATCGGCGTGAGATACAGGAACGACGCATCGGATTCGTCCGCCTCGGCGACGATGAACTCACCCGTTCCCAGTCGTGCATTGGCACCGCTGCTATTGAGACGGCCGCCGATGACAAAGGTCGGGTCGTAACCACCCTTGGCCAGGATGCTGGTTACCAGCGACGTGGTGGTGGTCTTGCCGTGCGTTCCCGCCACCGCGATACCCTGGCGCAGGCGCATCAACTCGGCCAGCATCACCGCACGCGGCACGATGGGAATGCGCTGTTCGCGCGCCGCCACCACTTCCGGGTTGTCCGCCTTCACCGCGGTGGAAGTCACCACCGCATCGGCGCTTGTCAGGTTCTTTTCGCTATGCCCCTGATATACCCTGGCACCCAGGGATTGCAGGCGTTGCGTGACCGCGCTGTCGGCCAGGTCGGAACCGCTCACCTTGAACCCCAGGTTGAGCAGCACCTCGGCAATGCCGTTCATGCCGGAACCGCCGATGCCGACGAAGTGGATGTGTTTGATCTTGTGTTTCATATTGGTTGCCTCATTTCATCCGGCGAGCGCACTGCACACCTGTGCCACCGCTTGCGTCGCATCCGGTTTCGCCAGGCTGCGTGCCGCCTGCGCCATCGCCAGCAGGTTTTCCCGGCTGAAGCCGCGCAACAATTGCGCCAGCTTTTCCGCGCTCAATTCCTTTTGCGGCAACAACACTGCCGCACCGTGTTCGCTCAGGAAGCGCGCGTTGTGCGTCTGGTGGTCGTCCACCGCGAGTGGTAGCGGAACCAGCACGCTCGCCACACCCGCCGCCGCCAGCTCGGCGATGGTCAGCGCACCCGCCCGGCAGATCAGCACATCGGCGTTCGCATACTGGTTCGCCATGTCGTCGAGGAAAGGCCGTATGTCAGCCTTCACGCCCGCTTGTGCATACAACTTCTGCACCGTCTCAAAATGCTTCTTGCCCGTTTGGTGCAGGACGTTGGGCCGCTCCTGCTCGCCCAGCAGGGCCAGCGCTTTGGGCAATGCCTCGTTGAGCGCCTGCGCCCCCAGACTGCCGCCCACCACCAGCACGTTCAGCTTGCCGCTGCGTGCCGCGTACCGCGCTTGCGGTTCGGGCAATGCCGCGATGGCGGCGCGCACCGGATTGCCGCACCATTCGGTGCGTTTCAGCACGCCGGGAAATCCGCTCAACACGCGCGCCGCCAGTTTCGCCAACACCCTGTTGCTCATGCCCGCGATGGAATTCTGTTCGTGGATGACCAGCGGTCTGCGCAAAAATGCCGCCATCAACCCGCCCGGCATGGTGATGTAACCGCCCATACCCAACACCACGTCGGGACGATGGCGGAAAATCGCGACCGCGCTTTGCCCGAGCGCCCGCAACAAAGTGAAGGGCAACGTCAGCAAACGCAGCAGCCCTTTGCCGCGCACGCCCGTGAAATTCACCCAAGCCACCGGATAGCCGTGCCTGGGCACCAGTTCGGCTTCCATGCTGTTCGGCGCGCCCAGCCACACCACGTTCCAGCCCTGCGCGCGCAATGCGTCGGCGACCGCCAGCCCCGGGTAGATATGCCCGCCGGTGCCGCCTGCCATGATGAGGATGGTTCGATTCATATCGGCAACCCCCGCGCGACGCGTCGGTTCTCATAGTCAATCCGCAGCAGCACGGCTATTGCCACGCAATTCACCACCACACCGCTGCCGCCGAAACTCAGGAACGGCAGCGTCAAACCCTTGGTCGGCAGCACGCCCATGTTCACCCCCATGTTGATGAACGCCTGCACACCGATCCACACCGCAATGCCCTGTGCCACCAGTGCGGCAAACAGGCGCTCCGACATGGCGGCCTGACGCCCGATGGCGAAGGCGCGCACGACGAGCCCGCCGAACAACAGGATGACCGCACTCACACCGAACAATCCCAGTTCTTCCGCCGTCACTGCCAGCAAGAAATCGGTGTGCGCTTCCGGCAGGTAGAACAATTTTTCCACGCTGCCGCCGAGACCGACGCCCAGCCATTCGCCGCGACCGAATGCGATCAGCGCGTGGCTGAGCTGATAGCCTTTGCCGTAGGGGTCCGACCACGGGTCCATGAAACCGATGACGCGCTGCATGCGGTAGTCGGAAGAGAAGATCAGTGCGGCGAACGCCAGCGGCAGCAACACCACCAGCCCGCCGAAGATTTTCAGGTTGAAGCCGCCCAGCCACAGCGTTCCCATCGCAATCGCGCAGATCACCACGAACGCGCCCATATCCGGCTCCAGCAGCAACAACGCACCCACCAGCGCCATCACGGCGAACATCGGCAGAAACGGTTTGAGCAGGTGGTCTTTCACCGCCCCCTTGCGCACCGCGTAGTCGGCGGCATACAACACCGCAAACAGCTTCATCAACTCGGACGGTTGCAGATTGACAAAGAACAGCGGCAGCCAGCGTCGGCTGCCGTTGACCGCCTTGCCTACATGCGGGATGAGCACCAGCATCAGCAACACCACGCCGACCAGGAAAAAGTACGGCGCATATTTTTGCCACATCTGCGTCGATATCTGGAACGCCAGCACGCCGGCCACCACTCCCGTCAGGATAAAGATGCCATGACGCACCAGGTAATAGGTCGGCTGATAGTTGGTGTACCTGCCGGCCTCGGCCGTCGCAATCGACGCGGAATAGACCATTACCAGTCCGATGGCGAGCAGCGCGGTGACGATCCAGGCCAGCACGGTGTCGTATTCCGCCACGGCGCGGCGCGGCGCATTCAGTGTCGTGCTGAACATGGCGCCTCCTTTTCAAGTTTTTTCACCGCCGCGATGAACACTTCCGCGCGGTGCAGATAACTCCTGTACATGTCGAAACTGGCGCAGGCGGGCGACATCAGCACCGCATCGCCCGCTTGCGCGTTGGCGGTGGCGATCTGCACTGCCTCGTCCATATCGCGCGCCTGCAATACCGGTTTGCCGCAACCCTGCAGCGCTTTTTCGATCAGCGGCGCGTCGCGCCCGATCAGCACGGCGGCGCGCGCATGATCGGCCACCGCCGCCTTCAATGGCGAAAAATCCTGGCCCTTGCCGTCGCCGCCGAGAATGACGATGGCCGGTTTGCCCAAGCCCGTCAGCGCCGCTTCGGTCGCACCGACGTTGGTGCCTTTGGAATCGTCGTAATAAGTGATGCCGCTCACTTCCGCGACTTTTTCCACGCGGTGCGGCAAGCCCTTGAAAGCTTTCAGTGCCCGCACCAGCGGCTGCAGCGGCATGCCGAGGGAGCGGCACAGTGCCAGGGCTGCCAGTGCATTCGCCACGTTGTGCTCGCCACTGACCTGTAACTCGTCGGCGCGCATGATCTTTTGTTTGCCCTGCGTCAACCAGATCGCCGTTTCATCTCGTGCAACACCCCAATCGTTTTCTGTGCCGGGCACGTCCAGGCCAAAGGTCAGTTGCATGCGACCGGCGATCTTCATTGCCGCACTGCGCGGATCATCGCGATTCAGCACTTGCACTCCGTGACCCCGGAAGATGCGCGCCTTGGCTGCGGCATAGGCATCCATGCTGCCCGCATAGCGATCCAGATGGTCTTCGGTCACGTTGAGCACGACTGCCGCGTCGGCATCCAGCGTGTACGTCGTTTCCAGCTGGAAACTGGACAATTCCAGCACCCACACTTGCGGCTGTTGTCTGCGCGCACGCAGGGCATCCAGCACCGCCGGCGAAATATTGCCCGCCACCTGCGCATCCAGCCCTGCTGCCTTGCACATCTCACCGACCATGCTGGTGACGGTGGTCTTGCCGTTGGCGCCGGTAATGGCAATGACTTTGGTATTGCGCCGGTAATCGTTGGTCGCCAGTTGCTGTGCCAGCAGCTCGATATCGCCCTCCACCGGAATGCCGCGCGCAATGGCGCGCTGCACAAACGGTTCGGCCAGTGGCACGCCGGGACTGATCGCGATGCGGTCGATGCCTTGCAGCAGTTCGTCGCCGAACGGGCCGCAATGCAATTCAGCCTGCGGCAATTCATTGCGCAGCACCGCAATGCCCGGCGGCTCGCGGCGGCTGTCGGCAATGCGCAGGGCGCGCGCCTGCGCGCCCAGATAGCGCGCAAGCGACAGCCCGGTCTCACCGAGACCGAGCACCAGCACCGATTGTCCGCGCAGTTGGTCCATTCTTTATCTGAGCTTTAACGTAGCCAATCCGATCAAAACCAGCAGCATGGTGATAATCCAGAAACGCACCACGACCTGGGTCTCCTTCCAGCCCTTCTGTTCAAAGTGATGGTGCAACGGCGCCATGAGCAGGATGCGTTTGCCCGTGCCGAATTTCCATCTCGTGTATTTGAAATACGAAACCTGCAGCATCACCGACACCGCTTCCACCACGAATACGCCGCCCATGATGAACAGCACCAGTTCCTGGCGGATGATCACCGCCACGGCGCCCAGCGCCGCGCCGAGCGCCAGCGCCCCGACGTCGCCCATGAACACTTCCGCCGGATAGGCGTTGAACCACAGGAAAGCAAGTCCGGCGCCGGAGATCGCCGCGCAGAACACCGCCAGTTCGCCCGCGCCGGGAATGGAAGGTTCGCCCAGGTATTTTGAGAACTCGGCATGGCCCGCGACATAGGCGAAGATCGCCAGCGCCGCTGCCACCATCACCGTCGGCATGATGGCGAGACCGTCGAGGCCGTCGGTCAGGTTCACCGCATTGCTGCTGCCGACGATGACCAGATACACCAGCACAATGAATCCGACCACACCGAGCGGCAACACCAGGTGCTTGAAGAACGGCACGATGAGTTCGGTGTGTGCGGGCAGGGTGGCATGCGACCACAGGAAGATGCCGACCGACAGCGCGATCAGCGATTGCCAGAACATCTTTGCCCGTGCCGACAATCCGTCCGGGTTGCGGTGCACCACTTTGCGGTAATCGTCCACCCAGCCGATCGCGCCCACACCCAGGGTCGTCAGCAGCACCACCCACACATAGGCATTGCGCAAATCGCCCCACAGCAGCGTGGTAATGGCGACCGACATCAGGATCAGCGCGCCGCCCATGGTCGGGGTACCGGCTTTGACCAGATGCGTTTGCGGGCCGTCGCTGCGCACCGATTGTCCGATCTTCAACGTGGTCAGCCTGCGGATCATCCAGGGACCCAGCATGAATGAAATGACCAGCGCCGTCATCGCCGCCATCACCGCACGCAGCGTGATGTAATTGAACACGCTGAACGTTCGCACGTCCTGCGCCAGCCATTGGGTTAATGCGAGCAGCATGTATCCTCCTTCAGGATCGAGCAGAATTGAACCACCCGTTCCATTTTCATAAAGCGCGACCCCTTTATCAGTGTGGTGGTCTGCGCGTCCAGCTCCTTGTCGATTGCCATTTCCAGTTTTTCGATTTCGGCGAATTGCTCCGCGCCGCTGCCGAATTCCCGCACGGCTTCCTTGCTTAACGTACCCAGTGCAAACAGCTTATCAATCCCCAACTCGCGCGCGGCAATGCCGATCTCGCGATGAAACTGCGCCGCGTCCTCGCCCAGCTCGCCCATGTCGCCCAGCACGAAGATGCGCTTGCCGGTCGCTTGCGCCAGCACCTCCAGTGCGGCGCGCACCGAAGCCGGATTGGCGTTGTAGGTATCGTCGATCAGCGTTGATCCGTGCAACCCCTGTTTGCGTTGCAAACGTCCCGCCACGCCGCCAAAACCTTCCAATGCTTTGACAACACGGGTCAGCGGCACTTGCAACGCCAGTGCTGCAGTCGCTGCCGCCAGCGCATTGCGCGCGTTGTGCTCGCCCGGCACCTGCAATTCCACGCGCATTTCGCCCGCCGGAGTGCGCGCTTCAAGCACGCCGCCATAGCCCTTTGCTTTCCACTTTCCTTTGACGGCCGCCTGGTGTTCCAGCGCAAAGTCGAGCACGCGATGGGTTCCCGCCAGCGTGCGCCACATTGCCGCGAACGCATCGTCGGCATTGATGATTGCTGTGCCGCCGCTTGCCAGCCCCGCAAATATTTCTCCCTTGGCTTGGGCGACGCCTTGCACCGACCCCAGTCCCTGCAAGTGCGCGCCCGTTGCATTGTTGATCAGCGCCACATCCGGCTTGGCGATGCGCGTGAGGTAGTCGATCTCTCCCGGATGGTTTGTACCCATTTCGATCACGGCGTAGCGATGCGCGGCCCGCAGCCTGAGCAAGGTGAGCGGCATGCCGATGTCGTTGTTGAAGTTCCCCGCAGTGGCCAGCACGTCTTCCGCATTCCCCGTCGCGTTGGCCAGGATTGCCGCCAGCATTTCCTTCACCGTGGTCTTGCCGTTGCTGCCGGTGATGGCGACCAGCGGGATATCGAACTGCGAACGCCAGTGCGCGGCGAGTTTGCCCAGGGCGAGACGGGTATCCTCGACGTACAGAAGCGGCACGCCCGCCTCCCTGATTCCGAGTCCCGAGTCCCGGTTCACCACGGCTGCCACCGCGCCCGCTTTCGCCGCAGCGGCAACGAACCTGGCCCCGTCGAAGTTCGCGCCCTTCAGCGCGATGAACAGATCGCCTTGCGCAATCGTGCGCGTATCGGTGGAAACCGCAGCGAATTTCACGTCCGCGCCCTCCATACGCACCTGCAAGACAGCGGCGGCCTGCGCTAGCAGCATCATATGGAGCGCTCCTCTTGCGTCCACATGCTCAGCGCGCGATGGGCGATTTCACTGTCCGAGAACGGATGGCGCACGCCGCCGATTTCCTGGTAATCCTCATGTCCCTTCCCGGCAATCAGTACCGTATCTTTCGGCAGCGCCTTGCCGATCGCGTGATTGATCGCCTTGGCCCGGTCTTCGATCACCTGATACTCGCCCTGCATGCCCGAGACAATGGCGTTAATGATCGAGTGCGGATCTTCGCTGCGCGGGTTGTCGCTGGTGACGATGCACACATCCGCCAGCTTGGCGGCAACCGTTCCCATCATGGGACGCTTGCCGCGATCACGATCGCCACCGCATCCGAACACGCATGTGACTTTGCCGCCCCAGGGTTCCGTCACTTCGCGCAGGGTCAGCAATACTTTTTCCAGCGCATCCGGCGTGTGCGCATAATCGACGACAACCGACGGCACATCCCTGCCGCCCAGCGTCTGCATGCGTCCCGCGACCGCCTTTTGTTTGCCGAGCTCCTGCACGGCATCGTCAATCCCCATGCCGCTGACCAGCAACACCGCCAATGCGCCCAGCAAATTTGACGCGTTGAAGCGCCCGATCAGCCTGCTTTGCATCACCTCGGCGCCCCAACTGGTGTGCAATTTCAATGTCAGCCCCTGCGCATTCATCTGCACAATATTTCCATGCACCATGCGCATGCCGAGACGCTCGGCCAGTTTCAGGGACTCGTCTTTGAGACCGAAACCAATCACTTCCGGACCGGCTTCCTGCAGTTGTTCGGCCAGTTCGACGCCGAATGCATCATCCAGATTCAGCACCGCGAATTTCAGTTGCTCCCAATCGAACAGGCGGCGTTTTGCGGCAGCGTAGGTCTGCATGTCGCCGTGATAATCGAGATGGTCACGCGTCAGGTTGGTCAGCAGTGCAACGTCGTAATGCACCCCGTTTACCCGCCCTTGCGTGAGCGCGTGCGAGGACACTTCCATCACTGCCGCCTGTGCGCCCTGCGCTGCGTATTCCGCCAGCAGGTATTGCACGAGGAGCGCGTCCGGGGTGGTGTTCATTGTCGCTTGCAGCTCATTTGCAAATCCGTTGCCCAACGTGCCGAGTACCGCGCTCTTGCGCCCCAGCGCACTGAAGGCATTGGCAAGCCAGTGACTGATCGATGTTTTGCCGTTGGTGCCGGTGACACCGACCATCCACAGTTTTTGCGAGGGTTGGCCGTAGACTTCACTGGCCATCAGGCCGGCCTGATGGCGCAGATCCTTGACCGCGAGGTGCGGCACATTCCAGTCCGGGCTCCATTCGAAATCATGCGCATCCAGAATCACCGCATTCGCGCCGCGCGCGATGGCCTGCGCGATGTACGCGCGGCCGTCCGCCTGTGCACCGGGATAGGCGACAAACGTATCGCCCGGCTGTATTGCGCGACTGTCCGACACCAGCCGCGTAATGTTCACACCCAGCGCGTTCAATTCGCTCAACGGGGAATTCCTCATACTTCCTCCCCGATCATGTCTGCAGGCGTGGGCTGCATCACATTGTCCAGCGGCGCATCGTTCGGCACGCCGAGCATGCGCAGCGCGGAGCCCATCACAGTGCCGAACACGGGTGCCGCAACCAGGCCGCCGTAATAATCGCGCCCGCCCGGCTCGTTGATCATGACCGCAACGATCAATCGCGGATTGGAGGCGGGCGCCATGCCGACGAAGGAGGCCACATAACGATCAATGTATTTGCCGTTCTCGTTTTTGTGCGCCGTGCCGGTCTTTCCCGCCACCCGGTAGCCGGTGATCTGCGCCAGCGGCGCAGTACCGCCCGGTTTGACCACTCTCTCCATCATGTCGCGCACTTCCTGTGCGGTTGCATCGGAAAAGACCTTGACACCCGCAACAGGCGTTTCCTGTTTGAGCAAAGTGATCGGCTTCAATTCGCCGTTGTTGGCGAACACCGTGTAGGCGCGCGCCAGTTGCAACAGGTTGACCGATATGCCGTTGCCGTACGACATGGTCGCCTGCTCGATGGGCCGCCACGTCTTGTAATCGCGCAGTTTGCCTGCCGCCTCGCCCGGGAACTCGCTTCCGGTCGGCGCCCCGAAACCGCTTTCGCTCAGGCTGTTCCACAAGGTCTGCGGCGGCAAACTGAGTGCGATTTTGGCCGTACCGATGTTGCTGGATTTCTGGATGATCTGTGCCACGGTAAGCGAAGGCTCAGGGTGCGTATCGTGGATCGTGCGTCCGTTCAACGAGAAGACACCGTTTGCGGTATTGATGACTGTCCCCGGCTTGATCTTGCCCGCCTCCAGCGCCGTCGCCACCGTAAACGGCTTCATGGTTGAGCCGGGCTCGAATTGGTCGGTCACTGCATGGTTGCGCAGCACCGAAACCCCGGGCTTCTCGCGATTGTTTGGATTGTAGGAAGGCCAGTTCGCCAGCGCCAATACCTCTCCGGTCCTGGCATCCAGCACCACGACGGAGCCGCTCCTGGCTTTTTGCTTTTCAACGGCCTGTCTGATTTCGCGAAAGGCGACTGATTGTATTTTGCTATCGATGCTCAATGCGACATCGCCGCCGGCCTTGGGCGCGCGCAGACTGCCGGCATCTTCGACAATGAAGCCGCGCCGGTCCTTGATGACACGCTGACTGCCCGCCTTGCCGCCGAGTTTTGCCTGCAATTCCAGTTCTATGCCTTCCTGGCCGTTGTCGTCCACATCGGTAAAGCCGATGAGATGCGAGGTGACTTCGCCGCCGGGATAGTAGCGGCGATATTCGCGCTGCAACGAAATGCCCGGGATGTCCAGCTTGACCACCCTGGACGTCTGCTCGGGCGGCAATTGACGTTTGAGATAAACGAACTCGCGCGAAGTGTCGCTGAGTTTGTTCTTCACCTCCGCCGCATTCAGTCCGAGGATCTGCGCTAATTTGGAAATTTGCGATGCGGAAACGATCACATCGGCCGGACTCGCCCACACCGCATCCACCGGCGTGCTCACCGCCAGCGGCTCGCCGTGACGGTCCGTGATCATGCCACGATGCGCGTGGATTTCGACAACGCGGCCGTAGCGGGCATCGCCTTTTTGTTTCAGGAAGTTGTCGTTGATCCCCTGCAGATAAACCGCGCGCGTCTGCAATGCCACCAAACCCGCCAGCAACAGCACGTACAGCACGCGCGAACGCCATGCCGGCAATGCGATCTGCCCGGTAGTCTGGATGGTGGTGGCGTAATTCATGGTTGTTTCACCATTGCCGCGCCGAGATGAATATATTTGATCTGGTCGGGCTGAGGTATGAACATCCTCAATTGGCGGCTGGCAAGCTTCTCCACGCGCGCTGGCATCGCCAGCGTACCCTGCTCAAGCTGCAACTGGCCCCACTCCACATCCATTTGTTGCGCCCTGCCTTTTTCCTTTTGCAATTCCAGAAATAACTTGCGCGCCTTGTGTTGGGAGGTGACTACCCCCAACGCACACGCGATGACCAGGATGAGCAACAAGACATTGAGCCTAGCCACCTAACCGCTCCGCCACACGCAATACCGCGCTGCGTGCGCGCGGATTTGCCGATACTTCTTCATCCGATGCGTAGACCGGCTTGCCGACCAGGCGCACCCGGCCTTGCGGCACGTCGGCGGCACGGATCGGCACGCCTTTGGGCAATTTGTCGCCCTGGGCCATGTCGCGCATGAAATGCTTGACCATGCGATCTTCCAGCGAATGAAAACTGATTACCGCCATGCGTCCGCCCGCTTTCAGGTGATCCACGCACTGCGGCAACACGCTCTCGAGTTCTTCGAGCTCGCGGTTGATATAAATCCGTATAGCCTGAAAGGTACGAGTCGCCGGATTCTTGCCGGGTTCGCGCGTGCGCACACACTGCGCGACAATATCGCCAAGCTGTTTCGTGGTGAGTATTTCCCGTTCCTGGCGCGCAGCAACAATCGCCCTTGCAATCTGCCTAGCAAACCGTTCTTCACCGTAATCACGTATCACCTCCGTCAGTTCACCTTCGTCCGCGACGCCCAGCCACTCCGCCGCCGTCTGCCCCCTGCTGGTATCCATGCGCATATCCAGCGGCGCATCGAAGCGGAAACTGAAACCGCGCTGCTCGTCATCCAGTTGCGGCGACGACACGCCCAGGTCCAGCAACACGCCATCCACCTTGGCGATGCCGAGTTTTTTCAGCACCGCGCCCAAATGTTCGAACGCGCTATGTTCCAGTTGGAAGCGCGCATCGTCGATCGCGCGCCCTGCCGCCACGGCTGCCGGGTCTTTATCCAGCGCGATCAACCTGCCGCGCTCACCCAGCTTTTCCAATATCAAACGGCTGTGCCCGCCGCGCCCAAACGTGCAATCCACATAAATTCCGTCCGCCTTCACCTGCAAGGCCTCAACTGCTTCGTTCAACAGGACGGTTGCGTGAGCCATGTTCCGGCTCACAAAGTAAATCCTTCCAGTTCCGGCGGCAGGTTGTCCGATTTGAAGCTCGACATCTTCTCGTTTTGCGCCTGCCAGCGCGCCTCGTCCCACAACTCGAACTTGTTGCCCTGCCCCACCAGCATCACGTGTTTGTCCAGCACCGCAAAGGCGCGCAACGTGGGCGACACCAGCACGCGACCCGCCGCATCCATCACCGTGTCTTCGGCATGACCAACCAGGAAACGCTGCAGCGCGCGAATGCGCGGATCGAAAGCGGAGAGCTTCATCAACTTGTCGCGAATGGGCTGCCACTCGGGTTGCGGATAAACCAGCAGGCAACCGTCGGCATCGGCAGTCAGCACCAACTGACCCGCGCAATGCGCAAGCAACATGTCGCGATACCGCGCCGGTATCGCGAGCCTGCCCTTGCTGTCCAGATTAAGCTGCGTCGCACCTTGGAACATCCCGATCTCCCACCTTTACCCACTTTTTACCACTGGCACGCACTATATTGAAAAACAATAGGGTGGTCAAGCAAGTAAATGGGATTTTTCTTTACGGGACAAGGAGTTAGCGCACTTAGTTAATGCTAAACAAATGTGCTTATAAAGCAATGAATTGCACAGGCAAGCTAAAGTTGTTTGTGATGGAGGGGCGAGAGAAAGCCGATTTATTCAGTAATCGGCGGTAGCGCTACTGCAGTACTTGTGGAGTTAACAGCCGGTCAGGGGATTGTGCTGGGCTGGAAGGCCAAGGGCAAAAGACGAGACCCCGCTCATGCCCTATTTTCAAGCCAATCACTTGATTCCTGCCCTGTAGCGACTATCGCCATTCCACATTCGATTCGAAGGTTGGCGGCCTTGAAATGCAATTTCGCCGTTTGCCGCATCCCATGCCATGGGCTTAAGGGTGTAGGGATCGACCCATTCCGGATCGGACTTCTTTAATAAGTCAGGAACATCCGTAGACGGAGTATGCTCTGAAATAATTTTGAGTTGCAACGCGACCAATCGTACATAACCATCGGTATCGAATTTACGCTCTATGTATTTTTCATATTCAATTTCCGCGACACTCACCAATATTTTTCCTGTCGGGTTTTTAACGTAAAAAGGCTGGATCCCCACCCCCAAGAGTTCAGCCTTCTCTTGACGCGAGCGTACCAAAGCATCATCAAATTGGTGAACGGGCGCTTCGGCCGCTTTCAGAATTGCTCCCCACCAGTCGTAATGCAAGTTCGCTGTCGAGTTCGGCTGGAGAATCAACGTGACCAAACTACTTTTTAATACGCCCTCTTCAGCCACCTGCGCGTTACCAGCCTCATATTTCAAGCTATTCATTAATTGCAGCACCGTAGCTCGCTCATGCAGGAACGCATTTCTTATCGCAAAATCATTCGTAGACAAGGACGCAAGCACGGGCTGCAAAATACCCTTGTGAGACGCCACCGCAGGATATTTCTTTATCAACTCGCTCAAAATACGCATATCGCGCTGCACCATTGATATTGCAACCATGTAAGAAATGAGGCTGCTGGATTCTTTGAGCAGCCGTCTCGCAAACATGGCATTTTCTACAAAACGCTGCACTCCCTCCAGCACTTTGCCGTTGGAAATTTCTGCGATCGATTGTATATGCTCCAGCTCTGTCGCATTGACTAGTGGTGAATATCCGGGAATTTCTGCCGCAATGAATGGTGGCATCACATCTGAGTAGTTTTTACTCTGCCTGATTGCCTTGAATCTTGCCAATAACAATTGTTGCGAGGCCCGCAAAGCCGTTTGCTTGTTTGCGTCCTGGCCCAAATAGAACTCAACGCAATTTTGTTCTTTTTTGTAATCGCACCGCATTTCTTTCCAATCGGTAGCGCATGTTGAGTGGGAAGGGTCGGGAATAGAGGGCTCTGGCGATTTGTGAGTTTGCAGGAACTGCTGGTAACGCGCCAAATCAGATTCCAACTTTAATCTGCCTGCTTGTGCCGCATCCTTGTCATCTGGTGCATTCATGCCCAGCAAAATCAAGTATCCATTGTCATCAAAAGCATTGGCTGGCAATTCCCAGTGCATTGCCGCTTCAACTTCCGGTCTGAGCGGATCATCTCCCCAGTTGACTGCAATGAAAATGACAAACAACAAAGCAACGCATGCCAGCAAGATGCTTAGGCCGCGCAAAATGATTTTTTTCATATATTCCCAAGACTATTCATGCAAGAACCACAGGGTCACGATTTCCCGCCTCACACCCTAGCCACTGCCCTGTCCATCGTCAATATGCCAAACGGCCTTGTACCCTACCAGGGTACTGGCGACCGACATGGAAGACAGGGGAAGATTTGCGCGGTACACCGCGATCACAGAAAGAAGGTGAAGCCAGCCGGTAAGCCGGGTTCTGTCGTGGACAGTCATTCCTCTAGGCGTTTCGTTACCTGACGCTCAAGCAACCTACCCGCTGGCGACGCGAGCCACGTCATAGCCAGCCTATTTGGTCTTGCTCCGGATGGGGTTTACCCTGCCGCTGATGTTGCCACCAGCGCGGTGAGCTCTTACCTCGCCATTTCAACCTTACCTGTTCTGCTTGCGCAGCCATCGGCGGTGTATTTTCTGTGGCACTTTCCATCGCCTCACGGCGTCCGGTCGTTAACCGGCATCCTGCTCTATGGAGCCCGGACTTTCCTCTGCACAGCATAAGTGTGCAGCGACTGTCTAGCCAGCTTCGTTGCGGAGTTTAGCACGCGGCAAGCGATTTCTCAGTTTCCCGGATCCTGCAAATGACAATGCCCGCCGAAGCGGGCATTGTCATTGCGTTGTTTACTGCAGCAATCAGAACTTGAATACGCCGGAAATTCCATACACGTTGTACGAACCGGGGTAATACTCGACCATGGCACGGGCAGAGAATTGAGGAGTGAAACTGTAATCCGCGCCTATGCCATGTGTCACGCCGGTTGCGGTATAGCTGGAGCCGGGGTTGGAACTGTAGGCAACACGCGATCCGCCGACTTTGGCCAGAACGGCGACTTTTTCATTTGCCCATGGCGCCATTTTTTTGGGAATGACCCAGGAACCGACTGCGGCGACAGCCACTCCGGACTGTTTCCAGGAGGTATTGTTTACGCTGGAGTTGCCAAAATTTATGTATTCGCCCTGAACGGCCAGATCGAGCTTGCCGGCTTTGGAAATATCGAACTGATGAACCTTGTACCCACCGAACAGCTTGAACGCCAGACCCGAACTTCCATAGGCAACATGGGGAATGCCCACACCTGCGCCAACATAAGCCCCCAGTGTTTCTGAATTTGCGGCAGCGGATGCAACAGTCAACAATGCGGCTATGACAACTCTGAAGATACTCATTAATTTCCTTTCGATGATTGAAATAACGGGGAACCCCTGCAACTGAGCGCGGATACTATCAGCCCGGATCGGAATTTCCCATCCGCCAAGTTGGACCGGCTTACTTGGCTTTGTCCTGCAGCGCCTGCCCGGTCTTTTCCAGCGCCTTGCCGCCTTGTTCCAGCGTCTCGCTGCCCAGTTGTTTGACGCGATCCCCCAGTGATGCTTTTTCGAACGGGTTGGAGAGCAGCGGTTTGTCGCGCCCGATATTGACGCCCAGGGCTATGCCGATAAGAAAGCCGATCACCAAACTGAAAAGAATATTCCTGATGTGACTCATTTTGAAATCCTCCATTTAGACACAGAAATTTACAACAGTTGCGAATTCTGCCTCATCCTTCGACGACTTGCATGCTCACCCCGAAGTTTTTCCATTGTTTCATTTCTTCCAGCAGCGCCGCTTCGGTCAGCGGGTTCTGTACCAGCCAGCCGGGGGCGAGAACCAGGTGGAACTTGGTACCGCTGAAATGGCCTTGCATGGCCGGCAACTCGACCTCGCCGCGGTTGCGGTAGATGAGCGCGGCAAATCGCAACGCCAGTACCTGCGCCAATTTGTCCGCCGTATCCAGCTTGCCGCGCAATTTTTCCAGATTGCCGCGATGCGCCAGCGTCAGCAGACTCAGATGGGCTTGTTCTGTTTTGGAGAAACCCGGCATGTCGGCATTGGCCAGGATATAGGCGGTATGTTTGTGGTAACCGCTGTGTGCAACGCTGATACCGATCTCGTGCAATCGTGCCGCCCACGCAAGCAGATTCGATTCTTCGTCGCTGATCTGTCCTTCCATGAATTGCCTTGCCAGCATATCCGCCAGACGCGCCACGCGCGCCGCTTGACGGCTGTCCACGTGATAGCGGCGCATGAACTGTTGCACGGTGACTTCGCGCATGTCGTTGTGGTGAAAGCGTCCGAGCAGGTCGTAGAGCAGTCCTTCGCGCAATGCGCCGAGCGCGGGCTGCATGTGGTCGATGCCGAGTTCGCAGAAGGCGGCATACATGACGGCGTAACCGCCGGGCAGCACGGGAACACGATCCGGTTTCAGTCCGGGCAACTCCAGCTTGTTCACATCGCCGGCCTTGAGCAACTGTTCGCGCAGCCTTTCCAACCCTGCGCGCGTGATGCCTCCATCGCTGTAGCCGTTCTGTTCCAGGATATCGCACAGCACACGCGCCGTGCCGGAAGAGCCGAACGCGATGTCCCAGTGGCCCGTGGAATACTCGGAGGCGATGGCCTGCACTTCGCTGCGCGCGGCAAGCTCGGCCTGCTTGAGGCTGGATTTGTTGATCTTGCCGTCGGGGAAATAGCGCACGCTGTAGCTGACGCTGCCCATGTACAGACTTTCCAGCTTGAGCGGATGCAAGCCGTTGCCGATGATGAATTCGGTTGAACCGCCGCCGATATCCATCACCAGGCGTTTGCTGTCCGATTGCGGCAGGGCACGCGCAACGCCGAGATAAATGAGACGCGCTTCTTCGCGTCCGGCAATGACATCGATAGGAAAGCCCAGCGCCGCTTCGGCCTGCAACAGGAATTCGGGGGCATTCTTGGCCACGCGCAGGGAGTTGGTACCGACCGCACGCACCGCTTCGCGCGGCAAATCGCGCAGTCGTTCGCCGAAGCGCTGCAGGCAGGAAAGCGCGCGTTGCTGGGCGGGTTTGTCGAGACGTTTATCTTCGGTTATGCCGGTCGCCAGACGCACGGCCTCGCGCAGACCGTCCAGCATGTACAACTGGTCATTCTCCACGCGGGCAATTTGCAGGCGAAAACTATTGGAGCCGAGGTCGACTGCAGCAAGAATGGATTGTTGTTGCACAGGGACTTATTCTAGAACTTCGCGTTCGATCTCTTCCACGGTCACGTGACGCACGTCACGGCCCTTGACCATATACACGACATATTCGGACATGTTCTTGGCATGGTCGCCGATGCGTTCGATGGCCTTGGCCACGAACAGAATCTCCAGCGAGGTGGAGATGGTGCGCGGGTCTTCCATCATGAAAGTGATGAGGTAGCGCATGATGGAACGGAACTCCTCGTCCACCTGTTCGTCCTGGCGCACCACCTGGGCGGCGGTCGCCAGATCCAGGCGTGCAAACGCATCCAGCGACTTGCGCAACATGTCCAGCGCAATGTCGGAAGCATGCTTGATCTCGTTGTAGCGCGGCAAATACAGGCGGTCTTTTTGCGACAGCAACTTGGCCATACGTGCGATTTTTTCCGCTTCGTCGCCGATGCGCTCCAGGTCGGTAATGGTCTTGATCACGGTCATCACCATGCGCAGGTCGCCTGCTGCCGGTTGGCGGCGCACCAGAATACGGTTGCAGCTTTCGTCGATCTCGACTTCCAGGGCGTTCACGCGGTGATCGTCCTCGATCACGCGATTCATCAAAGCCACATCACCTGTAATCAGCGACTCCACCGCCAAACGGATCTGGCTTTCCACCAAACCGCCCATCTGCAGTACGCGCGCGCGCGCTGCTTCCAGTTCCGCGTCAAATTGTTTCGAGGTATGTTCGCTGCCGGCCATGATGTTTCCTTAAAAATATTGCAAATGATGAATTCTACAGGTGCGTCATTAAATTTTTATTACCGTGTCATGCTGTAATCGTCTGCACCCCATCCGGCGTCCCCAGCAGCAATACATCCGCCCCGCGCCGCGCGAACAGTCCGTTGGTCACCACCCCCGGCAATTGGTTCAAACTGGTTTCCAGTTCCACCGGATTCATGATCTGCAAATTATGCACATCGAGGATGACATTACCGTTATCGGTCGTGAACCCCTCGCGCAGTTTCGGCTGCCCGCCCAGTTTCACCACTTCGCGCGCAATATAGCTGCGCGCCATCGGAATAACCTCAATCGGCAAAGGGAATTTGCCCAGCACGTCCACCAGTTTGCTGGCGTCGCACACACAAATGAATTTCCTGCTGGCCGCCGCCACGATCTTCTCGCGCGTCAGTGCACCGCCGCCGCCCTTGATCATATGCATGTGTTTGGTGATCTCGTCCGCACCGTCCACATACACGGGCAGTTCTCCCGCGTCATTCAGCGACATCACCTCGATCCCATGCCCTTGCAAACGCTTGGCGGAAGCCTCGGAACTGGCGACCGCACCGCGAATCTTGCCCTTGATCCTGGCCAGTTCGTCGATGAAAAAATTGGCGGTGGAACCCGTCCCCACACCCACGATGCAATCGTTCGGTACAAAAGCAATCGCCGCCTGGGCAACCGCGCGTTTCAAATCGTCCTGCGTCAAAGCCATTATTTCCCCAATTCGTAATCAGTATTATTGTTTTACACAGGGATTATTGCAGGAAATCGTTAAATTAGAAACCTTCCCGCCCCTTTCCATCCAACTCTTCCCAAACCGGCAGTTTGCCTTTAGGATTCGCCTGCCGTGGGGGTGTAGCTCAGTTGGGAGAGCGTCTGGTTCGCAATCAGAAGGTCGTCAGTTCGATCCTGATCACCTCCACCAAATCGAAGCTTCATGTTTATCTGCCATTCCTGCCCGTTACAGCTATCCCCTGTTGAAGATCATCAACTTCTGGTTTGCGAACGCCGACAGCCGTTTCTACCGATATTGCAATGAAAGAACGACGCGAGTTCAAAATTTGGACAAGTGGGGCAGTTGACCTTTCATGTCGGAGCTTGTTAAGGTGCGCCACCTTCAACCTTATCAATCGACTGAAAAACAATGAAAAAAATATTCTTGGCAGTTTGCCTGTCCCTGCTTGTCAGTGCATGCTCGACAACATCGACCATCAAAGTCCCCTCTGGATCCAAACTCTATATCAACGGCAATCCGGAGCCTGTTGCAATTAAGGATAACGGCGAAGTCACCACGCGGCCTTTCTTTTGGACTGCCATCGCAGGAATACCGTTTCGCCTGGAACAGGACGACAAAGTGATTAACAAGGGCAAGCTGCGCGCAAAATTCAGGCCCGTGTCCATATTCTGGCCGCCTTATGGCGCTATCTACTGGCCCGTAGGTTTTGCCTTGGCCGAATATGATTTAACAAAATCCACTCAACCCGAGCCCGTCAAAACTGCGGTAAGCACTGAACAGGCAAAGTAACGGCTTGAAATTTCCTTAACCTCGCGGATGATGCATCGCATGCAGCGCCTTCAGCCGTTCGCGCGCCACATGCGTGTAAATCTGTGTCGTTGAGATATCCGAATGCCCCAGCAGCATCTGCACCACGCGCAGGTCCGCGCCGTGGTTGAGCAGGTGCGTGGCGAAGGCGTGGCGCAGGGTGTGCGGCGACAGCGGCTTGTGCAGGCCTCCTTCTTTCGCGTGTTTCTTGATGAGGTACCAAAACATCTGCCGCGTCATACCTTCGCCGCGCTGGGTGACGAACAGCGCATCGGTCACTTTACCCAGAAGCAAGGCGGGACGGGCTTCGGCGAGGTATTTCCTGACCCAGTCCAGCGCTTCTTCGCCCAGCGGCACCAGCCGTTCCTTGCTGCCCTTGCCCATCACGCGCGTCACGCCCATGTCCAGACTCACCTGCGCCACGCTCAGGCCGACCAGTTCCGACACGCGCAGGCCGCTGGCGTACAGCACTTCCAGCATGGTGCGGTCGCGCATGCCGAGCGGGGTATCCACATCCGGCGCGTTCAGCAGCAGTTCGACATCTTCTTCGGTGAGGCTCTTGGGCAGGCTGCGCGGCAGCTTGGGCGTGGCGATCTGCAGGGTCGGATCGACGGTGATCCTGTTCTGCCTTAACAGATAGCGGTACAGACGTTTGAGGCTGGAGATGGCGCGCGAAGTGGAGGTGGCTTTGGCTTTTTCTCCGCTCACCAGGTGCGCCAGAAAGCCCTGGATGTCCGCATGGCTCGCGGCCAGCAGTCCGCAGCCGCGCTGCTTTTGCAGCCAGTCGATGAACTTGTTGAGGTCGCGGCGGTAGCTTTCAAGGGTGTTGCGGGAGAGGCCGTCTTCCAGCCAGAGGGCGTCGCTGAATTCGTCGAGGAGGTCGGTGTCAGTCATGTAACACTATATCTGCGCGCCGCTCGTTCCTTCGACAGGCTCAGGACGAACGGAGTTGAAAAGTGGTAGTACGAATGAACTTCAAAGCGCGCCTTCATGTTTCAGCAACCAGCGCTTGATGTCGAGCGAATCGCCTTCGGCGTGCTTCATGAATCCGCCCAATCCCGTTTTACCCACCACACGGTGGCAGGGAATGACGACGGGAATCGGATTGCTGCCGCAGGCCTGTCCTACCGCCTGCGCGCTGGAACCGATTTTTTTTGCGAGCTCGCCGTAGGTCAGCGTCTGACCGCAGGGAATGTCCAGCATCGCCTGCCACACGTCGAACTGATGATGCGTGCCATCGAGCGTGAAAGGCAGGTCGATCTCGTGTTTGGCATCGACCAGATAGGCTTCCAGCTCCGCACAGATCGTTTTCGCCATTCCGCCCTGCGGTGGCTGGTTTTTTGTTTTCTCCGGCAGGAATTCGACACCCAGCAGATCCGTGTCCGAACAACGGATGCCGAGTTTGCCGAAGGGGGCGGGAATGATGGCCTGGAATTTCATGCGCACATGATAGCTGAAAAAAAACGGGAGCCTCGGCTCCCGTTTTTTTGCTGCCTGCTTCCACTGCTTAAACTGCTGCAGCCTTGCGTGCAGGCAATTTTTCCTTGATACGTGCCGACTTGCCGGAACGATCGCGCAGGTAGTAGAGCTTGGCGCGGCGAACGTCGCCCTTGCGCTTCACTTCGATGCTGGCGATGCTCGGGGAGTAGGTCTGGAACGTACGTTCCACGCCTTCGCCGGAGGAGACCTTGCGCACGATGAAGCTGGAGTTCAGCCCCTTGTTGCGCTTGGCGATCACCACGCCCTCAAAGGCCTGGGTACGCTTCTTGTCGCCTTCGACCACGTTCACGCCGACCACAACGGTGTCGCCGGGTGCGAAATTGGGGATGGTCTTGTTCAGACGCGCGATTTCTTCTTTTTCGAGAATGCCGATCAGATTCATTTTGTTTCCTCTTCTTGTGCGGAAGCTTGTTCCTGCTGGTACTCTGCCAGTAGCCGAGCTTCCTGTTTAGTCAACTGGCGATGTGCCAGCAAATCCGGGCGACGTTCCGCAGTCCTGCCTAATGCCTGCTTCAATCGCCACTTCTCTATCTCGGCGTGGTGCCCGGACATCAAAACTTCCGGAATCGCCTCGCCGTTATAAATCTCGGGCCGCGTGTAGTGCGGACAATCCAGCAGTCCTTGCACAAAGGAATCCTGCTCTGCCGATGCGTCGTCGCCCAATACGCCGGGAAGCTGACGAACTATTGCATCCATCACCACCATCGCTGCCAACTCGCCACCGGACAACACATAATCCCCGATGGAGAGCTCTTCATCCACTTGCTGGCGCAACAGGCGCTCATCCACGCCCTCGTACCGACTCGCCAGCAATATCAATCCTTCATCCCGCGCCAGCAGTTCCATCACCACTTCATGGGTGAGCTGCCTGCCTTGCGGCGAGAGGTGGATCACACAACTCTTCTTCGCCCCGCTTTGCGCCTGCGCTGCTTTCGCTGCGCTGATCGCTTTTTCCAGCGGTTCCGCCAACATCACCATCCCGGGCCCGCCGCCGTAGGGACGGTCGTCGATGGTGCGGTAGTTGTCGGTCGTGAAATCGCGCGGATTCCACGTCTGCAACTGAAACCTGCCCTGCTCTGCCGCCCGCCGCGTCACACCGTATTGGGTGAGCGCTTCGAACATCTCGGGGAACAGCGTGACGACGTCGAACCTCATTTGAGGTAATCCGCCTGCCAATCCACCCGGATGGTCTTATCTTTCAGGCTCACTTGCTTGATGACACTGTCGATGAACGGGATCAACTTCTCGCCACCCTCGCCCTTGACCACCAGCACATCGTTGGCGCCGGTCTCCAGCAACGAATCCACCGTGCCGAACACCTCACCCTGCAGATTCTCCACCGTCAACCCGACCAGATCCGACCAGTAGTATTCGCCTTCTTCCTGCTGCGGCAACTCCGCGCGGGGAACTGCGATCAACTGGCCCTTGTATTTCTCGGCTGCCGTGCGGTCAACGATGCCCTGCAATTTGGCGATGAGCACCTTGCCACCGTGCACGTTCGCTTCCAGTACTTCCAGCGGACGCCATTCCTGCTCGTTACCCACATACCAGGTGTCGTAGTCAAGCAAACCGTCCAGATACTCGGTAAAGGTCTGTACCTTCACCCAGCCCTGAATGCCCTGCGCCCCGACCACCTTCCCCATGACGACCATGGGGCTTGCCTCATCAGGCCTTGGCTGCTGCACCGGCTTTTTTGACCAGACGGCCCACGGTCTCGCTCAACTGCGCGCCCTTGTCTTGCCAGTGCGTCACGCGATCCAGCTGGATGCGCAGGCCTTCAGCGCCTTCAACTGCCAGCGGATTGTAGAAGCCGATACGCTCAATGAAACGGCCGTCACGACGGTTGCGGGAATCCGCCACCACCACGTTGTAATAAGGACGATTCTTCGAACCGCCACGGGAAAGACGAATGACTACCATAGTAATTACCCAATAGATTTATTTCGGCCAATGCCAAAAGGGCGCGAATTCTACGATAGATCGTTGAATTCTGGCAAGGATTGTTTGGGGGCGATAATTAGCGGTGCAGGACGACTTCCAGCACGAATTGGGTGCCCAGATAGGCCAGAACCAGGAAACCGAAGCCGCTCAAAGTCCAGCGCACCGCCGTATGGCCGCGCCAGCCGTAGACATGGTGCCCCCACAGCAGTATGGCGAATACCACCCAAGAAGCGATCCCGAACAGGGTCATATGGGTAAACTGCAAGGGATGCCCGAATAATTTCTCGGAAAACAGCATGCCGGACGCCACGGTAATGGTCAGCAGCACGAACCCCATGCCGACGACACGAAACAGCAAGGTTTCCATGGTCAACAGCGGCGGCAGGTTCTGCAAGACTTTGGGCATCTTGGCGTGATGCAGGCGTTTTTCGGTCAGCGACATCAGTGCGGCATGCAATGCGGCAATCGTAAACAGGCTATAAGCCAGCATCGCCATCAGCACATGGGTATCGAACAGGCCGGATGCAGGCTGGCCCAGAATGCGACCAACCGGGAAGAACACCGGCAACGCCGTACTGACAGCCGCCAGCGGCAACACCAGCGTCTGCAAACTGGACAGCGGATAGAAGTAGCGCGCCACCCAATAAATCAGCACGGTCAGCCACAGGATCAACGATAGCGCATACACCAGTCCCAGATTCAATGCACCCCAGATAAACAGGGTCTGGTACAGCAGCCAACCGTGCAAAGCCAACGGCACAATGACCGCGAAGCCCAATGCGCCGCGATTCTGCTGCTCCGCATTGCCGGCTGTCTGCGCGCGCCAGAACAGAATAGCCAGAACGGCATAAAGGACAAACGTGAGCAGATGCAGGGCCTGGTTCGACATGGGGAGTGCAGATGTTTTAGACTGTGCGGATTCTACAGGAAGCGCCGCCCAAGTGTCTGCACCGGCGCTCACCTGAAACTTCGGGATCTGAAACCATGTTGGACAACCTTACACAACGCTTTAGCGGCATCGTCAAAAACCTGCGCGGCCAAGCGCGGCTAACCGAGAGCAACATCCAGGACGCCATGCGCGAAGTGCGCCTCGCCCTGCTGGAAGCCGACGTTGCGCTGCCGGTAGTCAAAGACTTCATCGCCAAGGTAAAGGAAGCGGCGCTGGGGCAGGAAGTCATCGGCAACCTGCAACCGGGGCAGGCGCTGATCGGCGTGGTGAACCGCGAGCTGACCAAGCTCATGGGCGAGCACAACGATGCGCTCAACCTCGCCGCCGTCCCGCCCGCCGTGATCCTGATGGCCGGTCTGCAGGGCGCGGGTAAAACCACCAGCAGCGGCAAGCTGGCCAAACTGCTGCGCGACCAGAACAAGAAGAAAGTATTGCTGGTCAGCTGCGACGTGTACCGTCCCGCCGCGATCGAACAATTGCGTACGCTGGCACAGCAACTCGAAACCGACTTCTTCCCCTCCGACATCAGCCAGAAGCCGCAGGACATCGCCCTCGCCGCGCTCGACTGGGCGCGCAAGCATCACCATGAAGTGTTGATCGTCGACACCGCCGGCCGTCTCGCCATCGATGAAGCGATGATGGAGGAGATCAAGCAACTGCATGCCGCGCTGAAACCCATCGAAACCCTGTTCGTCGTCGACGCGATGACCGGCCAGGATGCGGTGAATACCGCCAAGGCTTTCGGCGACGCACTGCCACTCACCGGCATCATCCTCACCAAGCTGGACGGCGATGCGCGCGGTGGCGCTGCCTTATCGGTGCGCCAGATCACCGGCAAGCCGATCAAGTTCGTCGGTGTCAGCGAGAAAGCGAACGGCCTCGAAGCCTTCCACCCCGAGCGCATGGCGCAACGTATCCTCGGCATGGGCGATGTGCTGTCGCTGCTCGAAGAAGCGCAGCGCAGCGTGGACATGGGCGAAGCGGAAAAGCTGGCAAAGAAGATGCACAGCGGCAAAGGCTTCGACCTCAACGACTTCAAGATGCAGATCGTGCAGATGAGGAAGATGGGCGGCGTCTCGGCGTTGATGGACAAACTGCCCGCCCAGCTTTCCAAGGCGGCAGCCGGCGCCAAGGTCGATGAACGCCAGATCAACCGCACCGAAGGCATCATCAACTCGATGACGCCTTGGGAGCGCAGCCACCCCGAGCTCATCAAAGCCTCGCGCAAACGCCGCATCGCGTCGGGCGCGGGCGTGCAGGTGATGCACGTCAACCAGTTGCTGAACCAGTTCGAACAGTCGCAGAAGATGATGAAGATGATCAGCGGCAAGGGCGGCATGGCCAAGATGATCAAGGGAATGGCCGGGAAATTCCCCGGCATGCGGTAATCGATAACGCATGACCCTCAAAGCCATCATCTTCGACGTCGACGGCACCCTCGCCGACACCGAGGACGCGCACCGCATCGCTTTCAACAAGGCCTTCGCCGAGAACGATCTGCTCTGGAACTGGGACGTGGCGCTGTACGACAAATTGCTCAAGGTGACCGGCGGCAAGGAGCGCATCAGGTATTTCGTGGACGATTTTCTGCAGGATTTCAGCAAGCCCGCCGATTACGAAGGCTTCGTGAAGAACCTGCATGTGCAAAAGACCGCGCATTACACTGCCGCGCTCCGCGATGGGCACATCCCGTTGCGCCCCGGCATCAAACGACTCATCACCGATGCACACAAGGCCGGACTCAAACTCGCCATCGCCACCACCACTTCGCCGGAGAACGTCGCTGCCCTGCTCGAGGTCGGCCTGGGCAAGGACTGGAACAAGTACTTTGACGCCATCGGTTGCGGCGACATCGTGCCCGCCAAGAAACCCGCGCCGGACATCTACAACTGGGTCTTGAACGAACTCAAGCTGGCACCGCAGGACTGCATCGCGCTGGAGGATTCCAGCAACGGACTGCGTTCTTCACTCGCGGCGGGAATCAAAACCTACATCACCACCAACCCGTATACCAGCAAGCAGGACTTCACCGGTGCGGTGGCCGTGTTCGACGATCTGGGCGATCTCGCCAATTTCTACAAGGTGACGGGCCTGAACCTGTAGGTGCGAATTCATTCGCACTTTGCCGCTTGGACGTGCGAATAAATTCGCACCTACCTGATACATCCAATGGCCGACGAGGAAGTCGGCGCTCCCAGCCGCTAAAGCAATGAACTCCGTTTCCTGCTAATCTTGCAGACATCCAATCGTCCGCAAAACATCATGCAAAGCTATCTGAAAAGAATCCTCACCGCCCGCGTCTATGACGTCGCCGTCGAAACGCCGCTCGAACCCGCGACCGATCTGTCGGCGCGCATCGGCAACAACGTGTTGTTCAAGCGCGAAGACATGCAGCCGGTGTTCTCGTTCAAGCTGCGCGGCGCCTACAACAAGATGGCGCAACTCACCCCGGAGCAGCTCAAGCGCGGCGTGATTGCCGCCTCGGCGGGCAACCATGCGCAGGGTGTGGCGCTCAGCGCGCACCGTCTAGGCTGCAAGGCCATCATCGTGATGCCGACCACCACGCCGCAGGTCAAGATCGAGGCGGTCAAACATTTTGGCCAGCGCGCGGTGGAGATCGTGATGCACGGCGACAGTTACAGCGATGCCTGCGCCCATGCGTATGCGCTGGAAAAGGAAAAGCAGCTCACTTTCGTGCATCCGTTCGACGATCCCGATGTGATCGCCGGGCAGGGCACGGTCGGCATGGAAATCCTGCGCCAGCGCCAGGCGCCCATCCATGCCATCTTCTGCGCCATCGGCGGCGGCGGACTGATCGCGGGCGTGGCGGCCTACGTCAAGCAGGTGCGGCCCGACATCAAGGTGATCGGTGTGCAGACCACCGATTCCGATGCGATGGCGCGTTCGCTCAAGGCGAAAAAGCGCGTCACGCTCAACGACGTCGGCCTGTTCTCGGACGGCACGGCGGTGAAACTGGCAGGCGAGGAAACCTTCCGCGTGTGCAAGAAATATGTGGACGAGGTCGTGCTGGTCAATACCGACGAGGTATGCGCCGCGATCAAGGACGTGTTCCAGGACACGCGTTCCATCCTCGAACCCGCCGGAGCACTGGCCGTCGCCGGTGCCAAACTGTACGCCAAGCGCGAACAGCTCAAGGGCGAAACGCTGGTCACCGTATGCAGCGGCGCCAACATGAACTTCGACCGCCTGCGTTTCGTCGCCGAGCGCGCCGAGATCGGCGAACAGCGCGAGGCCATCCTCGCCGTCACCATCCCCGAGACGCCCGGCAGCTTCCGCAAGTTCTGCACGCTGCTCGGCAAACGCAACATCACCGAATTCAACTACCGCTACGACGACCCGACAGCGGCGCAGGTGTTCGCCGGTATCCAGGTCAAGGACCAGCAGGAAACCGCCGACCTGGTGGACAAGCTGCAACGCAACAAATTGCCGACGCTTGACTTGAGCGACAACGAAATGGCCAAGCTGCATCTGCGCCACCTGGTCGGCGGCCACGCGCCCGATGCCAAGGACGAGATCCTGTTCCGTTTCGAATTCCCGGAACGTCCCGGTGCGCTGATGAACTTCCTCAACAGCATGAACCACAGTTGGAACATCAGTCTGTTCCACTACCGCAACCACGGCGCGGACTACGGTCGTGTGCTGGTTGGCATGCAGGTGCCCAAGAGGGACAAGAAGGCGCTCAAGACTTTCCTCGACACGCTCGGCTACCGCTACTGGGACGAGAGCGACAACCCGGCCTACCGGCTGTTCCTGGGATAACACGGCATGGGCACGGACGCTTTCCGTGACGCCATGCCGAAGCAATTCGCCGTGTCGCGCGGATTGAACCGCCTGCCTGTGTCCGGCAGGTGCAACCCCGATTCAGACAAACGATATTTCGGCGTCCTGCTCGAGCGTTCGAACTTCAAAACTTGTCCCGATACATCGCCGCAATATCAAAAACGTCACACAACTGCTTTCGCATCTCCGGAAAAATAAAGTTAGCTCACATTTCCGAGCGCATTTCTCGGATATAATGAAAGATGTAGCACAATTAACGACTTGGACGAGGAGATCAGGACGACCATGACGATTCCAGGGCTGAAGCAGTCACTCCGGCAACGTATAATCGCCGCCCGCGAAAAGTTGCCTGCGCCCGAACGGCTGCGACTCAGCCGTGCCGTTGTCGAGTCTGTGTGCAATCTAACCCCCTACCGGCAGGCGCATACCGTGCTGGGTTACCTGAATTTCGGATCGGAGCTGGCCTCGGAACTCTGGGTGCAACGGGCCTTCGCCGACGGCAAAAAAGTATTGCTGCCGCGCGTGAACCGCGCCAGCAAACATCTGGACTTGTACCGGGTGCGGGATTTGCACCGTGACGTCGCCCCCGGTTTGTGGGGAATACGCGAACCGATTGAAGCGCGTTGCGTCAAAGAAGAAGCGCTGGGCACGGTGGACTTTATTTTGTTGCCCGGTGTGGCATTCACCCGCGAGGGTGCGCGTCTGGGTTACGGTGGCGGCTATTACGACAAGCTGCTGGCGCACATACCGCATCGTCCGGCCCTGGTCGCCGGCGCTTTCGCGCTACAGGTAGTACAAGAGATTCCGCAAGAAAAAACCGACCGCAAAGTGGGATGGTTGGTGACGGAAGACGGAACAATACGTTGCAACTGAGGGAGACAGACAATGGCAACACTGCAACCGGATAACGATCCGCAAGAGACGCAGGAATGGCTGGATTCGCTCCAGTCCGTGCTGGAAAAAGAGGGGGCCGAACGCGCCCATTTCCTGCTCGACCAGTTGATCCACCAGACGCGCATGGCCGGCGACGATGTGCCGATCAGCGCCACCACGCCCTACATCAACACCATTCCGCCGGAAAAAGAAGAGCGCTCCGCAGGGAATTTCGAACTGGAGCACCGCCTGCGCGCGCTGACGCGCTGGAACGCGATGGCCATCGTGATGCGGGCCAACAAGGAATCGTCCGAGCTGGGCGGCCACATCGCCAGCTTCGCTTCGGCCGCAACCCTGTACGACGTCGCTTTCAACCATTTCTTCCACGGCAAGACCGAGGACCACGGCGGCGATCTGGTGTACTTCCAGGGCCACTCCTCGCCCGGCATCTATGCGCGTGCCTTTCTCGAAGGCCGCCTGAGCGAAGCGCAACTCGACAAATTCCGCCAGGAAGTGGACGGCGACGGGCTGCCTTCCTATCCGCACCCGTGGTTGATGCCGAACTTCTGGCAATTCCCCACTGTGTCGATGGGGCTGGGGCCCTTGATGGCCATCTACCAGGCACGCTTCATGCGCTACCTGCACCACCGCGAACTCGCGCAGACCGAAGGCCGCAAGGTATGGGCCTTCCTCGGCGACGGCGAGACAGACGAGCCGGAATCGCTGGGCGCGATCTCCATGGCCGGGCGCGAGCGGCTCGACAACCTGATCTTCGTGATCAACTGCAACCTGCAACGGCTGGACGGTCCGGTGCGCGGCAACGGCAAGATCATCCAGGAACTGGAGGGCGTGTTCCGCGGCGCGGGCTGGAACGTGATCAAGGTGGTGTGGGGCCGCCGCTGGGACCGCCTGTTCGCCAAAGACAAAAGCGGCCTGCTGCTCAAGCGCATGGAAGAAGTGGTGGACGGCGATTACCAGAACTACAAGGCCAAGGACGGCGCCTATGTGCGCCGGCATTTCTTCGGCAAGTATCCCGAACTGCTGGAGCTGGTCGCCGACATGTCGGACGACGAGATCTGGCATTTGAACCGCGGCGGCCACGACCCCTACAAGATGTTCGCGGCCTACGCGGCCGCCCACCGGCACAAGGGACAACCGACCGTGATCCTGGCCAAGACGGTGAAGGGTTACGGCATGGGCGCCTCGGGCGAGGCGCAGAACCCGACCCACCAGCAGAAGAAGATGGGCGAAGAGGCGCTGCGCAAATTCCGCGACCGCTTCAACATCCCGGTCACCGACGAACAGTTGCCCAACCTGCCCTATGTCCGTCCCGCCGAGGACAGCCAGGAGATGAAATACCTGCGCGAACGCGCCGCGACCATGGGCACGCTGCCGGCACGCGACCCCCTCGCGTTATGTCTGCAGATACCCGAGCTGTCGGCGTTCGATGCCCTGTTGAAGTCGAGCGAAGACCGCGAGTTCTCCACCACCATGGCCTTCGTGCGCCTGCTGGGGATACTGGTCAAGGACAAGAACATCGGCAAGCAGATCGTGCCCATCGTGCCCGACGAATCGCGCACCTTCGGCATGGAAGGCATGTTCCGCCAGCTCGGCATCTTCTCGCAGGTGGGCCAGTTGTACACGCCGGAGGACGCCGAGCAACTCATGTTCTACAAGGAATCGGAGACCGGCCAGATATTGCAGGAGGGCATCAACGAAGCGGGCGGCATGGCCGACTGGATCGCTGCCGCGACCTCCTACGCCAACCACGGCGTGGCGATGGTGCCGTTCTACGTGTATTACTCGATGTTCGGCTTCCAGCGCATCGGCGACCTGGCTTATGCGGCGGGCGACATGCGCGCGCGCGGCTTCCTCGTCGGCGGCACGGCGGGGCGCACCACGCTGAACGGCGAAGGCCTGCAACACCAGGACGGCCACAGCCACCTGCAGGCCGCGACCATCCCCAACTGCGTGTCCTACGACCCGGCCTTCGCCTATGAACTGGCGGTGATCGTGCAGGACGGCATGCGCCGCATGCACAAGGAGCAGGAAGACGTGTTCTATTACCTCACGGTGATGAACGAGAACTACACACACCCCGCCATGCCGGAGGGCGCCGCAGAAGGCATCGTCAAGGGCATGTACAAGTTCAGTACTCAGAACAAACCGGCGGTGCAATTGCTCGGCAGCGGCGCCATCCTGCGCGAAGTGATCGCCGCAGCGGAATTGCTGCAGAAGGATTTCGGCGTGGCTGCCGATGTGTGGAGCGTGACCAGTTTCAACGAACTGCGCCGCGACGGCCAGGACTGCGAGCGCTGGAACACACTGCATCCGGAAGCCAAGCCGCGCGTGAGCTACGTCGAGCAATGTCTGGATGAAAAGATCCCGGTGGTCGCCGCGACCGATTACCTCCGCGCCTATGCCGACCAGATCCGCCCCTTCGTGAAGGCGCGTTACAAGACATTGGGCACAGACGGCTTCGGCCGCTCCGACTATCGCCGCAAGCTGCGCCATTTCTTCGAGGTGGATCGCTACTTCGTCGCCGTCACGGCATTGAAGGCGCTGGCCGACGCTGGCGCCATCCCGGCGAACATCGTCAGCAAGGCGATCAAGCAGTACAAGATCAACCCGGATAAACCGAATCCCACCACGGTGTAATCGAGGAGAACGACGTGGCAGATACTTCGACAAAGCTCAGTACAGGAATCAAGAACGTATTGGTGCCGGACATCGGCAATTTCAAGGATGTGAGCATCATCGAGGTCGCGGTGAAGCCCGGCGACACCGTGGCCGCCGAGCAGGCGCTGATCTCGCTGGAAACCGACAAGGCAACCATCGATGTGCCCGCGCCTTTCGCGGGCACGGTGAAGGAAGTGAAGGTCAAGGTCGGCGACAAGGTGTCGGAAGGCGCGTTGATCGTCACGATTGAGGCAAGTGCCGGTACCGGACCGGCAGTGCCTGCGGCTGCGCCTGTAGCTCCAGCAGCAACTCCCGCTGCTCCGGCACCTGCTGCGCAGCCCGCGCCCGTCGCTGCACCGATTGCGGCTACGACCGTAACCGCTTCCGGCAGCGGCGCACACGCCAGCCCGTCCATTCGCCGCTTTGCGCGCGAGTTGGGCGTCAACCTGCCGCAGGTTAAGGGTAGCGGCGAAAAAGGCCGCGTCACCAAAGACGACGTGCAGAACTTCGTCAAGCAGACGCTGACCGGTGGGACAACACCAGGCGGCGGGCTGCCCGGTTTGCTGCCGTGGCCGGATGTGGATTTTGCCCAGTTCGGCGCCATCGAAACCAAGCCGCTGTCGCGCATCAAGAAGATCTCCGGCGCCAACCTGCACCGCAACTGGGTGATGATCCCGCATGTGACGCAGTTCGAGGAAACCGACATCAGCGAACTGGAAGCCTTCCGCAAGGAACTGGGCGCGGAATACGCGAAGCGGGACATCAAGATCACCCTGCTGGCCTTCATGCTCAAGGCCTGTGCGATCACACTCAAACACTTCCCGGATTTCAACGCCTCGCTGGACGCGAGCGGCGAAAACCTGATCGTGAAGAAATACATCCACATCGGTGTCGCAGTGGACACGCCGGAAGGCCTGATGGTGCCGGTAATCCGCGACGTGGACCGGAAGGGCATTGTGCAGCTGGCACAGGAGCTGGGCGAAGTCTCGGCCCGCGCGCGCGACAAGAAAATCACCGCCGCCGACATGCAGGGCGGCTGTTTCACCATCTCCAGCCTGGGCGGCATCGGCGGCACGTATTTCACGCCCATCATCAATGCGCCGGAAGTCGCCATCCTCGGCGTTTCGCGCTCCAGCATGAAGCCGGTATGGAAAGACGGCGAGTTCGTGCCGCGCCTGATGCTGCCGCTGTCGCTGACTTACGACCACCGCGTGATCGACGGCGCGGCGGGCGCACGCTTCGCCACCTACCTTGCGCATGTGCTTTCGGACATGCGCCGCCTCGCTCTGTAGGTTATTATCTCGGAAATATTAGTCACCGTTGCGGCGGCCAGGCTGAAAACAGCCGCTCAACAAACCACGATAAAACGAGTAAAGCGAGTTCAGGCAAAGACTTACCTTCAGGTTATGTCGTAGCCATATACCTTACAGGTAGGCGAGGAGAGAGTGAACGCACAACGCAACAACCCGGCCGCGCAGCAGGTTATTCGCCCGATTGGCATTCTGGGCGGCACGTTCGACCCCATCCATCACGGACATTTGCGCATCGCACAGGAAGCGCTGGAACAGTGCAACCTCGAACAAGTGCGCTTCATCCCCTGCGGCACACCGCCGCACCGCCCCGCCCCGCAGGCGTCGGCCAAGTCGCGCTGGGAGATGGTGCGGATCGCCCTGAACGGCCATCCCGATTTCCTCGTCGACGTGCGCGAAATATTCCGCACCGACCCCTGCTACACAGTGGACTCGCTCGCCGCGCTGCGCGCCGAACTCGGTGCGCAACAGCCGTTGTGCCTGATTCTCGGCGGCGATGCCTTCCTGCAACTGCATACCTGGCACGAGTGGAAGCGCCTGTTCGAACTGGCGCATATCGTCGTGCTGCAGCGCGCCGGCGGCCCGCCGCTGGGCAATGCAATGGCGCAGGCTGATGCCGCACTGCAAGCCGAATATCAGGCGCGTCTTGCCCCCGGCGCCGGCGTGCTGCATGAAGCGCCCGGCGGCGCGATTTTCGTCGCCGACATGCCGGCGCTGGAAATTTCCTCCACCGATATCCGCCGCCGCTGCGCGGAAGATAGAAGCATCCGTTACCTGGTGCCGGATGCCGTCGCCAATTACATCAACACCAACTCACTCTACCGTACATGCTAAATACAAAAGAAAAGACCCAAGCCGTTGTCTCCGCCCTCGAAGACGTCAAAGCACTCGACATTACCGTTATCGATACCAGCAACCTCAGCCCCCTGTTCGAGCGCATGGTCATTGCCAGCGCCCAGTCCACGCGGCAAACCAAGGCGCTGGCCAACAGCGTGGTGGTCAAGCTCAAGGAACTCGGCGCAACGGTGCACGGCACCGAAGGCGAAGACAGCGGCGAATGGGTGCTGGTCGACCTTGGTGAAGTCATCGTGCATATCATGCAACCCGCAGTGCGCGCCTACTACAACCTCGAAGAATTGTGGGATGCGCGTCCATCGGCACGGGCAGTAGCCAACGCAAAGAAATGAAACTTTACGTGATTGCCGTCGGCAACAAGATGCCGGATTGGATCACGGCTGGCTTCAACGAATACACCAAGCGCATGCCGCGCGAGGCGAAGATCGAGTTGATCGAACTCAAACCGGAATCGCGCACCAGCGGCAAAACCACGGCACAGATCATGGAAGCCGAAGCGCAGCGCATCCGCACCGCGCTGCCCGCCGGCGCACTGTGCATTGCGCTCGACGAGCACGGTGCGACGCCCACCACCCGGCAGCTTGCGCAGCAGATGCAGGACTGGATGCAGCAGGGATGCGATGTTGCCTTCGTGATCGGCGGCGCGGACGGCCTGCACGAATCGGTCAAGCAGCAGGCCCGGCAACTGATGGCGCTATCCGCCCTCACCCTGCCGCACGGCATGGTGCGCGTGCTGCTGGCGGAGCAGTTGTATCGGGCGCATTCGCTGTTGCACAACCACCCTTACCACAGAGAGTAAGAACCTTGAGCCACGGATTGACACGGATGAACACTGATACAAAACCATTTCAGCGGCTTGTTGCGAGCTCGCGTTTATTGAATTCATCCGTGAACATCCGTGTTCATCTGTGGCTAATTTGATTTTTGCATTCATATGAGAACCAAACACCAGCGCATCTACCTCGCCTCGCAAAGTCCGCGCCGCCGCGAACTGCTCAAGCAGATGGGCGTGCATTACGAGGTGTTGCTGCTGCGCAACGATCCGCGCCGCAATGTGCATGTCGATGAAACGCCGCACGAAGGCGAAGACCCGGTGGCCTATGTGCAGCGCGTCTGCCACGACAAGGCGCGCGCCGGCTGGGACACCCTGGTTTTCCGGAACCTGCCGCTATTCCCCGTGCTGGCGGCGGACACCACGGTTACGCTGGACGGCAAGATCATCGGCAAACCCGACGATAACAAACATGCCGCCGAAATCCTGCGCTTGCTCTCGGGCACACAGCATCAGGTGCTCACCGCTGTCGCCATCGCCTTTAAAGAACGTCTTGAAATGCGCCTGTCCACAACCACCATCACCTTCGACAAGCTCAGCGAAGAACGCATCAACCGTTACCTGCTCACCAACGAGGCGCACGACAAGGCCGGCGCCTATGGCATCCAGGGTCATGCCGGCGCGTTCGTGAAGCACATCGACGGCAGTTATACCGGCGTGATGGGACTGCCGCTGTACGAGACGGTAGAATTGCTGAAACTATTCGGATATCCCGCACCATGACAGAAGAGATTTTGATCAACGTCACCCCGCAGGAAACACGCGTGGCGGTAATGCAGCAGGGCGCGGTGCAGGAATTGCACATCGAGCGCGGCAGCCAGCGTGGCCTGGTCAGCAACGTCTATGTCGGCAAGGTCAAACGCGTATTGCCCGGCATGCAGTCGGCTTTCATCGACATCGGGCTGGAGCGCTCGGCCTTCCTGCATGTCGCCGACATCTGGGAAAACCAGCACAACGGCGATGCCGCCAAGCCTATCGAAAAGGTGTTGTTCGAAGGCCAGAGCCTGCTGGTGCAGGTCATCAAGGACCCCATCGGCACCAAGGGCGCGCGCCTTTCCACGCAGCTGAGTTTTGCAGGGCGCCTGCTGGTCTACCTGCCGCAGGAATCGCACATCGGCGTGTCGCAGCGCATCGAAAGCGAGGGTGAACGCGAAGCCCTGCGCGCCCAGTTGCAGCAGGTGCTGCCCGCCGAACACCAGGGCGGCTACATCATCCGCACCCTGGCCGAAGCCGCCTCCGATGAAGAGTTGCGCGCCGACGTCGCGTATCTGGACAAGCTATGGAACAACCTGCAACAACAATCGCAACGCATGGCGCCTCCCGCCCTGCTCTACAAGGAGCTGGATATCAGCCTGCGCGTATTGCGCGATTGCGTGACCGAGGACACAACGCGCATCCTTGTCGATTCGCGCGAAACACACGAACGGCTGCAGGCGTTTGCCCATGATTACATCGCTGCCGCCATCCCCAAGCTGGAGCACTACGTCGGTACGCGCCCGCTGTTCGATTTGTATAGCGTGGAAGAAGAGATCGAACGCGCGCTGTCGCGCCGCGTCGACCTGAAGTCCGGCGGCTACCTCATCATCGACCAGACCGAGGCGCTCACCACCGTCGACGTCAACACCGGCGGCTTCGTCGGCGTGCGCAACTTCGACGACACCATCTTCAAGACCAACCTGGAGGCCGCGCAAGTCATCGCGCGCCAGCTGCGCCTGCGCAATCTGGGCGGCATCATCATCTGCGACTTCATCGACATGGAAACGCAGGAACACCGCGACGCCGTGCTGGAAGAATTCAAGAAAATGCTGGCGCACGACCACACGCGCATCAACGTCAACGGCTTCTCTTCGCTGGGGCTGATTGAAATGACGCGCAAGCGCACGCGCGAAAGTCTGGCGCACGTGCTGTGCGAACCCTGCCCCACCTGCCAGGGACGCGGCGAAGTAAAAACCGCGCAGACCGTGTGTTATGAAATCCTGCGCGAGATCGTGCGCGAAGCGCGCCAGTTCAACGCCCGCGAATTCCGCATTCTCGGTTCGCAGCAGGTCGTGGATCTGTTCCTCGACGAGGAATCGCAAAGCCTCGCCCTGCTGTCCGACTTCATCGGCAAGCCGGTATCGCTGCAGGTGGAGACGCTGTATTCGCAGGAACAGTACGATGTTATCCTGATGTAGCTATTGAGAGGCGTGTATCGCGACATTTTTACAAGACCGGAACAATCCGGATTCAACTCATATCCCGCCACAAACTCTTGTTGAAAGGAAAAAGGATGAAACCAAAAATTGCGATATTTGCCTTGCTGGCACTTTTTTGCATCGCGGCTTTCGCTTCCGGCGCGCCCTGGTACAAATGGAAAAACAGATTCGACGGCACGCTCCTGTGTGCGCAAATTTCACCCGGCGAGGCATGGATCAAGTTTCAGGGGCCGTATATGGAATCGCGCTGCCGCAAGCCGGGCAACCCGCAGTAATCTTGTTGGCGCGGCCAGGTTGCTTGCTCATTCCCCCGCACTTGCAATTTTTTCACCTCCACAGCTGGCCGCCACCCTGTCCTTGCGCTGCTCGGCCAAGCGGGCGATTGCACTGAATCTGTCGATGAGGCCATTCTTTGCAAAATGGTCGATGATGAACAGGGGAATGAAAGTGTCCGGTTCCCACGAACCCTGAAACCTGAGTGTGCTGCCCTGTTGCCTCGGCTCGATGGACCAGCTTCCCCGAAACAATTTCGAGTCGCCAGCCAGCTGGGTGAATTCGATGCTGTCGAAGGGCTTTTCCGTGTACTCCATCACCGAGTGCAGACGCACATGAAAAAACAGAACCCGCTCGTCCGCGGTGCGATCCACCCTGACCTTGTTCGCCGATTCGCGCAAAGCCACCGACTCAACCACGCCGGGAAGATTCTTTGCAGCTTCGTAATCGGTCAGGTACTGGTAGGCCGCGCATTTCGTGAGCGGGATGTCGAAGCTGGCCGTAAAGGTATACAGGCTGCCTTCCCTGCTCACATTCACCTGCAAATCGGATGCAGGCGTCTCCGGCCAAGCCATGCTGGAGATCATCATTAGCAGCAATGCGATGAAGATTAGCTTCGTCATGGCGACTCTTATAAAGAGTCTTTATGACGCGACCGTGACATCCGGATGAATTTTCAGTTCAGCAAGCTCTCCGGCTCAATTTTGCTGCCCGTGATCGCCACGACTTTGTGGCGCGATTGTCCGCCCTGCTTGAGTTCGACTTGGCGCAGCGGCACATCGAACGTGTTGGCAATGAATTTCAGCAGCGCTTCGTTGGCGCGGCCCTCGATGGGCGGGGCGGCAAGGCGAATCTTGAGCGCTTCACCATGCAGTCCGGCCACTTCGGTGCGTTTCGCGCCGGGCTGGACATGCAGGGTCAGCGTGAGCACCTCGCCGTTGCGGCGATACCACTCGCTCACAACAATCTCGTGACGGCCTGTTCCAGCCCGCCTACCGGCACGATGAGGACAAGTTGGCAGAGCAGGAGCAGCACCAGCACTGAAAGATCGACGTTGCCCACGGGCGGAATGTGGCGGCGCAGGGGTCGCAGGAATGGGCTGTTGAACGCGAACAGCATAGGCGCAAGCGGTGTGTGCGGATTGACCCAGGACAGGATGGCTTCGGCGATCAGCGTCGCGAAAAGCAGGTAGACACTGATCTTCAGCAACTTGACCGCAGTCCATGCCAGCAAACCGGCCAATGGAAAGGGGTCAAACGCATAGCCCTGCACCCACAAAAAGATACCGAGATAAAGGAGCTCGACCCCGAATGCCAGGAGCAGGGTGGCCCTGTCAATGCCCCAGGCGGGCGTGATAAAGCGGCGCGCACGCAGCACCGCGAAGTCGGTGAGTGCCATGAGAAACTCACCGAGGGGATTGCGCATCGGTGCGCGCAGCCAACCGGCATGAAAACGGAACAGCAGGATGGCGGCAAAAGGCTGCACCAGCGCATCGTTCAAAAACGAGAATGTCTCGGCCAGCATTAATCATCCTTCCCAAGAGCGTCGCCCATCTCTTTGGAACGTGCGGCGGCGGCATGGATGGCCGCGACGATATCCATCTTCACCTGGTTCGCTTCCATGCTGAGCAATGCGCGTTCGGTGGTGCCGTTCTTGGAAGTAACACGTTCGCGCAGGGTTGAAATCTCTTCCTGGCTGCTCTCGGCCAGTTTGCTGGCACCCAGGAAGGTATCCAGCACCAGTTGTCGCGCCTGCGCTTCATCCAGTCCCAGTTCGTATGCACCCTGCAGCATGGCCTCGATGAAATAGAACACATACGCCGGGCCGCTGCCGGAAATCGCGGTCACCGCATCCAGCATTTCCTCGTCTTCCACCCACAGCGTACTGCCCACGGCGGAGAGAATCGACTCGGCGTGATGGCATTGCTCCGGCTTGACTGCCGGCATGGCGTACAGTGCGGTAACGCCGCTGCGGATAAGTGCGGGCGTATTCGGCATGCAGCGCACGATGTTGTGCGTGACCAGCCAGCGCGCCAGGTCTTTCGTGCGAATACCGGCCGCAATGGAGATCACAAGCTGGCCGTTCAGGATCGGCGCCAGGCGCAGTGCAACCTCTTTCAAATTTTGCGGCTTGACTGCCAGGATCACGGTCTCGCCGTGCGCCACCGCGGCCGCCAGTTCCGTTGTCGCCCTGACCCCGAACTCGTTATGCAAATTCACGCATGTGTCTTTGGCAATTTCCACAACATGCATTTTGGAGGGCGAATACCCGCGTTTGATCAAACCGCCGATCAATGCCTTCGCCATATTGCCGCCGCCGATGAAAGTGATTTTCATTTGTTCTCCCCAGAATTTCCAAGTCTCCAACAGCCCCCACCCGAACCCTCCCCCGGAGGGAGAGGGACCAAACGTTCGCTGCGCGAGATTGTTTTATCTCCTGCCGAATATCGCCGTGCCGATACGCACAATCGTCGCCCCCTCCCGTATCGCTGCCGGAAAATCGTGCGACATGCCCATCGACAGGGTATCCAGTGCCAATCCCTGTGAGTTTAATTGTCCCAATAATTTTTGCATTTGTGCAAACGGCGCACGCTGGGCGGTTTCGTCTGACGCTGGAAACGGTATCGACATCAATCCGCGCAACTTGAGGTGCGGCAGGCGCGCAACTTCCTGCGCGAGTGGCCCGACGTCGTCCGGCGCCACGCCGCTCTTCGTTTCTTCACCGCTCACATTCACCTGCAAACACACATTCAGCGGCGGCAACTGCGGCGGCCGCTGCGCCGACAGGCGTTCTGCAATCTTCAGCCGGTCCACGCTGTGCACCCAGGCGAAGTTCTCGGCAATGGCGCGCGTCTTGTTGCTCTGGATGGGCCCGATGAAGTGCCATTCCAGTGGCAAGTCGCGCAATGCCCCGATCTTGTCCAGCGCTTCCTGCAGGTAATTTTCGCCGAAAGCCGTCTGTCCCGCCAGATAGGCCTCGCGCACCGCCGCTGCCGGAAAGGTCTTGCTCACGGCCAGCAGACGCACGTCTGTCACATTCCGCTGTGCCGCTTTCGCCGCCTGTTCAATGGCTTCGCGGGTCGCTTGCAAGTTGGAGAGGATTGCAGTCATAATCGCCCGGACAGTCGCATGTCGACTCTGTTTACAAGGCACAGGATTATATATGGATATCACCGAACTGCTCGCCTTCGGCGTGAAGAACAAAGCCTCCGACTTGCACCTTTCCGCAGGTTTGCCCCCCATGATCCGCGTGCACGGCGATATGCGCCGCATTAACCTGCCCGCGATGGAACACAAGGAAGTCCACGCCATGGTGTACGACATCATGAACGACGGACAGCGCAAGCATTACGAAGAGAACAAGGAGGTCGACTTCTCGTTTGAAGTGCCGAATCTGGCGCGTTTCCGCGTCAACGCCTTCATCCAGCAGCGCGGCGCCGGTGCGGTCATGCGTACCATTCCCTCCAAGATACTGACATTGGAAGACCTGAAGTGCCCGCCCATCTTCAAGGACATCTCCGAATTCCCGCGCGGCATGGTGCTGGTGACGGGCCCGACCGGTTCCGGTAAATCGACCACGCTGGCGGCGATGGTGAACCACATCAACGAGAACGAGATGGGCCACATCCTGACCGTGGAAGACCCCATCGAATTCGTGCACGAATCCAAGAAATCGCTGATCAACCAGCGCGAAGTCGGCCCGCACACATTGTCGTTCAACAACGCCCTGCGTTCCGCGTTGCGTGAAGACCCGGACGTGATCCTGGTCGGCGAAATGCGCGACCTGGAAACCATCCGCCTGGCGATGACCGCAGCGGAGACCGGCCACCTGGTGTTCGGTACGCTGCACACCAGCTCGGCAGCCAAAACCATCGACCGTATCATCGACGTGTTCCCGGCCGACGAGAAGGAGATGGTGCGCGCGATGCTGTCCGAATCGCTGCGCGCGGTGATCTCGCAGACCCTGCTCAAGACCAAGGACGGGGCAGGCCGCGTGGCCGCGCACGAGATCATGATCTGTACCCCGGCGATCCGTAACCTGATCCGCGAAGCCAAAGTGCCGCAGATGTATTCCGCCATCCAGACCGGCGGCAACATCGGCATGCAGACGCTGGACCAGAATTTGAGCGATATGGTGAAGCGCAATCTCGTGTCTTCCGCCGAAGCACGCACCAAAGCAGTCAACAAAGAGCAGTTCCCGGCATAAGTTCTTTATCAAACAAACACAATCACGCAGCTGCTTCAGGAGAACATCATGGAAAGAGACCAGGCCACCGAGCTAGTCCACAACTTGTTGCGAGGAATGGTCTCGAAGAAAGCGTCCGATCTTTTCATCACTTCCGGCTTCCCGCCCGCGTTCAAGATAGACGGCAAAATGACGCCGGTTTCGAACCAGGCGTTGACGTCGGCGCACACGCAGGAACTGGCACGCAGCATCATGAACGACCGCCAGGCGGCCGAGTTCGAATCCACGCACGAGTGCAACTTCGCCATCAGCCCGCCCGCCATCGGACGTTTCCGCGTCAATGTGTTCATGCAGCAGCAGCGCGTCGGCATGGTGCTGCGCACCATCACCACCAAGATCCCCACTTTCGAGGAAATGGGCTTGCCGTCGATACTGAAAGATGTGGTGATGACCAAGCGCGGACTGGTGATCCTGGTCGGCGGCACCGGCTCCGGCAAATCCACCTCGCTGGCGGCCATGCTCGGCCACCGCAACCACAACAGCTTCGGCCACATCATCACCATCGAGGATCCGGTGGAGTTTGTGCACGACCACGACAAATGCATCGTCACCCACCGCGAAGTGGGTGTGGATACCGACGACTGGCACGCCGCGCTGAAAAATACGCTGCGCCAAGCGCCGGACGTGATCCTCATCGGCGAAATCCGCGACCGCGAAACCATGGAGTACGCGGTCACCTTCTCCGAGACCGGCCACTTGTGCATGGCCACGCTGCATGCCAACAGCGCCAACCAGGCACTGGACCGCATCATCAACTTCTTCCCGGAAGACCGCCGCGAGCAACTGCTGATGGATTTGTCGCTCAACATCAAGGCGCTCATTTCGCAGCGACTCATCCCCAAACGCGACGGTAAAGGACGGGCGGCGGCCTTTGAAATCCTGCTTGCCTCGCCGCTGATTTCCGACCTGATTTTCAAAGGCAATGTGCACGAGATCAAGGAAGTCATGGCCAAATCGCGCGAACTCGGCATGCAGACTTTCGACCAGGCGCTGTTCGACCTGCACGAAGCGGGGGCCATCAGTTACGAAGAGGCGCTCAAGAACGCCGATTCGGTCAATGACCTGCGCCTGAAGATCAAACTGGAAGGTCAGGCCACCAAAGACCGGGATGTGATGGGCGGCCTGGACGGCCTGAAGATGACCTGACACCGGACAGCCGCGCCGACCAGAACACCGGTGCGGACACCCGGATTTCCGATGCCGGACGCCAACGATTTAACAAAATGCAGGGTGGGCACGTTTTTGGTGCTCACGCGGTTTGCAAATGTTGTTTCCGCGTGGGCACCAAAAACGTGCCCACCCTACGAAATCCCCACCTTTCATTTATACAACGCCGGAAACTGCTTCTGCAGTTGCCCCAGTTTGGGCATGTCGTTGAATACGATGTAGGGCTGATAGGGATGCAAGGCCAGATAATTCTGGTGATAGTCCTCGGCCGGATAGAACTGCTGCAGCGGCACGACCTGCGTGACGATGGGCGAAGAAAACGCATGTTCGGCAGTGAGTTTTTGAATATAGCCCTGCGCTATCTTCTGCTGGTCGGGACTGGTGTAAAAAATCGCGGAGCGGTATTGGGTACCGGTATCCGGCCCCTGGCGATTGAGCTCGGTCGGATCGTGCGCCACGCTGAAAAATACCTGCAGCAGTTGTTGATAGGACACGCGCGCCGGGTCGAAACGGACGCGCACCGATTCGGCATGTCCGGTATTGCCCCGGCTTACCATTTCGTAATGTGCGGTATCCGCATTCCCGCCCGCGTAGCCCGATTCGACATTCACCACGCCTTTGACGTGCTTGAACACCGCATCCACACCCCAGAAGCAACCGCCCGCAAATATTGCGGTTTGTTCCGTTGGCGCGGCACCGGCATTTGATTGCATTCCAATGCTGAAAAGGAGTATTGGAAAAAACTTGAATATTTGCATGATGATTCTCCTGATAATCAACCGAAGGTAAAGGCAAACGCTTCCGCGCCGCCATCCGGAAACTCGATGCGGAAGGTTCTGTTCCTGATCTCGCCGCGCTGCCGGATCAATTGATACAAACGCTGCTCGCGGATCACCCCGTTACCTGCCGCATCGATGTCCGCACCGTGATTCCTGCCCGGCGCAACACCGTCCAGCGTGACTTTGAAACGCACCGGCTTGCCGTTGTTTGCACCAAGCACCAGATGCAAGTCGCGCCCCTGGAAGCGGTAACTGATCGCCCCGCCCGATTTTTGCAGCACCGCGGATTCCCGGCCGACTTGCCAGTTTCCGCCCAGCGCCCAATGATCCGTTTTGAGCACGCGCGGTGCGCTGTAGTGTGCGGGAGCATCTTCCCGAATGGCTTCGCGGGAAGCAAAATTTTCCTGCCGCCCGTATCCGACGTAAGTTTCCGGGGACCGTTCCACATCTTCTTCTGTGGCCGCCGTCGCACCTGTTCCATTCACTTGTACAAATTCCTGCTTCAATGCCAAATCACTGTTTGCCTCCTTGAGCAAGCCCTGAATCCGCAACTCGGTTTCCTGATAGGCCCCCTCACCGAAATGCTGGTGGCGTATGCGGCCTTGCGCATCGATCAGATAATGTGCGGGCCAGTACTGGTTCTTGAACGCGTTCCATATTACGTATTGGTTATCGATGGCCACCGGATATTTCACCCCCAGCTCGCGCACGGCCCGTTCGACATTGCTGATATCTTTCTCAAACGCGAACTCCGGCGCATGCACGCCGATGATGACCAGACCCTGTGCGCGATATTTTTCATCCCAGGCTTTCAGGTAGGGCAGCGTGCGCAGGCAGTTGATGCAGGAATAGGTCCAGAAATCCACCAGCACCACCTTGCCGCGCAATGCCTCCATGCTCAGCGGCGGCGAGTTAAGCCATTGCGTCGCACCTTTCAGTGGCGGCGCCATGGCCTTCCCGGTTTCCTGCGGCGCGGAAGGTGCCAGGCTCTCTATCAGCCGCTGCTCGGTGGACGTGGTGTTGGCCGAAGTGAGTTGCGCGAGGAAACGCGTGTCCCAGCCCAGCGCGATGACCACAACACCCGCCACCACCGCGACACCCAGCACGCGCCGTATCCATTCCTCGACGCCGAAGTTACGCTTCAGCCACGCGATCACACGCCCGCTGGCCAACAGTGCCAAGGCCAGAGAAGAAGCGGCACCTGCCGCGAACGCCAACAGCAGCGATGCGCTGTACAGGTTCGCGCCCTGCAATGCCGCACCCGCCAACACCAGTCCCAGGATCGGCCCGGCACACGGCGCCCACAGGAAGCCGACCGCCACACCCAACAGCAACGAACCTTTGACGCTGCCCTGCCGGCCGTCGGCGCTTTCCTGCAGACGCCCACCCAGCGCAACGAACGGGCGCATCATGCGCTCCGACCAGGACGGAAAAATCAGCGCCAGCCCCAGCAACAGCAGCAACAACATCGCCGCGTAGCGCCCGTACTGGTTCACCTCGACCAGCCAGGCACCGCCCACCGCGGCCAGGCTGGCCAGCACGGTAAACGTCGCGGCCATGCCGAACAGGATGGGCAGACCGGAACGGCGGAACGATTGTTCCGAACGCGCGAACACGAAGGGCAGCACCGGCAGCACGCACGGACTCAGGATGGTGATGACTCCGCCGAGATAGGCCAGTATAAAGATCAGCATTGAAATAACTCCTTGCACTCAGTAGGTGCGAATTTATTCGCACATAATCCATCAATCGTGCGAATAAATTCGCACCTACAAGATCTGGCAGGCAACCTGGCCGACGAGACGTCGGCGCTCCCACAAACCATCAAAGCGGATTTACTTTGGCTTCGGCACAAAACGCAGCGCCACCGTATTCATGCAATAGCGCAAGCCGGTCGGCTTCGGACCGTCGTCGAACACATGCCCGAGATGCGCATCGCACAGGGCGCAGCGCACTTCGGTGCGGGTCATGCCGAACATGCGGTCGGTGATATTGCGCACGTTCTCCGGCGCGATGGGCTGCCAGAAACTCGGCCAGCCGGTACCGGAATCGTATTTTGTGGCAGCGTCGAACAGCGCGTTGTCGCAACACACGCAGCGATACAAACCCGGCTCGTGCCGGTCGTAACCGGGCTGCGAGAACGCCCGCTCCGTGCCCTGCTGGCGCGTCACTTCATAGGCCAGCGGCGACAGGCGCTTCTTCCACTCCGCGTCGTTGTTCACCCTGGCCAAGGTCACCAGCCCAAGCGGTTTGCCGTCGTCGGAATATTTCATGATGGTCACCTGATTGCTATTCATGGCTGAACTCCCGGCAAAGGAACGCGCCGTATAAGCCAGCGCCATCCCCGATAATCCCAGTAAAAAATCCCTGCGTTGCATGATGTCACCTCCTGCGAATAGGGCCGAACCTGGTACTTTGGTTTCGCTGCCTGTACCTTAGTTCGTATTTGCCCGAAAAATAGTTACATCAACCTTGCCGCCAGCAAGGCCAAACAAAAACACGGGCTACATCGCAAAAGGCGGAACACGCCCGACCAGCGCCTCCGCCAGCAGCAACTCGTCATCCGAATGGTTGGGACGGGCCAGACGGTTTGCATCGTGTATGCAGTGTCCGGGCCGACCTTGACCGTAGATGTAAAGCGGCTTGTCGTGATGTGTGGAAACGACAGTCTCATTGCTCGTCGCATCGCCGTTGGCCTCGACATCGACTTCACCATAACAATTGCAGAAGTAGGTCTTGTCCGGTCCGGCTTCCAGATATACCCCGGTACCGCGGATGCCGATGGTTGCGGACGGCGTTTCGATACGCATGCCCTTGTTGCGCGACACCGAAAGCAGTTTGCCCGCAAACAGGCGCAAGCCGCCGATCAGCAGCGAAGAGACCTCATTTGCTTCCTTGGGCTCGATCACCAGATGGCTCCTGCCACGCAAGATCATGGCATGGTCCCCCACCACGAAAACGAGTTCACTGTTCCTTCCGGTCTTCACCGTGTCGTTGGGCCCGATGCGCGTATTGGCATCCACCCGTTTGCCGTTCACCCACGCCTTGCCGCGCACGCGATACACCGATTGCGTCGCGGGCAGTCTGGGCGGCGGTGTAAACGTGGCGGCGATCGCCTTCACGGCCGGCAGCAGCACGGTCAACACCCCTGCAGCAAAACCTTGCAGCAAACGTCTGCGTTGCGGACTGCCGCACTCGATATCTGCATTCATTATTTTTCCCCCTTATCCGTTGGCGAACTTCAACGTTCGCAATAACACCTGGCTTCCGCGTCCGTATTCGGCCTGCAAACAAGAATGGTTACAACCCTGACACCAAAATATTTTGCGCTCAGTTTTGAAATCCCCTGTTTGCAATCCGGCATCTCCCCTCTGGATTTTTTTCCGGGTGTTGTAACCAAATATCCCACCCTCCCGAATCAAGGGGCGGAGACACGCTCTCCGCCACTCTCAACTTTTAAAAAGGAAATCATCATGAGCAATACACACAACCTCCTCTCTGCAGCCATCGGCAGCTTGCTGGTGATGGGCCTGGCCGGCAATGTCATGGCGGCCGATATGCAAACCGAAAAATGTTTCGGCGTCGCCAAAGCGGGCAAGAACGATTGCGCCAGCAACAAAAGCGCCCACGCCTGTGCCGGCCAAGCCACCATGAACGGCGATCCGCACGACTTCGTCGCTGTCCCCAAAGGCACTTGCGACAAACTTGCCAACGGCTCGACCATGCCCGGCGGCGCAATGATGAAAAAATGATGAACACGCCCGCAAGCCACTCTCTTCCCGTTGTTGCAGGCATCGGCTTGCGGGCGCCTCATTATGCTGAAGTGCTGGAACGGCGCCCGCCCCTGGGCTGGATCGAAGTTCACAGCGAGAATTTTTTCGGCGGCGGTGCACCTTTGCACACGCTGCTGCAAGTCGCACAGCAGTACCCGGTCAGCCTGCACGGTGTCGGCATGGGTCTGGCCTCACCCGATCCGCTGGACCCGGGACACCTGCGTGAACTGCGCCAATTATGCGATGCAGTCAATCCGTCCAGCGTATCCGAGCACCTGTGCTGGAACACGGCGGGCGGCATCGCCATCAACGATCTGCTGCCGTTCCCCTACACGCGGGATGCCTTGAGTCATGTCGCCGCGCGCGTGCGGCAAGTGCAGGACGTGCTGGGGCACCAAATCCTGATCGAGAACCTTTCCTACTATGTCGCGTTCAACAACAGCGAAATGCGCGAGGAAGAATTCCTGACGGAACTGGTGGCGCGCACCGGCTGCGGCCTCCTGTTCGACGTCAACAACATCTATGTCAACACCGTGAATCTGGGCGTCGATGCAAAGGCCTTCGTGCACGGCATCCCGGCCGCCGCCGTCGGCGAATACCACCTGGCCGGCGCCAGCATGATGGGTGGCTGTCTGGTGGATACCCACAGCGCGCGCGTGTTCGATGAGGTCTGGGCGTTATACGAATACACGCTGCAGCACATTGGCAAGCGTCCGACGCTGATCGAATGGGACGTGGACATTCCCGCACTGGCGGTATTGCAGGGCGAAGCGCAAAAAGCACAACACAGGATGGACGCGCCATGAACAACTGGGACGAAACGCTCGCGCATTTCTCCGCCGCAATCCGTACCGGCGCTGTGCTCGCGCCCGGCGCATTGAACTGCCCGCATTACGCGGAGGAACGCGGCATCGGCGTGTACCGCAACAACTTTCGCGGCAACCTGCACGACACATTGGCCAGCGCGTATCCGGTGCTGCGCCAACTGGTCGGAGAAGATTTTTTCCGTCTGCTGGCGAAACGCTTCATCGAACAACAAGCTTCGCGCAGCGGCAATTTGCACCGCTACGGCGGCGAGATGGCAGAATTCCTGACGCATTTCGAGAATACGCAGCATCTCGTCTACCTGCCGGACATGGCACGACTGGAATGGGCCTACCACCGCGCCTATTTCGCCGATGACGTGCCATCGTTCGATCTGCCCCGCCTCGCAAACATCGCGCCCGATGCTTATGCCGGATTGCGTTGGCAACTGCACCCGAGCTGCACACTGCTCACCACCGCGTATCCCGTTGCGGCAATCTGGCAGGCGCATCAGGAAATTGAAGCCGCCGATTTCAACATTGATCTCCTCTCAGGCGGCGACAGTCTGCTTGTATATCGCAAGGACTTGAGCGTGGACATTGTGCGCATCGCCCCCGCCAGCCTGCATTGGCTGGCACAACTGCAGCAGGGCACAGGCATGGGCGATGCAACCGAAACAACCTCATCCGCACATCCGGATTTCGATGTGGCGACAACGCTGCAGCACTGGATTGCACAAGGCGTGCTGGTCAACTTTTTACGCCCCTCACCCTAGCCCTCTCCCGCCTGCGGGAGAGGGGACATAAAAAGGAGAGCAACCATGAAATTGCTATCGAACGGTTTGAAACTGTATTACCAGATCAGCGGCTGGCTGTTGTACGCCGCACCCGCGCTCGATCTGGGACTGCGGTTGTTTCTCGCAAACGTATTTTTCAAATCCGGCCTGACCAAGATCCAGACCTGGGACAGCACCCTGTACCTGTTCCGCGAGGAATACAAAGTGCCGCTGCTGCCGCCGGAGTTTGCGGCCTGGCTTGGCACCGGCGCCGAATTGGCGTTTCCCGCATTGCTGGTGTTCGGCTTGTTCGGGCGCTTCGGCGCACTGGGGCTGACCATCCTGAACGCGGTCGCCGCTTATTCCTACTACGACCAGTTGAGCGAGGCCGGGCTCAACCAGCACCTGTACTGGGGGTTGCTGCTGGCCGTATTGCTGGTACACGGCATGGGCAAATGGTCGGCCGATGCATGGCTGGAAAAACACCGGAGCCGGAGATGACTGCGACTGCCGCACTGTCGGGGTATTATTCGCCTGTTCATTTCCAGAATGGCAAACAGGTGACGGATCGCGGCGACACCCTTGCAGCGCTGATGCAACGGTCCCTGAGCGGGGACACGCAGGCCTATGCCGAACTGTTGCAGGAGACCGCGCGCCTGTTGCGCCCGTATCTGTCCAAACGCCTCTATGCCGGTTCGGAAGTGGATGACGTGTTGCAGGAGGTCCTGCTTTCCATCCACAAGGCACGCCACACCTACGACGGGCAGCGGCCGTACAAACCCTGGGCATATGCCATCGCGAAATTCCGTTTGCAGGATCATCTGCGCGCGCATTACGCCGACCAGTTGCACAACGCCGAGGATTTGTCCGAACTGGAAGAGATTTTGCCGGACGATGTAACCGAAAGCGGCTTCAACTACGAATCCATCAGTGAGGAGGTGAAAAAACTTCCGGAGAAGCAGGCAACCATCCTGCGGCTGATGCACCGGGAGGGTTACACCTCGAAAGAGGTCGCCGAGAAGATCGGCATGAACGAGTCCGCGGTCAAGGTGGCCGCGCATCGCGCCTACAAGATTTTGCGTGAAAGGCTGGAACGTTAAATGGACAAGATCGAACAACTGATCGCGGGACTGAGCAAGGATACGCAGGCCGTGCAGCCCGCACCGCGCCCCTGGCTGCTGGGCCTGAAATGGCTGGGTGCCGCCACCGCGTACCTGGTCGTCACGCTGGCGATCTCCGGCACGCGCCCGGATCTGTTGCTGCAATTCCACAAACCGTGGTTCGTCGCCGAGATCGTGCTGCTGACCGGTATTTTTGTCTCCACCGCACTCAGCGCCGCCATCCTGTCCTTCCCCGACCTGCACCAGCAGCGCCGTGCCGCGTTCGCGCCGGTATGGATGTTCGCGCTGTTCGCGCTGGTCCTGTTCTTCTCCTGGCTGGCCGACAACCCGCCGTCCCCGCTGCCCGTGCACAGTTTCGAGTGCACGATCAACATCTTCATCTTTTCGCTGCTGCCTAGCGCGGGAATTTTCTACGCCATGCGCCAGTTCGCCAGCACGCACCTGCGATTGTCCGGCATCGTCGCGGTGCTGTTTGCGTTCAGCACCGGCGCGCTGTGGTTGCGCCTGCACGAACAGACCGACTCGATCATCCATCTCATCGAATGGCATTACCTGCCGATGATTGCCGTCGCGGCGCTGGGATGGTGGCTGGGGAAAAAATTGCTTAAGTGGTAGGTAAAATTCTTGGATTCCGGGAGCACCGACGTCCTCGTCGGCGCTCCCATGAAAACCTGAATTTGCCCAATGTGGGGTGGACACGGGCATTCTTCGAAAAAGATGCCTGTATAATCCGGCAACCGACCCGGCACCGCCATGGACACCCATTACATCCTCAGTTTATTTTCGAACGACACCGCCAACTTTGTGTTGAGCGTTCTGCTTGTCGTTGCGTATCACTATTTTCTCAGCCGCAAAGTCAGGAAAGACCCGACCTACACCGTGCAGGCGGTCAACAAGATCGCCAGGACAGCATGGGTTGAGACCATCATGGGCGATGAAAAAAATGCCGTGCTGGCCGTGCAGACCTTGCGCAACTCCACCATGGCCGCCACGTTTCTTGCTTCCACCTCGGTGCTGCTGATCATGGGCGTGCTCACGCTCAGCGAGCAGGGGCAAAAGATGGACTCCACCTGGCATGCGCTCAATGTGGCCGGGGCAATCAGCCCGACGCTGTGGGTGGTGAAGCTGATCATGTTGCTGCTGGATCTGTTCGTCGCGTTTTTCAGCTTCGCCATGGCGATCCGCATCTACAACCATGTGGGCTTTTTGATCAATGTGCCGGTGCGTTTGAACCACAAGATGATCACGCCCGCGCACGTGGCGACCCACCTGAACCGCGCCGGCCATTTCTACAGCGTGGGAATGCGCGCGTATTATTTCCTGGTACCGCTGGTGTTCTGGCTGTTCGGCCCGCACTTCATGCTGATCGCCACGCTGGGACTGCTGGCCACGCTGTACCGCATCGACCGCTCGCCGAAAATCATGACGCTGGATTACGATGACGTTAACTGAGTAACGCAGGGTGCGTTACACACCATCAAAACGGTGCGCAAGCGCACCCTACAAACCTGCGCTCCCTGACCTGTTTGCTTCCAGATAATCCCGTAGCGCCTCTTCCGACCACACCCACAACCGCCGCACCAGTTGCCGGTCCAGCGCCTGTGCTGCCGCTGCAACCTCGGTGCAGTTATCAAAATATTTTCCGGTTACGCCGGCCACTTCGTCCGAAGTGGCCAGATACACCGACGTGCGCGCACCGGATGCCGCCGCCTCGCCCGGCATGCTGAATGCCGCATGCAGCAGCTTGGTGCCGATCACCCCTGGATGCAGGCTGTTCGAAGTCAGCCACGGTTCGCGCCGCGCCAGCTCGTTCGCAAACAGCGCGTTGGCCAGTTTGGAATTGGCATACGCGTGATAAGCGTTGTAACCGCGGTCGCCGTTCATGTCGTCGAATACGATGCGCCCGCTTGCGTGCACCATCGAGCTCACGGTGACCACGCGCGGGGCGGCGGATTTTTTCAGGAGCGGCAGCAGCAGATGGGTGAGCAGGAAATGCGCAAGGTGGTTCACCGCCAGCGTCATCTCGAAACCGTCGGGCGAGATCTCCCACTCCGTCTTGTAAACACCCGCATTGTTGATCAGCACATCCAGCTGCGGCAGGCGCGCGCAAAGTTCATGCGCCATGCGCGCCACGGCGGACAGATCGGACAGATCGGCATAGGCTGTCTGCAGCTTCGCGCCGGGCACGACTGCACGTATTGCATCGCAGGCGTGCAACGCCTTGTCTTCATTGCGCCCGTGCACCACGACCTCATGCCCAAGCCTGGCCAACTCCGTTACGGTTGCCAGGCCGATGCCATCCGTTGCGCCGGTGACGAGTATCGTATTCATGATCAATTGATGATCTCGAAGCCGTTGAAATCGCCACCTGTCAGAACGGCATCGACGCGTTCCACCTGCGCCATCTCCGGTCCGCGCCCGGCCCAGCGCACCATCGCGTCCACTGCGCCGTAATCGCCCTGCACAACAGCTTCCACTGTTCCGTCGTGCCGGTTCCGCACCCAGCCCGAGACCGCCAGATTCTGCGCCTCGCGGAACATCGATTGGCGAAAGAACACGCCCTGCACGCGGCCGTGAATCACCAGGTGCAGTGTCTTCTTCCCGGAAGATTGTGGAACATTCATTTTCGTTCTCCCCCGAATTGTTCGCCTGCCGTGTCGGCAAATCGGACGGCAGTAGCGCCAATGCTAGCAGCGATGGAAAAGAATACAACCAATGCACACATGGAAATGATTATGCCGCCGGTAAGCCATGATGTAACTGCGGATATTCGCGACCGGTTTGATTGGCACAACCTGTCCGCCGCGCAGAAGAACTTAATATGACGCGCCGACTCCAATATCTGCGAAGTTTACGTTAACAACAGGAGGCCATCATGAAACCAAATGTCGGCGGTATCGATCGCATCGGGCGCATCGTGATTGGTGTTGTGCTGCTGGTCGTGGGACTGGCGGCTCCGCTCAGTGCGACGTGGCAAATCGTTGCCTTGGTCGTGGCAGCCATCGCGCTGGTCACGGCATTCGTGCAATTCTGCCCGCTCAATGCTTTGCTGGGAATCAACACCTGCAAAGTGGAAGAAAAGAAGTAGCCCACTGAAGGCACGATATCCGGACGTCACTCGAACCGGATATCGTGCCCCGCAACAAATTGACGGTGGAAACACCAAGCGGGGGATGGCGCTGTCCGATGCGCGACAACTGCGCGACGGCGCTCAGGGAATGCTGACCCCTGCCTGCAAAACCAGCGCCGTATTGGCGGCCAGACTGATCGTCGCATTGCCGCCCGCGCCGACTGTCACCGTCTGCCCCACACACGCCGCGCCGTTCACGCCGCCAACCAGCACATCGCAGTAAGTCCCTGCGGCAAGCCCGGTTGTAAAACTGCGCGAGATCGCAAAGGTCTCGTGGTTGATTGCCACAAAGCCTTGGTCGCCGCGCGAAAACGCGATGGCATTGGCGCCGTTGTCCCACCAGTTCAGTTGTGCCGTTCCGGCCACGGCGCGGCGAAATGCGATCATGCTGGCGATAGCCGTGTCGCGGTGTTCGCACACCCACTGCCCCGCGACCGCGGACTCCAGGCTGGCCGCACAACCCGGGCCGGTTGCGGGCGGCCCCGCATCCCATCCGGCCTGTGTCGCCGGATCGAACACGTAACTCGACATGACGGACGGATAGCCATAGGGCTGCGCCAGCATGAAGACATTCGCCAGACGATAAGTTGCGCCATTGCGGTAAGAGATGCCCTCCGCGCGCTGGGTGTCGTGATTGTCGAGGAACACCACGGCCTTGTCCGAGGGCATCAAGCCCCAGGCGGCTGCGGAGAACTGGTTACCCGCAGAACCGTCGGGATTGAGCTGGGCCGGATACTGCCCGTTGCCAAGGAACTTGTAGCCCACACCACGAAATTTGAATTCGGTGATATCCGCCGCGCCGCCCGAACTGTAACCCAGCCCGAAGTAGTCGCCCGGCTTGACCGCCTCGACGCTGTAACCGACCACCTCGCCAAAGTAATAGGGCAGCGCCCGGCCTTCCGTCGTCAGGGTTTGGTTGACCCTGGTGACGATGTCGTTCAGCTCCACCGGCTGGATATGCTTGGCCGAATCGATGCGGAAGCCTGCCACGCCGAGCCGTGCCAGCCCCAATAGATAGTCGGCGATTTTCTGCTGCACAGCGGACGAACCGGTATTCAAATCCGCCAACCCGACCAGCTCGCAATCCTGCACATTGGCCGCGGATTGATAGTTGTTTACCGTGCACGGTGTATGGAAGTCGCCTTGCGTATAGAGGCCGGGATAATTGTATTTGCTGTACACCGTGCCGTTGCGTCCCGTGCCGGAACCGGCGGTCATGTGGTTGATGACGGCATCGACATAAACGTCCACGCCCACCGCCCTGCATCGATTCACCATATCCACGAATTGCGCGCCAGTGCCGGAACGGCTCACGGCGATGCTGTAACTGACCGGCTGGTAGCGCGTCCACCATTGCGCACCCGCAATATCTTCCTGCGGCGGCGAAACCAGCACGGCCTTGAATCCGTCCGGCGCCAACCGGGTTTCGCATTCGTTCGCCACATCCGGCCACGGCCACTCGAAAAGACGCACAAAAACATCGCCGGCCGCGCCGTGGCCGCTGGCGCGGTAGGTTGCGTCGAGCACGGGCCTGCCGGGAATATTTGCGTTATCGCCGCCTCCGCAAGATGACAAGACGATTCCGGTGGCACCTGCCAGGGACAGGACAAACATTTGCAGAAAACGTATTTGCATCGTCTTTGCTCCTCCGCACCCACTGCGCGGGACTGCGCGCGGCGAATCCAATTCCGGAACCGCCGACCGGCGTTAACCCATGCTAACAGCCGCCTGCCGGAATGCAAATCGCCGAGCAGAATCCCTGCCGGTCATTTTCCAGGTTGACGAAGCGCCTGCCGCTAGTTAGGGTGGCGTGGATTTGCAAACTTCAACGACATTCTGGAAAAACACATGTTCATCATTCCGGTAGGCGACAGAGTCAATTGGAAACGGCCCCCGGTCGTCACGCTGCTGCTCATCCTGGTGAATTGCTTTATTTTCTTCTTCGTCCAGGGTGCGGACGACAAGCACGATCAACTGGCGATGAAATATTATTTTTCATCCGATTTGCCGGACTGGGAACTGCCGCGCTACGCCAGTTATCTGGAGAACGGCAGCGACGCGGAAGAATCGCGGCTGTTCAACGAACTGCTAAGCAAAAAAGAAACTGCCACGCTGCGGTTCATGGAAAACGATGACCAGTTCATGCGCGAGTTGCATGCGGGGAACATCATCACGGCGCAGGATCCGGTGTTTGAATCCTGGCAGGCACAGCGCGCCGAATTCGAATCGAAGCGTTCCTTCACCGACCATTATGTGTACCGGGTGGACGAGCGCAACATGTTCAAGGCATTCCTCTCCGCCTTCATGCACGGCAGCTTCAGCCATTTGTTCGGCAATATGCTGGTGTTGTTCCTGGTCGGTTTCCTGGTTGAATCGGTGATCGGCAAGGCGTTGTACGCGCTCGCCTACTTCGTCGCGATTTATGCGGCGGTCTTCATGTATACCCTGACCGCTGACGGCGGCAGTTGCCTGGGGGCGTCCGGGGCCATTGCGGGCGTGATGGGTTTGTACACGGTCATCTTCGGGTTCCGGAAGATCGATTTCTTCTATTCGCTGGGATTCTATTTCGACTACGTCAAGGCGCCGGCGATTGCGCTGCTGCCGCTATGGCTGGGCAACGAGTTGTTTCAGTACTTCACCAAAGATGGCGCACACATCGCCTACATGGCACACTTCGGCGGCTTGCTGGGCGGCGCGGTCATGGGCGCGCTGTACCGCTGGCAGCGGCCGGCGCTGATCGAAAGCCACCACAAGGAAGCAGAAAGCAAGGAGATGGACGGCAAGGCATTCCAGCGCGGCATGGATTTTCTGGGCGAAATGGAATTCAGAAAAGCGCTGGGCGTATTCAAGGAACTGCAGGAACACCATCCGGACGACGCCAACCTGACGCGCCTTATTTTCCGTGCGGCAAAAGCAGACCCGGCCAGCGAGGATTTCCACTCCGCCGCGCTGAAGCTGCTGGCGTCGACCGCAATGGACAGCGCCACCTCAAACAGCACGCATGCCATCTTTCAGGAATACCTGAATAGCGCCAAACCCGCGCCGCGCCTCGGACAGGACCTCATCGCCAAACTGGCCAAGCGTTTTGCCGGCAGCAACCATTGCGACGATGCGGAGAAACTGGCCGGTTTGCTGCAGCGCATGGCGCCGCAGCATATCGCGCTGCCCGGCGTGCTGCTGGCACTGGCGCGCGGCCATTATCGCGAAGAACGCAGAGACAAATTTGAGGCAACGCTACAGGGGTTGATCAGCAAATACCCGCAGTCGGTCGAAGCCGAAACCGCCGCCAGCATGTTGCGCATGGGTTAACGCTCCCGACTCAAGTTGCTCATGGTATCCAGGGTGTTGCAGCTAGGGTGCGCTTGCGCACCAATTCGCTCTGGTGCGCAAGCGCACCCTGCAACTGCTTGCCCTTCGACTGGCCCAGGGCGAACGGAATAAATCAGCGCATCCTTAGCCCAGCGCGGCAACTTTGCTGAGCGCTTGCAGATATTGCCCGGCCTCTTTGGCCAGGGCGTGATCGGGGAACTTGGCCTGCAGCGCCTGCAGTATCTGCATCGCCTCCTTGTCCATCTTGTAGTGTTCGCTGAGTATCTGTGCCGAGAGCAGATACACCGCCGGAATATGCGGATGATCGGGATAGCGCCGGTCGAAGCGGCGCATCAGGTCGAGCGCCAGTCTGGAACGCCTCCCGATGCGTGCCGCAACGGCCAGGTCCTGCACCTGGTAGGAGTCCTGCAGTTGAAATTCCGCATCGGCCTTCAGGCACTGCTCGCACAGGTCCAGCGCCTGGAACAGGCGTTTTTCATTGACCAGCTTGACGATGAATTCGCGCGCATGATGCAGCGCCTCCGTTTGTTTGCCCGATGCCACCAGGAGTTTCTGGTAGCGTTCGTGCAGGTCGTTGTCTTCCCAGCGCGTGCGCAATTCGTTGCGCAACAGTTCCAGCGCCTCATCCTGCTGGCCGTTCGCGATCAGCGTGCCAAGTTTGGACAACACCGGATCGGCCCCCTTGCCGGGCGACAGTTTGGCTTCGGCTTCCTCGAAACCGACCGCCGCATATACACCCAGCGGCTCGTGATACTGGTAGATCGCATATCCCATCATGTGATAAATGATGAGCACGAAATAGAAGTCGACGAAGTTCAGCAACGGCATCGCCAGCCACGAATCCATATGCTCGTACAGGAATCCCTGCAGCCACTGGCTGCTTTCAAGCAAGCTGAACAGGAAAGCGCACAGTGCCAGATAGGGCGAGCCGATGGTTTTCATGTAGAACAGAATCTGTCCCGGATTGAGCGCCTTGCCGAGACTGCGCTCCACCGCAATGATCATGATGCCCGCCGGTATCACGATATTCATCAGCATCCAACCGATACCGAACCCGACCTTGCCGAACAGGACTGCGCACACCCCGACAATCACGCCCAAAATCAGGAACAGCCCGTATTGGCGCATGACCTGCCCCGCGTCGCCTTCTTCCTTGTCCCGCAATCCGCCCGGCTCGTCGAATTGGCCGTTGGCCGTGCGCTCCATCACCACAAAGGCGTACTTGAGAAAAACGATCCAGAGAATGATGGTCACGATCCCGCCAAACAGCGACGGCAGCAGCATCGCAAAACCGCCGAGAAAGGAATATCCGGCGATGCGCAACATCGAACCCATCTGCAGGGGATAGACAAAGAAGCTGGGTAACCTGCGCCAGAAAGGCGTGAAAGTCGAACCGGTGTCGGCCGCGAAGCGATCCTGGTCTGCCATGAAGGTATTCCCCTATCAATAGAAGTGCCGATGCTACCAGATATGATTTCCCGAGCTGCGCGGTCGTGAATGAAGGCTGTTTATTTCGGCTTGCAATCACAGGATTCGTTTCTCTGCGGTTCTGTCCGGTAAAATAGCCCGCGACTCAACAACCAAAATACTCGCAGCACATCTACAACTATCTGAATAATGGCTACATATAACGAAGCAAGTTTCAAAGTCCTGCGCGGCCTCGACCCGGTGCGGCAGCGTCCGGGCATGTATACCAACCTGGAATCGCCCAATCACATCATCGCCGAGGTGGTGGATAACGCGTGCGACGAAGCGCTCGCAGGCTTTGCCAAGAATATTTATGTCACGGCGCACAGTGATGGCTCGGTGTCGGTGCTGGACGACGGGCGCGGCATACCGGTGGGCATACATAAAGAAGAAGGCCGCTCGGTGGTCGAAGTTGCGTTCACCGTGCTGCACTCCGGCGGCAAGTTCGAAAAGGAGAAAGGCGGCGCGTATCAGTTTGCGGGCGGTCTGCACGGCGTGGGCGTGGCGGTAACCAATGCGCTGTCGAAGAAAGTGGAGGTCACCGTGTACCGCGAAGGCGGCCAGCACGAAGTGCGCTTCCTCGACGGCACCGCAGAAAAGCCGCTGAAGAAAGTCGGCACTTGCCCCAAGAACCAGACCGGCACTGCCGTGCGTGCCTGGCCCAACCCGAAATATTTCGACGCACCCAACATCAACCTCGCGCAGTTCGAACACTCGCTGCGCTCCAAGGCGGTGCTGTTACCCGGCGTGACGATCACGCTGAATCTGGAAAAGAGCGGCGAAACGAAATCGTGGTCCTACCCCGACGGCTTGCGCGGCTACCTGGCCGAATCGTTGTCCGCATTCGAACTTGCCACGCCCATCCTGTTGCAGGAGAAGTTCGCGCGCAAGGACGACAACAGCGGCTTTGCCGAAGGCGAAGGCGCCACCTGGGCGCTCACCTGGAGCGCCGAAGGCGACGTGGTGCGCGAGTCCTACGTCAACCTCATCCCCACACCCTCCGGCGGCACACATGAAGCGGGCCTGCGCGACGGCGTGTTCAGCGCGGTAAAAGCCTTCGCCGAGATCCACAGCCTGTTGCCCAAGGGCGTGAAGCTGGTGCCCGAGGACGTGTTCTCGCGCGCGAGCTTCGTGCTCTCGGCCAAGGTGCTCGACCCGCAGTTCCAGGGCCAGACCAAGGAGAAGCTGGTGTCGCGCGATGCGCTGCGCCTGGTCTCTTCGATGATGAAAGACCCGCTCGAACTGTGGCTCAACGAACACCTGGATCCGGCGAAGAAGATCGTCGAGCTCGCCATCCAGCAGGCGCAGGCGCGCATGCGCTCGGCGCAGAAGGTGGAAAAGAAAAAAGGCTCCAGCGTCGCCGTGCTGCCGGGCAAGCTCACCGATTGCAGCTCCAGCGATGCCAGCCGCACCGAACTATTCCTGGTCGAGGGCGATTCCGCCGGCGGCTCTGCCAAGCAGGGACGCGACAAGGAATTCCAGGCCGTGCTGCCGCTGCGCGGCAAGGTGCTGAACACCTTCGAAGTGGAAAAGGATCGCCTGTTTGCGAATAACGAAATTCACGACATCGCCGTCGCCATCGGCGTCGACCCGCATGCGCCCGGCGACGACGCCGACCTTTCCGGCCTGCGCTACAACGCCATCCTGATCATGGCCGATGCCGACGTGGACGGTTCGCACATCTCCACCTTGCTGCTCACCTTGTTCTACCGCCATTTCTACAAGCTGGTGGAAGCGGGCAAGATCTACATCGCACAACCGCCGCTGTTCCGCGTGGATGTGCCCGCGCATGGCAAGAAGCAGGCGAGCAAGATTTATGCGCTGAATGAAGCGGAGCTGACGGCCATTCAGGACAGGTTGCGCAAGGAGAAGGTGCGCGAAGGTAGCTGGACGATCTCGCGCTTTAAAGGATTGGGCGAGATGAGCCCCGAGCAGTTATGGGATACGACGCTGAATCCGGATACGCGGCGTGCGCTGTGCGTGAAGGCGGATTTGAAATCGTTCAAGGCGACGATGGGGATATTCAACATGCTGATGGGGAAGCAGGAAGCTTCTACTCGTCGGGCGTGGCTGGAGTATCACGGGAATGAGGTTGAGGCGGATATTTGAGATGACATCATTAATTCCGTTCGAACCATAAATGGAATACCAGCCAACTCTTTCCTCCGTTCGCCCTGAGCCTGTCGAAGGGTTGAACGGCGCGCCGACAGGATCGGAACTAATAGAATTGTTTCAAATGAAGCAAAACATTTGGCCAGCACTTTGATAAGTACGGACCGAGTGCCGTTCAACCCTTCGACAAGCTCAGGGCGAACGGGATTAAAGGACGCAGAGCAAACGGATGTTTGAATAACGAATCAATACGGCAAGTACAAGAATGACAACGAACGAAAACGAACCACAAGACACCCCAGAACCAGAAGCCCCCGCCCAAGCAGGAGGCAAGCCCCAATTCGCCCCGCTCGCCCCCGTCCCCGACGGTGACGAAGTGCTCATCGCCAACTACGCCGAGCGCGCCTATCTCGAATATGCCGTCTCCGTGGTCAAGGGCCGCGCGCTGCCCGAAGTCTGCGACGGGCAGAAACCCGTACAGCGCCGCATCCTGTTCTCCATGCTGCGCATGGGCCTCACGCATGGCAACAAGCATGTGAAGTCGGCGCGCGTGGTGGGCGACGTGCTGGGTAAGTATCACCCGCACGGCGACTCTTCCGCTTATGAGGCGATGGTGCGGTTGGCGCAGGATTTTGCGATGCGTTATCCGCTGGTCGACGGCCAGGGCAACTTCGGTTCGCGCGATGGCGACAACGCAGCGGCGATGCGTTACACCGAGGCGCGGCTCACGCCCATCGCCGGTCTGCTGCTGTCCGAGCTGGACAAGGGCACGGTGGATTTCATCCCCAACTACGACGGCGCATTCCAGGAACCGGCGATGCTACCCGCACGCCTGCCGATGGTGCTGCTCAATGGCGCATCCGGCATTGCGGTGGGCATGGCGACCGAGATTCCTTCGCATAACCTGAAAGAAGTCGCCAAGGCCGCCGTCATGCTGGCGAAGAACCCCAACCTCAAGGACGACAAGCTGCTGTCTTACATCAGCGGGCCGGACTTTCCCGGCGGCGGGCAGATCATCTCGTCCGCTGCCGACATCCGCGATGCTTACTCCAGCGGACGCGGCTCGCTGAAGATGCGCGCACGCTGGAGCATCGAGCAACTGGCGCGCGGCCAGTGGCAGGTGGTGGTAAGCGAATTCCCGCATGGCGTTTCGGCGCAGAAGGTGCTGGAAGAGATCGACGAGCTGACCAACCCCAAGGTCAAGGCCAACAAGAAATCGCTCACGCCGGAACAGACGCAGAACAAGCAGCTCATCCTTTCGGTGCTGGATGCGGTGGCCGACGAATCGGACAAGTCGCAGAAGATCCGTCTGGTGTTCCAGCCCAAGACCTCGAAGCTGAACCCGGACGACATGATGGCGGTGCTGCTCACCCACACCAGTTTGCAGAACTCGGTGTCGGTCAACCTCACCATGATCGGCCTCGACAGCCGCCCGCAGCAGAAGTCGCTGGCGCAGGTGCTGCGCGAGTGGGTGGAATTCCGCCTGCGCACCGTCACGCGCCGCTGCGATTTCCGCCTCGGCCAGGTCAACGACCGCCTGCACATCCTCGACGGCCGCATGGTGGTGTACCTGAACGTGGACGCAGTGATCAAGCTCATCCGCAATTCAGACAACCCGAAGGAAGACCTGATGAAGAAGTTCGACCTGAGCGAACGCCAGGCCGAAGACATCCTCGAAATCCGCCTGCGCCAGTTGGCGCGACTGGAAGGCATCAAGATCGAAAAAGAGATCAAGGAACTGAAGTCCGAAGCCAAGGAACTCAAACGAGTATTGGGCAGCGAAGATGCGCTGCGCGAACTGGTGGTGAGCGAGATCGAAGCCGACGCCAAGACCTACGGCGACGAGCGCCGCACGCTGATCGAAGAAGCGCAGGTGACCAAGGTGACCGCGCAAGTGAGCGACGAACCCGTGACAGTGTTCATCTCGCAACGCTTCTGGGTGCGCACAAGACTGGGCCACGGCATCGACGCCAGCAGCATCGCCTTCAAGGACGGCGACAGCATCGCCGCCACCTACGAGGTGCGCACCACCGACAACGTCATCGTCATCTGCAGCAACGGCCGCGTGTGCAGCATCCCCGTCTCGTCGCTGCCCACCGGCCGCGGCGACGGCGCACCGCTCGCCACCTTCATCGAGATCGCGCCCGGTGCGAAGATCGTGCAGGCGCTGTGCGGCAAGGCAGAGACGCCCGTGCTCATCTCCACCAGCGCGGGTTACGGCTTCCCCTGCTTCATCGGCGACATGGTCGGCCGCACCAAGGCGGGCAAACAGTTCATCAGCGTGAAAGAAGAAACCATCCTGCCGCCGGTCATCGTGACCCCGACGCAGAATTCACTGGTCGCCGTGGTGAGCAAGCAGAACCGGCTGCTGGTGTTCATGCTCTCGGAACTGAAGCTGCTGCAAGGCGGCGGCAAGGGCATGATGCTCATCGACCTGAAGGAAGGCGACGAGCTGACGGCTTGCACGGTGGTGAATCAACCGGCAGTGACGTTGAGCGGTACGGCGGGTAGCAAGGTGCAGCAGTTGAAGATTGGCGGGAAGGAATTGCAGGGGTACTTTGGGGCTAGGGCGAGGGCTGGGAAGGTGGTTGAGACTAAGTTGAAGGGGTTGAGGTTTGAATAGAAATTAGTTTCCTTTGATTTTGGTTGCCGCATCCCTTGGTCCAATTTTTGTATGGCCTGCATTGATGCATGGCGAATGAGGCTCCTGTCTACTGGTTGCTCATATGGCCAACATTTGTTATAAGTCAATGAAGGAAATTATCAACAGCGTCTCACATCAGTAACCGCATGATTTATTGTCGTTAAATATGCAAAGGCAAATTAATGAGTGAAAAGCTTCGAATTCCAGCCGAAGGTTTTAAAGGTCTAGACATACTTCAAGGACTTCAGCCCGATGGGCTGCAAGAACTTATATCTGCACTGATTCGAGTCCCTTTGTCATTTGATAGAGAAAAATTCTTCTCCGCAGTGCAGCAAGAAGTCAAATTGATTGCACTAACCGATCTTCAAATATTGTTAAGAACTGTTTTTTCCCTACATGTCACTTATAGTTACTCGAATCGAAAGCTAGATACCTTTTTGGACGATGTAATAAAAGCCCTCAAAGAGAATGACGAATTTGGCAAACAGTTTTCGAAGACAGATTGGACTAAGTTCCGCAGTATTCTCGAAAAGCTTTTCAGTATAGATTCGCTGTTATGTTTATCGAAAGCGGTTGATATTGTTTCTGAACATTCGCGTATTTTCACTGGCTCAAGAGTCTTAACGGATATTCGGCCTGTGTTTGGCTCCAACGAGTCGCAAATTAGTGCGCTTTTCGTTTCACATAATTTAAAGCTTGAATACTTTGAAAACGGAGAGGAAAGAGAGTTATTTGTCGCTCTGGATGACGAAGATATTGAGAGCCTCATAGAAACACTCCAGCGCTCGCAAAAGAAGGCCAAAGCAATTAAGGCAATTGTCACTGTGGATAAACTCCCCTATATAGATAACTAGATTCAGTTGAACAGACATGACCACTTTTTCACCAACATGCTATTTTGAACCTAAGCCGGTAAGAGGGTTTGGCGCCATCAAAGGTTTTCTTTTGGACGCCCCGAAGTATGTGGCAGAGAAAAGCAATGATTTGATATTTGATGCAAGAGAAACTTGGTATGTGACACCAGGAAGTGCTGCTGGTGAGTACAAACGCGTTTTTGTAGAAAAGCTTGGGTGCGCAGTTTATTCAGTATCAAGAAAGTCTATGCCTATCGCAATAGAAGAGACTTTCAATACGCTGAGAACTCAGTGGCGAGACGAAACTGAATTTTTGTCTTCACCCTATGAAATGGCTATGAATGAGTCATATCAGCAAATCATTGGACTTGGCGAATCTGTTGTTCCCCTAATTCTGCAGGATTTAGCGAAATCCTCTGATCATTGGTTTTGGGCCCTTAAAGCAATAACAAGACATAATCCGGTCAACGAACAGGATGCAGGCGACGTATCTAAGATGGCCAAAGCTTGGCTTGCTTGGGGCAAGACGGAAGGATACATATAAGTCGAACACCATGGCATTTTTACCTCCTAGCACAGCATTCCCCTATTTTTCAGATAACAATCACAAGATAACGAGCCCTCGTACGCCTGAGTACAATTGCATTGCTTGGGCGGCTGGCGATGCTAGCCATTGGTGGTGGCCGGCACCTGGTTATTACTGGCCTAATGGTATTTCTCGACAAGAGACTATCGATTCTTTTAAGGATGCTTTTGCTACCCTTGGCTATGAATTGTGTGCAGACTATGACAAAGAGCAGGGTTTCGAGAAAGTGGCATTGTACGCAGTTAACGGAAAACCAACACATATGGCACGCCAACTGGTTGACGGAAGGTGGGCTAGCAAGTTGGGGAATTCATTCGATATAGAGCATCTGAACCCAGAGGTAGTAGACGGTGCGCTATATGGCGTATCAGTCCTGGCGATGAAGCGCCCAGACAATGGTTAAACGCGTAGCCAAAGGGGTCGTAGCCAAAGGGGTCGCCCATTAGCCGACCTTCGTCAAGCGAGTAAACAATTCCATGGCGGCATCAGCCGCCAGTTTTTTCAATTCCAATCCCCGTTCAACTAATAAATCGCACCCGTTTCTTCATTCATGGCTGCGAACGAATCGCGCCAGTCACCCATCAGGATCAAGCGATCAGCGGTGTTCTGCTTTCGCCCTGGCGGTCTTTACCGCCCCAGAAGATTGTTGGTGCCGCTTCGCGTCCAATTGATGTTGCACAGATTCATGGCTATCTTCTCCGATGCCAACCCCTTGCTGGCTCGCGTTGCAGGCGATCCGTTTTGTTGCCCGGGCGACGGCATACGACATCCCATTCAGACTCATGGTTCTGCGCCAGACCCCTTATTCCGGGCTTGCCGTTGCCGTCGTAACTAATATCGATATGTACCGGAGTCGATTTCTTTTCGATGCGGTCAATTTTCACTTATAGATATCTGAGGCCATTATGGCAGCACGCACGAGCTCTCCCACTATTTCAAACAGCAAATCCTTTCTTGCAAAAGCATGGGAAGCGCGCAAGGAACTCCTTGATAAGGAGAAGCGCGGCTTTGCACAGTTTTTCTATTTGACGCTATGTGGCCACATTGAGTCTGAACTGTCCAAAGTTATTTGTTTACGTTTGTTTTTCATTCGTCGAGGGGTCAATTGGGAAGATGCGCCTCCTGTGATACACAGTGACAATGGAACAGACCAAGAGTGCTCTAATGGCCCGCTTGCTGCTTCCATACGCCAAATGGCGGAGAAATTGGAGGCAGAGGTCGAATCGGCACCTTTATTAAGACTGATAGATATTTTCAGCCGAGTATTTCCAGAGAATCTCCAAGATATCCTGGGTTCGGAACTTTCCAAGGATATGCTCGCGCTAGGTGCGATCCGTAACGTGTTTGCGCACGGCCGAAACCTCATCATGGATTTTGAGGATGGTGAGGACCTGAACTCTTTTAAGGGCACGTTAGACCGTAACCCACTTCAGAAACCCGCTGAGCGCTTGAAGCTGGCGGGCATAATTGAAAACCTCGATATAAACTTGAGAAATATTCACGATTTCCATTCGAAGTTTTATGGTGATGAAGCAATGCTCTACTTTTACAGGGCCGCACAGTCGATCGAAACAAAACTCGGTTCGTTCTCGACCTATTTACCTGAGCAGAATATGAGTGGTCTATCCACATTGCCGCCACTTGGCCCCTAGCTATTCCCAGCGACCGCGCGCAAATTTGGGGTAACTAAACAATCGATGAAATTGCACACCCACTACAACCTCGGGCCACTTCCGTGGAATGATGATGACCTTGTTGCTGCGGCATGGAGAAACTACAGCCAAGCACAAGACTGGGTCAATGAACATCCCGGTCACACCTTTGCTTCGCAGCTAGACTCCCTTAAAGCTGTCCAACGTATTTTTGAAGGCAGCGCGAAGCAGTTTGATGAGTGGCTGATTCGCTTCCATACAGAAGCACAAGACGGGCGTTTGTTCCGCCGGAATCGACGATCTGACCTCAATGCGTATGAACAACGCTTCCAAGAGCTTCTTTATATCTTTGCATCGTCCGCCATGTCGTTGGTGGACCAAGCGCGCACCATCAGTCGGAAGGCCCAGCTGGCAGACTATGAGTCGCGCGTAAACGCAGTTTTTGGGACGAACCCAAAGCATCGATTCATCCAAGAACTTCGAGTCGACGTGATACACGTCACTCTACACAGCCCTGGCTGGCAATTAACATCTGGTGGCGGCGAAGATTCGACATCGAAGTTCATGATCTGGCCGAAACAGTTGACACGATTGCCTAAGTACAATGCCCACGCACGACAGTTCGTAAATGAACATCCTGATGGCATCGACATCGGGCGCTTGATTGCTGTTTACACAAGCGAAGTGCGTGAGTTTCACGAGTGGCTACTTCAAAGCATCGATACCGAAGTTGGGCCATTGATCACTGACTACCAACGATGCACGAGGCAGATTAAGGCTGTAAATTCTCGCTCTATGTGGAACCTCATCCTCCAGCAGGTTGTTATTGCGAGAAAGCGTGACCCCTACACCTATTTGGATCAGCAGCTTACGAAGGAAGAATTGGACGAAGTAAACGCCCTGCCAAATAGGAGCCGGAAACAGGTAGATCGTATTATCGAACTCATAGACGAGTACGGAGCTTGTGATGATGAACTTCGACAGATCATTTACAAAGCGTTTGGTGTCAGCGGTTAGTCACTGCAAATCATAGTTGAATTAATGGGGCACCCTGCCCCCAAATCAAATTGGAAATCAAAGGCGTAAGCATCGCAATATGTTTAAGAATAATCGGGGCCGCGCTTTTGATTAGGTCAAAATCCAGCACATTTTGTCGGCATTTGTCCTGAAGTAAGCGAAATCAGCGCATCAAACTTGCATTTTTTGGCGATTTCCCCTATATGTTGAAGGTCTTTCATTTGCTTGTCATACCTTCCGAGATATGAGATATTCACCGGGTCGTTCTTATTCGCTTGCGCTGCATAGTGATGCCGAGGATGACCTTGAGCGTATATACGTTGAAGATGAAGACGTAGGTGCAGATATCGAAGCATTTCTGGAAGAAGCCAAAAATAACCAGGAAACGTTAGATAACCTCACGCGCCGAGGGCACGTTGAGTATGGTGAGTGGCCCTATAGCGTTGATGAATGGCAAGAAACAAAAAATTCCAGATATAAATATAACCTATGGCGTCTCAAGCTTATGTGGCTTACAGGTACCGCTGCAAAGTATCGAGTCGTGTATGCGTTTCACCCTGTCGAGTTTCGCTACTATATTCTTGGAATCGTAACCCGGGATTTTAAATATGACCCAAACCATGAACGTTCAAAGAAGATCTTCACTGCTTACGACGCCCTCAACATCCCCCGTTATTAAGAGTTTTGTATACCCTTTTAACGTCGTAAATCCAGAAAGCAAAGCTGAAAATGTGCTGGTTCTGGTCGACCGTGTTGTGCATGCCCCACTGCCGACTGGTTACCGTGAGATTGATGACATCGTAAGTTCACGCGAAACCAATCCTAGGCATGCCGCAGCCTTGGCTCGTGCTCGTCAACGATTAGCAGTGCAGGTTGAAAGCGAGTCTCAAACGACTACTGTTGCTTCATTACGTTTGAAGGCCGGCTTATCGCAAGCCAAAATAGCCGAGTTGCTTGGTAATTCTCAGTCGAGTTACTCTCTCATTGAGTCTGGTCGGCGAGATATTCTCCACTCAACCTTTGAAAAACTGGCTGCCATTCTGCATGTTTCTCGCGATGAACTAGCAATCGCATTGGCGAATACACAAGAGCAAGCATCATGAAGAATTGCGTTCGCCACCTAGAAGTTATGTACTGTGACGACATCCGTGGAGAGTTGGGAAACAAGTTTTCCTATATGGGCGTTTACTCTGGTCAACTAACAGTACCCAATGCTCCAGTGATGCTGCCAAAGCTGTGCATTTCAGCCAGGATAACAACGGATCTCGACGATCCATTTGAGTCCCTTGAGGTGCGCATAGTGTCGGTTAAAGGAGAAGAAGAAACCGAATTGGTGTCCTCAGGCCCCATAACCCTTCCTTCCGAACTTCCAAGCGCGGAAGATGGCTCTACCGTCCTTATGGCACAAATGAATTTTGTGTTGTCCCCATTCCAAATCGTCGAAGAAACCGTCCTTAGAGTTAAAGCGATTACTGAACGTGATGAATTACGCGGCTCATCAGCTCTACGCATTCGTATTGCTCCACCTGCAGCGACACCAACAATTCAGTAGATTCGCACCGCTTCCAGGATCAATGGCTGATCATCAGTTTGATCTACCCGCCTATGCAAAGGCCAATCCAGAATCCGCAGATATCTTTGTTCTAACCGCGTCAGCTCGTATGTGAGAGATCTTGGCTCCACATTTCTGTTTGACCGCATCGGCCACCATCGAACGATGGCAGTAGTTGAAATCGGCTTCAAAGCAAAGCAACGCACAATTCGACGAACTTGCCAGCAACGTCAGTTCATCAATCGATTCATTTTGAGTTTTGAGGTATTTCAAGAAATCCTCTTTATAGCGCTTCCAGTCTGCATCTGCTTTGTAGCGGTCGCGAATCTGTTTCGGGCAACCAAGATCAGCCAGATGCGTATATTCCAACCCACTCAAGTTAAGTGCGCCCGCCAGTGATTTCTTGGAAAAACCAGGCTTGCGCGAAAGAGGCAGCTCGCGAACATCAACCACGGTCTCAATACCGTGCGCCTTGAGAAGCATGAAAAACTGCTCAATATCAATGCCCTCATAGCCGATTGTGTAAATTGTCATTTCCCGCCTTTCAGTTGGTCGCAGTTTAACGGACTTCTGCCGCTGCATAAACCATGATGATTGCGGTGTTGGGTGGCCCTTCGACGACTCGGCGGCGGTGACTATCGAGCAGGGATGATTGGACGACGACAACGTAGGGACTAGCTTCCCTTTGTTTTCCGATATTCCGGTGAACGTCGAATAGCGCCACTACAGCGTGGAGTGTTGATCGGCGAACGAGCCGTGGCACTCGTTGAAAGAGTTCCAGGTTTTTGCGGCGACATCTGCGCGCTTGAGCGGTTTATCTGCCGGTGCGCCGCAGCGCTCGGAGAGAAATTCGACGAATTCTAAAACCTCCGCCTGCTTCTCGCGCGGCAGCGATTTCAGCTTGCTGATCAGTTCAATGTATTCCATTACACGCCCCATCTGATCATACTCATTGATACGCAGCCAACGGATTGCTATGCGACGCGCGCCTTCTCAGCATGCAACTTGATACCCAGCGCAGTCATGACCTTGAGGATGGTCGCGAAGCTCGGATTGCCTTCGCCGGATAATGCCTTGTAAAGACTTTCGCGCCCCAGCCCGGTTTCGTTGGCGAGTTGTGTCATGCCTTTCGCGCGGGCGATGTTGCCGAGGGCTTTAGCAATGAAGGCCGCGTCATCGCCTGCTTCGTCCAGGCAGGCTTCCAGATACTGCACCATGTCTTCATCTGTCTTGAGATGTTCGGCACTGTCCCATTTTTTCAGTTTGATCTTTGCCATTTCAGCCTCCTATATCTGCCGCGCGATCTCTAGCGCGGTCTTGATGTCTTTTTGTTGTGTGGATTTGTCGCCGCCCGCCAGCAGGATGACGATCTCCATGCCGCGCTGCACGAAATACACCCGGTACCCCGGCCCGTAGTGGATGCGCATCTCGGATACGCCTTCGCCAACCGGCGCGCAATCACCAAAGTTGCCGTCTTCGGCACGGTCGATGCGCACCTGAACACGCCGCATTGCCTGCCGGTCTTTCAGACCGGCGAACCACGCATCAAACACTTCCGTTGTTTGAATCGTACTCATGTGAGAGAGTGTATTATTTGGGATACGTCGCGTCAATGAGTATAAGGAGCCTGGCTCGGAATATCCTCAGCGACTAATTCCGTCAGTTATCAAGCAATCCGCCTCACCACCCCCCACCACCTCCGCCACCCCCACCGCCTCCGGATGATCCACCACCCCCGCCGCCGCTCGACGAGCCCGGCGCGGTCGATGATGAAGCGATCGCGCTGCTGAGGGCGCCACCCACCGCGCCGGCGAACGCTCCGATGTTGGCGGTGTTCCAGTGCGGGCCGTGATACCAGGCCGGGTGATAGCGCTGCTCTTCCGCGCCGATGCGGCTGAACACGGATGAGAACTTTTCCGCCCAGCGTTGCTCGACATCGAGTGCCATCGCATAAGGCAGCAGACGCTCGAAAAGCTCGGGGGTCTTTTCCGGCGGATGTCTGAGATTGAGTTCTTCCTTTTCCGCCACGTCGAGATACATGCGCAGCCCTTCCGCCTCGTCGAGGAATTTTCTGCCGCGCATCGTCGGCGCCTTGAGCCAGTGATAGAAAGCAAAATTGATCGCGACCGCAACGATCAGCGCAACCGGCAGCGCCACGCCTGACTTGACATACAGCGCGATCAATCCGCCGACTTCGCCGCCGATGAAGGGCAGGGAGAACAGCGTGATGAACAGTGCCGCCACGATGCTGCCGCCCGCACCGACCAGCCGCCAGGCGCTCCATACCATCTTGCTGAGCATGATCACGCCGAGCGACCAGAACGACAGCCACACCAGCATGAACATCCCGAACTGTTGCGCATCGCCTGCCGGCAACGACCACGCCATGGCCAGCAGCGTCAGGATCGTCAGCAAGATTCCGGGCACCAGCCAGCCGCTGTTGGTCAGGAAATAGGTCTTCTCGTAGTCTTTCTTCAGCGCCTGCTTGTGTTTCTCGATCATCAAACGAACGGTGCTATGGTTCTCCTGCTTCAGCTCCAGTGTGCGGTGTGACGTGAGGGTATCGAGTATGGCGCGCTCGCCGGGCGACATTTCCGCGGCCTGCGTGTTGGTGCGCGTGAGCGTGTAGATCTTGTCATCCTCGGTGATCTCCACCAGCCCCTTCACCGCAAGATTGACGATGGCCGTGGCAAACGCCTTGTTGTCGTAGCCCATGCGATCGACATAGCGCATCGCGGCGGGCGATGCCTTTGCCGGCGGCTCGTAGCGCGGAATGATCACGCCGGTTTCGGGGTCGCGCCCAACGCGCGACCAGATCCACGCGTAGTAGCCCAGCAGGATCGCCAGCCCCAGCAGGCCCAGCAATGCTGCGCGGTTATCCGCCAGGAAATAGCGCAATAGTTGCTCGCCGGTCGGGGCGGTGACGTAGCCCTTGGGCCACATCGCCACGATGGTCAGCCCCGCGTTGGGGCGCAGGGGCTGCGTGGTTTCGAAATACGCCAGCCCTTCAGCGTCAATTTCGGCGCGGTAATTTTTGTCTTTCGCGCCGCTGTAGCCGGTGTAGGCCTCCTGCGTGATGCTGCCGGTCGGCACATCCGGCAGCTTCACCCAGGCGCGCGCCGTATCGATCGGGAATGCCCAGCCATTGCCGGTGACATTCCAGTAGAGCTCGTCATGATCCTCGAAGAAGCCGAGCTGGCGATCGGTGCGGTAACGCAGGGTGTAGCTGTACTTTCCCGGCTGGAGATAACGGTCCTTGTTGCCGATGTACACGCGCACCCCGTTGTCGAGAGGCTGGCTGTGATAATCCTCGCGTTCGCCATCGCGCAACACCTGCTGCACTTCGAAGCCGACACGGTAACGGTTGCCGTAGCGGTCCTTGTAGTCTGTCGGGAAATCGCGGTAGATGCCGCGTTTGATCTCGCGCCCCTCGGCGCTCACGGCTATGGTCTCTTCCACGACCATCGAGCCGTCGGCATGAACCGAGATGTAGCTGTCGAACGACAGGATGCGCTCGTCAGCCTGGGCAGCGCCGGCCCAGCATGTCAGGAATACCAGCAGAATTCTCACCAGCGCCATCTCAATCTCCCATGCCAAGCTCGGCCGGCTGCCCCTGCGCCGCATCGTCGAGCTGAAAATATTCCGCATGGCGATAGCCGAACAGGCGCGCCACCAACAGGTCGGGAAAGGAATCGATGCGGGTGTTGAGGTTGCGCACCGCACCGTTGTAATAGCGGCGCGCATACTGGATGTGATCCTCGATGCTGCTGATCTCCCGTTGCAGCTCCAGAAAATTCGCGCTCGCCTTGAGATCGGGATAGCGCTCTGCCACCGCGATCAGGCGGCGCAGTTCGCCATTCAGGCGGGACTCCAGGTCGCCCTTTTGCGCAACGTCGCCGGTTTGTTCGCTTCGGCTGCGCAGCGACACCACCATCTCCAGCGTCGCCTGCTCATAGTCTGCGTATTGCTTCACCGCCTCCACCAGTTTGGGGATCAGGTCGTGGCGGCGCTTGAGCTGTACCGAGATATCGCTCCAGCCCGCCAGCACGCGGTTCCTGTCGCGCACCAGCAGGTTGTAGAGCACCACGGCCCACCCCCCCAGCGCCAGCAGGATGAACATCAGTAGATTTGTCATGAGTGGAGACATCCTTTTTTATAACCCCGCATAGCCAGCCTCTTGCTGGCTGCGTACTGCAAGGATAAAAACAGTATCGACCTCGACGACGTAACGATACAAAGCCACGTAGCCGTGCGAGCGATGCCCGATCACCAGCTCTCGTTTGTCGTTATTTGCGGGGCGACCAATCATGGGGTTGTACTCCAGCACGTTGAACGCTTCAATGATCTCCCGAATGCGCAATGCCGGATTCTCGACCTGGTATTGGGCAAGGTGATTGAGGATGCGATCAAAATCGTCACCCACTTCCGGTGCCAGTTCGATGCGCGACATTTTCAGCGCGCCAGTTTGCGGGCTGCCGGGCGTTTTACTTCTTTACCGGCAAGACGCTCTTCCAGATAGCCGCGCATTTCCTGCCAGGGGATCGTCTTGCCGGTGGCTACAATTTTTGCATAACGATCTTCGGCTTCCGCATCGAAAGCGGCGCGCTTATCTTCCTGCTCTGCCTTTTCTGCAATGGCATCAAGTATGAAGCCGTGTGTTGTTGTACCGGCACGTTTCGCAGCCGCTGCAACGCGGGCTTTCAGGTCTTCCGGCAAACGTATGGTGGTCGTGGACATGGCGGTCTCCAAAAATTAACGGTATGCGCCCACTGTAGCACAGCGGTGCTACAGCCGCCAATTGAGTTAAACGGGCCAGAAGCGGAATATTCCCAGCAACCAAATCCATGGTTTGATGCGCTCAAGGTCTGGCTGCGCCAACCATCCCATCACTTGGTCTCGGTGAACTAGTCGCCGCCTCGGCTGATGTAGTGCTGCTTTGTCTTTCCAATCAGCAGGCCTCCATCCGTCCCGATATGGGTTTGCGCGGTTTCGCCGCTGCCAAACAGCATGCCCAGCACATTGGCATCACGCACTTCGGCGATGTGGGAAAAAAGCAGTTCCACACGATGATCTACGTAGTGCTGGTAGGTGTTGTTCTGGTAGGAATTGCCCAGTGGCAGTTGCCAGAGGAAGAATGGTTTGCCCACTGTTGTCGAGACATCCTTGGTCCACTGCAAGAAGGTGGTCATCTTGGCGACATCCCAGTCATGCCCCGGCTGCCCTTGCACCAGGCGGTACCAATCGGCGTCGCGGTCGCTGGGGTCTGTCACCAGAAAGTCGCCCTGATCGGCACCCAAGGCGAGCATGAAGCTGGCCCACGATGCAGCATCGCCCGCACTGGCGTGGTTCCAGGGTGATACATGCAGGCCCACCGTGGCGTTGGGCGCATAGACGCGCACCATGTGGATCATGCACTTGGCATAGCCGGCGGCATCGTCGGTGTAGCCCGTGGCGCAGTCGGTCGGGTTGCTCAGCGCCACCTGGGCGGGAATGGCGCTGGGCAGGCCCGTGGTCGCTGCGGCTCGAGCTTTCAGATAGCCGAACAGGTCGGGCTCGATGTGCAGCATGGCTTGTTCGGTGCCGATTTTCTGCAACAGGAAACGCCAATCATTGAAGTAGGTGTTCAAGAACGTCTGGTCGTTCAGCGCAGCCGTTTCTCCGGTGAGGGATGGCCCTTCGCTCAGCCCGGAAGCAGGCAACACCATGTAATAGGTGAAATAGGGGATCTGTGCACGGGGCGCGGTGTTCCAGGTGCGCGCCTTGGCCGTGTCGATGAAGCGCGTGGCGAACAAGCCGCGCTCTGCAATATTCTCCTGCCAGGCAATCCAACCGGAGCACGATGTTGTGGCCACTGTGCCAGCCAGGCACCCTGCGTGATCATAGGTGCTGAAGCTGCCTGAATTCAGATATTGGTACTGCATGTCGAAGGGTGCCAAGTCGCCAGAACTGCTGCCCCCCGAGAAACCCACCATCACCTTGGTATGCCCCATGAAAGGCGTACTCAGCGTAGCGTTGGCTGGTGTCGTGCTCACACTGAAATCCATGGGGGGATCGCTACTTTCCGATGAACCAACGCTCCCTCCCCCGCAAGCAGACAAAATCAGAACCAACAGCAAGAAACCAACACGCATACACTATCCCGAACTCAATGAAAAAAACGACCACCAACGTCGGCTGGTACGCGAAGGATAAACGAAAAATACTGGAGTCGATTTCTTTGTTTGGAGAAAACCATCGACAAAAAAGTGGGCATATTACTTTTCGCAGACTTGCATACCGAACGAAACGGGTCAGCGTCGAGATATCTCCAGCAACCAAATCCGTCGGGCTTTTCAAAATCGACAAGCACCGGTTTGCTACGCCACGTACGCCTTCTCCGCATGCAATTTGATCCCCGTCGCCGTCACCACCTTGAGGATGGTCGCAGCAATCAAAGGGGGCTTCGAAAACGATTGGGGCTTCCTTCCAAAACTGTCGTGAGGCTGACCTCATAGTTTGCCATGAAGTTAACTCCTCAGTGCGATTGACATTACCCGCACCCTTCCCCTACAGTTCGTCCCACTTGCAGTTCCGCCATACGCACATCGCACCGCACGAACGGTGAGAGGCTCACGGCGGAATATCCAGAACAGGATGGCTGGCGCAAGGATAGATTCCCGCACCGGCGGGAATTGTCGCCGGTAGCGCAACTTGTTCGTCAAATGGGTAAGCACTTGATTGCAAATTTCACTGAACATACTTTAAGCTGGCCAGACAATTCTGGCCTGTTCATGTTGTTTTCGAAATTTTTTTAGGGAGAATTCGTGGGCATATTCGATCAATTCAGCGCGCTATTCAGACGTGAACCCGAGCCGCTTTCCGACCAGCCCCGATCCTGGGAACCGGAACGCCGCGGCAAGGAACGGATCAATGCGCAGGAGGGAACGCGCGTGCTCATCATTGATGACTCGAAAACTGTCGTCATGGCAATCAAGAAATTCCTGCGCTCTGTCGGCTACGAAACCTTTGAAGCGTTCGATGCCGAAACCGGCCTGAGCATCATCCACGAAAAAGCGCCGGAGCTTATCTTTCTTGACATCATGTTGCCCGGCATGAACGGCTTCGCTGCGCTGCGCATGATCAGACGCGATCCGCTGACCCGCGACATTCCGGTGATCATGATGAGCGGAAACGAGCAGGCCATGGAGCAGTTTTACGGTTTGCGCATCGGCGCCGACGACTTCATGAAAAAACCCTTCTCGCGCGAAGAGCTGTTCTTCCGCATCGAAGCGCTGCTCGACGACAATTGTGTTCCGCGCCGCGCCAAATTGGATTCCAACACAGTACCGGAACAATCACCAGCACCCGCCTGATCCGAAACTCAGGAGTGGGGCACCCGCCCGCCACGGTGCGCAGCGGCTCAGCGCCAAAGGTTCGCATTTTTTAACAACCAAATCCTTCGGGCTTATCAAGGTCAACAGATTCAATTCAACTGCGGTACATTTCATTTGCTCTCTTTTTTGAAGGTTGGCTATGGGTGATCCGGTTCAGTGCGCGCTTTCCAATGGCTTCAGTCTGCGGGAAAAGATCTATGCACAATTCTCATTTTTCGCGATGGGCATTGTCGGCATGATCGGCATTGCGCGGGCGGATTGGCCCTGGCTGGTGCCCTACCTTTTTGTCTATGGGTATGGTGTGCCGGGAATTGTCATGCGGCATTTGTCGTGCCCGAGATGCCCGCATTTGTTTGTCTACGGAGATTGTCTCCAGTTCCCGCCAGCCTGGACAAAGTGGCTGGTGAAGCAACGCAAGACAACGCCTTTCAGTGCAACCGAGAGACGGGTGTTTTATCTGATTTTTCTGCTGATACCCCTGTACCCGCTCTATTGGTTGCGCACCCAGCCGGCCCTGCTGTTCGTCTTTGTTTCGGCTGCGGGTTTGTGGTATCTCGGTCAATGGCTTTACTTCTGCAAACGATGCCGGGTAGAAGCGTGCCCGTTCAATCTCACGCCGGTTTCAGTTGATTCATCCAGACAGGGAAATTGATTCGATGAATATGATGATGTACGGACTGGTGTTTGCCGGCATTTCTTCGATAGTGCTTGGCATCTTTCACATCCCCGGAATTTGGGGAATCGTATTTACCACGTGGCATGCGGAGATCAACAGCCTGAGCCTCCTGAATCGCAAATTGGTTAATACGGTATTTATCGCTCTTTGTCTTGCCCTCGTCGCACTTGGCGCGTCGACATTATTCCTGGTTGGCAGTGATTTCCAATTTGACAGGTTTCAAGTCTGTTTTCTTGTCCTGTGTTTGCTATTCTGGGTTTGGCGGTTGATCTGGCAAATATTGTATTTTCCCTATCGCAAACTGAAGCCGGGGTCGCGGCTGTTGTCCCTCCATATAGCGCTTATCGCCATCTTTGCGGTTAATGCAATTGCTTATGCAGTGCCTGTATTTGCCGCATTCATGAACTGAACGCTCGATCGTGGATCACGGTTCCCCTGAAGACGCCAGCCAAATGGTATTCATCCCGATTCTGCGGTGTGCGCAAACGAAATTCATCAGCTGACGAATCGTGCGGCCGACTGCCCCGTTGCGCAGGCCGGAAATGGCCGTTATTTTCCCTCCACTGCATTGCCGGCTTTTGTATTTGTTCCCGCAGCAGATCATTGATATATCTCAATGCGGTTACGTCCCCGCTGTTTGGCAAGATAAAGCGCCTGATCCGCTTCGTGAATGAGATGGTCAAGGTCATCCGTGTTTTGCGTCATGGTGATGCCGATCGACAGGGTGGCGCGTACCTCGATCGCGCGCGAACGAATTTCATTTTTCTCGACCTTGCTGCGCAGCCGTTCGGCAACCATGGTGGCTTCCGCCAGATTGGCCTCGGCCAGGAGCACGGCAAATTCCTCGCCGCCGTAGCGAACCAGCAAGTCCTGCGGACGCAGGTTCTCCTGCACGCATCTGGCAATGCTTTTCAGTGCGGCATCCCCGACCAGGTGCCCGTGGGCATCGTTGATTTTCTTGAAATGGTCGATATCGAGCACCATGACCCCGAACGGTTTTTTGTTGCGCATGCAGCGCTGTATGGTGCGCGGAAAGGCCTTGTTCATCCAGTGCCGGTTGTACACGCCTGTCAATGCGTCGATATAGGCCTGCTGCTCGAATAACTTTTCGCGGATCGTCGAATTGATGATGGCCTTGTTGTCGTTGCGCATGCGGCTGACAAGAATGCCCAGCAGATTGCCCGCCACCTGGTGCGAGTTGTTGAGCAACGACCAGACCGTGTCGATGGGAATGGACAGGATGCGCGACGCTTCGGCAGCAATGACCAGCGCTGAAGGATACTTGCCGTCAACGATTGAAATCTCCCCCACGCACTCGCCGGCGCTGAGCACCGTGTACTGCTGCGATTCCTTTTCGAGCAGATACACATTCAGGGAGCCTTCGAGTATGAGGTGGAGATGCTCATTCTGCGAATCCGGCTCTATCAGTCTTTCGCCGGCTTTCAGGGTGCGCAGGATGCAGTGTTCCAGCATGTACTTCACACTCTCAAAATCGATATCGCTGAACAAATCGTTCTTTTCTATCAGGGCGAGATCTGTGGTTTTCATTTCCATTATCGAAAGAGCTTCAGATGGTTAATTTTAAGGCAGTTTGGCAATCAAAAGGGGCGGGTTCGGGTTGTATGCAACAACCCTAACCTGCATCAGCTCAACTTCGTTTTTCATTGCTGCGGGTAATCCGGGCTGTCGATCATTGCTTGCCGCGCCGCCAGAAAAATCCCATTAACGGTTTGACGCTGGTACCGTGCAAAAGGATGGAGAGCGTGACGACGATCAGTGTCATCTGTATCAATTGCAGCGCCAGTGGCTCGGGCAGGCCGTGTTGTATGGCGTACATGAGGTAATAGAGCGAGCCGATGCCGCGCACACCGAACCAGCCCGTCAAGCCGCGTATGCGCCACGCGGTTTTCGTGCCCAGCAGGCCGACGACGACGCTGGCCGGGCGCGCAATCACGAACAGGAACAGCGCCAGCCACACCGCTTCCCAGGTCCATGAATTCAGGAATAGCGATCCGCCGATCAGGAGGACCAGGATCACTTCCGATAACCTTTCCAGATGCTCCTTGAATATCAGGGAGCCTTCGCTGACTGTTTCCGCCGGTTCCAGTTCAGCTTGCGCCTTTCCGGCAGCGCGCGCGGATTGCCGGGTCTTGCTTCCGTCAAAGGCAGCCTGCGCCGCATTGGCCAATTTGAGTTCGGTCTGGCGCAGGGCAACGGCGGCAAAAAATACCGCCAGGAATCCCCAGCCGTGAACCGTCATCGTCAAACCGTATACGACACCGATCAGGCCGAGGCCGAGGAAGTCGTCCAGCAGCTCATGTTTGTGCGGCTTGCTGCGCATTTTCCAGCCCAGTCGCGCGAGCGCCACTCCCGCGACGACGCCGATGGCAATGCCCGCCAGGGTTGCCCACAGCACATCGACGAACAGCCAGCCGAGTCCGAAATCGCCAAGGTCGTGCAAGCCCAGCATGCCCATCCCCAGCATCACAAACGGAAACGCGCTGCCGTCGTTCATTCCCGCCTCGCAAGTCAGCGTGAAACGCAGTTGATCCTTGTCTCCGGGATGGCGTGTTTGCACATCGGTTGCCAGCACCGGATCGGTCGGTGCCAGGATCGCACCCAGCAGCACGCCGGCACCCAATGGCAAACCCAGTACGAAATAGGCGAATTCGGCAACCATGACGACAGTGACGATCATGGATACTGTCGCAAGCAGCATGGGTGCGCGCCAGCGGGCAAATGAAAATGGCACCGGCATTTTGACGCCGGCAGAAAACAGGGAGATCAATACCGCGACCTCTGTCAGCGATTGCAGCAGCGCGGATTCCTTGAGCGGATTGAAGTGAAACAGATCAAGCACGGTGGGCCCGACCAGCACGCCCACCGCCAGATAGATGATGGCGGAGGTGATCGGCGAACGCTTGAGGAGAGAAACAGTGAGCCCCATGACCAGCAGCAGGCCGCCGACAAGCATGAACCATTGCGCGTTAGTCATCAGTTCGCTCCGGATAGATGAGCCGCATCATAACCCAATGAAACCCCGGGACAGACGGCATTGATTCGCGATGCCCCACTGCCGGAGAGTCTAACGCGGGATAAGCCGGTATACCTTGTGCTCGGAGCATTTTGTGCTTCCGCCCGGGTGGCCCGCGGCCGGTTCCAGAACACTCTCTACATGGGCCAGCTCGATTGCGAACGCTTCCGAATATAGCGCAGTAATCTCCGCGGACGTTCCCAGTGTGACTTCCCGCGTCTCGCCTTCATCGGCATCTTCCACAGTCAACAGGAACACTTTGCAGGCTGGCGGAAGGATCAGTTTGAGGTGGGCGACATAGAGGCGGCGGATGTTTTCGGGCAGTGCCGTGAGTGCGGCCCGGTCGTAGACGACATCGATGCTGCCCAGGTCTGCCTGGGTGAGTGAGAAGTAATCGCCACACAGGATGCTGATGTTGTTGTATTGCCACAGCGTGAATTTGCCGACTTTGCGCCGGCTTGGCTGTATGCGGTTTTCGCGAAAGAATGCGCGCACTGCGAGGGGACTCAATTCAATGCCGATCACCTCATGTCCCTGCTGTGCCAGCCAGATCATGTCCAGGCTTTTGCCGCACAGCGGAACGAATACCCTGCTGCCTGGCGCGAGATCGAGGCCGCACCAGAAGCGCGTGAGGAGCCGGTTGACTTCTTTCTGGTGAAAGTCGATCTGCTGGTCAAGCCAGCATTGCTGCCAGAGTGCGTTGTCGCGACTGCCCATGATTGTGTACGTTTCGTTGAAGTCCGGGCAAGCCGGGAAGGCACTCGCGAGAGTCGCGCCGAATATTGGCAAGTGGCGGATGGACATAGCATAACACCCTGGAAACCTGGTCCGCCGCCTTCCTTCAATATCAATTCGACTCCGGTACCTTGCGGGATAGTATCTCGGTCAACGGCTTTGCGTCTGCAAGCGATGCCATACCGAAACGTGCCCGTTCAACCGCGCGCCGGTTGCGCCAGATCATGCAGGGAGAGGAAATTGATATCGATACTTTTTCGCACTTTCTCGGAGGTGTTTTGCTCCGACACCAGCGACTGACTGGATTTTCAGTGGTGTAACAGTTTGCCGCCTGGCCGTTCGGGCGTGCCGGCCACGCTATTTCAGCGAGCGTAATACTTGTATTTCAGCCTCAAGCCAATCATCCAGCTCATAGCCTGGAATAAACCCGCGTTTTTCCGCCAGGCGGTAGGCCGCCTCTTCTATCCTGGAGCGCATCTCTTCCGCCTTGAGCGCTGCTGCCGCATGGCTTTCTGATGGATTCTCGGTATTAAAGGGGATGACCAGCTCCCCATACAGTGGTTGATCCTGGCTCATCCTGGAAGTCCTTTCTTGTAAGGGCTGCCATTAATAGCAATAACTGGTTACAGCAATATGAATGCAACTGATGGAATGATTACCGTCAGCAGCCGGATATGACGGCGCCGGGCTGAAATAGCTGCTTATTATTGATCCGGCCAGGTGAAGTTTGAATTCGGCAGTTGTAGGGTGCGCTTGCGCACCAGAGCAAGATGGTGCGCAAGCGCACCCTACTTGAAACTTGCGACATCCGTTTAGACCGATTGAGTCAAGACTTCACCGTGCCGGATCAATAGTTTTTGTTGGTAGCAAAAATTTCATTTTCACCCGGTACATTTCTACCGGGAGCAATACCCAATTCCAGATCGCCGCCCAGCTTCTACTGTAAAGGGGATATCCAAATGACCAACTCAATATTTGAACTGCCGGATGGCACATCCTATGTTGTTGTGACAGCGGATACCGGTAAACACCAGGTTGTTGACGTCACGGAAGCCTTCAGTCGGGAGGAGCTTGCTCAAATCGACGTTGAATCGTTTCTTGGCAATGTCGTTTTCAACTACGCTCTTTTGGGCAATCCGGATGCTGCCGATAGAGAAATGCCATGCAGACATGATGTCGGGGATGATTATTTCTGACGATGCCGCAAAGTGTGAGCACCCCCGCTGAATTCTGGCCATCGTCGCCTGTTGATTGTTGGAGAAGTGCCGGGCGAACCATCAGCACCCTGTCTTAACCTGGCGGTTCGACATGAGGTTGTTCGTGGCAACAATTCCGTCAAGCTCCACGCAAGGCACCGCGTCCCGGACACACACCCGGTTGCGCCCTGCCTGCTTGGCCTCGTACATGGCCGCGTCGGCACGTTTAAGTATTGATGTCGCGTCGTGATCGGTCTCCCTCAGGCCTGTGACTCCAATCGATACGGTGAAGAAGACAGATTCCCCCTGTGTCGGCACGGCCGTGGCTGCAACCGCCGCGCACAGACGTTCGGCGGCCTCCTGCGCCTGTGCGGCATTTGCTTCCGGCAGGAGAATGGCGAATTCTTCACCACCCAGACGCCCGATGATGTCGATTTCGCGCATGGTCTGTCGACACACTGCGCCCAGCTTCTGCAACACGGCATCGCCGATATGGTGGCCGTGGGTGTCGTTGATGGCTTTGAAGTGATCCGCATCCACCATCATGAGCGCCACCGGTTTGCCGTAACGCCGAGCGCGCACTATTTCCTGTTCGGCCAATTCATAGAAACGGCGCCGGTTATTCAGGCCGGTCAAGGCATCGACTTGCGCGCGCCGCTCCAGCTCGAACTGAAATTTCTTTCTTTCGGTGATGTCATGGAACGCCACTACAATGCCTGCCGCTCCCGGCTTCCTGACAAGGGCCGACGCGCTCACCGCCACCGGCAATAACGTTCCATTCCTGCATTTGAAAGTTTCCTCCACGCCGCGGTAGGTTATTCCGGTCTGCGCCACCCGCAGCAGGTTGCAATCACCCTTGGAGCAAGGCGTGCCGTCAGCCAGCACGTGCAGCAAATCGTGCATGTCCGAGCCGGCGAGTTCGTTCTCGCCATAACCCAGCAAAGAACGGGCTTCGGGGTTGGAAAAAGTTATCTTTCCGTTTCCGTCGGTGACCAGCAATCCATCGCTCATGGTACCGGTGATCTCGCGCAGATGCGCTTCGTCTTCTTCAAGCCTGAGGCGCACTTGCCTGCGGCTCAGTCTGAAGTAGGCGATCGACAGCGACCCGAGCGCGAGCAAAATATAGGCAACTGCAAACAGGATGCGGCTGCCTGTCCGGTTGTCGGGCGAAGATGCAGATATATTTTCTGAGGGAATGAACGAGACAAGTTTCCAGTAGTATTCGCGGCCCGCCAGCTCATGCAGGCTGGATGACTGCGGCATGGACGAGCCGGTGGAAGAACGCTGGCCGGCTTCCAGCGGGTAAACTGTGGCGTAGACGAACAGTCCGTTTTTCGTTTGCAACGCGCCGCTTTCGCGGGCGGATATCGAGTTCCATTCTTCGGCGAAATCGTATCCGAAAGTGCGCTCCGGTTTGCCCAGCATGAATCCCCATTCATCCTCGCGCTTGACGCTGCTCAACCAGTAGCCATCGCGATTGAGCAGCATGCCGCTGCGCTGATCGCCTCCCAGCAGGGCTTCGCGAAAGTGTTGCAGCAATTCTTCGCCAAAATAATTGAGCAGGATTATTCCGCGTTTGCGCCCGGCACTGTCGAACACCGGTGTGCCAAAACGGATCATCGGCTTGTAGGGAATCTCCAACCGATCGTGCTCGATGTTCAGATCCAGCGGCGAGATGAATATTTCGTTGCGGTCCAGCTTGATGGCATCGCGGAAAAAGTAGCGTTTGGATTTGTCCTGCAATTGAGCGCGCGGAACAACAGATGCCTTGCCCGCCGCGAAATTGATGCGGACGACTTCGCGACCGGATGCATCCAGATAACGCACCTGGTCATATCGCGCGGTTGTTTTGGCCACGTGCAGAAACAAATTGGCCAGCTCCGTTGCATGTGCCGCGCTGCCGCTATCCAGATAGCGGCGCAACGAAGGAATCTCGGCAAGCAGGCGCAAATCGGAAGTGACCAGCGAAAAATCCTTCGCGACCAGGTTCCTGGCAATCTCTACCCGCGCCGCTTCTCTTACCCTGGTGCTATCCAGGCGGTTCTGTGTCTCAAGGCGAACATTGACCATGATTGCAACAGTGAGAATTGCCGCCACAAACAGATAGATCAGCGCAAATTGCCGAAGCAATAGCGACGGGGGCACTTTAGCCACTGCATGAAATGGCGGCACATCTCCTCCGGAGAAACGGCAACTTTATGATCGTTGCTCTCAAGCTTGATGCCCGATTTCACAGGCTTATGACAATCATACTCCAAGCGGGAGCCTGCAAGAACAGGAAATTGAACGGTCTCAAATTGATCTCCGCTACCGCGAGCAATCCTGTCAACTATTCAACGTGAGCCTTCGATAGCAGAACTCGATTGCTGTCCATATTTGGCCTGCGCCGAAACTGCCATTTCTTTCCGGGTGGCGCCATTTCATTTGCATCCGGAAAATTTCCACCGGGAACTTTGTGGAGAAATTTCTTTCTGTATGCCACAAGAAGTAAAACAGACAGAAAGGATTCCCAATGGAAGTCAACGCTCCCCGTGCCAGCACGGCGATTTCTGCATTCAGCGAACTGCGTGCATATCTTAACGAACAAATACTGGGCCAGGACAATCTGGTGGAACGCCTGCTGCTGGCATTGCTGGCGGATGGCCACCTGCTGGTGGAAGGCCCGCCCGGACTGGCCAAAACGCGCGCGATCAAGGCACTGGCGCAGGGCATCGAAGGCAATTTCCAGCGCCTGCAATTCACGCCCGACATGCTCCCGGCCGACCTCACCGGTTCCGACATCTACCGCCCCGAGGAAGGCGGTTTCCATTTCCAGCGCGGGCCTTTGTTCCACAACCTGATCCTCGCCGACGAGATCAACCGCGCACCGGCCAAGGTGCAGTCCGCTTTGCTGGAAGCCATGGCCGAACGCCAGATCAGCGTCGGTTCCGCCACTTATCCGCTGCCGCGCCTGTTCCTGGTGATGGCCACGCAAAACCCGATCGAGCACGAAGGCACTTATCCGCTGCCGGAAGCGCAGCTCGACCGCTTCATGCTGCACACGCTGGTGGACTACCCCGACCGTGCAACGACATTGCGCATCATGGAGCTGTCGCGCAACGAGGCGAAGGAAGCGCGCGAGCTGGCGCCGCCGCGCGTCACGTTGCGGCAGGAGCAGGTGTTCGCTGCACGGCGTGAAGTGCTGGAGCTCATGTTGGCCGATTCGGTAGCCGAATACATTGCCGCACTGGTCGAAGCCACGCGTATGCCGGACAAATACAGCAGCAAACTTAAAGAGTGGCTGCGCTGGGGCGCCAGCCCGCGCGCCGCCATCGCCATGGAACGCGGCGCGCGGGCGTTGGCCTGGCTGGACGGGCGCGACTATGTGAGCCCCGACGACGTGCAGGCCATTGCGCCGGACGCGTTGCGCCATCGCCTGTTGCTGGATTACACCGCGCAGGCGCACGGCGTATCGGCGCAGGATTGTGTCGAAGAATTGTTGCGGCAGGTGCCCACGCCATGATGATCCTGGAAACCGTAGCTGAACAAAGCGTAGTGTGCGTTCATCGCTGCGCAGGGCAAGGCGCGACGACGAGGAATGGTCGTTCCATTGCGAGGAGAAGCAACGCCGCCATGTGCTGCGAGGGACGTGCAATACGCTTTGTAGCGACTTCACACAAAGAGTGCGCGGGATAGATCAATAAAATGTCATCAAGCCATTCTCACGCGGACTCAGTGGAGCGGTCAGCTGCGGTTTCCAGGATTCTGCCCGACCTGGCAGAACTCATTGCCTTGCGCGGAACCGCCCACGATCTCAACCTGCATGCACGCCGTCCGGTGCTGGCGCGCCTGCAGGGTTCACACCGCAGCGCGCAACGCGGCCGCGGCCTGGAGTTTGAGGAAGTGCGCCTGTACACCCCCGGCGACGACGCGCGCAATATCGACTGGCGCGTCACCGCGCGGCGCGGCCAGCCGCACACCAAACTGTTCCGCGAGGAACGCGAGCGCCCGGTGTGGCTGGTCGCCGACCTGCATCCGGGTTTGTATTTCGGCAGCCGCCACCAATTGAAGTCGGCACTGCTGTTGCGCGCGGCGGCATTGCTGGCGTGGGTTGCGTCCATGGATGGCGACCGCCTGGGCGCGGAAATCGGCGGCAACGCGCACGAGCGCATTTTCCGTCCGCGCGCACGCGAAGCGGGTGTGCTGCCCATACTCGAAGCGCTGGTCGAGGCGCAGCCCACCCGTCCCGATGTGCCCAAAGCGGACAGCTTGAATACGCTGTTGACTTCACTGAGACCGTTGCTGCAACCGGGCAGTCTGGTGCTGATCCTGAGCGACTTCAGCGGGCTGGACGACTTCACCGAAAATCTGCTGGCGAGCATTTCCTTGCGCTGCGATTGCCGTTTGTTGTGGATGACCGACCCGCTGGAACACGCCGGGCTGCCGGACGGCAGTTACCGCGCCGGATTGCCCGACCGTTTGTGGTGGCTGGACGGCGCGCGCAGCCGCAGCGCGTGGCAGGAGAAATGGACTGCACGCGAAACACGCCTGAACGAAATGACCCGTCGCCTCAACTTGCCGCTGATCCGCTTGAACACGCCGGATCCGGTGACCGAGTCATTACCTCCATTGTTGCGGGAGCCGTTATGGACAGCATGAATTCAAGAACATTAGCCACTTATTCCCTCCCCCATGCAGGGGGAGGGCTAGGGAGGGGGTAGAAATGGTAGCACTCCACGACTCTACCCCCATCCTAACCTTCCACCCGCAAGGAGTACGCCGCCAGACGCTCGACCTTCGGTCGGTCTTGGCGCAGCCCCTGCACGGGGGAAGGAACAGGTTCGGCTCAAATGAACTATCCGGGTTAAAAGCGTCACCATGTTGAATACCCACTTATTGCTCTGTGGCTAGAATTTCAGGTTTTAAAATGAACAACGAATTTCTAAAACAACTCGCCCCGCCCCATGCTCCGCTACCGCCCGGCTGGTGGCCGCCTGCATTGGGTTGGTGGTTGCTGTTGCTGCTGCTCGTCTTGATTGTTGCGGGTCTGATCTACTGGTACTTACGTCCGTCGCGACGCCTGCGCCGCATCGCCTTGCGCGAACTCGCGCAACTGGAAACCCGTGTGCACGACGATTTTCAACTCGCAAGCGAACTGCAGGATTTGCTGCGCCGTTATGCCATTGCGGCTTATGGCCGCGAGACGGTGGCCAACCTGAGCGGTGACCAATGGCTGGCTTTTCTCACCGCGCATGGCGGCAAGGAACTGGACGGCGAAGCAGGACAAAATTTGTTGCGTGCAGCCTATGGCGGCTTGATGTTGTATGACCGCGCACCGTGGTTGCAGGGCGCACAGAATTTCTTGCGGGGGCGGCGATGATTCATTTCGAATGGCCGTGGATGCTGCTGGTGTTGCCGCTGCCGTGGTTGCTTGCCAGGATGATGCCGCCCGCGCGGCCGCAAGGTGCGGCGCTGTTCCTGCCTTTCGCCGACGCGGTCGCCGGTGCGGCGGCACCCGAGGCGCACGGTCTGTCGCGCGCGCGCAAAGTACTGTTCGCGCTGATCTGGCTGCTGCTCCTGCTCGCCGCAGTACGTCCGCAATGGCTGGGCGATCCGTTGCCGGTGCCGACAACAGGACGCCGCCTGTTGCTGGCGGTGGATGTCTCCGGCTCCATGTCCACGCAGGACATGGCCGGCAATGCCAACCGTCTGCAGGTGGTGCAAAAAGTCGCGGGCGATTTCATTCGCCGCCGCAGCGGCGACCAGGTGGGACTCATCCTGTTCGGCACCCAGCCGTATTTGCAGGCGCCGCTCACGCCCGACCTGAACACGGTGGGCAAATTCCTGAACGAGGCCATGGTTGGTATCGCCGGACAGCAAACCGCCATCGGCGATGCCATCGGCCTGGCACTCAAACGCTTGCGTGATGACACGGACAAGGCGGGACACAAAGGTGAAATGGTGCTGATCCTGCTCACCGACGGCAGCAGCAACGCCGGTGCCATGCCGCCGCAGGAAGCCGCCAAAATGGCCGCGACCGCCGGACTGCGCATCTACACCATTGGCGTGGGTTCGAACGATCAGACCGGCTTCTTCGGCATGAGTGTCGGCAATAGCGACCTGGATGAAGACACGCTCAAGTTCATCGCCAAGACAACGGGCGGCGAATATTTCCGCGCCACGGATGTCAAAAATCTGGAGAAGGTTTACGCGCGCATCGACCAGTTGGAACCCAGCGATGCGCGGCAGCAGTGGTACCGCCCGCGTGATGAGTGGTTTCCTTGGCCGCTGGGTGCAGCCCTGCTGTTGAGCTTGCCCGCCGTGTTATGGAGCACAAGAAAATGGAGTTGATCCGGGATTTTCTATTTTTGCGTCCAGCCTGGCTGCTGGCGCTGCCGCTGCTGTGGGGAATGACCCTGTGGCTGGCGCGGCGCCGCAACGGCGAAGGCGGCTGGGCACAGCTCATCGATGCGGAATTGCTGGCCAGCCTGCGCCTCGACGGCGGCGGCAAACGCGGCAGGTCGCCCTGGCCATGGCTGGCGCTGGCGTGGACACTCGCGGTGCTGGCGCTGGCCGGGCCCAGTTGGCAGCAGGCGCCTTCGCTCGCCTATCGCGGCAGCAGCGCGTGGATGCTGGTGCTGGACTTGTCGCCCTCCATGACGGCAGCCGACCTCACGCCCAACCGCGTCACGCGCGCGCGCTATGCGCTGGACGATTTGCTCAATGGCGCACAGGATGCGCGCGTGGGACTGGTGGCCTTCAGCGACGAGCCGTACACCGTCACACCGCTGACAGACGACGTCGCCACCATACGCGCGATGTTGCCAGCGCTGGCTCCCGACATCATGCCCAGCGCGGGCGACAACCTGGCTCCGGCGCTGCAACAGGCGGGCACGTTGCTCAGGCAAGGCGGCGGCAAGAATGCGCAAGTGGTGGTGCTGACCGACGGCTTCAGCGATCCGGCCGCCGCCTTCGCCGCCGCGAAAAAACTGCAAACACAGGACATCACGGTGAGTGTCGTGGGCATCGGCACCAGTAGCGGCGCGCCGCTAAGCGCGGCGGGCGGCGGCTTTGTGCAGAATGCAAAAGGACAATTGAATCTGGCGCGGCTGGATACGGAGCGTCTGCAACAATTGGCGGCGAGCGGTGGCGGACGTTATGCGGAGATCGCGCAACTGCCGGGCCTGATCGGTTATCTGCAAGCCAGTGCGGACCGCAGCAGCCGCGCCACCGAGAACAAGGACATCCGCGTGGCGCACCGTCTGGACGGTGGCGTGTGGCTATTGCCGCTGTTGCTGTTGGCGGCGGCACTGCTGGCGCGGCGGGGGTGGTTATGAAACGCGGACTTTTTCTATTCATGCTGTTGCTGTGGACTGCCAATGCGCAGGCAGGCAACTTCTGGGACAAGCTGTGGCACAACGCCGACCAGCAGGGCGAGCGGCTGATGCAAAAAGGCGATGCGGCGGCGGCCGCGCAAACCTACAGCGACCCGCGGCGCAAGGCGTACGCCGAGCTGCAGGCCGGCGATTATGCCAATGCGGCAAATCATTTCTCCGCCTTCGACGACAGCAACGCCAACTACAACCGTGGCAACGCGCTGGCACAGGCGGGACAACTCGAGGAAGCGCTCAAGGCCTACGATGCGGCGCTGGCACAGGATCCCAACGACAAGGATGCGCGCCACAATCGCGACCTGGTGGCCAAGGCGTTGCAACAGCAACCGCCGCAAAACAAATCTGCACCGGATAAGGACGTGTCTTCCAAAGACGACAAGAACGGCGACCAGAAACAGTCGGGGCAATCCGGCGACAAGAACGGCAGCAAGCAGGACGACGCCCAGAATAATTCGGACAAGCAGGATTCGTCCGGCCAGAATCAGGACGGCAAACAGCAACAAGGCAAGAGCGGACAAGGCAAGGAAGGAAACAAGGATCAACAGCAAACCGGACAACCCGATTCAAACCAGCCCAACCCGTCCGGGCAACAGAATCAAGCCCAGGCCAACGACGCGGAACAAGCCAGACGCGATGCGGCCGCCGCGCTGGGCAAGGCGCCTGCAGGCAATGCACGCGCACCCTCGGATGCCCCCGTCAGCGAACAGCAACTTGCGCAAGAGCAATGGCTGCGCGCCATTCCCGACGATCCGGGCGGTTTGTTAAGGCGCAAATTCATGATCGAGCATATGATCCGACAGCAAGGAAGACAACAATGAAATACGCATTCCGCATTTTTTTCGCGTTCATATTTTTAGGCCTGAGCCTGCCCGCCACCGCAACGGTCACCGCGCAACTGGATCATGACCAGGTCGGCCCGGGTGAAACGGTGCAGCTCACATTGCAACACGACGGCCAGACCGACAGCCAGCCCGACCTGGGCCCGCTCAAGCAGGATTTCCAGATCGTGGGGCGCAGTTCGGGTTCCAACATCCAGATCATCAACGGCAAAATGAAGTCGCAGGTGCAGATCAGTCTCATGCTGTTGCCGAAACGCAGCGGCAAGCTGCACATCCCCGCATTGCAATGGGACGGGGAGTCCACGCCCTTCCTGCCGCTGGAAGTGAGCAGCAGTGGCGTATCCGGCCCATCCGGAAATGCGTCCGCAGGAAACGCGCCGACGGGAAATGCCGCGCATGTATTCGTTACCGCGACACCGGAACAGAAGCAGCCGTACGTGCAGGCGGCCATTCCGCTGACGGTGCGCATTTATACCGACCAGCCGCTGTACCAGGCCAGCCTCGACCTGCAGCCGAACAACGATGTGCTGGTGCAGCAATTGGGGCAGGACAGGCAGACCAACGAGACGCGCAACGGCACAAGCTACCAGGTCATCGAACGCAAGTACCTGCTGTTTCCGCAACGTAGCGGCAAGGTGCAACTGGACGGGGCCGTGCTCAATGCGCAGGTGCAGGACACGCGCAACAACAACGATCCGTTCGGCAACTTTGGCAGTATCTTCGGACGCAATCCTTTTGCCGGCATGATGAATGCGACAAGACCGATTCGCATCCAGAGCGACCCGGTGGTGTTGAACGTGCGCCCGCGCCCGGCCGGTTTCAACGGCGGCGACTGGCTGCCGGCGCAAAATGTGACGCTGGAAGAAAGCTGGCAACCCGGCAACGGACCGATTCACGCGGGCGACCCCGTCACCCGCCATTTGCATCTGAGCGCGCAGGGACTGACCGCAGCGCAACTGCCCGACCTGGGCCAGCTCATGCAATTGCCGGACGGTTTGCGCGCCTATCCGGATCAGCCGCGCTTGAACAATGATGCGCGCGGCAACGGCATCGTCGGCACACGCGATCAGGACATCGCCATCATCGCCAACACGCCGGGTCGTTATGAAATTCCCGCACTGCATCTGGTGTGGTGGGATACCGAGAAGAATACCCAGCGCGAAATCAACCTGCCCGCACGCACGCTGGATGTGCTGCCCGGTTCGGGCGGCGTTGCCATCAGCACGGCGCCGCCAAACCAGAATATCGATTCTTCCGGGCGACCCACAGTTTCAACCTCACTCAACGCCACGGAAAATTCCAGTACGAACGATCGCTGGAACTGGATCAGTCTCGTTTTCGCCATCCTCTGGCTGGGCACGCTCTCGGCCTGGTGGCTGAGCAGCCGGCGGCATGCAAAGCAACCTCCCGCCCGGAGTAGCGAGCCGATGATGCCTGCTGTCTCCGCCCCGCGCGTGGCCGAAGCGCGCAAGGCTTTCCAGCAGGCGTGCCGGAACAACGACGCGCCCGCCGCGCGCCGCCGCCTGCTCGACTGGGCACACGCAACCTGGCCGCAGGATCCGCCCACCGGTCTCAAAGCCCTGGCAGAACGGCTGGACGATGAAACATTCAAACCCTTGCTGCACCAGCTCGACCGCGCCTGCTATACCGACGGCAAATGGCAGGGCGCAGCATTGCTGGAATTGAAAACCCTGCCCGCCCGGGAAAAGCCGGCTGCGCCAAGCGGAATGAAATTGGCCGGCCTGTATTCGTGAACGGCAGGCGACGACTCACAGCACCATGGCAAACAGCTGCGGTTGTATTTTCCTGTAGCTTTTGAGTTGCTGCACGGTCAGCGGGGTGAGCTCCCGGATCGCCACCCAGATCTGGAATTTGTGCCGCGCCGGATTGGTGAGCACGATTCGCAATGCCGCCCAGGCGGCCCAATCGATTTGCGGCAAACGTTCGCACGTTCCGGCGGGCAAGTTGGAAACGGTCTGCACCAGACTGCGCATGAGTTGCAGCGTGCGCGCCCGCGTCATGCGGCTGGCGAAAAATTCGTCCGCGTCGACTTCGTCGGTCAGGATCATGATGTCCAGCCCGATCTTTTCAATGATTCCCAGCATGGCAGCGGTCAGCATATTTATTCCTTTGTAAAAAGTGCGTCGCGCAACAGCAAGGCGACGTGTATCGGTTTGCGCTCCGCGCCTTCGCGGATCTGGTGGCGGCAGGAAAATCCGTTGGCGAGAATGGTGGCGTCGGCGGGCGCGGCACGCAGCGCGGGCAGCAAATCGATTTCCGCCATTTGCATGGAAATGTCGGCATGCTCCGCCTCCAGCCCGAAGCTGCCCGACATGCCGCAACAACTCGCCTCGATAAATTCAAACTCGAACCCGGGAATCAAACGCAACACTTTGCGCAACGACTTCATCGCGCCGACCGCTTTCTGATGGCAATGTCCGTGTACCAGCGTCTTGCTGCGGGCCAGCGGTTTGAATTCGAGATTAAAACGTTTGCGGTCATGTTCGCGCGCGATGAATTCTTCGAGCAGGTAAACCTGCTTTGACAGCGCCAGCGCTTCCTCGCCCAGACCGAGTTTCAGGTGATCGTCGCGCAGCGACAAAATGCACGAGGGTTCCAGCCCGACGATGGGCGTGCCTGCGGCCAGTGCCGGACGCAATGCGCTTTGCAAGCGTTGAGCCTCGTAGCGCGCGGCTTCCACTTGCCCCAGCGAAAGATACGTGCGCCCGCAACACAGGGCGCGCTCCGGCTCCTTGTCATCCGGCAGCGCTTGCAGGGTGCTGACGCGATAACCTGCGGCAGTCAGCACCTGATGCGCGGCCTGTGCAATTTCCGGTTCGAAGTGCAGGGCGAAAGTATCGACGAACAGGATGACTTCTTTGCTATCTGCCTCGGCCTGTGCTTCGCCATCGTTCATACTTCGATACGCTTCGCTACTCAGTACGAACGGAGTGGTGGACGGCTCGGGAAGTTTTCGTTTGGCCGAGATGCCGAGAAATCTTTCGCCCAGTTTCGCCAGCCAAGGTGTGCGATTGCGCCAGCGGATCAGGCTGCGCAACAGGCGGCGATGACGCAGCCATTTGGGCAAACCCGCCACCAGCCGGTCGCGCAGCGGCACGCCCAGTTGTTCATTGCGCTGCGCCTGGTACTCGATCTTGATCGCGGCCATATCCACCTGGTTGGCGCACTCGCGCTTGCAGCCTTTGCAACCGACGCAAAGATCCATGACCTCGGCCAATCCTGGATCGGCAAAAGGATTCTCGCCGAGTTCGCCGTTCAATGCGGCCTTGAGTACCGTCACCCTGCCGCCCGGCGAGTGCGCGGCATCGTCTGTGGCGCGAAAGCTCGGGCACATGACACCCTTCGGCGTGCGCTGGCACAGCTTGTCGCTGATGCACACCGCCACCGCCTTGGCAAAATCCCCGCCGGTGGCGGGAATGCCCGCATAGGCGTCGCCCTGTCCGGCGGTTTCGTAGGCGGACCAGTCGAGATGATGTTTCTTCATGGTTTATTGCAGAGGCAATTACAGTGCCAGTGCAAAGCAATCGTGGCGGGATTTAACTAACTCACTGACGCAATGCACGTTTAACGCTCGCACAAAATGCCTTTCAAGCCCTACCTCTCACCCGCAAACAATGTGCCCCGGAATTTTGTCGGCTTCACCACAAGCGCCCGCAAGTTTCATGTGTAGTTTGCAACAGTCAATGCCCGCCCGGATTTTGCGTCTCTATAAAACAATGGGTTATCTGACGGTTTTGGACAGGCACGCAGTTTGCTCATATCCAGCCAAACGTCAGTCGGAGGATAAAACCGTGCAAATGCCCGTCATCAACATCGCAGTCGCCGAAGCCCCCAAGCAGGGTGGGTGTTCCGCCGGATCATGCGGATCGAAGGATGAACAAATGAGCCACCTGCCGGAGCACATCCGCCAGAAAGTATTCAACCATCCCTGCTATTCCGAAGAAGCGCACCATTACTTCGCACGCATGCATGTGGCGGTAGCCCCGGCCTGCAACATCCAATGTAATTACTGCAACCGCAAATACGACTGCGCCAACGAGTCGCGCCCCGGCGTGGTATCCGAGTTGCACCATCCGGTGCAGGCAGTAAAGAAAGTATTGGCCGTTGCGGCGACCATTCCGCAAATGACGGTGCTGGGCATCGCCGGCCCCGGCGATCCTTTGGCCAACCCGGAGCGCACCTTCGAGACGTTCCGCATGTTGTCCGAGCAGGCGCCGGACATCAAGCTGTGCGTGTCGACCAACGGCCTGTCGCTGCCCGAGCAGGTCGAGCAATTGTCGCAGTACAACATCGACCACGTGACCATCACCATCAACTGCGTCGATCCCGATGTGGGCGCGCAAATCTATCCGTGGATTTTCTGGAAGAACAAGCGCATCAAGGGCCGCGAAGCCGCCGCCATCCTCATCGAGCAGCAGCAGAAGGGGCTGGAGATGCTGGTCGCCAAGGGCATCCTGGTGAAAGTGAATTCGGTGATGATCCCCGGCGTGAACGACAAGCATCTGGAAGAAGTGTCGAAGATCGTGAAAGCCAAGGGCGCTTTCCTGCACAACGTGATGCCGCTGATCTCGGAAGCGGAGCACGGCACTTATTACGGCCTCACCGGCCAGCGCGGTCCGACCAACGAGGAACTGCAAGCCTTGCAGGACGCCTGCGCGGGCGACATGAACATGATGCGCCACTGCCGCCAGTGCCGCGCCGATGCGGTGGGCTTGCTGGGCGAGGATAGAGGTTCCGAGTTCACCATGGACAAGATCGAGCAGATGGAGATCAATTATCCGGAAGCGATGAAGATGCGCGCACAGGTGCATGCGGCCATCAACGAAGAACTGGAAAGCAAACGTCTGGCCAAGGAAGCCAAGGTGCAGATCGTCAACATCCAGGGACTCAAGAAGAAAGAAGCCACGCGAGCGGTACTGATGGCGGTCGCCACCAAGGGCGGCGGCGTGATCAACGAACACTTCGGCCACGCGGGCGAGTTCCTGATCTATGAAGCCTCTTCGGAAGGCGTGCGCTTCATCGGCCACCGCAAGACCACGCCGTACTGCGAAGGCGACATCAGCTGCGGCGATGGCGAAAGCGTACTGGACAAGACGCTGAAGGTACTGGCCGGTTGCGAGGCCGTGCTGTGCAGCAAGGTCGGCTACGAACCCTGGGGGCCGCTGGAAGCCGCGGGCATACAACCCAACGGCGAGCACGCGATGGAACCCATCGAGGACGCGATTCTCAAGGTGTATGAAGAGATGCGTGTGGAGGGCAAGCTGGATGCGAAGTTGGACGAACAACAGAAAGTCGCATAACAAACCGTTCGTGTTGAGCTTGTCGAAACATGAACGACGACAGGCCTTCGACAAGCTCAGGCCGAACGGCATAGTCGAAAGGAATTAGCATGGCACTCGAAATCATCGAATCCTGCACCAGTTGTTGGGCGTGCGAACCGCTGTGTCCGAGCAAGGCGATCTACGAAGCGAAACCGCACTTCCTGATCGATCCGGACAAGTGCAACGAATGTTCCGGCGATTTCGAGGATTCGCAATGCGCCAGCATTTGTCCCATCGAAGGCGCGATTCTCAACGCGGACGGCGAACCGGTGAATCCGCCCGGCTCGCTGACCAACATTCCGCTGCAAAAACTGGCGGCCTGACATGGCAACCGTCGTCTTTTACGAGAAACCCGGGTGCGGCAACAACACCAAACAAAAGGTGTGGCTGGCTGCGTCGGGTCACACTGTTCTTGCGAAAAGCCTGTTGACGGAAAAATGGACAGCCGAACGCTTGCGCCCTTTCTTCGGCACACTGCCTGTCGCACAGTGGTTCAACCCCAGCGCACCGCGCGTGAAATCCGGCGAGGTGAATCCTGCCGTGCTGGATGCGCAAACGGCAATCGACATGATGCTTGCGGAACCGCTGCTGATCCGCCGCCCGCTGATGGAAGTGGAAGGCGATCTGCGTGTCGGTTTCGATGCCGAAGCGGTAAACGCGTGGATAGGCCTGAACAATGCAAAACCCAACGGTCTAGACCGTTTCCCTCTCCTCAATCCTCTCCCGCAAGCGGGCGAGGAGGCAAACGAATCGCTACGCGACTTTTGTTTCACTGGTGACATTGAGGCTTGCCCCAAAGGACATCTATCGCAACCCTGCCCTGCTCCCGAGGAAGTCCGCCATGCCTAAAGCCAATGTCACCTTCGAAAAACTCGGCCTCACCGTCACCGTTCCCGCCGGTACGCGCCTGATCGAGATCTCGGAAAAGATCGGCGCAGGCATCACCTACGGTTGCCGCGAAGGCGAGTGCTGTTCGTGCACCGTAGGTGTCGTCAGCGGCATGGAAAACATGAGCGAACGTTCGGTACTGGAGGACAAGGTACTGCAGGAGAACATGGCCGGACGCAATGACCGTCTCGCCTGCCAGGCGCAAGTGCTGGGCGGCGACATCGTCGTCAAGGCGTGACCGGCGACAACAGGTAGGGTGCGTTCGCGCACCAGATGGAACGGTGCGCAAGCGCGCCTTGCGCGAAAATTGAATTTAATCAACCAATGGAGCAATGAAATGCCGAACATCACTTTTTCCAGCCCGCTGCACAAGGACAAAACGGTTTACGCCGTTGCGGGCAGCCACACCATGACCGTGCTCACCCTGGCCAAGGATAACCACATCCCCATCGATTTCGGTTGCGGGGACGGCGAGTGCTCGACTTGCCTGGTAAAGGTCACCAACCTGTCCAACAAGGGGCCCATGGCCGGTCCGCTGACCGACCGCGAGATCAAGGTGCTCTCCGAGTCGGGCAGGATCACCGCAGCCCAGATCGAAGCCATGAAGGTCAACGACGTGGTCACCACGGAATGGCGTCTGGCCTGCCAGATGGTGTTGCGCGACGAAGACCTGCTGATCGAGTATCCGAGCAAGTAGAGGCCAGCATGCCAATCGAAGCCATGCTTGTTCGACAAATGCCGGCGCAACCCAGCGTGAACAAGGCACCGCTTCGCGTTGATCACAACTCCGGCCTGTATGCCGAACTGATGGCGCATGCGGCCGGATTGCCCAACGATGAAATTTTCGCGCAGATGATCGTCAGCCAGATCGGTGGCGTCGGCGCGCTGCCGCCTGGTCTGGGCTTGGGCGAGAAGGAATTTTCCGAATTGATGGCATGCCATTTCCCCGGCATCGAACTGGTCATCCGCAACGTGCAAGTCGTCGTCGATCCGCGTGCGCTGGAGCGCGACGATGTGCTCGGCCTGTTGCTTGAGCACCGCGCCAACCGCAACATGTCGGAACAATGGATGGCCGAAATTGTCACTGCGGCCTGCATGGCCAACGACCACTTGTGGCAAGACCTGGGCCTGTGGTCGCGCGTTTATCTCAGCAAGCTGATGACGCAGAATTTTCCCGCGCTTGCGGCAAAAAACACGCGCGATATGAAATGGAAGAAATTCCTCTACAAGCAATTGTGCGAAAAAGAGGGGATCAATGCCTGCCGCGCACCGAGTTGCGAAGTTTGCACCGATTATCTGAAATGTTTCGGGCCGGAAGACTAATCCACCCATGCCCACCGCAGACCGTGCCACCGCCGCCTACCTCGGCCTCGCCATCGGCGACGCGCTGGGTGCGACGGTGGAGTTCATGCTGCCGCGCGAGATCGCGGCAAAGTACGGTGTACACGACACATTGCGCGGCGGCGGCTGGCTGCACCTCAAACCCGGCCAGGTCACCGACGACACCACCATGTCGCTTGCACTCGGCAATTCCATCATTGAGCAGGACAAGGTGGATGCGCTCGCGGCAGCGCACGCGTTCGACGCCTGGATGCGTGCCAAGCCGGTCGATATCGGCAACACCGTGCGGCGCAACCTGCTGCATTTTCGCAAGACTGGCAATCCCGAGGCGCCCTACTCGGACAACGATGCGGGCAACGGTGCGGCGATGCGCGTGCTGCCCGTAGCGCTTGCCACCTTTGGACAAACCGCAGAGGCGGTTCGAGTTGCCTGCCGCGCGCAGGCGCACATTACCCATCACTGCGTCGCCTCGGATGCCGCCTGCGAAACCCTGGCATTCATGGTGCAGGATGCGCTGCGCGGCAAGGACAAAAACCATCTGCTGCACAAACACGCCCACCCGCTCGCTGCACAATTCCCGGAATTCAGGTTCCGCGCGATAAAACAAAGCACCAACCCCAGTGGTTATGTCGCCCATACTGTGCAGGCTGTGTTCCAGAGTTTTTTCGACACGGATGATTTCCGCGACTGCCTGATCGACGTGGTCAATCGCGGCGGCGATGCCGACACGACCGGCGCGATTGCGGGGATGCTGGCCGGGGCGCTGTACGGACTCGAAGCAATACCCGGTATTTGGTTAAAAACATTGAATGCCGAAACCCGCCATGCGTGCGAGTCTCAAGCCCGTCATCTGATCCGGCTGTCGGGCTGCGTTCCCCAATAAGGGGTCGGCGCAGATATCCGTTCGCCACTAGATCCAAACCTGAGCACCCCGGGTAACACCTGCATTCTATTGTTTGTTGTACTCGTCGATTGCATCCTTGATGACTTTCACCTGGGGACTCAGCTTCGGGGCTGGCTTCGGCTCGGGCTTTTTGGCAGGCTCTTTGGGAGCCGGATTCTTCGCAGCGTCGACAGGAATTGTCTTTTCGGCAACGCCTTCCGGTGCAGATTCTTTCTTCGCTTCAGTTGGCGCCGGTTCTGCCGCAGATTTTTTCCCGGCGCCGGGCGGCACCGGCGCTGTGGTTTGCTGTTTGTCCGAAATAACCGGGGCCGGGACTGCAGCAGAAGCCTGAATGGCAGCCTGGGCAGCAGCTGCGGCTTTGGCATCCGCACGCAACTGTTCTTCCAGTGTGGGGGATATTTTCAATTTTTCCTGCAACCGCGTTACGTGCCGGATAATCCTTGCATCAATCTCTTCCTTCTTTTTGCGTTCCTCCCCGCGCAGGGACTTTTCGCGCGACACGCTGAACTTGAGATTTTCCAGTTCGGACTTGGTGGCCAACAAGCTCAAGTTCAGGATTTCAATGTTTGATTTGAGATTGTCGGGCTGCGCCGGTTCCGGGTGATTGCCGGTAGCGAACAATGCGACCCCCAGCGCCAGCACCGAAACAACAGGCGCAAAGCCAAGCATCGCGTAATGTGCAGCATGTTTCAGTTTCGCGCGGATATCGAATTCCGGTGGCGGCGCGTCGTCGTCTTCAGCATCCCTGTCATGATCCATGATGTCTCCCCAGCCAAGAAAATTTCATGTCCGACACGGGCACGTGCCCGGACACAGACGTATCAATCACTGGTTCAGTCTATCACCATGTTTGCATAATGTAAGTCCCGCTGCATTGATTGGCGGTTCGGCCCTGCAGTTGTCAGCCTGACAAGCGGATGAAGTATGGGCATGTTTGCCCTCATTGCCCGACTGATGAAACTTTCCCCTGAAATGAGCGTCAACAGCGATGCCGATTTGAACAATCGGCACCGTAACCCGAATGCAAAAGATCGCGCAATATGCAATCGTTGTATCCATTTTGCCTAATTTCCCAGCCCGCACTACAACTGGAAAAGTCGCTTGTTGTAACATCCGGCGCGATATTTTTTGTTGCTTCGCACAACCCCCCTGTCCCACTTTGCAAACCAAGGAGTATTGGAAAATGGCAAAAAGTACCGCACGCACTGGTTTTTTCAGTTCCCCCTGGCTCACCCTCGCACGCATTGCTTTTACAGGCATCTTTTTTTTCTGGCTTTACTGGATAGGGATCAGCACCAAGGATCTGGATGACAAAATCAATGCGGCTTCGGACAGGTATACCGCAATCGATACTCTCCTGATTGAGTACAAAAGCGAAATCCAGGAATGGAAAGACCTGCTGTTACGCAGCAACAGCAGGGACACCCTGAACCGGAACTGGCTCGGTTATGAAGCCCAGTATCGGAAAGTTGCCTCGGCGGCACAGGACATTATCGCCAACAATGACGTGCGTTCCATCAATCAGAAAATGACCAGTTTTGCCGATGCGCACAAGGCGAATTACGACCAATACAAAAGCAGTGTTTTCCTCCTGATCAAGAACAAATACTATCCCGGCCCGGCCGATAGCGCCGTCAAGGGGATTGACCGTCCCCTGCTGGATATTCTCCAGTCAGCCAATGAAGATATGCGGGAAGAAAAAAACAGAACCAACGCCAGCCTGATCGCACAGGCGCGCAACAGGATAGAACAAAGCCTGTTTGCGCTCGGGTTTATCGGATTGCTGGCGATCTGGATGCCAAAGCATTAATGTAACGACTTTGCGACAGGTGCCTGTCTTCCACGGGATCATGAAATGAAACGCGCAACCCGATTTTTTTTCGGTCTGGCGCTATGCATGTGGCTCCAGCCGGCCTGGAGTGCCGATGCGGTAGCCGGGGCTGTTGAGGAATGTATCGAGGAACCGATATTTGAAGGCAGGGTTTGCACGCTGCAGGCCAATCCCGACGCCGAGGTCGGTGTGATCCTGATTCACGGCCTCGGCGGTTCCATCGAGGACTGGAAGAACACAATCCCGGCTTTGGCCGAGAATTTTCATGTGGTCGCTTTTGATTTGCCCGGATTCGGCAAATCCGACAAAGGCAGCCAGGAGTATTCCCCTGCCCGCTATGCACGCCTTGCGCACTTTCTGGCGGATCGTTATTTCCGCAACAAGAACTACCATATCGTGGGTCATTCGATGGGTGGCGCCATCGCGTTGCGTTTCGCCGCACAGCGGCCGTCGCGGTTCCAGAGGCTGGTGTTGATCGACGTGGCCGGTATTCTTCATCCGCAGGTGATTTCCAAGTTTCAGGCCGGATCGCTGCTGGAGCGCAACAGCGGCATACATCAAACACGCAGTTTCGCCGAACGCCTGTCCGGAAGGTTGCTGGAAGAGGTGGACCGGATGCCCATTTCTCCCCTTGATGTCGTCAATTCCCCGCTGGGGCGGGATTATGTATTGATGGGTGGCCCGCAAAGCATAGCGGCGCTCAAATTGGCCGGGGCCGATTTCAGTAACGACATCGTTTCGGTCACCGAGCCCACCCTTATTCTCTGGGGCGACAACGACATGACGGTGCCGCAGCGTACCGGCAAAATACTGGCCGCCCGCATGCCGCAGGCACGGCTGGAAATCATCGACAACGCCGGGCATGAGCCGATGCTGGATCAAACCGGGCAAACGAATGCCCGGATCAGAAAACACTTGCTGGCAAGCGCACAGGATTTGGCCGGGTATTATCAGGCGGCGTCACCCCTGCCCGATTTTTCGAGCGCGCGCGTGGGTACCTGTTCCGGCGAATCCGGCCTGCTATTCGAAGGCGACTATCGCAGCATTGATCTGCGCGACTGCGGCAACATCACTATCCGCAATGCCCGCGTGGGCAAACTGAGCGTGACCAATTCTGTTGTTGCCATTTTTGACACAGGCATTGTGGGCAAGGATGAAGGACTGGTTTCGGTCAATTCCAATGTGGCCATCACCAATGGCACCATCTCCGGTGTGATCGCCCTCAATGCAACGCGCAGCCGCCTCGATCTGGCGGGTGTTTACCTGAATGGCAGTCAGGATGCGGTCAAAGCAGTTGGCAGCAAACTGGTTTTCTCCGTCTGCCGCGTGCATAGCCCGCATAGCGATGGCGCGTTGCATGTATACAAAAAGATGAATGATGACGTACTGTAGGCACGACATCCTGCCCGCAGCATAGCGGCGAAATAGTTAACAACTCATATTCTCAAGAAGTTGGGAAACAAGCCGATAAAGGGGCAAGTTAATATTAATATTGCGGCCGGATACCCATCAACCCATTTGCCCCCTGACATGCTCAACAACATCTCATTAAATGCACGCCTCTGGTTGCTTGGCCTTGTCAGTACGCTGGGGGTGGCGATTCTGGCCTTTTCGTCAATTTGGCATGCCTACCATAGCAAGGAAACGTTGATTGGTTTTGTAGATGAAAAAATTGCACTCAGTAGGGTTGCCACTTTATCTTATGCCAATGGTTTACAGATGGGACAGGCAATTCGCAACATCCTGCTCGACCCGGCGAACCCCAAGGCCTACATCAATTTCGATGCTGCAAATGCAACCTTCAGCAAGGAAACCTTCAAACTGAACTCGATGATTTCCAAGCGCGCGGGGGGCGGTGAACTCGCATCCCGCCTGCAAAGCAATATCGGCCAATGGCAACCGCTCCAAACACAGATCATTGAACTGGTCAAAGCGGGCAAAAATGCTGAAGCAATGAATTTGCTCGTAACCAAAGAAACGCCGGCGTGGCGTGCAGTTAAGGCAGATTTGCTTGACGTCGTTAAAAGCGCCGAGACGGATGCTGACCATGACCGGATCCAGCTCATTAATGGCCTCGACAGTTCGAACACCTTATCTATTGTGCTTGGCCTGATAAGTTTTATTTCGGTTGCTGCAATTACCGTGTTCATAGCGCGCGGCATTTTCAAGCAAGTTGGCGGTGAGCCTGCTTACGCGGCCACAACACTTCAGCGGATTTCCAGTGGCGACCTGTCGCAGCAGGTGAACATTCGAGGCGGCGACACTACAAGCATCATTGCCGCAATGCGTGACATGCAGTTGCAAATGCGCCAACTGATAGGAGGAACTGTTTCCAGCGCCGAATCGGTTGTACATGAAAGTGAAGGAATGCAAAACGATGCAGCGCAATTGTCGCAATCTGCGCAGGAACAAAGTTCAGCCGCTTCCGCTATTGCTGCAGCAGTTGAGCAGTTAACCGTCAGCATCAATGTCGTGTCTGAAAATGCCAATGAAGCAGGATCACTCACCTCGCTTTCGGAAAAACAGGCCAAGGACGGCTTGAGTGTTGTATCCACGACAACGGACACAATCCAGAAAGTAGCAGACGGCATGTCCAAAGCGACCACCACGATGGGAGAGTTGGCGCAAAAAGTTAATAGCATTACCAGCATTGTTCAGGCCATACGGGAAATCGCGGATCAAACCAACTTGCTGGCACTTAACGCCGCCATTGAAGCTGCCCGCGCGGGTGAACAAGGACGCGGCTTCGCGGTGGTCGCCGATGAAGTTCGCAAGCTGGCAGAACTCACCACCAAGTCGACGCAGGAAATTTCGAATATTGTGGGTGGAATCCGGCAGACTACCGATGAAGCAGTTGCTGCTTTGTCTCACGTCAGGACACTGGCATCGGATGGTGCCGCCCAAACGGAGAATGTTCACCACGCAGTAATGCTGATGGAAAGGTCATCATTGGAAGTCAGCAAGGCGGTGGAGTCCATCGTCGATGCCTTGCGCGAACAGACTGCGGCCAGCACCGATATCGCGCAACGTATCGAAATGATTGCCCAAGGTATCGAGCAGACACACGCTGCCTCTGCCGCCTCAAGCCGGCGCTCGGGCGTTCTGGTCGATCTTTCGCATGCACTCAAGGAAAGTGTCCGTCACTTCCGGGTATAAGGCCGACCTCGAATCGGCGTTTTATCCATAGCAGAACGCTGCTTGTGCTGAATTAAAGTCCCACCATGCTTGCCGCCGGGTCGGTTCTGCGCACCACATCCAGTATTTGCGTGCCCTGAATCGCGTCGGGATCGTATCTCACCATTAATGCATGCTGGTGTGTACGATGGTCGAATTCCGCACAATCAACCCCGGCTCGCCCTTCAACCATTTTTTCCAAAGCGATCCTTCCTGGCTCATCCAGTTCCGGATGCACATAAATCAACATATCTGCCTGGTTCATGATCTTCTCCTTCCGTTGCAGGGAAACAGCGACAGTGAAGAACAACTCGACACTCCCGCTCACATAATATTGGCGCGCCCCTGATCCATGGCACAACCAATTCTCATTTTCCGTCAGCCAGCCCAACCGAACGAGGGATCGCTGGCGTAGGGAGGAACCGGTACCCCGGCCAAACGCGATCCCTGATTGATCGGGCCTTTCGGGAACAGTTCGTAGAGATAGCGGCGTCCGCCTTCATCCGCAAAATCCTGCTCCAGCATATGCAATACTTTGCGCGCACTCGCGGAACGCCCGTTTTCCCGATATTGATTGCGCAACGCGTAGATCACGTGCCAATGGGCTTCGGTAAGTTCGCCGATCCCCTCTTGTATCGCCAGTTTCGTGGCGACAAGCGGGGACCAGTGATCCAGATCGGACATATGGCCTTCCGGGTCAAAACGTCCACGCGCTTCGTCATTGATGATTTGATTGATATCCAGCATGTCGATCTCCTTTCCTGCAGAAATGCGTACCCGCATTCAGTTGAGCTTGCTGCTCCATTCGTCGGGCCGCATGCAAACCTTGCCCTCCAACCCGGCAAATTCTCTCGTTGCCCAGGGCATCGCGAATATTGACGAATGGCCCGGAACAACCTTCAAGCTCTGGCCCTATCAACTCGGGATCGGCCAGCGCAAGCATATAAGCCATCGCCTTCGCGGCCTGGAAACGGGAAACCGGGGAACCGCCGGAAAGCGGTTGGGGAACATTGAGGTTTTTCATGATTTACGCCTCGTTAAATCTCGAGGGGCATCCCGTCGTCGGACGGGACGGCGGGTGCCGTATCGGGCATAAATTGTCTTATAGTCGACTGTCGCTGTCAACTATGACACTCTTGTCAACGTTGGTTCCGCTTGCCCGCAGCCACCGCCAAATAGTCAAAACAGCCCGCCTCCGGTACATTGATTTCAAGGAGCGGCGATTGCATGGAGCGCGAATTCGGAAAACAGGGTTTCCCGGTTCCGGCACTGGGTTTGGGGGCAGGATCCCTCGGCGACCCCGCGCTGGATGAAACGCGTGTTGACGCTTTGCTCAATTCGGCGCTGGACATGGGCATCACGCTCATCGATAGCGCCCGCAGCTACGCGCTGTCGGAAGAACGAATCGGCCGACATATCGCGCATCGGCGCCGGCAATTCATACTCTCGACCAAAGTCGGCTACGGCATTCCCGGCCATGCAGACTGGACTTACGGCTGCATCCTCGCGGGCATAGATGCGGCACTCAAACGCCTGCGCACCGATTGCCTGGACATCGTGCATCTGCATTCCTGTCCGCTCGAAACGTTGCGGCAGGGCGATGCGATACTCGCATTGCACAAGGCGCGCGACCAGGGCAAGCTGCGTGTGGCAGCCTACTCCGGCGAAAACGAAGCCCTGCACTGGGCCATCGAGAGCGGCCAGTTTGGCGGAGTCGAATGTTCCGTGAATTTGTTCGATCAGCGCTGCCTTGAGCATTTCTTGCCGCTGGCGCAAGAACGCGGCATCGGCGTGATCGCGAAGCGACCGCTCGCCAATGCACCTTGGCGCTTTGCGCAAAGACCCGTCGGCGAATATTGCGAGGAATACTGGTCGCGCTGGCAGGCCATGGAAATTGCGGCGGACGACATGGACTGGCAGGAGTTGGCATTGCGCTTCGCTGCATTTGCCCCTGCCGTCTGCTGCGCCATCGTGGGCACCGCCTCGCCGGTTCACCTGCTGCAAAACAAGATCTTCGCCGACCAAGGCCCGTTGCCGGCGACGCGTTTCGATTCTCTCAGGCAATCCTTTCGCCAACATGATGACAATTGGGTCGGGCAGATTTAGCGGCGCACACGCCTGCCACGCAGGTGGCCAGGATCGGATTATCATGGACCCCGGTTCGGCCTGAACAGGGAGCGGAAATTCATGGCGACTGGCACACAGGAAATTCTGCTGGCACGACTCGATGCGATAGGCACGTCACTGGCCCGATCCGGTCACGGCCTGGCGTTGATCGGACTGGGTTCGGCCGGACTGGAACTGGATCGGCTGGATCAATATTCCGACCTGGATTTTTTCGCCATCGTCGAGACAGGGCACAAAGATAATTATCTCGAGAACCTTGCCTGGCTCTCCTCGATTTGTCCGATCGCCTTTGCCTACCGCAATACGCGCGATGGCTTCAAGCTGCTGTTTCAGGATGGCGTGTTCTGCGAGTTTGCGGTCTTTGAAATGCCGGAGTTGCGCCACATCCCTTTCGCGCCGGGACGCATCGTCTGGAAGAACAACGGCACCCCGGAAACGCTGCTGCTGCCCGAGCCAAATCAATGCGCGGCGGCGGAGCATTCCATCGAGTGGCTCGCCGGAGAGGTTCTCACCAACCTCTATTCGGGGTTATGCCGCAACAGCCGCGGCGAGAAACTATCCGCCATGCGTTTCATCCAGGTCTATGCGGTTGACCGCCTGCTGGAGCTCTCTGCCAAGTTTGAAACAGGGACTGCTGCAGCCCGCGATAGCTTTGCCTTCGAACGGCGTTTCGAGCAGCGCTACCCTGCCAGCGCACAGGCATTGCCGGATTTCATTCAGGGTTATGAACGCAATGTCCAGTCTGCATTGGCCATCCTGGCTTTCCTCGCGCGTCATGTTGAAGTCAATCCGGCCATGCGGCGAGCGATAGAAGATTTGTGCACGAACAAAGAAAGAGGTTCGAGATGACGAAAATCGAAACCGGCACACAGAAATTTCTTAAAGAGGTCGCCGCAGAATTCGCATCCCTGCCGGAAGTGACTGCGGTGGCTTTTGCCGGATCAAGAACGGGCGAATTGTCGGATGGCAATTCGGATATCGATCTGTGCGTCTATGCAGAAACCGAACCGCCGGAAGCATGGCGTACGCGGTTGGCACGCAAGTACGGCAACCGCGCAAGCATCGGCAATCACTTCTGGGAAACCGGCGACGAATGGATCGCGTCGCACAGCGGCACCGTCATCGACATCATGTATCGTTCGCCGACCTGGATAGAAGAGCAGCTCGAGCGCGTGTGGCAGCGGCATCAGGCGTCCGTCGGCTACAGCACCTGCTTTGTTTATAACGTTCTGCATTCGCAACTGCTTTATGACCGCGACGGCTGGTTTGCATCGCTGCAGGCCAAAATGGCGCAACCATATCCCGAGCCGCTGCGCCGCGCCATTGTTGCCAAAAACCACCCGGTCTTGCGCGGCCTGCATTCCTGCTATGTACACCAGATCACCCTGGCGCTGGACCGGCATGATCGGGTCAGCGTAAACCACCGTGTTGCCGCACTGCTGGCAAGTTACTTCGACATTCTCTTTGCCATAAACCGCTTTCCCCATCCGGGTGAAAAGCGGCTTGTTTCTTATGTGCTGGCAAAATGCCCGAAGCGCCCGCCGGAAATCAGGATGCAAATAGATGAACTGCTGTCGGCCATCGGCGCAAGCGACCGCTCGCTCCTGCTCAAGCGCGTAAACGACCTGCTGGATGGACTGGATGGACTGCTCGTTGCCGAGGGATTGATCACGCTGTAGCCGGATTGTCATCGCACAACTCGAAGCGATGTCCACGAACTTTGGCAGGCGCGCTAACCGAACAAACGGTGTTGCACCGGTTCGCGCCCGGTTTTGACCAGCTTCTCCAGCGCAAGGCGTGCCGCGTCGGTAATGCCGTGCTGCTTGCCCAGATCAAGCAGCTTGCTCACCGCCCGTTCGAATGGGTAATCCGCATCCGTCCATTCCTCCACCAGTTCCTTGGCAGTGTGTTTGGTCAGTTTCAGCATTCCCGACTTCACGCGCACCAGATGTGCGCTGGCCCGACCTTTTTTTGCCACGATTGCAATATGCCGCTGCCGGTCCATCAATACCTGGCCGCAAGTCACATGCAATCCGGGGGCGATGAAATCGACGGTGCTGCGATCTGTCGGGTCTTTGGCCATGCTTTTTTCGGGTAATTCCTGTCAGCGCGAAGCGGTGCGTCGCCCCGGAGCGCGCGAAATGAAACGGGTGCGTCATTGTTCACTGCCCGGGGCGTTTCGTCAAAAAACAAACCAGACTCCAGCGGTTCCCTTCCGCATGGCTCAGCAGCAATGGCGTGGGAATACCGGCGAAGTATTACAAGGGACAATCCGCGTGAAGAGGTGCAGAATCCCAAAGTCACGCTTCAAACCACAGGAACGCAACCCCGGAAACCAGCCCAGCGCCCCATGCCCAAACTGCCGGAACTAAACGAACTGGAACGCATTCTGGAACTCGGCCGCGGCCGTCTGGAATCGCGCGTCGTGCATACGGTCAGCGTCGGCGACCGGCGTTTTCCGATCTATCGCGTGAGTCTGGGCAATCCCGATCCGCGGCTGCCTGCCATCGGATTCTTCGGCGGCGTCCACGGCCTGGAACGCATTGGCACGCAAGTCCTGCTGTATTTCATGCGCAGCCTGCTCTCGCGCCTGGAATGGGACAAGAGCCTGCATCATCTGCTGCAGGACATGCAACTGGTGTTCATGCCGCTCATCAATCCCGGCGGCATGTGGAATGCGACACGCAGCAATCCGCGCGGTGTGGATCTGATGCGCAATGCGCCCATCGAAGCGGAAGGAGAGGTCCCGTTCCTGCTGGGCGGACAGCGCATCAGTCCGCGCTTGCCCTGGTATCGCGGTGCCACCGGGGCGGCGATGGAAGATGAAAACCAGGCGCTGTGCCGTGTCGTGACGGAGGATTTGTTGACGCGCCCCTTCAGCATCGCGGTGGATTGCCATTCCGGCTTCGGCGCGCGCGACCGCATCTGGTTTCCGCATGCGCACAGCTTCGAACCCATTGACCACCTGGCCGACATTCTCACGCTGGAGGAGTTGTTCCACCAGACCTACCCCAACAGTCGCTACCTGTTCGAGCCGCAAAGCAAGCATTACCGCACGCACGGCGATGTATGGGATTACCTGTACCTGCAAGCGCAGCGGGAACAGAACAAGACCTTCTTGCCTTTGACGCTGGAAATGGGTTCCTGGCTATGGGTGAAAAAGAACCCGCGCCAGTTTTTTTCGCTGCACGGCATTTTCAACCCGTTGGTCGAACACAGACTGCATCGCGTGTTGCGCCGACATGCCGTGTGGATGGACTTCCTGATGCGCGCCGCCAGCGGTCACGACAAGTGGCTGGCAACCGGCCCGACACGATTACGTCTGCAGGAGCGCGCCGTCGCGCGCTGGTATCGCTCATGACCACCTGGGTACTGCTGCGCGGGCTGATGCGCGAGTCGCGCCACTGGGGCGAATTCACGCGGCAGTTCGGCAATGCGATGGACGGGCAGCAAGTCGTCGCGCTGGATTTTCCCGGCAACGGCAGCCTGCATGCGCAAGCCAGCCCCGCCAGCGTGGCAGAGATGGTGCAGTCCTGCCGCGCACAACTCGAACAGATGGGCTACCGGCCGCCTTACCGCGTGCTCGCGTTGTCGCTGGGCGCGATGGTGGCCGTGACCTGGAGCGCAATGCATCCCGAGGAAATCGAACGCATGGTGCTGATCAACACCAGCCTGGCGCCGTTCAACCCGTTTTACCAGCGCATGCGCCCGCGCAACTATGCCGCGCTGTCGTTCTTCCTGATCGACGGCTCCGTCGCGCGGCGCGAAAGGACGATATTGCGCATTACCAGCGCCAGACAGCGCACGCCGCTGCAACGCGCGGCGCTGCTGGAACAGTGGGTGATCTATGCGCGCGAATGTCCCGTCAGCCGCGCCAACATCCTGCGCCAACTGCGCGCCGCCATCACTTGCCGCGCCGCGCCGACTGCACCCGCCGTCCCGGTGCTGCTGCTCGCCGCACAGCAGGATCGGCTGGTCAACGTCAAATGTTCGCTCGCGCTGGCGCAACGCTGGAACTGCGACATCAGATTGCACCCGACGGCGGGACACGACATTCCGTTGGACGACGGAGAATGGGTGACACACCAGGTCAAACAATGGGTATCCGCCCGGGACGCAGGCAGCCGCAATTAGCAAGTTCGTCCGTCCGGAATCGTTTCACGATTTGTTGTCCTGTACCCCATAAAAACAATTGGCTATTCAGGCCGTATTGGATATAGGATAGACCGCATGCCAGATCGCGGGCACGGACGTCCAACCGGAGAAACTCATGGAAGAGACCTTGGCTATTCGCTATCGATTCGTCTTCCCGAATAACCGGGAAGAGCTGATCGAAGTAAACATAAACAAACTCACCATGGAATCGCTTCCCGAGGATTCGGGCACACCTCCCGATTGGTGCAAACTCGATTTCCATCAATGTCCGAATTGCCCTCTGCGCGCCGTCCCCCAAACCTGGTGCCCCCTTGCAACACGACTCGTCAAACTGATGTCTGCATGCCAAAACGTGCTTTCCTACGACGAAGTCAAAATGGAAGTCACCACCCCGGAAAGGATGGTCACAAAGAACACCACGGCGCAGCGGGCGGTGAGCTCGCTGATGGGGCTGGTCATGGCGACCAGCGGCTGTCCGCACATGGCATTCCTCAAGCCCATGGCGCGTTACCACCTTCCGTTTGCCACGCAGGAAGAGACCGTTTTCAGGGTGGTATCAACTTACTTGCTGGGACAATACTTCCGGCACAAACAGGCGCTGACCATTGACATGGAACTGGAGAACCTGAAAAAGATATACGGCGAAATTCAAACCATCAACAAGGCAATGACTTCACGCCTGCGCACGGTCAGCGTACAAGACTCCGCCATCAATGCAGTCGTGCAACTGGATATCCTCGCCAAAATGCTGCCTTACTCGGTCGAAGACTCCCTCGAAGAAATCCGCTACCTGTTTCTTTGATCCGGACAGCCCGCCGCAATCGCGGTGCACGCCGAAAACATTTCGGGCCGCAACCTGAAACAGGGAGCGGCCCGAAGAACCTTGAGTTGCAACTTGAACGAAGTATTAGTGGGTGACCAGAGGGGGCGTCTCGTGAAGCAGGGGAACTGTATCGTGACTGTGCTTCTTCGCATGTTTCGCCATTCGCTTTTCCTTCGGCGACAACAACGGTTTCTTCTTGGCCTCCCGGGTGGAATGTTGGGACTTGGACATAATTTAACTCCTCATCATGGTTAAGGAAAAATTACGATTTTCATGCTACTCCGGTTAATTTGATCTGTCAGTACATTGTTTTGACACCCCATTTCGACCTTTCCGGCAACAGCCGGCTGCGTGGTGACGACGCGCAATCGGCGCTGGTGTTTGCAGGATTGAAAGGGCAGAATGCGGCCAGCAAGAAACTGCCGCCGCCGGATTCCTGCGATCGGACTTCATATCAACCAACAACCAGAAAACGACATGGGATTCAGCATCACGCTCCAGCCGGACAACGACACCTTCACCGCCGAAGCCGGTGAAACCATCCTCGAAGCCGCAACCAGGAATGGCCACAAACTGGCGCGCGGTTGCGGCGATGGCGCCTGCGGCATGTGCAAAGGCAACGTGCTGCAAGGCGCGGTGGATCACGGCAAGTCGACGGAAATCGGGTTGCCCTTGGCAGACCGGGACGCGGGCATGGCCCTGTTCTGCTGCGCCAAACCCACATCCGATGTGGTCGTCGAGCGCCGCGAAATGAGCAGCAGCTGGGATATGCTGGAGTGGGATATGCCGATGGAGTGAGGGTTCCTGGTGTTGAGGGATTGGGACAGTCGCCGGCCTTTTTGGGTGAGTGCCCGCAGATGCCCTTCCTGCGTACTGCATATGCGGACTGCAAGCGCAGGACGCAATAACCAACGGGCATTGCGCCGCATGGTAAGAAAGAAATAATTTCCGGTGCAATGCGCTGCGCCGTTCGACAAGCCCAGGACAGGTTTATTGCAAACTGCCTTTTTGCTTCGCCAATTTTGCCACGTCGCACCCTTCACACAATCAGTTGAGCTCCCGCATAAAACCAAGGAAAATGCCCTTTCCCAATTCGTGTTGTCCTTTTCAACGATGCGCCTGTTCCGTCTGTTCCCCCTGCTACTCGCGTTGCTTGGCCTGAGCGGCTGCGCCAGCCTGTTTTCGTCGGCCACCGGCAAGCTCACCAATAACCTGTCCAGCGCGATCCTCAACCAGGACGACCCGGAAACGGTGGAGGCTGGCATGCCTTCCTATCTGTTGCTGGTGGACAGCCTGGTCGAGGGCGATCCGCAGGACGAAAAGATGTTGCTGGCGGGCAGCAAGTTGTATGGCGCGTATGCGGCGGCGTTTGTCAGGGAGCCGGAACGCGCGAAGCGCCTGGCGCGCAAGGCGCGCGATTACAGCAACAGGGCGTTGTGCATGCATGATGCGATGCTGTGCGGGGTGATGGACAAACCCTATGACGATTTTGCCGCTGTCATCGCCACCCTGAAAGTGGCTGAGGTGCCGCTGCTGTATACCAGTGGCACGGCCTGGGCGGGATGGATTCAGGCCAACAGCGGCGACTGGAATGCGATTGCCACTTTACCCAAGGTCAAGACACTGATGGCGCGCGTGGTGGAACTGGACGAGACGTACAGTCACGGCGAGGGGCATTTGTATCTGGGCGTGTTCGATACCTTGCTGCCGCCGGCGCTGGGTGGGAAACCGGAACAGGGGCGTATGCATTTCGAGCGCGCCATCGAACTATCGGCAGGACGCGATTTGATGGCGAAGGTAGAATACGCGCGCCGTTACGCCCGCATCGTTTATGACCGGGAATTGCATGACCGTTTGTTACAGGAAGTACTTGACGCGAATGCTGCGGAACCCGGTTTGACGTTGAGCAATGTATTGGCCCAGCGCGAGGCGAAGGTGCTGCTGGGGAGCGCGGATAGTTATTTTTAGCGCACGGGCGGGAGATGGGCTTCAACCTGAAGCGCCGCTTGCTGATGAAATTGAAATTTAAGGAATACCAAAGGGGAAATGATGCGTTCACTGTTGTTGATATTTGCTGCACTGCTGGCTGTCGCGGGGGCGCCGGCCCATGCGGTGACGCTGAAGATCGCCACGTTCGCGCCGGACGGCTCGATGTGGATGCAGGAGTTGCGCAAGGGCGGCGAAGAAATCGCCAAACGCACCGAGGGGCGGGTCACGCTCAAATACTATCCGGGCGGCAGTATGGGCAGCGACCGCGTGGTGCTGCGCAAGATTCGCGCGGGACAGTTGCAGGGTGGTGCGCTCACCGGCGGGGCAATGGCCGACATTTCCCCGGATGCGCAAATCTACAGTTTGCCGATGCTGTTCCGCTCCTACGATGAACTGGACTATGTGCGCTCGCGCATGGACAAGAAGATTGCAAAGAGCCTGGAAGATCATGACTTCGTAACATTCGGTTTTACCGATGGCGGTTTTGCCTACCTGCTCTCGAGTTCGCAATTGCAGCGTGTCGACGATTTGAAAAACCAGAAGATCTGGGTGCCGGAAGGCGACGACATCAGCCGCGCCATGTTCGAAACGCTGGGCGCGCCGTCGCTGCCGTTGCCGCTTACCGATGTGCTCACCGGACTGCAGACCGGGCTTATCACCACGATTGGTGCAACCGCATCGGGTGCCATCGCCTTGCAGTGGCATACCAAAGTGAAATTCCTGACCGATATTCCCACCATGTCCATCTACGGCGCGCTGGTCGTGGACAAGAACGCTTACAGCAAAATGAGCGCGGCCGATCAAGCTGTGATGCGCGAGATAATGGAGCGTGTGTATGCAACGATGAACCGGCAGACGCGCATCGACGATAACGGCGCACGCGATGCATTGCGCAAACAGGGTATCCAGTTCGTTACGCTGCCCCCGGAAGAAGTCGCCAAGCTGCGCGCCGGCGCCGACCAGACCATTCAGCGCCTGAGCGACAAGGGCGTGTTCTCGCCTGCCTTGCTCAAGGAACTGCGCGGCAATCTCGACGCGTACCGCAGCCAGAAAAAAACCGCTCGTTAACGCATGCCTTCACGCAACCTGCCCCCCGCGCTTGCCCGCCTGATCAGGATCGTCACCTGGACGGAGAACGCGCTGCTCATCGCGATGCTGGCGCTGATGGTGGGGCTGGCCGCCGCGCAAATCCTGTTCCGCAACTTCTTCGATATCAGCATCCACGGTGCCGACCAGATGTTGCGCCTGCTGGTGCTGTGGGTGGCATTCCTCGGTGCCGTTGCCGCCAGCCGCGAAGGCAAACACATCCATGTGGACGCGATTGCGCGCTGGCTGCCGGGCCGGGTCAAGGCGGGCGTAGTGGCGATTACCGATCTCTTCACGCTGGTCGTGTGCCTGCTGGTGGCATGGCAGTCGCTGCGTTTCATGCAAAGCGCGCGTGAATCCGGCGAAATGGCGTTCGGTTCGCTGCCGGTGTGGATCGCCATGCTCATCCTGCCGCTGGCATTCACGCTGATTGCGCTGCGCTACGGTTTGCGTTTCATGCATCATGTGCGACAGGCGCGCGGCCGCGAGGAACTGCCGCAATGACCATGATCCTGATCGGCATCGCGCTCATCGCCATGGTGCTGTTCGGCGCGCCGTTGTTCGCGGTGATCGCCGCCAGTGTGATGCTGAATTTTGCGCGCGAAGGCGTTGACCTCACCGTCGTCATCATCGAAATCTACCGCATCGCGGAAATGCCGGTGTTGCTCGCCATCCCGCTGTTCACTTTCGCCGGTTACCTGCTGGCCGAATCGAATGCACCCAAGCGCCTGGTGCGCATCACCAATGTGTTCGTGGGCTGGATGCCGGGCGGGCTGGCCGCAATCGCGCTGATCATCTGTGCGATGTTTACCGCCTTCACCGGCGCTTCCGGCGTGACCATCGTGGCGCTGGGTGGCATGCTGTATCCGGCACTCAAGCAGGCGGGTTATCCGGAACGCTACAGCCTGGGACTGGTCACCACCTCGGGCAGCATCGGCCTGCTGTTCGCGCCGTCGCTGCCGCTCATCCTGTACGGTGTGGTGGCACAGCAGCTCAACATCGGCGCGCCGGTCTCGATCAGCGACCTGTTCCTGGCCGGCATCCTGCCCGGCCTGCTGATCGTGTTCATGCTGTCGTTGTACGGCTTGTGGCAAAACCGCGGCCCGCAGGCCGGACACCAGCCGTTCAGCTGGCGCGAGGCGGGCGCTGCACTGCGCGAGGCGATCTGGGAACTGCCGCTGCCGTTCATCGTGCTCGGCGGCATTTACAGCGGCTACTTCGCCGTGTCCGAGGCGGCCGCAGTGACGGCGATCTACGTGTTCATCGTCGAGGTGCTCATCAACCGCGAAATCACCTGGACCAACCTGCCGAAGATCATGCGCGAATCGATGGTGCTGGTCGGCGCGATCCTGATCGTGCTGGGCATGTCACTGGCATCGACCAACTACCTGCTCGACGCGGAAATCCCGGCCAAACTGTTCAGCTTCATCCGCAGCCATGTGGACAACGCGTTCACCTTCCTGCTGCTGCTGAACATGTTCCTGCTCATGCTCGGCATGATGCTGGACATCTTCTCCGCGCTGGTGATCATGGTGCCGCTGATTTTGCCGATTGCGGTCGGCTACGGCATCCACCCCGTGCATCTGGGCATCATCTTCCTCGCCAACATGGAGATCGCCTACCTGATGCCGCCGATGGGCATGAACCTGTTCATTTCCATGTTCCGCTTCGACAGACCGATGTTTGAAATCTTTCGCGCCGTGCTGCCGTTCGTCGCGATCCTGCTGTGCGCGGTGCTGATCATCACCTACTGGCCGACGCTGTCGCTGGTGCTGATAACAAACTGAAGCGCGCAGCCTCGCGGTCAATTCTGGCTGTCCTCAATACCCTTGATGTACGCATCTCATGTGAGACGGGGAAGAATGCCATTTTGTTTAAAATAATTTGGCTTCGCCCCGATGTCATATAAAATGTCATATATATTTAAAAATATATCGCCATCAATGGGAGGAAATATGCATATTGACTACAACGTACTGCTTGATGCCACACAGGATGATTGTCCTATCCCGGTAATTAAAACAAAGGAAATGCTCGATACAATGAGCGCCGGTGAAGTTCTGAAGGTTGTCACGACCAGGGAAGGAACGATTAGAAATATCCGGACACTTGTGAGCAACAATGACTATAAATTGCTGCAACAACTCGAAGAAAATGCGCGTTTCCATTTCTATATCGAGAAATTGTAAATTTGATTAGCGGGGGTACACCCTATTCGCAATCCCCGTGATTCATGAGCAATCTTTGTTTTGTATCAACCCAAAAGGCGCCTTGTTGAAGGCGCTTTTTGCTATTTCCAACCTCTGAAATTATTTACTTTAGCGCCAGCAGCTGTTTCACCCACGCCTGCTGGCAAACCCGTTTGCGTTTCTGTTCCAGCAGCTTGCGAATATGCGGTTTAGCCAAGTCGTAGCCGAGTACGCCGGCTTCGGTGATCGCATCGCAACGCAGCACGTGGAAACCCAGTTCGGATTCCAACACACCGCCCACCTCACCCGCCTTCATTTCGAACAGCGCCTTGTCCAGTTCCGGAAACAGTTTGCCGCGCGGCAGATCGCCCAGCTTGCCGCCGTCCAGCGCGGTGGGGCACTCGGAGTGTTTGAGTGCCTGTTCTTCGAAGCGCTGCGGTTCTTTTGCGAGCCGTGCCGCAATTGCGGCGATACGTTTGCGCGCGGCCTCGCGCGTGTTTTCCGGAATGGCGTCGTTGATGGTTATGAGGATATGGCGCACCAGCCGTGTTTCGGGGCGGCGGAATTGTTCGGGGTGGTATTGGTAATACAGGTCCACATCCATCTCGCTCACGCTTTCCGCGCGCGTGCCGACTTTTTCCATGACGGCTTCGACTTTGAGCTCGCGCTCCAGCGCGGCGGCAAAGTTGCTTTCATCCAGTCCGTTGCGCGCAAGGTCGTCGGTAAACTCTTCCTCGTTCTGGTAGCGGCCGCGTATCTCCTGCATCGCCGCTGTTACCGTGGATGGGGGCACCATGGCATCGCGCGCCTCGGGGGACGACAGGACGCGGGTTTCGAGATTGTGCTGTTTTTGCGCCACCTCTTGCACGCGCTCGAACTCCTCCGGCTGCAGGGCGGCAGTGGCCTTGCTGTAGAGTTTCTGCGCGGCCTTGAGGGCAAGGTAGGCCACATCCGACTCAATGAGCTGTGGCATTTTGGGTTTCCTCGTCGTCATAGACTTTTGTTGCCTCCAGTGAAGCCTCGGGCACTTGCAGTACCTGATCGTGGAAGATCACATGGTACTGCACGCCGTTGTTCTCATCGCGAAACACTTTCAGTATTTCGCCTTCCATACCCGGTGTGACGCGCACTTCGCCGCGCACGGTGAGCGTGATCTTGCTGCGCACTTTTTCGCGGCTTTCGTATTTGCTGGGAACCCACGGATCATTGATGCTGATGAGCTCTTCCTCGCGGAAACCGACGATCTTGTTCTGATCGATAAAGTTGACGGTGTAGATCAACTGGTCCTGCAGAAAGGTCCCCACGTTGGTGACAAAGCCGGTGGAACCGCGACGGATCAGCAGCGTGCCGGTGGGCACGCCCGGATAAGTACCGTCATTGCGCACATTGCGAATGATGCGGACTTCGTCGCCGAATTCGTATTTAGGAAGCATGGGACACCTTCAATATAACCGTATCACTTTTGGAGTCTACCCCCTCCCTAGCCCTCCCCCTGCAAGGGGGAGGGAACAGAACTCCTTCCCCCTTGCAGGGGCTGCGGAAGGGTGGCGGCATAGCCGCCGGGCACCCACCGGCGTACTCCATGCGGGTGGAAGGCTGGGATGGGGGTAGACACTCAGATTTCATCACGACCCCGCTTTGTTCACCGTAATCGAACTGAGCGGCACGAACTTCACCTGCGGTTCGTGCATGTGGAATACCTTGAACACTTTTTCGGTCAGCGCGTCGGACTTCACAAAATCCTGGTACGCCTGGGTCAACAGTGTGGTGTACATCAGACGGCGCGCGTCTTCCAGTTCCGGCAGCTCTGCCTTGGCGAGATAGTTGTGATAGCGCTGCAGGATATGCAGGCGATTCACTTGCACCACCGAGGCGTCGTATTCGATACCGAAATAATCCAGGAAATCCTCGGCGGAAACCAGGTCTTCCATTGCCTCGTCCATTGTCAGTTCTTCCATCACGTTCTCCTTTGCAACATTTCGTCAGTGTTCATCGACTGGTACAGCACATCCAGCAGCGCTTTGCCGCCCATGCGGTCGTGGCTGTCCAGCTCCACCAGTTTTTTCAGCATGGCTTGCCCGATATCGAAATACCCGAGGCGCAGGTTGATGTAACCGGTCGCCTTGAGCACCATGAGGTAAAAACGCACCAGCCCCATCGAGCGCATCACGCCTTCGCCCAGATTGGCTTCGTTCAGGTACATCCAGGTCTCGGGAAAGTCCAGGCGACGACCGACCACAGCCAGGGTGCTCTCGCCCACCAGCAGCGCATCTTCGAAACGATGCTGGTAGAAGTAGTAGCGGTACAGCGCCACCAGTACCGTCAGATGCTGCGGCGCCAGCAGGCTGGCACGCAACAGCAGGCTTTCGGCCTCTTCGCTGCCGTATTTGTCCGCCGCGGCCGCAAGCAGGTTCGCAACATCCAGCGCCAGCGGTTCGTCGAAGTACAACTCGGCTTGTTCAAAATCCAGCAAGTCCACGCTTCATTCCTTTCTGGCAACGCGCGCCACTTCCGTGCCGCACAAGTCGTCCGCAGTGCAAATGCGGCATTGGCCTTCCACCGGCTCGCCATGCTTGCGCAGTTGCCCTTCCAGCACTTCGATGCGTTCCATGAGGCAGGCGATGGCGCGACCCACCGGGTCGGGAATCAGGTGATGGTCGAGGTTGATGCCGTAGATGTTGTCGGCGTTAGCTTCCTCGGTGCGCAGCACCACCTTGGCGGGAATGCCGACCACGGTGCGGTGCGACGGCACGTCTTTCACGACAACCGAATTTGCGCCCACGCGCACTTGTGCGCCCAACGTGATCGCGCCCAGTATTTTGGCACCCGCGCCGACTACCACGCCGTCGCCCAGCGTGGGATGGCGCTTGCCCTTGTTCCAAGTGGTTCCGCCCAGCGTGACGCCGTGATACAGCGTGACATCGTCGCCGATCTCAGCCGTTTCGCCGATCACCACGCCCGCGCCGTGATCGATGAAAAAACGTCGGCCGATGGTGGCACCCGGATGGATATCGATGTTGGTGAGGAAGCGCGCAATCCAGGACAGCAGACGCGCCAGATAGCGCAAACCAAATTTCCACAGACGGTGCGCAATGCGTTGCATGAGGATGGCATGTACGCCGGGATACGTGGTCAGCACTTCGAAGCGGGAACGCGCGGCAGGATCGCGCTGGAACACGCAGCTCACATCCTCGCGCAGCAGTTTCAGCAGCGAGGGCTGTGCCGCTTTGGGTATGATTTTCGCATCGTCGATCACGTCTTCCATGATGCGCTCCTAGTGCGCCGCACCGGGCTGACGCCCGATGTAGCGTTGGTAGAGGAACAGCAGTTCCTGATCGGCTGGTGAGCGCTTGGCGCGCTCGGAAAAGGTGCGAATGTCCGGCAACAGTGCACGGGCTTCAGCCTGACTCAGGTTGAGACCCATGGTGGCGTAGGCGGCGATGACGCCGTGCGCGCCGGAATGTTTGCCGACCACCAGTTTGTTGCGGCGGCCGACTTCTTCGGGATCGAACCCCTGATAGGTGTTCGGATCCTTGAGCAGGCCGTCGACATGGATGCCCGCCTCGTGCGAGAACACACCCTCGCCCACCAGACTTTTCTGCCAGGGCACCGGGCGGCCGGATGCATCGGCAACCAGTTGCGACAACACGGGGAAATGGTGCAGGTCGACACCGGTTTCCAGGTTGTAAAGTTTCTTCAGACCGTGCGCGACTTCTTCCAGCGGCGCATTGCCCGCGCGTTCGCCCAGACCGTTCACCGTGGTATTGATGTGCGTGGCGCCCGCCACGGCGGCGGCGAGGCTGTTGGCGGTGGCGAGGCCGAGGTCGTCATGCGCGTGCATTTCGATTTCGATGTCCACCGCGCTGCGCAATCCGGAAATGATCTTGTGTACGCCAAACGGTTCCATCACGCCCAGCGTATCCGCGTAGCGGATGCGCTTCGCCCCGGCAGCCTGCACGGCTTCTGCGACCTGCAGCAGGAACCCGGTATCGGCACGCGATGAATCCTCGCAACCGACATTGACTGCCAGACCACAGTCATTGGCATACGCCACCATTTCATGAATGGTATTGAGTACCCAGGCGCGGTCACGTTTCAATTTTTTCGCGAGATGAATATCCGACACCGGGATGGACAGGTTGATCGTCGACACATCCAGTTGTTTACTGGCATCGATGTCTGTTTTGGACATGCGGCCCCACACGATCAGCTTCGCCTTCAATCCCAGCGCGGCGACTGCATCAATGCTCTCGCATTCTTCCGCACCCATCGCCGGTATGCCGACTTCCAGCTCCGGCACGCCGAGCGCATCGATCTGGCGCGCAATCTCCAGCTTCTCCGCCAGCGTAAACGCCACCCCGGCGGTCTGTTCGCCGTCGCGCAGGGTGGTGTCGTTGATGGTGATGAAGCGGGTCATTTTTATATTTCCAAGTAGGATGGGTTGAGCGCAGCGATACCCATCGTTTGCAAGTGTTGGGTATCGCTGCGCTCAACCCAACCTACGACTGTTGCTAAATTGTCTTTCATGCGTAAGTCGGCGCGAACGCCTTTTCCGGTTCGGCTGCGGGACCGTCGCCCTCCCAGTACGGCGACAGCTTGCGCAGTTGCGCGATGATCTCGGGCACCACGGCGATGACGCGATCCACTTCGGCCTCGGTGCTGTAGCGCGACAGCGAGAAGCGCACCGTGCCGTGTGCGGCGGTATAGGGAATACCCATCGCGCGCATCACGTGCGAAGGTTCCAGCGAACCGGAGGTGCAGGCGGAACCGGAACTCGCGGCGATGCCGAATTTGTTCAGCAGCAACAATATCGCTTCGCCCTCAATGAACTCGAATGCAATGTTGCTGGTGTTGGGCAGGCGATTGCTCGGGTCGCCGGTGACAAAGGAACGCGGCACCTTGACCAGGATGCCTGCTTCCAGCTTGTCGCGCAGACGCGCGACTTCGGTGTTCTCGAAGGTCATCGCTTCCAGCGCCATCTCCGCCGCCTTGCCCAGGCCGACGATGGAGGTGCTGTTCTCGGTACCTGCGCGGCGTCCGCGCTCCTGATGACCGCCGCGTAGCAAGGGACGGAAACGCGTGCCGCGTTTCAGGTACAGCACGCCGATGCCCTTGGGCGCATGTAGCTTGTGGCCGGACACGGATACCATATCGATCTTGGTGTCCTTCAGGTTCAGCGGCACTTTGCCCACGGCTTGTACCGCATCGGTGTGGAACATGGCCCCGGCGGCGTTCGCCAACTCGGCCATTTCGACTACGGGAAAGAATGTACCGGTCTCGTTGTTCGCCCACATCGCCGATACCACGGCCACTTGGTCGGTCAGCAGCTTCTTGTATTCATCCAGATCGAGGCGGCCTTTGCCGTCCACCTTGAGGTAGTGCACCTTGTAGCCTTCTTTTTCCAGATACGCGCACAGCGTCAGGATGGCCGGATGCTCGACGGTGGTGGTGATGATCTCCTTGCGTTCGGGTTGCGCCTTGAGCGCAGAGAGGATGGCAGTGGAATCCGACTCGGTGCCGCAGGACGTGAAAATGATTTCGGAATCATGTTCCGCGCCGAGCAACTCCTGCACCTGCATGCGCGCTTTCTTGATGGCGAGGCCGACCTTGTTGCCGAAGCTGTGCATCGACGACGGGTTGCCGAACTGCTCGGTGAAATACGGCAGCATGGCTTCCACCACGGCTTCATCCACCCTGGTTGTCGCGTTGTTGTCGAAATAGATGCCTTCCATTTTTTGCTCCTCAGCAATGTAGGTTGGGTGGAGCGCAGCGATACCCAACAATCGCTTCACAATCCCTAAACCGATGGGTATCGCTACGCTCCACCCATCCTACGTCTCTCATTCATCACGGCTGGCAAGTCGCCCTGCTCAACGCCCCGGCCTTGGTCGGCACGATCTTGATGAACTCTTTCAGTTCTTCCATCAGCTTCTGCTGGATGCCCTGCAGCGTGAGCGCTTCCATCTGGCAACCGGCGCAAGCGCCTTTCATGTTGACGAAGATGGTCTTGCCTTCCACATCCACCAGTTCGATGTCGCCGCCGTCGCGTTTCAGTTGCGGGCGGACGGTATCGAGCACGGCTTCGATCTTGCGGATGCGTTGCAGGTTGGTCATGCCTGCGGGCGCAACAGCTTCCTGAGCCACTGCACCGGGCTTGAACGTCTCGCCGCGTTCGGTCATCACTTTCACCAATATTTCTTCAATGCCTTCGTGACAGGACGAACAGCCGCCGCCGGCCTTGGTGTAGTTGGTCACGTCCTGCACCGAGCACAGGTTGTTGGCGCGGATGGTGTCTTCGATCAGCACCGCGTCGATGGCAAAGCATTTGCATACCAGTGCGCCTTCTTCGTGGTCGTCGCTCCATACCTCGCCTCGGTAGTTGGCCACGGCGGCCTGCAGCGCTTCGCGCCCCATCACCGAGCAGTGCATCTTTTCCGGGGGCAGGCCGTCGAGGTAATCGGCGATGTCCTGGTTGCTCACCTTGAGCGCTTCATCCAGTGTCTTGCCCTTGATCATTTCGGTAAGCGCGGAGGACGAGGCGATGGCCGAGCCGCAGCCAAAGGTCTGGAAATGCGCATTGAGAATGATGTCGGTCTCCGGTTCCACCTTGAGCATCAGGCGCAGTGCATCGCCGCACGAGATCGAGCCGACGTCGCCCACACCGTTCGCGCCTTCCAGCACGCCGGCATTGCGCGGTTGAAAGAAGTGTTCTTTGACTTTTTCCGAGTAGTCCCACATGGTGCTCTCCTTACGCGTTAAACGATGAACCGCACGCACAGGTCGAGCTGGCGTTCGGGTTTTCGAATTTGAAGCCACTGCCGTTGAGGCTGTCGACGAAGTCCACCGTCACGCCTTCCAGCAACGGTGCCGACAGCGGATCGACCAGCAGCGTGACCGCGCCGTACTCCAGCACGGTGTCATCTTCCTGTTTGGCTTCTTCCAGCGACATGCCGTACTGGAAGCCGGAACAGCCCCCGCCGGAGATGGCGATACGCAAGCCGGCAACCGGCGCGGCGGAGCCTTTGATAAATTTCTCTACGGCGGAAATTGCGTTGGGTGTCATGGTGATCATGGTTTGCTCCTGTCAGGTGGTCTGTGCCTGAGTATTCGCAAACTACGTGCCAGCCCGGCGCAAACAGGTCATCTCGTTGTTTTATAGATGAATTACCTTGGCGGCACGCTCAACTATCATGTGTGGAACAAGACGTGAAGGGGGGGTTGTAGGGTTTGTGACAAGGAATCACATTTTTGATACTGGATTGGCATAAATCAATTTAGCACTTGCCTTCAAGCCCAATATCTACAACAATCTGCGCCGGTACTTTCACCATAACCAAAAGAGAGCGAACTCACATGAACCGTAAAGAACTGATCGACGCATTGGCAGACAAGACTGGTAGCAGCAAGGCTGACGCAGACCGCAGCATCGCTGCATTGATCGATATCGTTACCGCCGCGCTGAAGAAAGGCGACAACGTCGCTTTAGTCGGCTTTGGCACATTTGAAGTCCGCAAACGCGCTGCACGCAATGGCCGTAACCCGGCAACCGGCGCTGCACTCAAGATCAAGGCTTCCAAGGCTCCTGCTTTCAAGGCCGGCGCTACTCTGAAAGCTGCAGTAAACGGCGGCAAGAAGTAATCACCGCGGTTTCGCAATAAAAAGGCCGGTGGGAACCGGCCTTTTTTCGTTATGTCAGCCCGAATTTATTGAGTCGTTTCAACGAACCGATACATTTCATGGCAGCCAATGCAGTTATTCATGGCAATACTCAGTTTTTCGAGTACCCGGCTGCTGTCCCTGTATTTCCCCGCATCGGCTGCGATATCGTCGAATTTCCGGCGCGTATCGAATCCCAACGCTTTCATTTCCAGCGGCAGTTTCCTGAACAGCGATGCCGGCGTTGCCGCCTCCGCGCCCATTCCGGAAGCTTTGCCCGACTTGATGACTGCATCGAAGTTCTTTTCGGTTGCAGCCGCGAGGATACCCTGCGAACTTTGCAGCCAGACGCGCATCTCCAGAAGAACCATGTTGCGCTCGTCCTTGCTCAACAGGACCGCCATCCGGCCGTCGTCGGACGGCTGCACATTGCCGACCGTGAATTTGAAGCTGAAAATGGCGACCACAATTGCCAGCACCGCGACCAGCCCCCAGCTTAATTTGCAGTTTTTCAGAACATTTCCTTTTCAATGACTATTTGTTTTTGACCGAGTACAACTTGCAGACCAGAAAATTGCTGGCGGGGATTGTCTTCAAATGCGGAATGCACACCACCATGTTTCGCATGCCTTCTTTCCTGACCGTGTGTTCGCAACTCCCGCATTCGCGGTGCGCAGTATTTCTGACATCAGGCGGGATTCTGTTTTTCAAAATGCCCCCCGTTCATTTCTTTTAACGCGCTGGCCGGGGAGCCTCAATTCCCTGTTCATCCCGCTTGCCCGTCCACGCGGGGCCGCCAGTAAACCGGCAAGTAGCGCACGACCCATGGGGTAAAACACGCCAACCAGACGGCGGCAGCGGCTATATACAACAGGTAACTGTCCTGTATCGGCAAAATATCCGCCAGCACGCGCATTAGCGCTGCCAACTGTATCCCGGCAAATATCAGGATGAATGGTGTGCCTACCTGCATGGGCAGTCCGGAATGCCCATGGGTCACGCGCGTGCCCATGCCGATCAGCAATGTGGCAAAGCAGCCTATGGTAAGCGCATGCAGCGGTGCCAGCCCCATGGCCGGTATGGTGCTTTCATTAATGAAGGACAGGAAATCCTGAATGCCGAATAGCAGCATGGCAATGCCAATCCAGGCAAACCCTATATGCAGAATGGCGAGCAAGGGGATGCGCAAGCTGCGCACCAGGCCCCACGTATACGTCAGGTAGAGCGCCGAGACTGCCATCGGGAAATCGCATAGCCACTGCCAGCGGCCCATGCTGGCAAACTGCAGCAGCGCATGCACAACGCTTCCCGCCACCAGAATCCACCACGGCCAGTCGGGACGTTGCACGACGTATTGCGGCAACGCGCTGCTGGTGAAAAAGGGAAGCATGCGGTGCGCAACACTCGCAAATACCGGAAGCATGAACAGCCACACGCCGCCCTGAACGGCAAAGCGCAGATAAGCATCATGATCTTTTATCAACCAGGCCAGGTAGGCGACCAAGCTGCACCACCCCAGGCCAAGTGCAATAAATATGACTTTCGGATGGCGCTTGTCAGGATGTGTCGTGTCGAGCAAAACCCGCAACAAGGCGTAGATTGCCCACCCCCAGCCTGCCAGCGTGCTGCCTACCGCGCCGACCAGAACAGCATGATTGCCGAACAACCCCGCATAAAATCCGGCCGCGCCCAGCATGAGCAGCAAAAAGGCGGGCACGAAGCGTTGCGCCGGTATTTCCTTGCCGTTCATCCAGCGCGGGAAAACAGTCATCAGGAAACCGAACATGAAGAACGAAAAAAGCCCGTAAATCATCAGGTACGCATGCGCAGCCACAGGAATGACCGTCCACGTTGCGGGCTGCCCGGCGATGCCGAAGCGCGTCACCAATTCATAAATCCACCACAGCATGACCGCGACGGCTTGCAGGGCGCCGCCGAAGAACATCACGCGATGCGGGGCGGCAGTAAAGCGATTCCAGGTTTTGAATGGCATCTTGATGACACAGGGGTTGGCGGGGGACACTCGAGCTTTGCGCGGAATACTAGCCCGTGCTCCATGAGCGCGGTCGTTTCATGCCGGCAATCTTGCACGCCTGCTTCACGTAACCGTACGGAAACAGCTCGAATATTGCATTGCGCGAGGCCGGGCCCAGCCGGACAGCCAAGTGCTTCATGACATGGCGCACGTCGGGCGCAACCTGGTGTTCCGCATAATATTGACGCATGAAATGAATCGCGTCCCAATGATCTTCGGTCAGTTGTATGTTTTCCTGCCGGGCAAACTTTTCCGCGATCTGTTCGTTCCAGATTAGCGGGTCGACCAGGTAGCCCTCGCTGTCTATTTCGTCCGCTTGCATTTCATTTGGCCATTGAAGCGCGTGAGTTCACAAAAATTTCTCTGGGGACGGGCAGTAGCGCCTTTTCAATGGCTGTCTTGTTCTTGATCAAATCAGCCAATGTGGTTTCGCGCAAAACCAGAAAAAACGCGGCCAGCGCGCTGTCGAGAACGACGCTCAGTTTGCACACGCCCGTCAGCACGCAATGATTGCGGGGGGCATTGAAGCACTCGACCAGGTCGAAATTATCTTCGGTTGCACGCAACACCTGCTCAACGCTGATGCTTTCCGGCGGACCGGCCAGACGCACGCCGCCGTTACGGCCGCGCGTGCTTTCAATCAGGCCGGCGTTGGTCAACTGATGGGATATCTTGACCATGTGGTTCTTGGAAACCGCAAACCGGTCGCTCATTTCCTGGATCGTGACCGGCTCGCCGTAACGGTGCGCCAGATAGATCAGCAGGCGCAGGCCAAGATCGGAATACTGGGTCAGTTTCATGCTTGTCCTTCGAGTTGGGAGGGGGGTTTTGATAACATGTGCAAATGATACATGTATTATAATGCGATGCAACACGTTGTTGCCTGAGCAGTCAGGCCGGCCACGATCTATCAACAGGAATTTTTCATGAGGATATCGAAATGCTGACGATTGCCGATTTTATGAGTGCCAACCATCATGTTTGCGATGATGCCTTTGCCAATGCAGAACAGGCCGCTTTAGCCGGCAACTGGGAGGAAGCTGAAATCCTGTTCAACTTTTTCCGCACGGATATGACCAGGCACTTTCGCATGGAAGAGGAAGAGCTGTTCCCGACGCTGATCGCCGCCCACGGGCCTGCCGGTCCGGTGCAGGTGATGCGCATGGAGCACGCCCAGATGAATACGCTGCTTGAACAAATGGCGGGCTCGGTTGCGCACCGTGATGCAAAAGAATATGGCGGCCTGTCGGAGACGCTGTTGATCGTGATGCAGCAGCACAACCTCAAGGAAGAGCAAATGCTCTATCCCATGGCGGATCACTACTTGAGCCCACAGCGCGAAACACTGCTGGGCCGCATGCGCATGGTTTGATCGCAATGGATACAAACATGACGCATGAGCTGGATGTGCGCGATTTGCCACCACCCGAGCCGTTCCAGCACATCATGGAAGCATTGTTTTCGCTTCCGGACAAAACCGCGCTGCAGGTGCATATTCATCGCGAACCTTTTCCGCTGTACGAGGTGTTGCGCGCCAACGGCTATCTGTGGCAGACCACCGCCCTGCCGGACGGCAGCTTTTCGATACGCATCAGCCGCAGCGCATGAATACCGTCGCGCTCAATACCGACCAGGCACCACCGATTTCCGTACCGCTGCGCTTCTTCACAGCCGCTCCGTTGTTTCTGATATTGGCCGCGCTGATCCTGGTGTCCGCCGCTGACAATCCTTTTGCCGCCGCACGCACCCCGGTATTGCTCGCCGCAACGCACTGCATCACCCTGGGGTTCATGGCGGTGATCATGATGGGAGCAATGCAGCAGATTTTGCCCGTGGTAATCGGCAGTCCGATGCCCGCCTCCGGGATCACCGTGTGGCTCACTTTCCTGCCGCTGCTGTCGGGCGCGCTACTGCTGCCAGCGGGCTTCGTGCTGGGGCAGCCGGTATTGCTCAATCTTGCCTGGCCGCTACTGTTGCTGGCGTTCCTGGTTTTCATAGTCGCCAGTCTGGCCAGCCTGGCGCGCGCTCCGGCGCGCAATGCCACCCGGACCGCGATACTGCTGTCCATTTTTGCGCTCGGCGGCGCCCTGGGATCGGGCGTATTGCTTGCGCACAGCTACGCCACCGGCGCAGCGCTGGCCGATGCCGGACAATTGCTCACGACCCATGTCACGCTGATGCTGGGCGGCTGGATGATGCTGCTGATCGTCGGCGTGTCCTATCAGGTCGTGCCCATGTTCCAGCTCACGCCGACTTATCCGAAATGGCTGACTGCGACGCTGGCACCCGCCATTTTTGGTGTGTCGCTGTTAAGCATGCTGCCCCTGCTGTTTCAATTTGATGCGCATCGGCTGACGGTTGCGACACAAACACTGTTCTGGATTCTGGCAGGCAGTTTTGCGTTGGTGACGCTCGGCTTGCAACGCAGACGGCGGCGCAAGGTCGCAGATGCCACACTGAGTTTTTTCGGGCTGGGCATGATGGCGCTGTTGTGCGCCGCGCTGCTGGCGATAGCAACGCCGTGGCTGCCAACAATCGAACATCTTGAAACGCTGACCGTCATGATCTTTCTGCTCGGCTTTGCCATGTCGGTGATGCACGGCATGTTGTACAAGATCGTGCCGTTTCTGGTCTGGTTCCATCTGTTCCGTGGCGGGATGAATGTCGGCGTTCCCAATATGAAGGAGATCATGCCGGAACCCCGGATGTGGCGGCATTTGTGGCTGCATCGCGGCACGCTGGCTGTCGCACTGTTTGCGCCCTGGTGGCATGCCGCAGCATGGCTGCTGGCACTGGGTTTGCTGGTGCAGGGTGTGTTGCTTGGATATGCGCTGCTTGGCGCAATAGCGGTGTACCGGCACACGCTTGCAGCCATCCGGGAGAATTGACTGTGGATTTTCTGTTGCTCAAGGGATTGCATATCAGCTGCGCGGCGACCAGCTACACGCTATTCCTGTTGCGCGGCATCTGGCAATTTCGCGGTTCACCTGTCATGCGGCAGCGCTGGGTCAAAATCGTGCCGCATATCGTGGACACGCTCCTGCTCGGTTCTGCTATCGCACTGGCTGTCGTCACGCATCAATATCCTTTCGTGGATACCTGGCTGACCGTCAAAGTGGGCTGCCTGCTGTTGTACATCGGCCTGGGTTTCGTTGCGCTGAAATACGGCAAAACCATCACCATTCGCGTGCTTGCCTGGCTGGCCGCACAAGCCGTATTCGGCTATATCGTGCTTGTCGCCATTTTCCATAACCCCATCCTGTTTCTGCACTGACCATGATTACATTCACCTCCACAGAACCCGCCCCGACTTTCGACCACCCGCTGGAAATGCTGCACGCCTGTCACGGCAAAATCCTGCGCCAGTGTGAAACGCTGCAAAAACTGGCAGCCCACCTGACAAGCAACGGTTGCGATCAACAGGCCCGGCAGGCTGCACAGGACATCCTGCGTTACTTCGACACCGCCGGACAATTCCACCACCAGGACGAAGAAGAAGATGTGTTCCCCGCACTGCGCATTGCCGCCGGATCCAACCGGCCGCGACTGCATGACCTGCTGGGACGCCTGCTCTCCGAACATATTGTCATGCTGGGCGCCTGGAATGCATTGCGTCCGCTATTGCTGCAGGTTGCCGAGGGCGCGGATATCCGGCTCCCCGACGCAGTGACCGCAAAATTCATCGGCAGCTATACCGGGCATATTGCGGTCGAGGAAGGTGAACTGCTGCCGCTTGCCGCACGGTTGCTCAGCCCGCAACAAACAGCGGCGATCGGCCAACGCATGGCAGAACGGCGCGGCGCGAAATTTGCGGCGGGAAGCTGACGGGCCGGGACGGATGTTGCTCCCGGCAAGCAACGGGAAACATTTTGCCTATTGCACAGGATAATTTGAAATCCGTTACAGCTCTTTCAGAATGCGCTGTTTTTGCTGTTTGTATTCCGTCTCATCAATGAGCTTTTGATCCAACAACTCCTGCAGAGTCTGCAGCCGTTTGACGATGGAATTTTGATCGGCGACCGGATTCGCCGCGTCAGGGATTGCCGCCTTGTGCGCCACGTCAAGGCTCGCTGCCCCGAACAGCCTGTCGATCGTTGCAGTCGGCATGACGGCAGCACTGTTTGCCGATGCAGCGGCAGCATGCGCCCCCCAGGCAACCCCGGTGAGTGCAGTCATGGCGGCAAGCTGTTGCTTTTGTCGCTCGGCAGTACCACCAAGCAAATCCACCACCGGACTCGGCAAGACACCGCTATAGCCGAAGGTGTCCCTTGGATGGCCTTCGGATGGCTGCATTGCCCCCAAGGGGATTCGTTCGAGGGGAGATTTTGTGGTTGGGAAGAACGATAAATCGGCAGGGATATCCGTGATGGCTCCAGTGACCAATGCAGTCACCGCCCAGCCAGCTCCATCGTTTCCCGCACAGAAATCAGCGGGCACAAAAAACGAAATCGTCTTGCCGCGAACCTTGATCCGTGTCGGGAAATACATCGACTGGTCTACCCCGGCTTCAATCTCGGCATCAGACCGAGCCGGGAATTGTTCCTTCACGGCGCCCAACAACTGTTCGCGCATCAACTCGGGCCGCGGCGTCAGGACCACGGCTTTTTCCCATGCATCGGCTGGATTGATCGAAACGTGACGTCCCGGCAGGGTGAAGGTGTTGCCCGAACCGGCGATGCGGTCGGTATCGATGTAGATGTCGAGATTGAATTGGTAGAAGCCTTTGCGGGCCGAGTTTTTCAGCGCTTCGGGACTATTCGTAGTTTGCACGGCACTTGGATCAGCTATCGAGTTTTTGAATTTCGCCTCGAACCAATAGCCATCCTTGTCGCGGCTGATCTGCAACCGGAGCAGGTCGAGGTCGCCCGGATGAAAATCCGCGCGTTGCGGATAGACCAGGTTACCGGCGCCAAAATCATCGCCCGCCGGGTCGTCGATAACGGCCAGGGGTTGCGCCAAGGCATCCAGCATGGACAACATCAATGCAATCAGCAGAAATATTCTCACATCAATATCCTTCGCCTTTCCATGGAATGCAAATTTGATCCGTTCAACGCAAGACAGGTCGGATTTCGCGCCAGCAGTATACGCCAGCACGCAAGCCAGACTGAAAAGAGCAAAGCTCGCGCGATAAAAAAACCCTCCCGAAACACGGGAGGGTTCGTCTTAAGGGCGATCTGAACTTTTTCAAGTCTTAAAAATTGACTTGCGAATAGGCCTTCATGCGGTACTGCAGGATCTTGGTATTGGCACCCACTGTTTCCGTCGGATTGCCGTTACCTTGGATCCATTGCGTCAGCAGCCCCGTCTCGAATCCCGGCAAGTTGTACGCGAACTTCAGGCTGTAGATGCTCTTCGAGTTGTTGAAGGTGTTTGGCCCGGACGTAATGTCGCGGATATAGCGGCCATACGACACGGTTCCATACAGATCCGCAAACAACTGGTTGCCGACGCTGATTGTCGCACCGGTATCGAGGACTTTCCGATCATCCGCTGCCGTAGCAAGGCTCACTTTATCCTTGTCATCCACGCGTTTCAATTTGAAGTTGGTGTCGAGACCACCCATCACATTGAAGAGGTGGTTGAGCTTGAACGCGATGATGTTGGTATTGCGATCCTGGTTCGCGGCGAAGACGTTATACAGCGGCCCGGTGGTTGGATATCCCTGCCAGTTGTTGTTGTAGCCCACGCGCGTCAATTCCAGCGACATCGGTGAATCGGCCGCGTCCAGTTTCCCCACTACTGTAAGCCCCTTCCAGCCTACCACCGACTCGGCGGGCGATTCGTTGAAGTCCATGAAGTCGTTATCGGTCAGACCGTTTTGGGTTCCGTTTGGTACGCCAAGCCCACCTTTCGGTGAAGCCGCTCCCTGCGTGTAGTCAGCCGTCGCACCACCCAGCCAGAGCGGATTGCTTCCCCAGTTGTACCAGGCCGACTCGGAGCCTTCCGTGAGCAACACGTCTGATTCGCGACGCGCTGCTGCCATACTGAAGTAGCCCGCCCCGATATTGAAGTACTGGAAATTAAAACTCAGGCCGTCCATTGGCGTAGCCCAATCGGCATCGAGCTTGACGGCACCGCTGTTGATACTACCTGTGGGCGTATTTCCCCAATTTTCCCCGATAGCGCCGGTAGAAGGATCGGATGTAGAACGGTACACCGCACCGCGCAAATCAAGCGAATCCATCACGCTGCCATCCGCCTTGAGCGAGAACACCGTATTTTTATAGATACCCTGTGTGTTGGTGCCAGTATTGGGATTCGCAGTCGCCCCCAGCATATGATCGACAAACGACTGATAGCTCGTCGTCAGTTTCACCGGCCCTACCGGCACTTTAAATTGCGCGATGTAGACTGCTTCGTTGTACTGCGTCGCATCGGTACTGCAACACGTTGCGCCCTGGCCATAGTTGAACTGCAGGTAGTTCGGCAGGGAAACCCGAGCGAACTCCCAGGTGCTTCTTCCCGCCATAGGCCCCTGGAAATAGAATCCATTGTAGTTGTCGCGGTCGATGTACCTGACCTTGCCGACCGTAAAGGGATCGAACATCCCCCAATCGCTTGATCCCACGCGCACTTGGGTCAACCAGTCATAACCCGGGGTTAACAGGGCATAAGCACCGCGCAATTTCATGAATTTCATGTCGTTGACGTTGTTGTTGACGTTGCCCTCGTTGCCAAATCCGCCGTAGTCGGTCCAGTAAGATGCACTGCTGCGGCTCTGGATACGTCCACCCGCTTCGACCTTTGATGAAAGCGTTGCCTTGAACACGAGATTCAGTTCGGTGAATTGCCCCTGATCGCTGCCGCTGGCGGTATCGATACTGGCAGTGGATGCTTTGCGCATATTGCCATCCAGAAACTTCATGTAAAAATTCGAACCGCTGAAATCCACAGTTGCAGCAGATGCCGAACCCGCAAATGCCATCCCGATGGCCATACATATTGGGGTAAGTTTTAGCTTATTCATTTTCATTCCCTTTCATGTGGGTGATTCAATATGAATTACTGCTTGATCATTTGCAGCGTTGCCCGCTTGACCGATTCTCCGTTCGGACCGCAGGTATAGGCCAGCATGTCCGCCTGTTTGGCATCGGAACCATCCAGCACATCCATCACGTGCGGGTCGCAGTCGGCATCGTTGCCACCGCCAAAGCGGTGTTGACCCTCATATTCATTCACCTTGCGCGTCAGCAGATCGCCGGCGGCCGGGAAGCCTTCATTCGACTGCATGATCACCTGATACGACCAGCCATCGACATTGCCATCGCCACCCAATTCGCTCAGCGGCACTGAACCCTTGATGGTGCGATTGCTGCCGCGTGTGATGTTGGGAACAACGATGTCAGCCAGCAGTTTGGGTGCCTTTGTTTCTGCTTCGCCCATGACACGGGCTTTTTTCTGCGGCGACAAAATCACCACTTTGTTCCACTCGCTGCCGGGGGCAAATTGCACGTTGAGGCCGGGCAGACTTTCCGTGTGACCGCCGGGGCCGGTCTTGACGAAGATGAATATCATCTGCACCGAGAATCCGTTACCCATTCCCCACGGGTCTTCCAGCGAACTGTTCTGGTCGACCGCAAACTCGACCTGGTCGCCCTTCTTGGCGACCGACAGTTTGGTGAGATCGAACGAGCCCGACTTGTAGACACTGTCGGTTGGATATACATAATTGCCCGGCCCGTTGTCGTCGCCTTTGGGGTCGGTGAACACTTCGGCTTGGGCGGTGGCGGCACTCAGTGCCAGAAAGGACGCCAGGCAGATTGCCAGCGAGGTCTTGTTGTTTATCATTTGCTTTCTCCTTCTCTCTATCGAACATTACAGTTAGAAAACTTACTGACAAAATTCCGAGATCAGATACTTGATACATTTGAAAAACTATTTCATCACCATCACGAACAATATTGGCGCGTTGCCGGAAACAAAAAACCCTGAAGAACAAAGACATGTGTCCCACATGCGATGCCCGAGTATACTCCTCGACTATTTTATGCAAACCCCCTTGTTGTATTTATTTAACACTTCCGGCAGTAAGGCCGGAAATCAGGTATTTCTGCAATTGCAGGAACAAGGCAACCACCGGCAGCGAGACGATCACCGAACCGGCCGCGAAAAAACCCCATTGCGATGAAAATCCGCCCACAAAAAATCTCAGCCCGACAGGTGCGGTGTAGTTCGCTTCCGATTCCATGAACACCGAGGCGAGAATGAACTCGTTCCATGCGGTCATGAACGAGAACAGCGCGGTGATGGCGATGGCGGGCTTGGCCAGCGGCAGGATGATGCGCCAGAAAATGGTGAGCCGGGACGCCCCGTCGATGATGGCCGACTCTTCGATGTCGTAGGGAATCGTGTCGAAGTAGCCCTTGAGCATCCACACGCAGAACGGGATCGAAGTGGTCGCGTACACGATGACCAGTCCTATATAGGTGTTGCCCAGTTGCAGCTGTTTCACAATGATGATGAACAGCGGGATCAGCATCAGCGTGCCGGGAAACATTTGCGACACCAGGAACATGAGCATGCCCGTATTCCGTCCCGGGAAACGGAAACGCGAGAATGCGTAGGCCGCTGTGCAGGCGAGGAACACACCCAGCAAGGTCGTCATCGCCGAAATCACCACGCTGTTCCACAACCAGCGTCCGAATTGCTGTTCCGTCCACACTTCCACATAGTTTTTCACCGACCAGTGCGCGGGGAACGGCAATATCCCGCGTAGGCGTTCGAAGAAGCTCGGATCTTTCGGCAGGTCGATGAGGCCCACGCTTTGCTGGCCAGAGAACGATAGCGCCAGCACCCAGAACACCGGATACAACGCCAGCATCGTGAAGGTAATGAGCGACACATGCAGCCAGAGATGATTTTTTGTTTTGGGTTCGGCCATGTCAGAAAGACTCCGTCGCTTTGGTGATGCGCGTCTGGAAGAAACCATACACCAGCAGGATCATGAAGATCACCGTCGAGTAGGCGGCGGCATAGGCATACTGGTAGTTTTCAAAAGCGATCTTGTACGCCTTGGTCACCAGGATTTCGTTGGCCCCACCGGGTTCGCCGCCGGAGACCAGGAAGATGATGTTGAACATGTTGAAGGTCCACACCACCGACAGCACGATGGCCGGGATCAGGGTCGGCTTCAGCAAGGGCAGGGTGATGAAACGCAGGCGCTGCCAGCGGCTGGCGCCCTCGACCTCGGCCGCCTCGTACATGTCTTTGGGGATGGATTGCAGCGCGCCCAGTATCACCACCATCATGAACGGAAAGCTCAGCCAGCCGTTGGTCGCCACGCCGGTAAAGAAGGCACTGAACACACCGTCGAACCACGCGACAGGCTCCATGCCAAACATCTGCAGCACCTGGTTGATCACGCCGAACTGCGGATGGAACATGCCGCGCCAGACCAGAGCAGTGATGTAGTTCGGGATGGCCCAGGGCAGGATGAGCAGCACGCGATAAACGGCCTTGCCTCTCAACCCATCCGTATTCAGCGCCATCGCCAGCAGAAATCCCACGGACACGCCGATGGTGACATTGGTGACGGTCCACATCACGGTGACCATCAGCGTCCAGTAAAAATTCTGGTAGTTCCAGCTGATGCCGTCCGGCGTGTGCTGGTACACATTGAAGTCGCCGAGAATGTGCCGGAAATTTTCAAACCCGATCAGGCGATCCTGGAACGGCAGGGATTCGTTATACAAAGTGGTATCGGTGAACGACAGCGCGATGCCGTACGCGAACGGGAAAAACACCAGCACCAGCATGCCGATCATGGCGGGCGCCACATATATATAGGCGTCGATATTCTTCCTGAACGCGGCATAGCCGCGCGCCGCGTAGCCGTAGATGAACATCAGCAGCACGGCTGCAGTCAGCAGATTGATCGCCCACAGGATCGGCTTGAAGAGGCCGGCACGTTTGGCAAATTGCCTGGCTTGACCTTCGGTTGATATTCTACCGTCGGCACCGATCAGTCCAAGCGGACGCTGATATTGGTCGGTGTCCCACCGGTTCACGCTTGCCGGATCGCGCGCCAGGGACAAAATTCCCAGGCGATCGTACTGCTGCGCAAGCGCAAGGTAATCCGCAGCCACGGACTGGTTATCCTGCACTTCGATCTGCTCCAGCCGTTCGATACGCTGCTGCTGGTAAAGCAGCGCAATCAGCAGAAACACGCCGATGGCAATCAGCTTGGAGAGATCAATTTTTTTCTCGGGATGCAAGCGCAGGAAAGTGCCCGCAAGCAGCGCGGCCAACAGCATCCACAGCGGCAGCGCAATTGAGTCCGCCTTGTCGCCCAAGGTATCCGCTCCCGCCGTGTTGAATTTCATCTGCAGGATTCCCGCATATTCGCCCCCCGACAAATACGGCAGCGTCACCACCAGATGGCCTCTGGTCGTTTCCTCGATCTGGACGGTTTTCTTGCGCACCACTTCTTCGCCGCGATTGGTTTCGCGCGCGGTGCGGATCAGGTTGCTCAGGTCGTACAGCGGCTTTTCTTCGCGCTTGAGCGCTCGCGGCGCGCCATCCTCCGCGCGCGTCGAGGCCAGCAACTGCGTGCCGGCCACGATGATGACGGACTCGATTTGCGGATTCAGCTCCTGCATTTCCTGCACGCGGCTGCGTGTGGCTGCCGCATCGGTGTCGGCCACCGCAAGCACCAGCGCATTGGCCCGCAATACAGCGAGCCTCTGTCTTTGCTGCAGGCGCAGATCATTTTCTTCCGCGCGGAACATCCATGTGCCCAGCACCAGCGACAGCAGCATGCTGAAGCCCAGGCCCAGCACGGCGGATCGCTTCAGATGTTCGGCAAGGTTCATCGCTGTCTGCTCGAGAGATAACCGGAACTCAGCGGCCCTTGCGCAGGGCGGTGATGCTGTCCTGTATCGTGCCCGTCGCTTCCTTCAGCGCCACTTCCGGCGTGGCGTTGCCTTTCACCACCTTGTTCATCGCGGTGGTCACGGGCGACCACACCATGGTCATTTCCGCGCGGTTGGGCATCGGTTCGGCACTGTTCAACTGGTCGTGGAAAGCTTTAAGCACCACATCGTTCATGACGCGCTTGTCCTTGTAGATGGCCGAGTTGGTGTGCAATTGGCGCCCTTCCAGCGACAGGATCAACCCCGCCTCCTCCGAGGTCAGGAATTTGGCAAAATCGTAGGCCGATTCCTTTTGTCCGGAACTGGCGGATACATAGGCGCCTTCGATGGTCAGCCACGGACGCATCGGCTTGCCGCCCGCTTCGTCTATGGTCGGCAACACCGCCAGACCGAAATTGACGGAAGGAGAAATCTCGCCGATGAACCAGGGCCCGTTGAACACGATGGCCGCCTTGCCCTCGTTGAACATCGATGACACCAGGGTTTCGGAAGGCTCCGTGGGCATGATTCCATCGGTCTTGTACCACTTCATCATCTGCTTGATGGAGGCAATCGTCTGCGGCGAATTCAGCACCAGCTTGCCGTCCTTGTCGAAAACCTTGCCGCCGAAGGCATTCATCAGCGCGGCGTGAAAGTAAAAGTTGGTGTACCAGTAGGCCAGGCCATAGCGGCCCGAATCGGCGTTGGTCAGCGACTTGGCGAGTTTGACCAGTTCGGCCGATGTTTTGGGCGGTGTTTTGACCAGCGCCTTGTTGTAGATCAGCGTGATGCTCTTGTAGTTGATCGGCAAGCCGTACACCGTACCCTTGTAGGTCATCGCATCCATCATGCCGGGCAAGAACTGTTTCATCGTTGCATCATCGATATAAAAACCGATGGGCTCGACCGTCTTTCCCGATTCGATCCAGCCGCCCAGCCGGTCCTGCGCATAGATGAATACATCCGGCCCTTTGCCGCGCGGCACCGATGCCGTGATCTTGTCGGCGTAAGCGTCGTAAGGAATGGCCAGCGTCGTCACCTTGATTCCCTTTTTTATTTCATACAGCTTGGCGACTTTTTCGAAGGCCGTCTTCTCGGCGCCCCGATAGGCATGCCACACCACCAGGTCGGCTGCCTGTGCAGCAGTGAAAATGCCGGCCATGAGCAGCAGGCCGGTTGCCAGAATGATTTTCAATCGCTGTTTCATTTCTTTCTCCTCGAAAAAGTTAGGGAAGAACTGGTTTAAACCGTTCACCCTTCGACAAGCTCAGGGCGAACGGAGCAATAAATCGGCGTCTCATCAACGCAAGCGCAACTCCGTAACCGGATCAAACAAATGGATCGCCTCGCATTTCATTTGCATGGTGACCGTATCACCGGGCGCGGGCAGGTGCCCGTGGCTGTGCAAACGGCCGACCATGATTTGCCCGCCAACCTTGAAATGCAGAATGGCTTCGTGACCCAGCAGCTCCACCATTTCGACCTGCCCCTGTATGGCCTGTGTCTGCGGCCAGTCGATTTCATGGGCAGCGCCGATGTGCTCGGGGCGAATGCCCAGCATCACTTCACGCCCGCGCATCGCCTGCGCGGCCTGCTTGAATTGCGCACTGACCGGCATGCTGCCGCCGAGCGAATTGACGGTGGAACCGTCGTCGCTCAAGCGCGCGGGCACGATGTTCATGTTGGGCGTGCCGATGAAGCGCGCCACGAAAATATTGTCGGGCCGGTCATACAGGTCCATCGGCGAACCGCATTGCATCAGATTGGTGGCGCGCGGTTTGTTCTTGTCGCACGCGCTCAGCACCGCGATGCGCTGACCCATGGTCATGGCTTCGACCTGGTCGTGCGTCACATACACGGTCGTGGTGTTGAGGCGCCGTTGCAGCTTGCTGATCTCGGCGCGCATCTGCACGCGCAGTTCGGCGTCCAGATTGGACAGGGGCTCGTCGAACAGGAACACGGAAGGATTGCGTACGATGGCGCGCCCGAGCGCGACGCGCTGGCGCTGTCCGCCGGACAGCGCCTTGGGCTTGCGGTCGAGAAAATTCACCAGCCCCAGCAATTCCGCGGCATCCTTGACGCGCTTGCGGATATCCGCGTCGGGCAGCTTGCGTATCTTCAGGCCGAAGGCGATGTTGTCGTACACGCTCATATGCGGATAGAGCGCGTAGCTCTGGAACACCATGGCGATGTCTCTGTCCTTGGGATGGACATTGTTGACCACGCGATCGCCGATCCATATTTCGCCGCTGCTGATGGTTTCCAGCCCGGCAATCATGCGCAATACCGTGGATTTGCCACACCCGGACGGGCCGACAAACACCATGAATTCCCCGTCGTTCACGGAGAACTCGAGGTTCTTGATGATCTCGGTCTCGCCGAATTGTTTCCCGATCTTGTCGAAGCGAATTGAGGCCATCAGTGCTCCACCTTTCCTGAACTCACGCTGAATATGCGCACCGACCTGGGTGCCATGGTCAACCTGATATGTCCTGCAGAAGTCGTTACCGCTATATTGGTCAGGTCATCCATGACCGGCTGGCGGTTCCAGTTGTCCGGCGCCACAAAGTCCGCCTCCGACACCTTGTCTTCGCGGTTGACCAGGACCATCACGCTGTCGTTGTATTGCTCATCCTGCCGCAGGAACGCAAGCACTGCGTCTTTTGGCCCGGTCAGCAGCGTGTAGTCGCCGCGTGTCAGCGCGGAGTGACGGTGGCGGATATGCAGGAGCTTTTTGTAAAAATCGCGCATGGCTTCATCGCGGGCCAGGCCTTTGCCCGGCAGGATGTCGCGCTCGCCCCACGGCATGTCGGTGCGATTGAGCGGCCATTCGCTCCCGGCGCGCGCCACTTCTTCGCCGTAATAAATCACCGGCATGCCGATGGACGTCATCTGGATCGCCGCGCAAATGCGGAATTTGTCTTTGTCGCCATTCAGGTCGTACAGCGCCATGGGTTCGTCATGGCTGGAGAGATAGTGCGCCAGCAAATAGCCCTTGCGCACTTTGTGACGTGACCCCAGGTAACTGCCGTAAGCGACGGCACGACCGCGACCGTTTGCGAACGCTTCGCAACTGCCCTTGAAACTGAAATCGAACCCGGCGTCGATTTCGTCGCGCTCGAAGAACGGATCGAGCGATCCGGCCGTTCCGCCCCAGTACTCGGCCAGCAGAAAGAAATCCTTGCCGAGTTGTTCACGCGTGCGGCGCCGGTGCTCCAGCCAGAAATCCGTAGCGATGTGCTTGAACGTATCGAGCCGGAAACCGTCCACACCGGCCTGTTTGGCCAGACCGATGTTGGCGTTCAGCAGGTAATCCCTGACCTCGGGCAATTCGGTCCTGAAATCGGGCAGGCCGCCCACCGCACAGGTGAGCGGATCGACATCGCAATTTCCTTCGCCGGTGCGCAGCCAACCCTGTCCGTCCGATGTCCGGCGCGATGCATAGCTGGAACCGTAACCCGCATGGTTGTAAACCACATCGAGCAGCACCTTGATATGACGTTTGTGCGCTTCCTCCACCAGCTTCTTCAAGTCATCCAGACTGCCGAAATGCGGCTCCATCGCCGTAAAGTCGTCTATCCAGTAACCGTGAAAACCGAAATGCCTGAATTCCGGAATGCCCAGTTTGGCCGGGGCGCTGGCGTAAAAACTCTGGGTGATTTGTTTCTGCACTGGATTGATCCACAGCGCGGTGATGCCCAGATCGGCGAGTTCATCCAGTTGCCCGGTCAACCCCTTCAGATCGCCACCATGGAAACCGCCCGGGTTACGGCGCTCGACGCCGCGATCATTCGTCCTGTCGCCATCGGCAAAGCGATCGATGAGCACGAAATACACCACCTCATCCGACCAATCCGTAGCCGCCCGCGCGGCACCGGGCAACAGGGTCAGACACAGCAGGAAAAACAGTGCAAGCAGATACGCAGAATGAACAGCAGGGCGCGTTCCGAGTGTTATTCTTGTTTCAGGAATGTGCGGATTATCCAACTTCAATTACATTCTCCTCGTGCCGCTGTTACGTCTTGCAGTTTACGAAAGGACTGTATTCGGTTGCTATTTGCCGCTGTACGCTATTGAATTTCGGAGTATTTCGATGCGCGGACATTGTCGCGCCGGAAAACGGAATATGTCAATGTATTTTGGTCGACAATTCTGGTGCGAGTATTGTCCGCATGCATGGCCTGCTTGCAATAGTGGCAGTAAACATGCGCATTGCAGATCGGAACACCTAATTACACGCCCAAGCCCCGTCCCCGATTGTTATGTCCGAGTAATTTGGTTTTTGTACTTATTGCGAACCCGACCCCGATGATTGCGGTTTTGAAAAATATTGCTAACCCGTCCCCAATGTCCCCCCAATGCCCCGCCCAATGTCCGTTAGTCTAAGCAGCACACTCCGCCCCCCTAACTTATTGTTTGGCAGCGAGTGCGGCTATCAATTTTACAGTTCCGCCCGTTCCACCATTCCCGCTTAACTGAAACGACAGACTTAGTTCATTTGCTGTCGGGCCGTAGAAATGACCAGACATGCTTGCAGATGTTGTGCCTGGCGTCATGGAAGCTGTGCTGGTGGGAGTTACAGAGCCACTCATGGGACTGACTGTAACAGCCAATGCGGAAAAACCATTTCCGGTGACACTGCCAGTAAAAGACAAGTCGTTAAAGCTCCCCTGAACCAGATTTGCTGCGGGCAATTTCGTGACCATGTTAGCTAATGAGGCATCTACTGTAGAAGCAGATGAGTCGAAGGTAAGCGTTACATCTCCCTCTATTAAATGCTTGGCTCCACTACTATCCACCACATATCCTACAACTGCACCGGAGTAGCTATATACACCTGACGGCATAGCTGCTGTGGGCGTACCCATGCCGACAAATACCTGTGAATATGACATACCAGCACTTGCATAAGGAGCAACATCCCATGCCCCAAACTGCGTATAACTTAGTCCAGCGCCAGGAGAAAGGGTTGTGCCAGAGACGCGCTTGTCAGCAAATGCCAAAATAATATACTTTCCATTGGCACAAAATCCGGTCCAGTAATTATTCTCCTCGAACGTCGTGTTGTAATGTCCTGCCAAGTCTACAGTTTCGGTGATGCTGCCGTCGAAAGTGGCCCTCAGGTGTGGAAGTGAATATGGGTTGCCATTTGTATAAAAGCCGGTTTCAATCATGCTGGCTACTATTGTTGCTTTATTTGCGGCAACAGAAAATGACGGTTCTGGTGCTGCGTATTTTGACAAACTTGTAAATACGTACATGGCAGTCAAAGGTGTAGTTCCTTTGGTAAGTGGAATAAAACTAATCGAATTTGCAGTCGATGGTGTTTGGTATCCTTGCATGCCTTTATTGTCAAGGCTCGATGTACCTATTGGAGTAATTGAACTGTAATTTGCTGACGATGTTGTATTTGTAGATGACGCACCGCCACCGCCGCAACTTGATAACGTTAGCGACAGCGCCGCCAACACCGCCCATAAAACGCCTTTAGCAAATAACTTCATTACCAGTCTCCTTGAAAATACTTCACAAAATATTTCTCTCTAAATGATTACTGTTGCATACAGCCGGGCAGGCTAGTTAGCCGTGCCAGTGAATAGGCTTGGGCGGTCTGCGTGAAGTTCAGGCAGAAGGCGAGGAAGAGATGAGGCAGTTGGCGTGCCGGTGATGGAAATTTGAATTTCATTGTTTATCTATCGATCAATCGAGACCGACCCCATCGATTCCTGAGACCGACCCCATCGATTCCTTAAAAGAGAATGTTGCATTGCAAGACCTGACCCCACATTGCAGACCCCACATTGGTTCATTGGTTTTCCCGTTTCAGACCTTGCGTTTGGTCGAGGCACTGGTTTGCTTTGATCTGTGCTTTTCAATTTCATCTAAATGCACAAGGGTACTCTCAGCCTCGGATTTGCGTAAACAGCCAACAATTCTGGGTATTTCATTTCTGATTAAAGTGGATGTTGACTCGTCCAAAACACCACAGGGTGCTCTGTGTCCTAGAAATGAAAGAATGATTTCAGAAGAATACCAATTGTTCTTTCGTAAGTCGTGCGTACTGCGGAAGTATGCCGTGATTTCATCCCTCTCTATTGCTAAAAATATTTCAACATCGCCAGATGCCAATAGTATCGAGGCGCCTGAGAATCTATTTCCAGAATTACTAGATTCCTTAATATAAAAGCCGTAATCATCGAAAAGTGCTGACAGAAATTTGACAATGTATTTCAGCAATTGAGTCATTTTATTTCCTCTGCATAGACCACTGATTAACCCATTACCAAAGGTACCGGAGTCGATTTCTTTTTCATGAAAAATCCCCATCACAAATCCAGCCCCAACTGACCGGGCAAAACAATAGTTGTCGGCGCAGCCTCGCGCCTGCCGCGAGGTTGCAACCCTACCCGCTTGCCCAACACGGCTTCTACCTGCTCCTTGAATCGCTCGCTGCCCAACGGCAGGCTTCGACTCGTCGCCTTGCGAATCTCATCCAGAGCCTCTGCATCCAGGTGCGCCCTGAACAAGGCACGATAGGCCGCCCTGCGCGCTTCCTCTTCCATCCCCTGCGCCACGTATAGAGGATGGTCGGTTATCAGTTCGTTACTCATCCCCAGACCATGCCAACGATAACTAGACCAGCGATACTCGCCGGGGTCGCGCACCATTTCGGCACGCACCGGGTTCAATTCGATATAGCGGTAGCAGGTCATCAGATATGCCTCCGCCTGAATCAGGCTCGCTTTGAACCGCCCCTCCCATACACTGCCACTGCGTCTGTAGATTCGATTCACATATTGCGCATAGCGCCGCCCCAAGGATTGCATCAGTAGAGAGATCGCATCCGGGTGGTGTGGCGTCAACAGCAGATGCACGTGATTGGTCATCAATACGTAAGCATGTATGTCACAGCAGTATTTCTTCGCTCCTTCGCGCAGCCAGTGCAGATAAAACAAATAGTCCTCGTCTGCAAAGAAACAGGCTTCGCGGTTATGACCACGCTGCACCACATGTTGCGGATGTTCTGCCAGATTGACGCGAGGGCGGCGGGGCATATTTCTCTTTCATCCTATGTCTTCAAAAACAATTCGACTCCGGTACCTTTGGTTCGGTACCTTTGGTTCGTGTATGTCACAGCAGTATTTTTTCGCCCCCTCGCGCAGCCAGTGCAGAAAAACAAATAGTCCTCGTCTGCAAAGAAACAGGCTTCGCGGTTATGACCACGCTGCACCACATGTTGCGGATGTTCTGCCAGATTGATGCGTGGGCGGCGGGGCATATTTCTCTTTCATCCTATGTCTTCAAAAACAATTCGACTCCGGTACCTTTGGTTCCTCGTTACGTCCCACCCAGGTAGTTTAGGTGGATGCAATAAGACAATTGCTGTTCCTTATTGTTCGATAATTCAACACCTACTGCGTTTGTAAAATAGCCTGAGCTGCATAAGCCTGCATACTAAAGTTACTGCCTGTTGCAGCGTTGGCGATTGGGTAAACCTGATGTGTTCCATATAAATTCACGTAGTAACTTGTACTTCCAAGCGTTGTGCCAGCCGGAATTAATACACTCTCTGTTGTATTCGATCCACCCGCATAAACTCTATTGAAATTGGTATCGACGATCTCCAGGTTATAAAACATCGTGCTGCTTGTTGCAGGAGCGCCACCCGGCTTCGTCCATGTGATCGTGTTAGGGTTATTAGCAATAAAGGAAGACGGAAGAAGGATTGCGGGAATCGAAGTGAATGCGTCCACAGTGGATGTATAAGTGGCGCCATTAGCAGTCACGGAAAGGTTGAATTTACCAGCATCCGGCGAGACAGTACCCATATAATATTTCGCTGTCGCATCGTAAGTCAGTGGCTGCGAATTCACCATAACCGTTGCATCTGTAATGGGAGCGCCATTCATATTATCCGTGTAAACAAATACCGTTGCTGAATATACCGCAGGAGATCCGGTCGCGTATGTACCTGCCATGATGAACACACCGCCATGAATGGTGCTACCACCCCCGCCGCAACTCGTTAACGACATTGCCGCCAACACCGCCCACAAAACACCCTTAGCAAATAACTTCATTACCAGTCTCCTTGAAAATATTTTGATGAAACACTTCTATCTGAATGATCAGTGATCCCTACAGGCAGGCAGTACAGTTAATCCTTCTACCTTTTCCTGTTGACCGTTTGGCAATTTCTGCACGATGCTGAGTGAACAATTGTTATGTGCGGTATCCACATCAACCGAATAAATTGCAGCCGCTTTGGGGGGAAACATGAGTACAGGTGGCTCACATGTCGTAACGGGTGCCTGGGTATTCACAGCGGTAGCGCTATAAAAGTAAACGCCACGAATGGCTACAGCTCTGCCAACTGGCGCTTTGATCTGTATGGTCGAACTATTTAATCTCATCCAGTGATCCGATGTCGTTCCCACAAAGTCAAAATCCGTACATATATTGGCAGCGGCATCTTTGGTGTTAATCGAGAATGATCTGGCAGGGCTGCTGATCGCACTTTCGCCAAAACGATCTCCAAAGATGATTACCGGATCGCTGCTGGATTGCGATTGATAGTTGTACCTGGGGAGTGCTGTGCAACCGGTCAGCAGGATGATCAATAGGGAGAGAAATGTTTTCATCGCATCGCTATGTTGTTTATCCACACACTTTGGCACCTAAATATCCGAGTAATTTTGTTCGCGCCTTTATTGCGAACCTGACCCCGATTGCTCCGTTGTTCAAAAATAAATGTGATGCTGACCCCTTTGATTTGCGATGTGCTGCGGGACTTCGGCTAATTTGATGCGTGGGCGACGTGGCATGATTTTGAAAAATTAAATGCGAAGCTGACCCCTTTGATTGAAGCTGACCCCTTTGATTGACCCCTTTGATTGACCCCTTTGATTGCCTTTGATTCCCTTTGATTCCCTCTTTGATTCCTTTGATTCAATTTGGTTTGCGAACCGCCCCAGATTGCTCATTGACCCTTTTTTGATTTAAGGAAGCTAGTATTGCTCGGTCCAAAATTGGTATCAACTTGACGAGCCCATCCGCCAACTGAGCTAAACAATCTGAAGTGGACACAACAAGCTGTGAGACAAGTTCTTCTACTGTCATTTTAAGTCGCCTTTGGTATTCATCCGTAAAGGTGAACACATTGACCCAGTCATTACGATGTTGTGGCAGACCCGCCCCCTCATCTTTCAGAATTGATATTTCCGTCTCGCATTGTCTTTCGATAAGGCGAATTCTGAGGTAGACACCCCTACCAGACCAATATACGGTCGGTATTTCGCCAAACATTAATTCATCTTGCTGCCAGCTAAATCCATTTGCATGCATAAATGAATCAGCTATCAAATGTATGTTTTTGCAGGTATACATTTCCGACCTCTTATTTTTTTACCCAAGAATTTCCTTCACGCACATAGCCCCATTTGGGCGCTTCCTGCGATAAATACTGGATTTCTCGCACTCTAAAGGAAGATGCTACTGCGGGGTTTGCAAGCGTATTTACAATAGGCTCACCGACAAATTCAAATCGTGGAATCCCAGCTTGTAGCTGTTGTTTCAAAAATGATTCATTTACCTTCCATGCGACTGTCACTTTTTCTGCATCGGTTAGCCCATTAGTCATTTTTTCCCAAACACCCTTATCTGTCTGATACCAAATACCTCCATTCAGCTTGGCATCACCAACATAACCTTCATAATTTCCTTCCCATTTTCCTAGCACAACTCTATCTGCAGTTCCTGCGCGGTGAGTTGAATTTGTTGCCAAACTTGAAGCAATATCATCTATGTTCTGCCCTATTTTTGCCTGCGAATTTAATATCGATGCATCTATTTGTGGGGCTGCCTTCATAAAGGCTTGTTGTATCGCAGGAGTGATAGCGGGACTCAATCCGACAAGCGCATACGTTATACCTGCCGCCTGCGGACTCATCCCCAACGATTGCAAAACTTGCTCACCATAGGTCAAGGTCGGATTTCCAGTGTAGGCTGTGGTTGTACCAGCTATGGTCATATCGTAGCCATAAACCGTCATCGCCCCACCTCCGGCGACAGCAAAACAACCTATACCTGTCTCAAGGCAAGTAGCAACACCGCCAGCAAACAAACCACCACCACCAATCGCAGTCGCAGAGCCAGCAAATGCTTGCAGCACACCACCTGCACGTGTCCCCAATTTGCTTTGGGAAGCTGGGTCAGAGATATATTGGTCAACTTTAGAATATTGGAAGAGTCGATTCCAACCCTGCCCATTCCACTCTGTTTGATTGGAGAGCAAAGTCATTTCATCCTGCATGCCACTGCCTGTTTCTTGTAGCATTTTGAGGTACCCATAACTGGGATCATCTTTGGGTACCCCATCCGCACAGTGCGTAAGTGCGCACGCAGCAGCTGTAAGCCTCGCTTCCTCCTCTGGGTCGCCTTTGGCGAGTTTCTTGATGCGATCCTGCTCATCCAAATGCAGCAACCGATTATTCTCCGCCGCATTCCCCCCCGTACTCGCCGCCAGGTTGATCGCTTCCGCATCCCCGCCCGTGACCGCCGCCGCCACGCTCGCCATTATCTTGGCGAAGTTGACGGTGTCGATTTTCATTTTGTCGATCTGCTCCTGCGTCATGCCCGCTGTGCTCTCCGGAGCGTAAAATTCCGCCGACAGTTCGCCCACCACTGCACCCAGTGCGCCGCTGCTACAGTCGCCTGCCTTGGCCACGCCCACTGCGCAGCCGGCAATGGCATGAGCGAGCTTGTGGGTGAAGTTGTTGAGTTCCTTCCCCTTCATGTCGCCAATCTTGTAGGCGGTCTGTGCGGCACCGGTGTCGATGAAGGCACTCTTGAAACTTTGTTCCAGCATCTGTTGCAGGTCGCCGCCGTTGATGGCGTGGTTGAGGACGGTGCTGGCGGTGTTGTCGATGAGGTTTTTGCCGAGTTGTTGGCCGAAGGAAGATTTGGCGTTGACTTTTTCGATGCCGAGCGTGGAGTTCAGGCCTTGCAGTACGCCTGCGGTGACCATGGCGGTGAGCAGGCCGCGGATGCTTTCTTTCTTGCCCAGATCGTTAAGGGTTTTGCCCAAGTCGCCGCCGTTGTTGGCGAAGCTGAGGGCGGCGGTGGTGGCGAGGCTGGTGACGGCTGCGCCTGCTGCTGCGCCTACGGCTGCGCTGCCCGTGGCGGTGGTGACCGAGGTAGCGGCGCTGCTGGCCGCGCCCGCCGTGAAGTAGGTAACGACCACGACGACGATGATTGCCCCGGCTTCTGTCAGGTTCTGGTTTTTGTAATCCCAGTGGTCATGCGCGACGGCGGCTTTTTGCCAGTCGACGTCATCGCGCTTGAGCATCTGGCCCATCCATTCCATGCCCGGTTGTTTGACCAGGGCGGCTGTGCTGGCGCTGAAGGTGGGGTGCGGGATGATGTTGGGGTCGGTGGTCAGGGCTGGCGTGGCGGGTATGACATTGCCGTCTTTGTCGGTGGTTTCTTCCGCGACTGGGACTGCAGGGACTTCGTCGACTTCTACGACTACGCCTTTGGCAGCATCGACATTGAGTTTACCGCCGGTTTTGATCTGGGTGTAGACGAGGGCTTCGTCTTTGCTGCCTTTGCCTTTGTGGACTTCGTAGACGAGGTCCTCGTCGTCAACGGTCTGGCTGACGATTTTGATGTTCTTTTGCGTGAGGAAGCGGATTTGCCCTTCTTCGGCGGTGAGGTTGGTGTCAGCGCCGCTGCTGAGCATGGCGGCGGTGAAATCAATATTGTTTCCGGCCTTGATGTTGAGGTTGTCGCCAGCATCGAGTGAGCTGCCGACGAAGGTGTAGTCTTGTGTCTCGTCGCTGATTTTGTCTTTGCTCTTCATCGAGCTCATGCGCGTAGCGGTACTTTTTTCCGTTGTGGTCTGGTCGTATTGGCCGGAGATGAGGATGTCTCCACCTGCAGACAGGTTCATGTCGGTGCCGGCCTTGAGCTTGCTGGCACTGATGAGCATGCTGTTGCCGGAAAGAATATTGACGCTGCCCTCGCTGCCGATCTGGCTGCCTACCTGGGTTGAGCTGGTGTTGCCGTCTTCGGTTATCTTGCCGTTAGTGCCCACGGAGATATCGTGCAGGCGGCCGTCCATCATGGCAATGTTGAGACCGATCTTGGTTTCAGTAGTTTCCTGGTTGTGGCGCAGGGTGTTGGCCACCGATTCGATGTAGAGGTTGTTGCCCGCATACAGGGTGGTGTCTACTTTGCTCTGGATATTGGAGGCACTGATGCGGGTGTCGTTGCCGCTTTGGGTGAGGATGTTTTTACCCGTGATGGTGCTGGATACCTGGGTGGTGCTGCCGTCGGTGACGGTGTTGGTGGTGTTCTTGCCTAATTCGGGGCCGCTGCTGCCCATCGTCAAGCCCTTGGTCGTTTTTACTTCCGATGAGCTGGCGCTGGCGCTGTCTTCTGCGCTGACGATGTTCAGGTCGTGGCCTGCATCGATGCTCACCACTTCGGTGGCGGCGATAGTACTGCCCTTGATGGTGATATCACCTGTCTTGGCGTCTTGATCGCCTGCTTGCACAACGACGTTGGTACCGCTCAGGTTGCTGCCTTTGGCAGAACTGCTACTGCTTTCTTTCGTTCTGGTTGTTGTGGTTGATGAGAGAAAGCCATTCGATTCGGTGACTGTCTGCTGGAAGGTTTCGTGTTTTTCATCGACACTGGTGATATCCACATTGCCATCGGCAATAACAGCAAGCGTACCTTTGCTGTTGATGGTTGCGTTTGCCAGCAGGATGTTGCCTTTACCGTCAGCACGTCCCGTGTTTGTATCGGCACCCGGTTCGGCAGTACCGGTCGTTTCGCCGGTCTTAACACTTGTTGCAGTCAGTGTGACATTGCCGCCAGCATTCAGGGTAGTACCGAGTACGGTTTCATCGTACCTGCGCACCTTGGTTGTTTTCGTGTCAACGTTGACGCTGTCAACGTTTTTGCTGGTATCCAGCGTTAAATCTCCACCCGCCGCAAGAGTGGCATCTTTGCCGACCTCCAGTGACGCCGATGTCAGGTGCATGTCATTACCGGATGCAAGCATGAGATTGCCACCGGTTGTGATGCTGCTGGCAAGTTGCTCGGTGTGGCTGGTACTGATGGCATCATTGCTGGCGGTTTCCTGGACGGTGACGGTGCGCACGGTCAAGTCGCGCCCAGCATTGATGGCGGCATCGCCACCCGCGTTAACATTGCTGCCTGCAAGGGTGACATCGCGGCCCGCACTGATGTCGAGAGTACCAGTGGAAGTAATTCCTGCTGTTCCGTGGATAAGCGTGGTGGTAAAACTGCTTTGCTGAATAGTGTTAAGCGCGACTTTGCCGAATCCGCCCATCTCCGTCCGCTGTGTTTGTTGCGAACTTGTGCTGTCAGTCAGGCGTTCGCTGACAATGTCGCGGCCCGCAGTGAGCGTAACGCTCCCGCCGTTGATATTGCCGGATTGGTTGAGGATATCGTTGCTGGCATTCAAATCCAGGCTGCCACCGCTACTGATGGTGCCACCCCGGTTGCTGATGTCCTTGGCGTCGATGGAAAGCGAGGTGTTAGCACGGATGGTACCGCTGTTATTGAGTGCACCGCTGGTCAGTTGCGGCTTGCTTTCATAGGCGATCTTGTTCCCGGTTATAGCCGGGCCGGGTTCCAGATCGCCAACTGCAACATTGTCTTTGAGAACAATTTGGAGGCGTTCTACTGTCCCGTCTGTCACGATTTTGCTGTTTTCATTCGACGCGTATAACATCGCACCGTCGTTGATCGCGACAAATCCATCCTGTGGTTTGACCATATTCCCGCTCGGTAGTGGCATGCGGAATGCAGTCCCATCGGTGATCTTGCCGAATTCAGGCGCCTGTGCGATCTGTGGTTTCTCGGTAATTTTGATGTCGATCACATCCGCGGCAATTAAAGCCCCGCTGGGCTTGAGGTCGGCCAGTTGCACACGGGTGAGATAAACCTTGGGCGCAAGCACGTGTTGTGTCGTGCCATCCGGCAACTCGGCAATCTGATCAACCAGCCAAACCATGTTGGAGGTAAGCGCATCGACTTGGTCTGCAGTCAGGGCCACTCCAGGAACCAGCTTGAGTTCTTGGGCGGCTTCTACACCTGCATCCAGCAAGGCTGTGTATTGCTCGTTGGCGCTGGCATTTTGGCCGAGGAAGCGGCGACCGGTCAGTTCGGTGATTTGGTCGAGAATGAGTTTCTGTTCGTAGAAACCGTCGCCCAACCGTTTTTGAATCAACAACGGATCGAGCGACAAACGATTCAGCATGTAGTCGCTAGAGACGAAATTCTGGTAGTTGGTAAAACGCGGATCGGTGGTGACAAGATAGTTTTGACCGGGCTGTGAGTGCAAGGTATACAGCCCGCTGCTGGGAACAGTGACCGTGTTGGAGCCATTACTTGCCGATACGCTGCCTTGCGATGACCCCAACGTTGCACCCAGGGTGGCGGCTGTTCCACCGACTGCGCCGCTGGATATGGTTTGGTTGTTAACCCCGCCAGCATCACCCTTGATGACGGCGGCGGTATGGGTGGCATTGACGTAGCCGACAGGTGTCGTGATCGTGTCCGAAGGATAAGTTGGGTGGTTGACCCATGCATAATCATTCACCTTGCATGGGTACGGAGGGCTGGGCGGAAACCCACCTCCACCACACATACTCCAATGCCAACCCACTACTTCATTGACAAAATTATTTTGCACCCCATTTCGCGTTTCAACATTATTTAGCACAAGCGCTGTCTGGTTGAGGGTTGCGCTAAATGTCTCTACGCCGGCGATGGCGACTGAACTGTATTCGTTATTGATGGCATTCGCTTTGAACCACGCATTGCCACTGACTTTGAGCGATGCTTCCGGTGTGCTGGCTGCCACATAGTCTTGTGTGAATGTTGGCGTGTAGCTTGGGCTGCCAGCCGAACCGTTATAACTGTCGACACCGACTACTGGCGTGCCTGTCCAAGTATTCGTGCCGATGGTCAATAGCGTGCGCTTGTTGGTAATGGTGTTTGCGCTGATGCGCATGTTGCCCCATGATTCGATGGTGGCAGATTGATTGGTGACACTCACCGCATTGCCCATCAGATAGCCTGTTGCCGGGTCTATGGCGAGATTCGAGCCGATGTTGATGTCGCCCAGACTGAGAATATTGGCGCCGTCCTGGTTATTCAGCGCATTGGCAATGGTGAGGTTGATGCTTTGCGTTGCACCGATAACGGCGTTCGCGTTCAGATTGTTCAGGTTGTTGGCATAGACGTTAATCACATCGCCCATCACCGTCTCCGTGTTGGTGAAGTTGTTGCTGTGAGCCTCAACCGTATTGCCTTCGATACGACCGGCATTGGTGATGTTGGCAGCATTCAGCGTCAAGGTATTCACCGCTTTAAGGTCCGCCTGATTTACAAAGTTGCCCGTAGTGGTGACGGTCAGATTGTTTTTTGCCTTGAATTCATTTCCTGTCGCATTGGTGTAGTTGCCTTGCAGGTTGATGTAAGCATCATGACCGGCGGTGACTTGGCCATTTCCAACGATCGTGTTGGCTGTAACGGTCAGGTCTTGATCGCTGTCAATCTGTCCGCCAGCGTTGGTGAGGTTGCCTGAGGCGGTGAGGGTGGTGTTGCCACCGCCATGGAGGGCATTTCCGATCTGTCCGTTGGTGTTATCTATAGTGTTGGCGGTCAGACTGATGTCGCCATATGCGCCAACCATCCCTTTGTCCAACCCGGCATTGGTGTTGATAAAGCTGGCTGAGTTGCTGGTGACGTTTGCACCGTAGAGGTAACCAGCGGTGTTATTCACTGCACCTGTGGCTATCAGACCAATATTGCCTATCACCGATTGTGTTTGCGCCTTGGTAAGGTCGATGTTGCCAGCGGTGGCTTCAAGGGTGATGCCGCTCCATGCGTTGGTTTTGCTGTTGGTCAGGTTGATGTCGGTGGCTTTGATGCTCATGCTGCCGCCGCTCATGTTGACACCGCTTACAACAGTTCCATTTTTCGTGGTGATGCTGAGATTGCCGTTTTGCATGGCGTTGCCGAACACGTCAATGCCAGCCCCCAATGCGCCCGTCGAATTCAAGCTGTCCGCATCAAGGGTGAGATTGCCCCCTGCCGACAATAATCCGGAGTTGGTGATACTGCCGCCAGCACTGGTGAGTAATGCGTCTTGCTGGCTGTAGAGCAAGCCGTTGTTGATGATGCCGGTATCGCTGTTGATTGTGATGTTACCGCCGACGTTATTACTGTCGCTGGCGGTGGTGTTGCCCTCCAGGGTAATCAACCCTGCATTATTCAAATAGAAGTCACCTGCCTGCGCCGCAAGATTGCCGAAGCTTCTTACGCCAACACCGGCTTCGGTACCAACCAGATATATCTTGTTGGCATACATGCCACCGAGCAGTGCGACGTCGATGCCAACGGTAGGTTGGTTGGCGATGCCGTTAATGACTGTCACTCCTTGCAGGTCGTGGCTAACCTGATTGGTGCCGGTGATGACGTTGAGGTTGTTCGCCCAGATTTCGCCATTGACCTGAACACTGCGAGATATGAGATCAAGCTGGTCGAGGTTGCTGCCGTTCAAACCGCTGCTGCCGATCTGGATGTCGCCACCCGTGACGCGGAAGGCATCGAGGCTGCCGCCAGCTCCAATCACCGGGGTACCCGTGGTGAGCACGCCGCGGCTGGTGTTGATGAAGCCGCAGCCGTTGCAGGTGATGCCGTTGGGGTTGGCGATGATGACTTCGGCTTGTTGTCCGGCCACTTCGGTGTAGCCGTTCAGTTGGCTGCGATTGGTGCTGGTGACTTCGTTGAGAATGATATTGGCGGAGCTGTTCACCAGGTTCGGGTTGGCAGATACAAAACCGGCTTGCTGGGTTTGCACGGTGGCATTGCTGTTGTTGAGGATGACGCCCTCGGGGCCGACGTTGAATTGGGTGTATTGGTTGTGCGAGAGGCCTGCTGCATTGGGCGTGGCGATCTGCACCAGCGGCAATCCGTTGGCAGTCACGTCGACGGTGGGGCGCTTGCTGGCATCCGACTGGTCGGCAATCACTTCTGCCGTGACGACCAGCGGTTGACCGACATAGGCAATGATAGTGAACCAGGCAACGGCGCGGCGGAAAGGGGACGGTCGAGCCAGCGTGATGTCGTCCGGGTTCTGTTCAATGTTCGCTTGTTTGCGTGTGCTCATGGTGGATCCCCTTTAATACTGTTCTTGCTGGAGTTGCATTCGTAATAATTGATTTGGTGAATCAAACCAACGGCGCTGAATATGTCCGTTCACCCTTCGACGGGCTCAGGGCGAACGGGATTGATCCGAGCTGCCCTGAAATTACATTTGGTACGTCAAACTGAATCCCGCTGCAGGTTCCTGGGTCCGGTAATTTTGCGGTTTGTACAACGACCATCCGGCAAATGCTTCATACATCAGACCCTTTGCAAGACTGCCTTTGAGGCCGACCGCGATGCCTGCCAATTTGTTGCCCAACAGGTTGGCGGTGTTTTCTCCGTACACTTCGCCGAAGTCGACACCGACATAGGCAGACTGTGCGGTACCCATAATGGGAATGCCGATCTCGTTGCGCAGGAAGAAGCCTTTTTCTGCACCCAACGAAGACTCGCCGTCGAAGCCGCGCACGGTCCAGCGGTTGCCGATGGCGAACCATTCGCTGGCATACAGGGCGGTGTTGGTGTTCTGCGCGCGGAAGGTGGCGCTGTAGCTGTACGGGTGTTCGTTCACCTTGAAAGGCAGCACCACCGAGATATCCAGTGTTTCAAGCTTGTAGCGATAGCGCGGGCTGGTCGCTGGCAGACCGGAAGGTTCGGTCTGTGCACCAAACCAGGGGGCGCCCCAGCGATAGGCGAGCGTGGTGTCGATTTGTGCTTCGCCGATATTGTGTTTGTGGATCAACGCGAGTTCGGCAAGTGTGGTGTCGCGTTTTTGTACTTCGACTTCGGTATCGTCGATGTAGGAATGGCTGGCGCGTTTGGCGGTACGAAATTGCAGACTGCTTTTGCTGAATTGGTCGCGATGAAACAGGTAGTTCACTTTCGCTTCGTAGCTCTGCGATTTACCGCTGGAAACGAAGGTTTGCACCGCGCCCATGATGCGCTGGTGATAGGTGTAGTCGTTGGCCGAAACGGTGGTGGTCCAGTAGCCGTACGGAACCGAATAGGAGAAGTTGTAGCCCTGCGTTCCGCGCTGGTAGCTGTTGCGGTCGGCATCGGAGCCGGTGCCGATGTTCAGCAAGTCGTTCGCGTTGAACAGATTGTCCCAGCCGAGTTGCAGTCCGGCTTGCATCTTGCCGGTGCCACTGGCACCGCTGTCGTCCAGGTTGATGATGGCTTTCCAGGGTTTGCTGCGTTTGACCGAAATGACGATGTCGCTCTCGCCCAGATCGCCGGCAGGCACAATTTGTATATCCACTTCCTGGCTGGTGACGCGTTTCATCTGTTCCAACCCCTGCTCGAGGTCGCGCAGGTTGAGCAGCTTTCCGGCAGAAGTCGGGAAGGCGTTCTTCCAGATTCCGGCAGTTGCGGGATCGGCAAAGCGCAGTTCATGGATGATTCCCGGCACCAGCGTCAATTTGAGTATGCCGCTCAGCATGTCCTGTTCCGGAATGCCCACTCTGGTAGTGGAGTAGCCGCGCTCCAGGATTTTTGCGGAAACACCTCTTACGATGAAATTGATGCCTTCGCGGCCTAAACATTGGCCCGTGAATTGTTCCAAGTAGTCCTGCGCAAAGCGGAAGGTGTCCCAGTAGGATGTGCTGGCACCGTATTTTTTCGCTGCAGGAGAAAGCTTGGCGGGCACTTCCAGCACGAAATGATGGACGGTAAAACAGGGCGTTTCTGAGACAGGTAGCTGTGCCGGGGCAACTTTGGGGACTTTTCCTTGCAGATTGACGCTGGGGGCTTGCTGTTGGCGCTCGCGATCCAGGGCTTCCTGTCTGGTGCGGTTGCGCAATTCTTCGGTGTCTGTTGTTTCTACGGCTGCGTGGGTGTTACTGGCGAGTGTGGTCATTGCCACAATGAAAGCGAAGGTGAACGTCGATAAATATTTGTTGTTTGAAGCTGCCCTAAGCATCGTTCCTTACCAAACCACTTGCCATCAATAATCCAGCGTCTGGCAACGCCGCATCATCCCCCTTGTTTAGGCGCGGGAATATAACCGCATACTGGAAATATAACCATATGCCATTTGGCCTATATCTTTTTTATCCGGAATCTTGCAATAAATAATTCTTATTTATTATCAGCACGATAATTGAAGCCAATTCGAATACCGGCTTTCTGATCGTGAAGAAAAATACATATTTCCGATAAACGGTTATTCTTTTCATGCCACTTTTTCAGATTGTTGACCACAGACACGGTGTGGAGTAGCGTGCGCGGCGATTCTATTTTTCACTTGCAAGAAAATCTGAGGTCTCCCGTGCCAATTGTTTCGAAAATGCTCCAACTCTCAGTATATTTCGGCATCAGCTTGATCGTCTTTCTGCTCGTTGGATGCGATGCGGGAAATAACTCCCCATCCGCATCCGGTGCGACTGTCAGTATCGCGATTTCTCCTGCCTCGATTTCAATTACCAAAGGTGACACCGCCAATTTGACCGCCATCGAATCCCGAGCGGACGGGAAAACTGCCTACATTACGGGTGCCGTCACCTGGACATCTGCCAACCCGGCCACAGCAAGTGTGAGTAGCGCCGGATTGGTCACGGGCGTTGCGCCCGGTTCCACGACAATTACGGCCTCCTTGAACGGGGTAACCTCGCCTGCCGCCACGATCAACGTCGCCGATGCAAACCTGATCGCCATCAATGTTTCACCTGCCTCCGCCTCAGTAACGGCGGGAAGTTTCACCACCTTTGCGGCCGAAGGCACCTATTCGGACGGCACAACCCGCAATATTTCCAATCTCGTCATCTGGAACTCAGACCGTCCTGCCGTTGCCACCATCAACAGGCGCGGCAGTGCCGCAAGCGTCGGGGCGGGAAGCAGCAGCATCACCGCAAAGCTGGACAACCTTATTTCCAATGCCGTCACTTTGACGGTTGTTTACTCTGTCGGCGGTACTTTGAACGGACTCGCTTCCGGCAAACGTATCCTCCTGACCAACAACGGGGCGGATAAAATCATCCTCAGAGCCAACGGCCCTTTTTCATTTCCAACACGACTGGCCGAGGGTAGTGCTTACCAACTCGCTATTGCCGCCCTGCCCAAGCGGCAGCCCTGCACGCACACCTATGGTGCAGGCAAGATTCAAACGGCAAATATGCCCGGCATTCGCGTCATTTGCGGTTTCCCGCCACAAGGTGAAGCGGTGATGGCGGCAAACCTGACTGCCGCACGGCGTGATCACACCACGACCCTCTTGGCTGGTGGCAAAGTCTTGGCGACGGGCGGAGTCGGTGTCAAAGACAATCTTGCCAGTGCCGAACTTTATGACCCGGTTGCAGATCGGTGGGTTGCAACCGGCGCGCTTGCCGTTGCTCGCCGCAACCATACGACCACGCTGCTGCCCGACGGCAAAGTGCTCGCAACGGGAGGGTTTGATACGGCGTTTACGCGTCTCGCCAGTGCCGAGCTATATGACCCTGCCACAGGACGTTGGACTGAAACAGGCAGTCTGGCTGCAGCGCGTTCACTTCACACCGCCACGCTTCTGGCCAATGGCAAGGTATTGGTGACGGGAGGCGTGGGTGTATTGGGCGTTGGTACGCTGGCCAGTGCCGAGCTTTATGACCCGGCCACAGGACGCTGGACTGAAACAGGTAGTCTGGCTGCAGCGCGTTCGCTGCACACTGCCGTGTTGCTGCCCGACGGCAAAGTATTGGTGATGGGAGGCGTCGGTGTCGCCAGTGCGGGCACCCTGACAACTTCCGAGCTTTACGACCCGACCACCGGCAACTGGACTTCAACCGGCACGCTCTCCACAGCACGCTCGCAACACACTGCCACTTTATTGCCGAGCGGCAAAGTACTGGTCGCGGGAGGAATCGGCACGAACGGCAATCTTGTCAGTGCCGAGCTCTACAATCCGGCAAACGGGCGTTGGGACGCAACCGGCAGCCTCGCTTCAATGCGCTATCTTCACACTGCCATCTTGTTGCCTACCGGCAAGGTATTGGTGGCGGGGGGAGTCGGCGCGGCGGAATCCGGTACGCTCGCCAGTGCCGAACTTTACGACCCCAAAAGCGGTCGCTGGACTGCGACCGGCAGTTTCACCACAGCGCGTTCGCAATATGCTGCAACATTGCTTTCCATCGGCAAGTTGCTGGTGACCGGCGGCAATGGTGTTGGCAATGCGGTTCTGGCCGGGGCTGAATTGTATTGGTAGGAACGAAATTGTTGTTCCGGCTTTAATATAAAGAATGAAGCCGTTTGTGAAGCGTTCCGCTGTGACCGGGAGCTCCGATGTCCTCGTCGGCTCTTTCAAAGGAAAACGCAGTTGGGGCGTATGTAGGTGCGAATTCATTCGCACGATCGCCGAGTTACGTGCGAATAAATTCGCACCTACATTGTCGGCATAACACAGTGAATTATCAAAGCATTCAAGTTCAACTGCACCCCCAGTTTCAAACTTCTTTGCCGACGAGGACGTCGGCGCTTCCAAACGACTTGATATTCTCACCCTTCGGCCATTCCAATACGAATGGAACGACCGGTCCCGAAATACGTTGAGGCTTGCTAGTTGCGTCCATTCCAGGACGGAACGGACTGAAATGCAAAATCTGGTGCGCTCGGCGGGAGTCGAACCCACGACCCTCGGCTTCGGAAACCGATACTCTATCCAGCTGAGCTACGAGCGCATTCTTTGAAGGCGCGCAGTATAGCGTTTTTTCGCATGCCCCGCCCGCGCCGGAAAGCGCAAAAAATGCTATCGTGCGAATCATGAGTTTCGTCAATCCCGATCCTGAAGCGATCTGCAAACTGTTGCGCGAGGTGCATACCATCGCGGTAGTGGGGCTTTCGCCCAACACGGCACGGCCGAGTTTTCGCGTGGCGCAGGCATTGCAGAGCTTCGGTTACCGCATCTTTCCTGTGCGGCCTTTGGTGACTGAGGTATTGGGCGAAACAGCCTATCCCGACCTGGAAAGCCTGCCCGAAGTGCCGGATATCGTGGAGGTATTCCGCGCACCGGAGCATGTGCCCGCCATCGTGGACAGTTGCATCAAGCTCGGCGTGAAGCATCTGTGGTTGCAGGACGGGGTGGTGCATGAAGAAGCGGCGCAGCGCGCGCAGCAGGCCGGCATCAATGTCGTGATGGATCGCTGCATGTTTCGCGACCATACCCAGCTATGTGATGGCATATGAAAACCCGCCGCTGCGCATGGTGCGGTGATGATCCCTTGTACCGCAGCTATCACGATGCCGAATGGGGCGTACCCTTGCACGACGATCAGGCTTTGTTCGAGTTCCTGATTCTGGAGGGTGCGCAGGCCGGGCTGAGCTGGATTACCATTCTGCGCAAGCGCGAAAATTACCGTGCCGCGTTCGACGGATTCGATGTCGCGCGCATTGCCCGCTACGATGCGCGTAAAATGGCGGCACTGCTGCAAGACCCGGGTATCGTGCGCAATCGCCTGAAGGTGGAAGCCGCCGTCACCAATGCGCAACGCTTTCTCGAAGTGCAGTCGGAATTCGGCAGTTTTGACGCTTTCGTGTGGCAGTTTGTCGACGGCAGGCCGAAACAGAACAGGTGGCGCAACATCGCCGACGTGCCGGCGAGCACGCCGGAATCGGATGCCATGAGCAGGGAATTGAAGCGGCGCGGTTTCAAGTTTGTCGGCAGTACCATTTGTTATGCCCACATGCAGGCGACCGGCATGGTAAACGACCATACGACCGACTGTTTTAGATACAAAGAGCTTTCGCTATGACCCTGAAATTTACCAAGATGCACGGTGCAGGCAACGATTTTGTGGTGCTCGACGGCGTGCGCCAGTCGGTCGCATTGTCTCCCGAACAACTGCGCTTTATCGCCGACCGCCATTTCGGTATTGGCTGCGACCAGATCCTGCTGGTGGAAAAAACGCAGCGCGACGATGCCGATTTCCGCTACCGCATTTTCAATGCCGACGGCGGCGAAGTGGAGCAGTGCGGCAACGGCGCGCGCTGTTTCGTGCGCTTCGTGCATGAGAAAAAACTCACCAGCAAACGCGAGATCGTGGTGGAAACCCGCAGCGGACTGATTTCGCCGCGCCTGGAGGAAGACGGGCGCGTCACCGTGAATATGGGTTTGCCTATATTCGATCCCGAACGGATTCCCTTTACCAGCGACAGCAAGGATGTGACTCAGCCGCTGCAAATCGGGAATGCAACCGTGCAAATCACGGCCGTATCCATCGGCAATCCGCATGCCGTGCAGGTGGTGGACGATATCGAAGCCGCGCCCGTCGCCACGCAGGGGCCGCTCATCGAAACCCACGCGCGCTTCCCCAAGCGCGTGAATGCGGGGTTTATGCAAATCGTGGATCGCGAGCACATCAGGCTGCGCGTGTTTGAAAGGGGTGCGGGCGAAACCCTGTCCTGTGGTACCGGCGCTTGTGCCGCCGTCGTGACCGGCATCAGGCGCAAACTGCTGGATAACACCGTGCATGTCGCCACGCGCGGCGGCAACCTGAGCATCACCTGGGCAGGCGAGCGTTCGCCCGTGATGATGACCGGTCCGGCCATTTCGGTGTTTGACGGCGAGATCAACTTGTAAGAGGGCAGTGATGAAAATGAAGGCAGAAGACGTTTCCCAATATTTGCAGGACAACCCACTGTTCTTTGAAGAGCATGCCGAAATGCTGTCGCAGATCAATCTGCCCCACCCGCACGGCGGGCGCACCATCTCGCTGAGCGAGCGCCAGTTGCTGACCCTGCGCGAGCGCGTGAAGGAGCTAGAAAAGAAACTGCACGAGTTGCTGGAGTACGCCAAGGAGAACGACGCGCTGCAACTCAAAGTGCACCAGTTCAACTGTGCGCTGTTCGGCCCGCACGACCGTTCCACGCTGCAAAACCTGATTGTGCACAACCTGCGCGACGTTTTCTCTGTGCCGCATGTCGCCCTGCATTTGTGGAAGGATGAACCGCCCAGTCCCGAAGTGCTGGCCTTTACCGACCAGCAACAGCAACCGGTCTGCACCCACCACGCACTGCACGATACGTCGTCCTGGTTCGGAGAATCCGCCGGACATCTGCACTCGTTCGCCTATTTGCCGTTGCGCGCACACGGCCAGACAATCGGCCTGCTCATCCTTGCCAGCGAAGACAAGGAACGTTTCTATCCGGAAATGGGCACGCTGTTCCTGCAGCGCATCGCGGAGACATTGGGCAGCGCGTTGAATCTGCATGTCTGATGCCCGCCGCTGAGCAAGTACCCGTCACACTGCAAGGCTACCTCGCCTACCTGCACAACGAGCGCGGCTATTCGCCGCTGACTTCCGAAAATTACGCGCGTGACATTCGCCGCCTGTTCGCGCTGGCCGGAACCACGCCGCCGTCCGATCTCAAGAGCCACCACATCCGCCGCTATATCGCGCAGTTGCACGCCGGCGGCCTGGGGGGACGTTCGCTGGCGCGCGTCCTCTCGGCATGGCGCGGTTTTTATAACTACCTGATGCGCGACCACGGCTGCACGAGCAATCCCTGCGTCGGACTGCGCGCGCCGAAAGCACCCAAGACCCTGCCGCACGCCTTGTCGCCGGACGAGGCGGTGCAACTGGTGGAGATGCCCGTGGAGTCGCCGCTGGATGCGCGCGACAAGGCGATGTTCGAGCTGTTGTATTCCTCCGGCCTGCGCCTGGCCGAGCTGGTGAGCCTCGACCTGAAAGAAATGCAGGACAATCTGCGCTCGGGAGAAGTGCGCGTCACCGGCAAAGGCAGCAAGACGCGCGTCGTGCCGCTGGGCAGCCATGCCATGGCCGCATTGCAGGCGTGGATTGAAGTGCGCGACCAGATCGCGAAACCTGACGAGACTGCGCTGTTCGTCGGCAAGAAAGGCACGCGCATCTCGCCGCGCACGGTGCAACTGCAATTACGCCAGCGCGGCATCACGCAAGGCATTGCCAGCGGCGTACATCCGCACCTGTTGCGTCACTCATTCGCCACGCATGTGCTGCAATCCTCGGGCGACCTGCGCGCGGTGCAGGAAATGCTGGGCCACGCCAGCATTTCCACCACTCAGGTCTATACCCATCTCGACTTTCAATACCTCGCCAAAATTTACGACGGCGCGCATCCGCGTGCCAAAAAGAAACCATGAGCCAATCCAAACCCAGATCGCCTTCCACACCGCACCGCCAGTCGCAGGGCGGCAAGGATTTTCGCAAACGCGTGCAGCGCGACAAGCAGAAACACGACTCGCCCGTAGCCAGGGACAGCGCGCCACCCCGTGCCGGAGATGCGGCGGCAATGCCGGGCATCATTCTCAAGACAGGGCGCGAGAAATCCCTGTTGCGCCGCCACCCGTGGCTATTTTCCGGCGCGGTGGAATGCATTGATGGCGCACCCGCGAGCGGGGATACGTTGCCGGTGCGCGATGCCGCAGGAAATTTCCTGGCATGGGCCGCCTATAGCGCCGCTTCGCAGATCACCGCACGCGTGTGGTCGTGGAACGAAGCGGACGTTATCGACAAAGCCTTCTTCCGCAATCGCATCATTCGGGCGCTGGCGGCGCGCCGCACACTCGGTCTGGATCGCGACAGCACCGGCATGCGCCTCATCCACGGCGAATCCGACGGTTTGCCCGGACTCATCGTGGACCAATATGACAATGTGCTGGTCATGCAATTGGGCAGCGCAGGCCCGGAAAAGTGGCGCGATACCCTGGCCGATCTGCTGCAGGAACTGTGCGCACCCGTTTGCATCTACGAACGCTCGGATTCGGACGGCCGCGAACGCGAAGGCCTGCCGGTGCGCAACGGCATCGTGCGTGGAGCCTTGCCGGATAATGTGGAAGTGACCGAGCACGGCATTCGCTTCGCCGTGGATGTGGCCGCCGGACAGAAGACCGGCTTTTACCTTGACCAGCGCGACAACCGCGCGCTGACCGGCACCCTCGCCGCCGACCGCGATGTGCTCAATTGTTTTTGCTACACCGGCGGATTTTCGCTGTACGCGCTGCGCGGCGGCGCCAAGTCCGTGCTCTCCATCGACTCGTCGCAGGAAGCGCTGCAACTGGCACGGCGCAATGCCGAACTGAACGGCCTCGATAGCTCAAAGACCGAATGGCAATGCACCGACGTGTTTGACGCGTTGCGCAAACTGCGCGACCAGAACCGCAAGTTCGACCTCATCGTGCTCGACCCGCCCAAGTTCGCGCCCACCGCCGCCTTCGCCGAAAAAGCGGCGCGCGCCTACAAGGACATCAACCTGCTGGGTTTCAAACTGCTGCGGCCGGGCGGCCTGCTGTTCACCTACTCCTGCTCGGGCGGCATCAGCGACGACTTGTTCCAGAAGATCATCGCGGGTGCGGCGCTGGACGCGGATGTGGACGCGCAGATCGTGAAGAAACTGCACGCAGCACCGGATCATCCGGTGCTGCTGAGTTTTCCCGAAGGGGCTTACCTGAAGGGATTGGTACTACGGGTGGCGGGCTGAACGCCCGCACACGGGTTGATTACTGCTTGACGACTTCCTGACCGGCCTGCACCCAGGCATTGGTTCCACCCTGCACGTTGACCGCCTGGGTAAAGCCGGCTTCCTGCAGAAGCGCGACCGCTATTGCCGAACGGCGACCGGAACGGCAGATGACTGCGACAGGCTTGTCCTTCCAACTCTCGATCTCTTTCAGTCGTGCTCCCACTTGTCCCAGCGGAATCAACTTGGCATTCGCCGCATGAACGGCCGCATACTCGTCCGCCTCGCGCACGTCCAGCAACAGCGCGCCCTGCTGGCTCATGGCCTGCGCCTGCTTCACATCCACTCCGTCCGCAGCCTGCAATTGCTGCACGGCGAATACCAGACCCAGCATGATTGCCAGCGCCAGAAATGTTTTCTTCAAATTCATATTGATCTCCGGTTATTGAAATGACTTGGTTAGCCCAGCCGATATGCCGGATACCCGCTCTGCACCCAGCCCAGCATGCCGCCGCGCAGGTTGTACACGTTGGAGAATCCCTGCTGCTGCAGGAACATGCAGGCCTGTGCCGAACGTGCGCCGCTATGGCACACCATCACCAGTTTTTCCTCTTTGGACAGGTCATGCATCTTGGCAGGCAGGGTATGCAGCGGCAGCGCTTCGGCCTTGGGTACGGTTCCCTGGGCGATTTCCGTCATCTGGCGTACATCGATCACGCGCAAGCCGTGGTCTGGCTCGTTCACCCATTTGGTCAGCTCATTTGCGTCGATTTCTTTTACGTTCATTCCAAACATGTAGGAGCTCCTTTGTCAGCAAGGCTCGCATATTAGCATATTCTAATATGAAGGCAAGCAAGGATGGGGGGATATGGGTTGGAGAGGCAATCGAGTAGGGTGGGCACATTTCAATGCCCACCCTATACGCTACCCCCGGAAGCACGCCGCTTCGCGGCGACCCTTCGACAAGCTCAGGGCGAACGGTATGGTGCCGAGCTTATCGTTCATGCTTCGACAGGCTCAGCACGAACGGCGGTTAGTTACGCCAACGCCAACAACACCAACCCCACCGCCGCAGGCATTGCTTGCACCCATAATATCCTCGCATTGGCGGTGATCGCACCATACACCCCGGCTACCAGCACACATCCAAGGAAGAATCGCATCACGCCAGCATCCGCTGCGAACAATCCCCAGACCAACCCCGCCGCCAGAAACCCGTTATACAACCCCTGATTCGCCGCCAGCGCTTTGCTCGCAGCGGCAAATTCCCTGGTCAGGCCGAACGTGCGCAGACCTGCGGGCTTGTCCCACAGGAACATTTCCAGCACGAGGATATACACGTGGATGAGGGCGACGATTCCTACAACGATATTGGCGGCGGCGTGCATCAGTGCATACTCACGAAGGGTTTGAAGCCGAGCGATGACGCGAGCCGGTCGGCGGCGCTGCGCGCTTCATTGGCGCTTGCATAGGGTCCGAAATGCACCCGGGTCAGGCCGCCTTTCTTGTACAGCGACAACGTCCTGCTGGTATCGGCCAGCTCCGAACGCATTCTGGCCAGGAAGCTTTCCGCACCTTCCGGCGATTTGAACGCACCGAGTTGCAGGAACACTTTGCCGGTGTAAGTGCCGGCAGTCTCGACGGGAATGGAGGGTGCGTCGGCAAGCGGCGCAACCTGCACGGAGGGGGTTTCGATTGCGCTGGCAACGGGGGCGCTGCCGTCGGCGGCAAGGCTTTCCACTTCCACTTCGGCGCTGCCGCTGTTGATGTAGCCGAGTTTGTACGCGGCAACATAGGAAAGGTCGATGATGCGCTGATGCAGGAACGGGCCCCGGTCGTTGACACGCACGATGACCGATTTGCCGTTCGCCAGATTGGTGACACGCGCATAACTGGGGATGGGCAGTGTGGGATGGGCGGCGGTCATGGCATACATGTTGTAGATCTCGCCGATGGAGGTGCGCTGGCCGTGGAATTTCTTGCCGTACCAGGAAGCCGTGCCGCGTTCTTTATATTGGCCGATCGTTTGCAGCGGCGTGTAGGTCTTGCCCAATGCGGAATATTGCCGGTTCGCATAACGATGCAAGGGCTCGGGCTTGACGACGGCATCGGGAATGGCGTCCAGATCCGGCGCTTCGGCGCCGGGGCCGTCGCCCGCCAGATAACCGCCGCCCCGGGTCGGTTTGCCTCCGGGGCCGGATGCCGCATCCATGACCGGTGCGGGACTTTGTGTGTTTGCCGCTTCCCGGGGGGTTGAACACGCGCTCAATATCAATCCCGCGAATATCAGCAACAGTAATTCTTTTTTCATATTCAACTCCCTCAGGTTTTAACGAGTTTCTTGTGCGTGTGGATGCTCATCAGCATGCCGAAGCCGAGCATCAGCGTAAGCATGGAAGTGCCGCCGTAGCTGATCAACGGCAGCGGCACGCCCACCACGGGCAGGATGCCGCTGACCATGCCCATGTTGACGAAGGCATAAGTAAAGAAAGTGAGCGTGATGCTGCCCGCCATCAGGCGCGTGAAATAGGTGGAGGCGTTGGCGGTGATGATGAAGCCGCGTCCGATGACGAAGGCATACAATCCCAGCAGCAGCAGATTGCCGATCAGGCCGAACTCTTCCGACCAGACGGCAAAGATGAAGTCGGTCGTGCGTTCGGGCAGGAAATCCAGATGCGTCTGCGTACCGTTCATGAAACCCTTGCCGAGTATGCCGCCGGAGCCCACCGCGATCATGCCCTGGATGGTGTGGTAGCCCTTGCCCAGCGCGTCCTGCGTGGGATCGAGCAACATGAGGATGCGGTGGCGCTGGTAGTCGTGCAACATCGACCACAGGAAAGGCGCGCTGGCCACCGCCGCCAGCGTGCCGCCGATCATGATGCGCCAGGACAGGCCGGCCAGGAACAATACGTAGAATCCGCTTGCATAGATGAGGATGGAAGTGCCCAGGTCGGGCTGGTTCGCAATCAGGGCGATGGGCAGCAGCAGCAAAACGGTGGCAACGACATAGTTCTTCAGCGTCAGCATGGCTTCGTTTTTCTCGAAGTACCAGGCCATCATCAGCGGCACGGCGATCTTCATCAACTCGGACGGCTGGATGGTCGCCACGCCGATGTTCAGCCAGCGCGTCGCACCATGACTGTTCACACCGAGCGGTGTCATCACCAGCAACAGCAGAATCATGCCGAGAACATACATTGGCACGGCGGCACGCATCAAATAATGCAGCGGCATATTGGCGACTACCCACATCGCAACGAACGCCACTGCGATGTTGCCAAACTGCGCCAGCACGCGCAGCCAGCTTCCGTCGCTGGCGCTGTAAAGCATCGCGAGACTGACCAATCCGAACAACCCGAGTCCCGCCAACAACACGGGATCGAGATGTTGCATGAAACGTTGTTTGAGTTGTCTCGTATTCATTCTCAGTCGTTTTCAGTTCCGGTTTTTTCCGTCACTTTCTGCAGGGGTTGGGGCACCTTGCCGAGCAGATAATAATCCATGACCTTGCGTGCGATCGGTGCGGCAGTGGAGCCGCCGTGGCCGCCGTTCTCGGCCAGTACCGCCAGCGCGATGCGCGGCTTGTCGGCAGGCGCGAAAGCAATGAACCAGGCGTGGTCGCGGTTGTACTCGGATATTTTTTCAGCGTCGTACTTTTCGCCCTGCTTGACGGCAATTACCTGCGCCGTGCCGGTCTTGCCCGCCAAGCGGTAGGTCACGCCGTAGTTCGATCCCGCCGCTGTACCGCCGGGTTTGGTGACCGCTTCCATGGCGTTCTTCACCAGCTTCAGATGTTCGGGTTCGATCTGCAGATCGAACAACTGCTTGTTCTCGGTCAGCACGGCATTGCCATCGGCCTTGCGTATCTCTTTTACCAGATGCGGCTGGAAAGCCACACCGTCGTTGGCCAATATCGCCGTGGCAAACGCCAATTGCAGGGGCGTCACCAGATTGTAGCCCTGACCGATACCCGCCGAAACCGTGTCGCCCGGATACCAGATCTGGTTGTAACGTTTGGCTTTCCATTCGGGAGACGGCAACAGGCCGGAAGACTCGCCTTCCATGTCCAGACCGGTCTTCCGCCCGAAACCGAAACGTTCCAGGTAGCTGTGCATGTTGTCTATGCCCAATTCGGTGGCGAGGCCGTAAAAATAGGTGTCGCAGGAGACGACGATGGCTTTGAACATGTCGACACTGCCGTGGCCGCCGGTCTTCCAGTCGCGGTATTGGTGGCGGCTGCCGGGCAGCATGTAATAGCCCGGATCGCTGATGGTGCGCGAGGGCGAGCGTGTGTCGTAAAAAAGCCCGGCCAGCGCCATAAAGGGTTTGATGGTGGAACCGGGCGGATATTGTCCGCGCAGGGCCCGGTTGTTGAGCGGCGTATCGGGTGAGTTGTTCAACGCATCCCAGGACTCGGTATCGATACCGTCGATGAACAGCCCGGGGTCGTAGCCGGGCTTGCTGATGAAGGCCAACACTTCGCCGCTGGTCGGGTCGATCGCTACCAGCGCTCCCCGGTAGTCGCCGAATGCCTGTTCCGCCACCTCCTGCAGTTTCGCATCCAGTGTCAGCATGAGGGTGCTGCCGGACTGCGGTGCGGTGCGCGACAATACGCGCACGGCGCGCCCGCCGGCATCCACTTCGACCTGCTCGAAACCGGTCGTGCCGTGCAACTGCTTTTCATAGCTCTGCTCGACACCGGTCTTGCCGATGTAGTCCGAGCCCATGTAATTGGCTGCAGCATCGTCTTCTTCCAGTTTATCGATTTCACTCTGGTTGATACGGCCGACATAACCGATCAGGTGCGAAGTCACGTCGGCAAACGGGTACTCGCGGAACAGCCGCGCCTTGATCCGGACGCTGGGGAAACGGAACAGCTGCGCCGCAACGCGTGCCACTTCCTCATCGTTCAACTGGCTGCGTATCGGCAGGGTTTCCAGCGCTTGCCGCTCGGTCAGCAACTTCTTGAAACGCCTGATGTCCTTGGAGGAGATATCGACCAATTGCGACAGTTCGGCAATCAGCGCTTCCATATTCTTCACTTGGTCCGGCGCAATTTCCAGGGTGTAACCTGAATAATTCTTCGCCATCACCACGCCGTTGCGATCCATGATCAGCCCGCGATTCGGCACGATGGGAACGACGTAAATGCGGTTGTTCTCGCCCAGCGTACGGAAATAATCGTGGCGGATGACCTGCAGGTAGAAAAAACGCAGCAGCAGGATGAACAGCAGCACCGCCACGAAACCCAAGCTCAACACCAGTCGCAGACGGAAGTAATAGATTTCGCGCTGATGGTTCTTCAGCTCGATGTGACGATTCATAGTTCGTTCGGATCGCGGTGCGGACGCCGCAGTGCTTGCAACAACAGGGTCATGGGTATCCACAGCAGGGCCGAAGTCACGCTGCCAAGGAAATATTCCCACGCGATATAGCCGCGCACTTGCCAGTGCACGACGGCATAAGCGGCATAGGCCAGCAGCAACATCGGGAACACATGCATGGATTGCTGGCGCAGGTCGAACATTTGCACGCGGCGATGCAGCACGATGCCGCCGAAGGCCAGTATCGAATAGGCCAGCGCATGCTGGCCGAACAGGCTCGCGTCGGCCACATCGGCAAAGATGCCGAACACCCAGGCGGTGCCGATGCCGACGCGATGTGGTTTGTGCGTACACCAGTACAACAACACCAGCGCCACAAAATCCGGACGCAACACCAGCCCCCAGCCGTGCCAGGGCAGCCAGTTGAGCATCACCGCCACAAACAGGCTGAAGGCGATAAATCCTGTGCTCGCGGGCAACAGAAACTCCTGGTCTTTGGTTCCGTCCGTGATCACGGCTTCCTCCGTCTGAGTTTCCTGGTTGCCTGAACGGGTTCGGCACTCTTTTCCGTTGCGGCCGGGTGTTCCGGCAATTTCGGCAAGCCGGAAACGATCAGCAAAGCGCGGTGCCTGTCGACGCCGGCCAGCGGCACACAGCTAATGCGTGAAAACGGGTAGGCCGGGTCGCGTTCGATCCTGGCAATTTTTGCCACCGGCAGGTTGGGGGGGTAGGTACCATCGATGCCGGAAGTCACCAGAATGTCGCCCACCACAAGATCCGCGCTCACCGGCATGTAACGCAACGACATCTCGCCGATGTCGCCGGAACCGAACACCACCGCGCGCAGGCCATTGCGCTGGATCTGTATCGGCACGGCATGATCCTTGTCCGTAACCAGCGTGACTTCCGAGAGCCACGGGTAGACACGCGTAACCTGCCCCACCACGCCGGTGTCGTCCACCACGACCTGGCCTGCCTGTACGTTGCTCTGCGAGCCTTTGTTGACAAACAGTTTGCGTTTGAAGATATCGCGCTCGACATAGACGATCTCCGCCATCTGCATCGGATAGTCGACCCGTTGTTCGAGCTCCTGCAAGGTGCGCAACTGCGCATTTTCTGCCTGGATAGCGGACAACTGCGCCAGTTGCGCCGCATCCAGGTCGTGCTGCTGGCGCAGTTGCGCATTGCTTTCCAGTAACTGGTTTTGCGTTTCGAAATAAACGGAGATTTGCCCCATCATTTCTCCGGGCAGGGCCGTCAAGCGCTGAAAGGGATAGATCACCACGGCAATCACCTCGCGCGTGGACTCAAGGTATTTGTAGCGCGCATCCACAAACAGCAACAGCAAGGAGAGGACGCAAAAAAATATCAGGCGCGAGACCGGGCTTGGTCCGCGATTAAAAAACCGGATGCTGCGTGTATCGTCCAAAGAAGAACCGTGCGATCAGTCGCTGGTGAAAATATTGGTGAATTTATCCATGCGCTCGAGTGCCTTGCCGGAGCCGCGCACCACGCAGGTCAGCGGATCGTCGGCAATCACCACGGGCAGTCCGGTTTCTTCCATCAACAGACGATCCAGGTCGCGCAACAACGCGCCGCCGCCGGTCAGCACCATACCCTTGCTGGCGATGTCCGCGCCCAGTTCCGGCGGGGTCTGTTCCAGCGCCGTCTTCACCGCGCTGACAATGTTGTTGAGCGGATCGGTCAACGCTTCGAGAATTTCGTTGCTGGAAATGGTGAAGCTGCGCGGCACGCCTTCAGCCAGGTTGCGGCCGTTGACTTCCATCTCGCGCACCTCACTGCCGGGGAAGGCGGAGCCGATTTCTTTCTTGATGGTTTCTGCAGTGCTTTCGCCGATCAGCATGCCGTAGTTGCGGCGGATGTAGTTGATGATGGCTTCGTCGAACTTGTCGCCGCCGACGCGCACCGAACCGGAATACACGGCGCCGCCCAGCGAGATCACGCCGACTTCGGTGGTGCCGCCGCCGATGTCGACAACCATGGAGCCGGTTGCATCCTCGATCGGCAGATCGGCGCCGATCGCGGCCGCCATCGGTTCTTCGATCAATTCAACGCGGCGCGCTCCGGCGCCGAAAGCGGACTCGCGAATGGCACGGCGCTCAACTTGCGTGGAACCGCAGGGTACGCAAATGACGATGCGCGGACTGGGGGTGAAGATGCTGGATTTGTGCACGCGGCGGATGAACTGCTTGAGCATTTGTTCAGTGACGGTGAAGTCGGCGATGACGCCGTCTTTCATGGGGCGGATGGCGGTGATATTGCCCGGTGTACGGCCCAGCATCTGTTTCGCCGCAAGACCGACTTGCTGGATGACTTTCTTGCCGTTGGGGCCGCCTTCCTGGCGGATTGCGACGACGGACGGTTCGTTCAGCACGATCCCCTGTCCGCGCAACCAGATCAATGTGTTCGCCGTGCCCAAATCAATTGCGAGATCGTTGGAAAAATAGCCGTTGAAATAACTAAACATGTCAGGTCCTGAAAGGTAGAAGGAATGCATCCGAAGAAGCGGTTTATGATACCCTATCGCGCCTGATTTTATAAAGATTTAAACCTGTTTATGTCACTAAGTTTAGCCGATGTCGAAAAAGTCGCCCGCCTTGCGCGGCTCGCGATGAGCGACGAAGAACTCAAAGCCGCCCAGACTCAACTGAACAACATTTTCGGCCTGATCGCCGAGATGCAGGCAGTCGATACCCAGGGCATCTCGCCGATGTCCCACGCCCAGGACGTGGCGCAGCGCCTGCGCGAAGATAAAGTCACCGAATCCAATCAGCGTGAGGCTTTCCAGGCCATCGCCCCGCAAGTGGAACAGGGCTTGTACCTGGTTCCGCAGGTTATCGAGTAACCCGCCATGATCCATTCCAGCCTTGCACAACTGGGCGCCGCCCTGCGCGCCAAGAAGATTTCCAGCGTGGAACTGACGCAGACATATCTTGACCGTATAACGAGACTTAATGCTCAACTGAACGCCTTTATCACGCTGAATCCGGAAGCCTCGCTGGCCCAGGCGCGCGCCGCCGATGCCCGTCTGGCTGCCGGAACCGCAGATGCACTGACGGGTATCCCTGTTGCCCAGAAGGATATCTTCTGCGCCAAGGGCTGGCTCACTACATGCGGTTCGAAAATGCTGCACAACTTCGTTTCACCCTACGACGCGCATGTCATTAGCCAGTTCAACAACGCAGGCGCAGTGAATCTCGGCAAGACCAACATGGACGAATTCGCCATGGGTTCGTCCAACGAGACTTCACATTACGGCCCGGTCAAGAATCCGTGGGACACGGCGCGCGTACCCGGCGGTTCTTCCGGCGGCACGGCCGCTGCCGTGGCGGCACGCCTGTGCGCGGCCGCGACCGGCACCGACACCGGCGGCTCCATCCGCCAGCCCGCCGCGCTGTGCGGCATCTCCGGCCTCAAACCCACCTACGGCGTGTGCTCGCGCTACGGCATGATCGCCTTCGCTTCCAGCCTGGATCAGGCGGGACCGATGGGGCGCAACGCGGAAGACCTGGCGCTGATGCTGAATGTCATGGCCGGTTTCGACGAGCGCGATTCCACTTCGTTGCAGCGCGACAAGGAAGACTACACACGCGACCTGAACAAACCTTTGACCGGCCTGCGCATCGGCCTGCCCAAGGAATTCTTTGCCGAGGGCATGGGGGCGGATGTGGCCAAGGCGGTCGAAGACGCCATCGCCGAATACAAAAAACTTGGCGCCGTCATCGTCGACATCAGCCTGCCGAACTCCAAATTATCAGTGCCTGTCTATTACGTGCTGGCCCCGGCAGAAGCGTCGAGCAACCTGTCGCGTTTCGACGGCGTGCGCTACGGCTACCGCGCCCCCGAGTACAGCGACCTCGCCGACATGTACGAAAAATCCCGCGCGCAGGGCTTCGGCGCGGAAGTGAAGCGGCGCATCATGATCGGCACCTATGTGCTGAGCCACGGCTACTACGACGCTTACTACCTGCAGGCGCAGAAGATCCGCCGCCTGATCGCGCAGGACTTCACCGAAGCGTACAAACAGTGCGACGTGATCATGGGGCCGACCTCGCCCTCGACCGCGTTCAAATTGGGCGAGAAGGGCGACGATCCGGTACAGATGTATCTGTCCGACATCTACACCATCGCCGTGAACCTGGCCGGTCTGCCTGGCATGTCCATTCCCTGCGGCTTCGGCGCGAACGACATGCCGGTGGGCCTGCAGATTATCGGCAATTATTTCGACGAAGCGCGCATGCTGAATGTGGCGCACCAATATCAACTGGCTACCGACTGGCACAATCGTGCGCCGCAAGGGCTGTAAGGGAACATCATGACTTGGGAAATCGTCATCGGACTGGAAGTACATACCCAGCTCTCGACCAATACAAAAATCTTCTCCGGCGCTTCGACTGCGTTCGGCGCAGAGCCGAACACACAGGCGGATGCGGTGAGCATCGCCTTGCCTGGCGTGCTGCCAGTGCTGAACAAGGGCGCGGTGGAACGCGCCATCAAATTCGGCCTCGCCACAGGCTCGCACATCGCGCCGCGTTCGGTATTTGCGCGCAAGAATTATTTTTATCCCGACCTGCCCAAGGGCTACCAGATCAGCCAGTTCGATTTGCCTGTTGTGGGACAAGGCGCGCTGACCGTCCAGGTCGAGGCGCTCTCGGGAAATGCGAAACCTTATGAAAAGACCGTGCGCATCACGCGTGCCCACCTGGAAGAGGACGCCGGCAAATCCATGCACGGCGATTTCCATGGCATGACCGGCATCGACTTGAACCGCGCGGGTACGCCGCTGCTGGAGATCGTGTCCGAGCCTGATATGAGTTCCGCTGCCGAAGCCGTGGCCTACGCCAAGGCGCTGCATACGCTGGTGCGCTGGATCGGCATCAGCGACGGCAACATGCAGGAAGGTTCTTTCCGCTGCGACGTGAACGTGTCGGTGCGCAAACCCGGCCAGCCGCTGGGCACGCGCCGCGAGATCAAGAACCTGAACTCGTTCAAGTTTATGCAGCAGGCCATTGACTACGAAGTGCAATGGCAGATCGACACCATCGAGAACGGCGGCACGGTCCACCAGGCTACCATCCTGTTCAACCCGGATACCGGCGAGACGCGCGCCATGCGCAGCAAGGAAGACGCGCACGATTACCGTTATTTTCCCGATCCCGATTTGTTGCCGCTGGAGATTTCGTCCGAATGGATAGAGCAGGTGCGTGCCACTCTGCCCGAACTGCCGCAGGCCAAACAGGCGCGCTATGTGAACGAGCTTGGACTGTCAGCTTACGATGCGAGCATCCTGACCGCATCGCGCGAGATGGCGGACTTTTTCGAGGCTGCGCTAGGCGATGCAACTGCACAGGCAAAAATTTGCGCCAACTGGATCATCGGTGAAGTCAGTGCGCAGTTGAACCGCGATGGCTTGGATATGACGCAATGCCCGATCACGGCGCAGCAGCTGGGCGGCATGCTGCAACGCATTGCCGACAACACTATCTCCAACTCCGGCGCAAAAGAAGTATTCCGTACCATGTGGGCTGAAGGCGGCGAAGCGGATGCGATCATCGAAGCCAACGGGCTGAAGCAGGTCTCGGATTCCGGCGCCATCGAAGCGCTGGTGGACGAGATCATCGCGGGCAATGCGGGCAAGGTCGCGGAATACCGCAGCGGCAAGGACAAGTTGTTCGGTTTCTTCGTCGGTCTCGCCATGAAGGCCAGCAAGGGCAAGGCGAATCCGGCGCAGTTGAACGATATCCTGAAGAAGAAGCTGGAAGGTTAATGTAGGGTGCGCTTGCGCACCAGAGATTGGTGCGCAAGCGCACCTTACATATTGACGCCTTATGCCGGCGAGACGCCGGCGCTCCCATCAAGCGACGCTACTTCTGGCCTTGTGCGGTGCCTTGGCAAATAGCCGGTCATACAGCCAGCGCGGAAGCCGCTTCATCACCCACCCGATTACCCCCATCTGCCACGGCACTACGGCAAACGCTGTGCCGCGCGCTATCACGCGCGCCATGCGTTTTGCCGCAGCGTCGGCTTCCAGGATGAACGGCATGGGATATGTGTTGATATCGGTCATTGGCGTCTTGATGTAGCCGGGGCACAGCGTCACCACTTTTACCCCGCTGCCGAACATTTCGACGCGCAGACTTTCCAGATATGTGATCGCTGCCGCCTTGGACGATGAATAGGCGCCCGAACCGGGCAAACCGCGAAAACCCGCCACGCTGGCGATGCCGACCAGCGTTCCCCGCTTCGCCTCGCGCATCGGGGCCAGGAAGGGCTGGAAGGTCTTCACCATGCCCAGCACGTTGATGTCCATCACGCTCTGGAACACTTCCTCATCTTCGACATATTCGGTGAGCGTGCCGCGACTCACGCCCGCGTTGGCAATCACGATATCCGGCACGCCCACGCGCGCCATGAAGTCGCCGGCCGCGCGCTGAATGGCAGGTGCATCGCGCACGTCGAGCGCGTAGCAAAATACTTTTTCGGGAAATTCGGCGGCAAGGACTTGCAATAGTTCGCCGCGACGGGCAAAGGCGGCGACGCTTGCGCCGCGCTCGAGATAAAGGCGCGCGAGGGCCAGACCGATGCCGCTCGACGCGCCTGTGATAACGACTTTCATTAGTGCTTCATGCGTTCCTTGCGGGCAATCTTGACCACTTCATCCAGCACGCGAATGGTATCTTCCGGCCGCAGGCCGGTGATGATGTACTTGCCGTCCACCGCGATGGCGGGCGTGCCGCGTATGGCGTAGTTCTGCACCAGTTGATTGCTGCGCATGATCTTGCTGGAGACCGAGAAGGAATCGTACTCGGCACCAAACCTGTCTCGATCCACACCGTGTTTCCCCACAAAATTGGCAATCTTTGCTTCGTCGCTCAAATCGATATTCGAGACATTCCATGCGACAAACAAGGCATCGTGCAACTGCTTGAGTTTGCCCATTGCTTCCAGTGCGTAGAACGTGTGTGCCATCGGTTCCCAGTTTTCGTTGAAAACAACCGGTACATATTGAAACTCGACATCCTTGGGCATGTTCTTTGCCCACTTTTCCAGCCCCGGATGCAGGTGATAACAATGCGAGCAACCGTAGAAGAAGAACTCCAGCACTTCGATTTTCTTGCCGCTGTTGGTCGGCTGCGGCGAATTCAACACTTTGAAATCCACCCCGGCCGCCACTTCGGCGTGCGCATAGCTTGCGCACAGCAGAGCCAACACTGCAAAAATTTGCTTGAAGAACCTCATTCTCATCTCCTTATCGATTCAATTGGCCCATCACTGGGTTTGCACCTGGGTGGCGACAATGCCATTTTGCCTCAACGCCACAATGGTTTTGCCCGCGTCGCCGTTGTTATAAGGTCCGAGCCGCACCCGGTACCACACGCCCTTATCCGGAATGTTGGCCGTCTGGATACTCGCCTCGAAGCCTGAGAACGCCAGCTTGGCTTTTAGTTTCTCCGCATCACCCACATTTTGAAATGAGCCCGCCTGCACGAAATACATCTCTGTTGCCGGGGATGGCGTAATCTGGGGTTTCGCTCCCGCATTTTTCGATCTTGCATTATTGCGTGACGTATTGTCCGGCTTGTCGGTCAGTACTTTGTAGAACTCAAAGTGCTGTTTGGTCTCTGCCACTCCGGAAGCGGCGCCAGGCGCAGCCGGCGCATTGACCGCCAGCGGCGCGACGGGTGCCGCAGATTTGTGTTCCTTATTGATGAATGCGGTCGACTTCTTTTCTATCACGTACCACGCCACCGCCCCTGCCGCCACGATGCCAAGCACCATGCCGATGAAGACACCCGCGATTACTTTTCCTTTGTCTGCTTTGCCATTACTCATAATCGGTTCCTTCCCGCGCTACATCTTCTCGGGTGCCGAAACACCCAACAACGCCAATCCGTTCCTGATGACTTGCGCCACTGCGGCGATCAACGCCAGGCGCGCCAGCTTGAGCTTCTCATCCTCGACCAGGAAGCGCGAAGCATTATAGTAGCTGTGAAAATCGGCTGCCAATTCTTTGAGGTAGAAAGCAACCAGATGCGGAGCAAGGTCTTCCGCCGCAGTCTCGATCACTTGCGGGTAATCGATCAGGCGCTGCAATAAAGCGGTTTCGTACTCGTTGTCCAGCACGCCGACATCCGCATTCAGCAGGGCGGTGCGTTCGCCGCCCCATTGCGCCAACACCGTGCTGATGCGCGCGTGGGCATACTGGATGTAGTACACCGGGTTGTCGTTGCTCTGCGACTTCGCGAGGTCGATGTCGAACACCAGTTGCGAATCGGGGTGGCGCGCCGCAAGAAAATAGCGCGTGGCGTCACAACCCACTTCGTCGATCAGGTCGCGCAGCGTGACATAGCTGCCCGCGCGTTTGGAAATTTTTACCTCTTCGCCGTTCTTCAGCACCGTCACCATCTGGTGCAGCACATAGTCCGGCCAGCCTTTGGGAATGCCTGCATCCAGCGCCTGCAAACCGGCGCGCACGCGGGTGATGGTGGAATGGTGGTCGGAACCCTGCTCGTTGATGACGCGTACGAAACCGCGCTTCCACTTTTCCAGATGGTAGGCCACGTCCGGCACGAAGTAGGTGTAGCCGCCGTCGCTCTTGCGCATCACGCGGTCCTTGTCGTCGCCGAAATCGGTGGTGCGCAACCACAGCGCGCCTTCCTGCTCGTAGGTATGGCCGCTGGCGATGAGTCTCTGCACCGTCTCTTCGACCTTGCCCTCGGTATACAACGCGGACTCCAGCGAGAACACGTCGAACTCCACCTGGAACGCGCGCAAGTCCAGATCCTGCTCACGCCGCAAATAGGCCACGGCAAAATGGCGGATGGCTTCTGCATCGTCCGGATCGCCCTTGCCCACCGTGTGCTGGTCATCCGCTTCAACGGGTTCTTTCGCCATGTAGGCTTTGGCCACATCCAGGATGTAATCGCCGCGATACCCCGATTCCGGCCAGGACGGATCGTCCGGTGTGACGCCTTTGCAGCGCAATTGCACCGACAGCGTCAGGTTGTCGATCTGCACGCCCGCATCGTTGTAGTAAAACTCGCGCGTCACGTTCCAGCCTGCCGCGTGCAGCACGTTGCACAGACAATCGCCCACTGCCGCGCCGCGCCCGTGGCCGACATGCAGCGGGCCGGTCGGGTTGGCCGAGACGAACTCCACGCCCACCTTGCGCCCGCCGCCGACATGCACATGGCCGTAACCCGCGCCCGCCTGCAACACGCCATGCACCACTTCCTGCTTGGCGGCGGTCGTGATGAATACATTGATGAAACCCGCCCCCGCGATCTCGACTTTCTCGATGACGTCGGATTTCGGCAGCGCCGCGATCAGCGCGTTCGCGATGTCGCGCGGCGATTTGCGCAGCGGCTTGGCCAGTTGCATGGCCAGGTTGCAGGCATAATCGCCATGCGAAGCCAGTTTGGGACGCTCGATCAGGACAGTCGCCCCGACATGGTCGGGCGCAACCTCGCGCAAAGCCTGCGCGAACAGATCGGACAAATGGGATTTGAAATTCAAGACAGCGGACATGAAGCAGTACCTTTAAAGAGGCGCGGATTATAGCATTTGGGCGCCACGGGTTTGTTTGTGAACTTGCCCCGAGTCTTACATTTGGAATCGGTTTGACAACGATTCCTGAATCTTTGCAATCATTCGCCGACCTGGAAGCAGTCCAAAACCGTTTCTCCCTTTACAATGGCATCACGATTTCTTACTACTTCATGGGGTTGATTGTCCCTTGACGCGGACTTCAGGTGAAACGAATGAGCATATTCAAGCAACTCGCTATCGCCATATTATTCCTGTCCGCACTGGTTGCAGGTACAGCTCACGCAGGCAAAGGCGAAACCCGCCATCTATCCGATGGTTCCCGCGACCGCACCTACCTGCTTTACCGTCCCGCGCAATTGAGCCGTCTGACGCCGGTTCCGCTGGTCATCATGCTTCACGGCGGCTTCGGTTCCGGCAGCCAGGCGGAAAGCGCCTATGATTGGGATGAGAAAGCCGATGCGCAGGGTTTTGTGGTCGCCTATCCCAATGGCATTGCGCGCAGCTGGAATGCCGGGGGTATTTGTTGCGGCCCGGCATTGCGCAAGAAAGTGGATGATCTCGGCTTTCTGACGCGCCTGATCGATGCCGTTTCCCAATCGGAAAATATCGATGCCCAACGCGTGTATATCGCCGGCATGTCGAATGGCGCAGCCATGGCCTATCGCTACGCTTGCGAGGGAACCTACCCCATCGCCGCCATCGGCCCCGTCGCCGGAAGCTTCTCGTACCCTTGTCCCAAACCGCATCCCGTGTCGGTCATCGCAATTCACGGACTGAACGACCAGCACATTCCTTTTGCGGGCGGACAAGGCAGCAAAGGGGTGACCAACGGTGCATGGGCATCGGTGCCGCAAACGCTGGACGGCTTCCGTGCCGTAAATGACTGCCAGCCGCCTGTTGCACAAAAGCAAGGTCTGGTGCATACGGATATTTCGAGTTGCGAGCAGGGGCGCGAAATTGTGCTGATCACGATTGATGAGGCTGGACATCAATGGCCGGGTGGCAAAGCCAGGAAGGGGATTGTTCAACGATTACTGAGTGGAGATCCGCCGAGTACGACCATGGATGCCACGGCTGCGTTGTGGAATTTCTTTCAAAGGCATACTGCTCAGCATTGATTGTTCAGTCGCATTCTCAAGTCATTTATGATTCATAGTAGCCATATTCGTTTTGGTGTTGACTGGCAGCGCACCTCGGAATATAAGAAATAAAAAAAACTGTCGGGTATTTGCATATCGGATAGTGATATCAAGTTCAAAATAAGACTTTGGCCGGTGTTGAATTGAACTTTCACAGGGAGAAATATCATGAACAGACTGTCGCACTATCTGGTTTTACTCGGATCGTTTTTGTTGGCCTCTCAATCGTACGCCGCCACACCTGCGCAAGACGAAAGTTTCAAGAAGGACGTATCTCCAATCCTCTACGCCTACTGTTTGAACTGCCATAAACCCGGAGGCATGGGATATGAGAAGAACGGTCTTGACATGCGCACCTATAACAGCCTGATGAAAGGCACCAAATTCGGCCCGGTGATCAAGCCCGGCGACAGCTTCAGCAGCGTCCTCATCATGGCCATCCAGGGCCGGGTACATCCTTCCATCAAGATGCCGTTCGGTGTGGAAGGTGGATTGGCCAAGGACAAGATCGAAGTGTTGAAGAGATGGGTTGACCAGGGCGCCAGAAATAACTGATCCCCGGCGGCAGGAACGGCAAGCCCTGTCGGCTCCCTGGGTTGCCGTTCCGTATTTCCCGACCTATTCCGTGGCAGGCAGGCGAATCGTGTACTGCCCCGATTTTTCGTCGCGCACCAGAACGACCAGCTTGTGCCGTTGCGCATCTTCGATCAGCTCCTTGAACGAGCGGTAGCCGTAATAGGATTCGGTGAAGCCGGGCCTGCGCCGTTGCATGGTAGGTTTGACCATGGAGCCCCAGAGTTTTTCGTCCGAACCACGTTCCGAGATAAGTCCTTCGACGGTTTCGACCAGGAAGTCCATGGCCTCCTGTTTCTTGTTGTTCGGTATTGTCACGCGTTCTACGCCAACTGGCCGCGCCTGATGTTTGCAGCATTGGCCTACACGTTGATGCAGCGTTTGCGGAAGATTGCATTGGCAAAATCGGAACTGGAGAATGTGACTTCCGCAACCATCCGCGTCAGGCTGCTCAAGATCGGCGCCAGCATTCTGCGCAATACCCGCCGCGTGCACATCATGCTGGCCTCGTACCATCCGCTACGCAATATCATCCTGATCGCCGCTCGCGCTTTGGCTCCATAACGCTCGCCGAGTGCTGCCTTGGCACGTTGATAAACAATGGGGATAAGGGGGAGTTCGTCCGCAATTTGCCAAACTGCTCAATTCTTGTGCATCCAACCGTTAGATGAGGCTTGATGCCGGGTGTGTTGCTCAAAATTCGATTCGGCGAGAGGGTGGTAAATTATGCGGGTTAGCAGTGGTGGTGCTGGTTTATGTTGCTGCGTAGAAGAGTGTAATCTGACTGGAGCGACTCACCGAGTGGATACAGAAACATACCCACCGGCTCTCAATGGTTAGTAATCGGATTCAGCAACCCGATGCGGCTTCGCCGCACTTAATCATCAAAAGGTCTTCTGCCTGACAAGCAACACGGCTAATACATGTACCAGTTGTATCAATGCCACCGCCAGTCGATACGACCTTTACTATTCCTCCTATTCCTCCCAATCCATCTGGAGTTATGGTGACACCAACATCAATGGCCCAAAGAGGACTGACAGCATTGACACACGTTATTAACTCGGTTGTCGTTCCATATCCATGGGTAATTACTATGTTGGTATATTGTTCAGTACAAGACACATCACCAGCAGCAAGAGGATCTTTGCCGGGAAGTGTATAACCTTTGAGATTCAACGACCATGTGCCATCGTAAGCAACCGAGCCTCCGTATGAACCGCCGCCACACCCTAGAAAAGCCGTCAGCATCAACGCAATAGAAAAGGGAATAATCAGCCCCAAAACCGAAGCAATCTTGAATTTCATTTGCACACTCCTTGTTAATGTTTTTTGTAACAAAGTTCGTTAATTCTTTGAATGTCCATCAAACAAGGTTAAGGATACTCTAGATTGCAAATATTTGAAATATGGCAAATTACCCATGTTTTGGATTTCCCCTCATGAACCCGCAGGGATGTTTTCAGCTAATCCCCCGCCGGCAACCTGATCGTGTACTGCCCCGATTTTTCGTCGCGCACCAGCACCACCAGTTTGTGTTTTTGCGCATCTTCGATCAATTCCTTGAACGAGCGATAGCCGTAATAGGTTTCATTGAAACCGGGTTTGCGTCTCTGCATGGTGGGTTTGACCATGGAGCCCCAGAGTTTTTCGTCGGAGCCACGTTCGGAAATGAGGCCTTCGACGGTTTCGACCAGGAAGTCCATCGCCTCCTGTTTTTTGTCGTCTTCGCTTTTCGCCGCAGTGGGTTTTGCTGTTTCCGCTTTCACCTTGGCCGGCGCTTTCTTGGCGGCCTGTTTCTTCTTCGCTTCCTGCACGCGCACCAGGTCGTCGTAGAAGATGAATTCGTCGCAATTGGCGGAGAGCAGGTCGGAAGTGGAATCCTTCACACCGATGCCGATCACGTATTTGTTGTTCTCGCGCAGCTTGGAAACCAGCGGTGAAAAATCCGAGTCACCGCTGATGATGACGAAGGTGTCGACGTGGGCTTTCGTGTAGCAGAGATCGAGGGCATCGACCACCATGCGGATGTCGGCGGAGTTTTTTCCGCTTTGTCTTACATGCGGGATCTCGATCAGTTCGAAAGCGGCTTCGTGCATGGTGGCCTTGAATTCCTTGTAGCGCTCCCAGTCGCAATAGGCTTTCTTGACCACGATGCTGCCTTTGAGCAGCAGGCGTTCCAGCACTTTCTTGATGTCGAACTGCGCGTACTTGGCATCGCGCACGCCCAGCGCCACGTTCTCGAAATCGCAGAACAGGGCCATGTTGGTGATCTCGGGTTGATTTGCCATTGTTCGCCTCCCTTGATTGCTGACAAAATCCGGCGTCTGGCGCCGACTGCATTTCTCAGTAAGTGGTGCAGTTGTAGAAACCCCGATGCCCGAAACAGGTCGTCGTCGTGGGGCGAATGCGGTAACGCTCGTCGTCGTGGGCGCGGGAGTGCAGGATACATTCGCGCCACGGGTCGGTGTCTTTGCTGAAGCCCAGCTTCTCGCATGCCGGGCCGTAGACCTTGATCATGTCATCCACCTCGGCTTTTGCCGCTTCAGCACGTTCGGCTTGTGTCATGCACCCGGTGAGTGCGGCAAGGATGGTTACCATCAGGATATAGCGCAACATGATGCCTCCTTATTGTTGGTTGCCGGGGATAGTACATCACTGCTAGACAACCTTCCCCGGATTCATCAAACCGTGCGGGTCCAGCGTGCGTTTGATGCTGCGCATCAGTTCCAGTTCCAATTCACTCTTGTAGTGCGTGATCTGTTCGCGCTTGAGCTGGCCCAAACCGTGCTCGGCTGCGATGCTGCCTTGCAGTTTCGCCACGATCCCGTACACAAGGTGATGCACTTCGCTCTCGTGCTGCTGCATGAACGCCTTGTTCTGCGCGGCATCCGGCATGGAAATGTTGTAGTGAATGTTGCCGTCGCCCATGTGGCCGAAGGCAACGATGCGGATGCCGGGGAATGCCTTGCGCAAAGTGTCGCCGGCTTGCGCCAGGAATTCCGCGACGCGGCTGATGGGCACGGAGATGTCGTGTTTGATGCTGAGGCCTTCGGCCTTTTGCGCTTCGGCCACATTCTTGCGCAGCCGCCACCAGCGCTCGGCGTACGCGCTGTCGGCCGTCACCTCGAATTCAGCCACGCCCGGACCGAACGACTGGAGCGCATCGCGCAAGGCGCCATCCAGCGGCGCGGGCAAGACATCGGTGAGGCGGGTGATGACGAGCCACTCGGGTTTGTCGGCGAAAGGTTCGTGCGTATCCGGAATGTGCTTGAACACCAAGTCGAGGCTGGAACGCGCAATGAACTCGAAGGCATCGATGGTATCGCCGCAGCGGGCACGCAGATGCGCCAGCAGGGCAACCGCAGCGGCAGGGTCGCGCACAGCAATGCAGGCAATCGCCACCGATTTGGGGCGCGGGAAAAGTTTGACCACGGCGGCGGTAATGATACCGAGTGTGCCTTCGGCGCCGATGAATAATTGCTTGAGGTCGTAACCGGTGTTGTCCTTGCGCAGGCTGCGCAGACCGTCCCAGATGCGCCCGTCCGGCAGCACCACTTCCAGCCCGAGCACGAGGTTGCGCGCCGTGCCGTAGCGCAGCACGTTGATGCCGCCCGCGTTGGTGGAAAGATTGCCGCCGATCTCGCAATGCGGCGCGACCGCAGTGAGGCCCAGCGGGAACAACCGATCAGCGGCTTCCGGCGCGGCATACAGCGATTCCAGCTTGCAACCTGCCTCGACGGTCATGGTGTAATTGGTCGCGTCGATGGCACGCACGCGGTTCATGCGCGAAAGGTTGATGATGATCTGCGGCAGCGGTCCGGCGAGCGGCACCGAGCCGCCGCACAGGCTGGTGTTGCCACCCTGCGGCACGATGGATATCTTGTTCGCCGCGCACAGCTTCACCACTTCGCTGACCTGCTGCGTGCTGGAAGGAAACACCACCGCCAACGCTTCGTTCGCATAGCGGCCGCGCCAGTCCTTGCCGTATGGGGTGGCGGCTGCGCCGGTCAGAACGCCATCGTGGCCGGTGATCGCGGTCAGGGATTCCAGCAGTATCGGTTCAATTTTCATCATATTCTCTATTCTGGACATAGCGTCATTGTAGCGTCTGCAACTTTGATTGATCTTTCGCCAGCGGCTGACTATTTTCCGTACTTGCTGCGCTGAAGCCTGGCGCGAGCAGCGCCCAGAAGCGTTCTGGAATATAGACGATGGAAACCCAGCAGCGCATGGAACCCGTAACCAAAGCATACGCGGCCGGATACGCGGTCGACATTTGGAACAACCGCAGAACCGAAATACAAGCGCGTATTGCTTGGGTTTCCGCTTTCGTCAACAACGCTCATCAGCCATGATCGGGTTCGCCCCAGGAAATCGCAAAGCAGTAATTGATTCGGCGCACGGTCTTCAACGCTCCACGCCGCAAAGTGCGCGGCTTCGTCTGCCGCAAGCTGTCTCGCCTGCAAGTCGGTAGATGGCTTTGATGCCAGCAATGCGAGAATCGTCCGCTCGATCCTGAATACTCCGGTCGTGTAAAAAGCTTCGACATATTCGGCCTGGGAAATGGCGCGCGGCACGTCAATGAAATAGCAATCCGTATACGCACCTTGCTGCCTGTATTTGTTGAGCAGTGCCGCTTGCGGCAGCTCGCCGGTTTGAATGGCGGTCATGGCTTCTCCAGTTTGACAGTCAGCCTGCTTCAATTCCAAACGGCCGATACCACATGTTCGCCAAGTAAAAATTCGAGCATGCTCCCTTTCAAGTCATTTCAAACAACTCGGACAGGACAATGGCTCCGCTGCGAAAGGGGGATAACTTTTCGAGAGTGCTTTTTGCACCGATGGCACAGTAAGCTGCTGGTGATAAACAGACCAGGTTTTACCGCCATCGGCACTGTCGTTGCGATCATATCTTGCGACGTGACTGCCTATGAATACCACCGCTCCGGACTCAACTGTAAACGGCGAGCCGGTCATTGCATCGGGGGAAATACCGGTTTGGGACAATATCTCCTCGTTATTTCCCGAATAAATTATCCAATACGCAATCCTGTACTCGCCCGGAGGCAGTTGAATCATGCCAAACGCATCGGCCACACTGCCGGGCAAACCCGTTTCGACGCCAAAGGGCATAACATATTCTTCGGCAGTTGCAGTTTCGACGATGCCGAGGCCAAAGCCCAATTTGCTCGGATTCCAGTCGCGGCTGAACATGGCGGCAACATAGCCGGAGCTCGATGCGGGAGTTTCATTTGAGTCCATGATCGGCAGGATGAGCCCGTGATGATTGGTTGCACACCCCGAGAGCACCAGAATGCAAAGTCCGACAGCCATACAAATCAGTTTTTTCATTTTTGTTTACCTCCTTAATCAGCAATTGATAAGTAGCAAGACAAATTGGCAAGTAGCACGCTGAAAACTGCCCCGGCATACTCAATAACGGCACTGCAGTTTCCATTGCAGGTATTCCAATTCAGCGTGAAATCACGCGTCCTTGTGCCCAGTGTAACCGTCCTGCTGTGATCGAGCTCGATTGAATCGGAGTATTGCAGCAACGGCCGCCACGGCAAAGAGCGGCAACCATATCCAGAGAACCTCGGACCAGAGCACAGCGACCCCTCTCGGCGACAGGAAGCGGGAAAGCCCAAGTGGAGCCACCTCGACAGGATGGATGGGCGCAAACAACCGCTCGCCCGAAAAAGGCCACAGGAAAGCGACGCCAAGGCCGCCGTTGGTAAATGCGTCAAGCACACCGTGCGAGGCCATCGCAATAAACAGAAACCAGAACGCGCGCTGCATTGTTGAACGCATCGCCCCGGCCAAACCGGCCCCGAGGAGGGCAACAATGAGCGCAAGCAATAACGAGTGGCTGAACCCGCGATGACCAAATTCGGCCGCATAGGGAACGCCGAGGCGGAAGGCCAGCACATCGAGATCGGGGGCGATGGCGGCAACAACGCCGGCAGCAAGCAGACGCTTGGAAATAACGTCAGGCCCAAGACCCCAGGCAATGGCGAGGGGAACAGCAGGATGGGTAAGAATGGTAGGCAAGATCAAATTCGGCCGCGTGAATACTTAATTCACTTCGGCGTCCCGGGAAATTCTCGAAACACGCCATCCGGATCAACCGCATCCGCAAACTCGGCAAAATCCATGTTCGCCAGGCGCAGGTTGTTTTCCACGCTCCATGCTTCGGCAGGATTTACCCGAAAGGTACGGCCGGGCTCAGTCAGCAGATCGACCACAAGCATGGGATAGTCGGGTTGCGAGATTGCATCGGAGTCGGCCAGGAACACGAATGACCGTTGCGAGCCCGGCGGCAGCATTGACGCAACCATCTCCTGCGTAAGTCCGGAGCAAGCTTTGTCACTAATGCATTCCACTGATGCCCGAAACTGGTGCTCGGTCTGAGGCGCCTGAATGGCTGTGCAGAGCTCCTCCCATGCCGCATCATTTGAAAAATCGGTTCTGATCACCAGCGAGCAGTCGTGTTCCGGTAATTTGGGATGAATCATAAGACCTCCTCAACGAGTAAATTATGGGGGGAGACTTCGATCCTGTTTTCAACTTCAATTATCCACCATTACTATTGCGAAGCCAGCCCCCAAAATTTGTCAGCGAACGAGAGCGTAAAGAACCTGGTCGATCAACTCGCCGTCCTTGAGGACGCTCCTGCGCAGAATGCCTTCCCGGACAAAGCCGGACTTTTCCAGCACCCGCATTGAGGCCGGGTTCCACGCGAAGACAGGGGCTTCCAGGCGTACCAGCCCGAAATGAATCAGCGCATATTCCGCAGCGGCACGCACGGCGTCGGTCATGATGCCGCGCCCCCAATAGGGCTCGCCAAGCCAGTAGCCGAATTGCGCGGACTTGGCAAAGATACCCTCCCCGAGATCAATGCCCACGCCACCCACAGCGACACCATCTACTTCAATTGCCCAGTGCGTTGGCTCCTGCATCTGCGCTAGCAAAGAAAACCAGTATTTTGCGTCAGACTTGGCGTAGGGATATGGAAAGCGATGATGCATGTTTCGCCAAACGTTGCGATTGTTGGCGACGGCAATCAGCGCTTCCTCATCGCTGGGTTGCCAATCGCGAATAACGCACAGGCCACAGTCGAGTTTCATAACGGATCAGTTGGGCTCCGTCCCTTTATCATTAAGTTTCTACGAAACAATTCGACTCCGTACCTTCTCCAGTGAACTACGTCGCCATCACGAACTTCTCAGGCTTGGCACCGCAAACCGGACAGGATTTTTCCGGCTTGCCCATTTCGATATATCCACAGAAGGGGCAGAGATAGAAATCGGCCACCAAATCTTTCCCCTGCATGACAGCTTCCAGCGCCATCTTGTAAAGCTTGGCGTGAACTTCCTCGGCAGCGACAGCAAACTCGAACATCTTTTTCGACTTGTGCCCTTCCGCGATTGCCTGTTTCAGCATGGGAGGATACATCTCGCGAAATTCATGCGTCTCGCCACTGATCGCGGCTTGAAGATTCTCTGCAGTAGAACCCACACCATCCAGCGCCTTCAAGTGACCTTCCGCATGAATGCGCTCCGCTTCTGCCGTGAGACGGAATAACTTGGCAATCGATGTGAAACCATCCTGTTCTGCCATTTTGGCAAAGGCGCGGTACTTCTGATTGGCCTGGCTCTCGCCGGCAAAAGCCTCTTCAAGATTTTCATGTGTCGTGGGCATAGCGGTACTCCTTTCGCAGTCTAAGGTTGGGATATGGATTTTGGAATTTGATATTGCTCTTTTCGTTGGATAACACGTGGCCGAGTCTGGAAGCAAAGTGTACGAATCAGCGTCGCAGTCTATTTGCAACACAACTACGCCATGTTGCTCGTGGCCTGCGGCTCTCTGTCACAGCATCAACCGATCTGGATGATCTGGTTCAGCCTCTCGCACACCTGCACGAATAACGCATCCGGCAGGCGCTTGAGCGGATGTGCCTTGGCCTTGCGTTGCCGCCAATCGAAAGATTTGGGTTGATGGCAAAGCACGTAGCTGGTCTGGCCACTCTTGCGACCCGCTGCCGCACCCAAGGCGACGGCAAACGGATTGTCGGCATTGTATTCTGCTGTGGTCATGGGCAAGCCAATCACCAGCGAGGTCTTTTCGTTGAAGATACGCGGCGAGAGCACGAGGAAGGGATGGATGTCGCGCATCTCTCGTCCCGCCTGAGGATTGCAATCTATCCAGATGATGTCCTGCCGCTCCGGTGCCCAGTGCTTTTTGCTTGCAACGGCTACCACCGCTCGGCTCCGAGCGTATCAGTTGTGCCCATCTGCTCGCCGCCGTGCCGCTTGGGATCGTAGGCTGCGAGGCGTTGCTCCAGCGTCAGCGGCGCATCCTGCACCGGTGCAATGATGACGTAATTACCATCGACGGTAATGCGCACGCGCTGGTCGGCGTGAAGATTCGCCTTGCGCGCCACCCCGGCGGGCAGGCGCACACCGAGGCTGTTGCCCCACCGCTTGATATCGAGAACGGCTTCAGACATGGGAGTCTCCATAATGTATAAACGCAAGTCTATACATATAGCCGCACACAGTCAACCGCACAGAGGCGATCAAAATTCCATCGGATCAACATCCAACACCCACCGCAACTTGCCCGCAGGCAACGCATCCAGCACCGGCTTCCACGCCCGCAAAAATTCCCCCAGCGCTTTTCGTTTGTCACTCTGCACCAGCAGTTGCGCGCGGTAATGGTTTGCGCGTTTGGGCATGGGGGCGGGGACGACGCCGTACACTTCGACGGGCATCTTCAATTCCATTGCGGCAGTGCGCGCCTGCTTGAGGAAAATGTACGCATCGCTTTCCTGCTTGCCTTCCGCGCTCAGCATGGCCTGATACACGAAGGGCGGGAAGCCCGCCATCTGGCGCTCGGCCAGCAGGGTCTGCGCCCAGATTTCGTAGTCGTGCGCGCGCAGGGCCTGGAACAGGGGATGGTTGGGAAAGGCGGTCTGCACGATGACTTCACCCGCCTTGTCGGCACGACCGGCACGGCCGCCAACCTGGGTAAGCTGGGCGAAGAGTTTTTCCGAGGCGCGGAAGTCGGCGCTGTAGAGCGCGCCGTCTGGGCTGATGACGCCGACCAGGGTGAGGTTGGGGAAGTCGTGGCCTTTGGCCAGCATCTGCGTGCCGATCAATATATCGGCTTCGCCGTCGTGAATCTGTTTGCGCATCGCGCTCCACGCGCCTTTGTTGCGCGTGCTGTCGCGGTCCACGCGCAGGATGCGCGCTTCGGGAAAGCGGGTCTGCAATGTTTCTTCCAGACGCTGCGTGCCGATGCCGACCGGCTTGAGGTCGGCATCGCCGCAACCGGGGCAGGCATGCGGCACGCGCTGCTGTGCGCCGCAGTGGTGGCAGCGCAGGCTGCGGTCTTTCTGGTGCAGCACGAGCTTGCCCGCGCAGTGTTTGCATTCGGACAGCCAGCCGCAGGAGGTACACATCAACACGGGCGCATAGCCGCGCCGGTTGATGAAGATGAGGCTTTGTTCCTTGCGTTGCAGGCGCGTCTCTATCGCGGTGAGCAGGGGCTCGCTCAGTCCCTCATGCAATGGCAGTTTGGTGATGTCCATGCAGCGCACGACGGGCAGGGTGGCGGGTTGCACGGCGCGTTGCGTAAGCTTCAGCAATTTGTAGCGCCCGCTCTGCGCGTTGAACCAACTCTCGAGAGAAGGCGTGGCAGAACCGAGTACGATGGGCACGCCGCGCTGGTTGGCGCGGAAGATGGCGACGTCGCGCGCCGAATAGCGCAAGCCGTCCTGCTGCTTGAACGATGAGTCGTGTTCTTCGTCGACCAATATCAGGCTCAGCTTGGGCAGCGGCGTGAACACTGAAAGGCGCGTGCCGAGCACGATGCGCGCTTCGCCGGATTGCGCCTTGAGCCAGTTTTGCGCGCGCTCACCATCGGCCAGGCCGCTGTGCAGGCTGACCAGGTCCACATCGGGGAAGCGGCTGCGGAAGTAGTTTTCCAGTTGCGGCGTGAGGTTGATCTCGGGCACCAGCAGCAGCACCTGCCCGCCCCTTTGCAACATCTCGTGCATGAGGTGCACATAGATTTCGGTCTTGCCGCTGCCGGTGATGCCGTGCAGCAGGAAGCAGCCGTAGCCGGTTTGTTGCGTGACGGCGTCCACGGCCTGCTGTTGCTCGGAAGTGAGTGCGTGCGCATTGTTGAAGGTATGCGTGGCGCGCAATTCCGGAGCGCAGGTTTCAACCCAGCCCGCTTCGAGCAGCGCCTTCAATGCGGCGGGAGCAGAAGGCGACAGGTTGCGCAGTTGCGCGCCGCTCAACGGTGCTTCACGCAGGGCCTGCAGGATGCGTTGCTGCACCACGCGGCGCTTGGGCAGCGTCGCAATATCCAGCGCCTTGCCTGCGGGACTCAGGGTGTAATCCAGCGATTGTTTCACGGTGACCGGTTCCACAGCGCGCAACCGTGTCGGCAAGGCAGACAGCACGGTTATGCCCAGGGGATGGTGGTAATAATCGCTGCAAAACCGTAACAGGGCGAGTAACTCCTGCGGCAGCGGCGGCACATCGTCCAGCACTATTGTGACAGGCTTGATGCGCGCGGCGGACAGTTCGGACTGTTCCACGCATTCCATCGCCACGCCCAGCACCTGTTTGCGACCGAAAGGAACGAGTACGCGCTGACCGGGAATTACCTCGGTATTTTTCTCGACTACGTAGTCGAAAAGTGTTGACAAAGGCACGTCCAGCGCGACACGAATGATGGGCATGTTAAGAAAAATCTCTCCGGTTATTTCTGTGAAGTTTAGCTAATTGGCTTGAGCCGTATAGGTATTTCCCCTTATACACATATCCTGTGGATAACTGTGTGGGCAACTACCCAATAAACATCCTAACTCCTAATCGTGTATACGGTTTTTTTCTGTTGCCCAAATAGTGTTCAGGAGAATAGATTTTTTAAAAACAACATGTTACACAATAAACGGAAAAGGCCACGGGTGTTGCTATCCGTGGCCTGCTGCGCAAAAAAGCGCTGTTTATAAGATTTTGTGCTGAGCTTGATTCTTAATGATATTTTTTACTCAGCTCATGCACTGCCTGTACCAGGGCAGCAGCATTGTCCGGGTTGGTGAACTGCGAAATTCCATGGCCGAGGTTGAATACATGACCGCTGCCGTAACCGTAACTGCTCAGAATCTTTTCCACCTCGTTGTGAATGACTTCCGGCGTCGCAAACAGCACGTTCGGATCGAGATTGCCCTGCAGGGCGACCTTGTGGCCGACCTTTTGCCGTGCCACGCCGATGTCCATGGTCCAGTCCAGGCCGACCGCATCGCAGCCGATGTCGGCAATGCTCTCGATCCACAAGCCGCCGCCCTTGGTAAACACGATGCTGGGGATCTTGATGCCGTCCTTTTCCCTGGTCAGGCCCTGCACGATGCGTTGCATGTAGGCCAGTGAAAACTCATGGTAGGCCGCGTGCGACAAGGCGCCGCCCCAGGAGTCGAAAATCATTACGGCTTGTGCACCCGCTTCGATTTGCGCGTTGAGGTAGCTAGTTACCGCATCCGCCGTCACGCTGAGAATGTGGTGCATCAGTTTGGGCTCTTTGTACATCAGAGTCTTCACCTTGGCGTAATCGCTGCTGCTGCCGCCTTCAACCATATAGCAAGAGAGTGTCCACGGGCTGCCGCTGAAACCGATCAGCGGCACGCGTCCGTCCAGTGCCTTGCGAATCTGGGATACGGCATCAGTCACATATTTCAGGTCCTTGCCGATATCGGGCACGTGCAGCGCCTTGATAGCGGCTTCGGTAGTGAGCGGGCGTTCAAACTTGGGACCTTCGCCTTCGGAGAAATACAGCCCCAGACCCATCGCATCCGGTACGGTCAGGATGTCGGAGAACAGGATGGCGGCATCCAGCGGGAAACGATCCAGCGGCTGCAACGTCACTTCCGTCGCCATGTCCGGGCTCTTGCACAGATTGAGGAAGCTGCCGGCACGTTTGCGCGTGGCGCAATATTCCGGCAGGTAACGGCCAGCCTGGCGCATCATCCACAACGGTGTGTACTCGGTCGGCTCACGCAGCAGGGCGCGCAGGAAGGTGTCGTTTTTGACTTTGAAGTTCATGCTGTTCTCTTTTAGTTATATTTCTGAAACTACCCAACTTCACTTCCGCCTCTGTTACACGTGCATTATCGAGGCAGAACTGAACTCCCCATCAGGTATTCATCCACCGCACGCGCCGCCTGACGGCCTTCGCGGATGGCCCACACCACCAGCGATTGGCCGCGGCGCATGTCGCCCGCCGCAAATACTTTTTTCACGCTGGTCTGGTAGCACCCGGCGCCTTCAGTACTTGCCTTGGCGTTGCCGCGTGCATCCTTCTCCACGCCGAACGCATCCAGCACTTGTGCCAGCGGATTGGTGAAGCCCATCGCCAGGAACACGAAGTCGGCCTTCAGTTCGAATTCGCTGCCCGCCACTTCGTTCATCTTGCCGTCCTTGAACTCGACGCGCACGGCCTTGATGGCCTTGAGCACGCCGTTCTCGCCGATGAATTCCTTGGTGGAGATGGCCCAGTCGCGTTCGCAGCCTTCTTCGTGCGAGCTGGAAGTGCGCAGCTTGAGCGGCCAGTTCGGCCAGGTCAGGGGGCCGTTTTCCTGATCGGGTGCGCGCGGCATCACTTCGATTTGCGTGATTGAGGCTGCACCGTGGCGGTTCGACGTGCCCACGCAGTCGGAACCGGTGTCGCCGCCGCCGATAACGACGACGTGCTTGCCTGCGACGTTAATCGGGTTCTTCGCGTCGCCCGCCACTTCCTTGTTCTGTGGAATAAGAAACTCAAGCGCGTAATGCACGCCCTTGAGTTCGCGTCCGGGCACCGGCAGGTCGCGCGGTTGTTCCGCACCGCCCGCGAGGATCACAGCGTCGAACTCCTTCTGTAATTCTTTCGGGCTGACGACCTTCTTCGCATCATTAGCGATGCCCTTGCCGGGCGCATCCTTGCCCACGAAAGTATTGGTCTGGAATTTCACGCCTTCGGCGGCGAGCTGCGCCATGCGCCAGTCGATCAGGCGCTTGTCCAGCTTGAAATCGGGGATGCCGTAACGCAGCAGGCCGCCAATGCGGTTGTTCTTCTCGAACACGGTGACGCTGTGTCCGACGCGCGCCAGTTGCTGTGCGGCTGCCAGTCCTGCGGGGCCGGAGCCGACCACGGCGATTTTCTTGCCGGTCTTTTTCTTCGCGGGTTGCGGCACGACCCAGCCGTTTTCGCCACCTTTGTCGATGATGGCGTGTTCGATGGATTTGATGCCGACCGGCTCGTTGTTGATGTTCAGCGTGCAGGCCGCTTCGCACGGCGCGGGACAAATGCGCCCGGTCACTTCGGGGAAGTTATTGGTGGAATGCAGCACTTCCAGCGCCTGTTTCCATTCGCCGCGATACACCAGGTCGTTCCAGTCGGGAATGATGTTGTTGACCGGACAGCCGTTGTTGCAGAACGGGATGCCGCAATCCATGCAACGTGCGCCCTGCTGCTTGGCACCCGCATCGGTGAGACGCGTGATGAACTCGTGGTAGTTTTTGACTCGTTGTTCAACCGGCGCGTAACTTTCGTTGACGCGCCTGAATTCCATGAATCCGGTTGGCTTGCCCATTATGCGGCCTCCTTCTGTTGCTGCGCCGCAATCTCAAGCAGGGCACGACGGTATTCGGTCGGCATGACCTTCACAAACTTGGGCAGGTAAGCACTCCAGTTATCCAGTATCTGTTTGGCGCGCGTGCTGCCGGTGTAGCGCAGGTGCTTCTCGATCTTGCCGCGCAGCGCTGCTTCATCGGCCTTGTTCAGGTGATTGAAATGCACGCGACCGTGCGCTTCCACTTCACCGTCCTCGCTGGCGGCAACCTCTTCCGGAATCGCTTCCAGTTGCACCATGGCCAGGTTGCAGCGCTGCGGGAAGGTGCCGTCTTCATCCAGCACGTAAGCCACGCCGCCGGACATGCCCGCCGCAAAATTGCGGCCGGTCTGGCCCAGCACCACGACCATGCCGCCGGTCATGTATTCGCAACCGTGGTCGCCCAGGCCTTCCACGACCGCGATGGCGCCGGAGTTGCGTACCGCGAAACGTTCGCCGGCCACGCCGCGGAAGAAGCATTCGCCCGCCGTCGCGCCGTACAGCACGGTATTGCCGACAATGATGTTGTCTTCCGCCGCCAGTTTGCTGTCGTCGGCCGGTTTGACGATGAGCCGTCCACCGCACAAGCCTTTGCCCACGTAATCGTTGCCTTCGCCTTCGAGCTGGAAAGTGATGCCGTGCGCGAGGAAAGCGCCAAAGCTCTGGCCCGCCGTGCCGACCAGCTTCACGCGGATGGTATCGTCGGGCAAGCCCGCATTGCCGTGGCGCTTGGCCACTTCGTACGAGAGCATGGTGCCGGCACTGCGATTGACGTTGCGTATGGTTGTTTCGATGGTCACCACGCGCTGCGCATCAAGCGCTTCCTTGGCTTCGGCGATGAGATCGTTGTCCAGTGCCTTGTCCAGACCGTGATCCTGCTCTTCGCTGTGGCAACGCGCTACGCTGGCAGGCATGTCGGGCTGATGGAACACCCTGGAGAAATCCAGTCCCTTCGCCTTCCAGTGCGTGATGCCTTTGCGCGTATCGAGCAGGTCGCTGCGTCCGATCAGGTCGTCGAACTTGCGGATACCCATCTGCGCCATCAGCTCGCGCACTTCTTCGGCCACGAAGAAGAAATAGTTCACGACGTGTTCCGGCTGGCCGGTGAATTTCTTGCGCAGTTCCGGATCCTGTGTGGCCACGCCGACCGGGCAGGTGTTGAGGTGACACTTGCGCATCATGATGCAACCCTCGACCACCAGCGGGGCGGTGGCAAAACCGAATTCGTCCGCGCCGAGCAACGCGCCGATCAGTACATCGCGGCCCGTCTTCAATTGGCCGTCAACCTGCAGGCCGATGCGGCCGCGCAGCTGGTTCAGCACCAGCGTCTGTTGCGCTTCGGCCAGGCCCAGTTCCCACGGCGTGCCGGCGTGTTTCACGGAGGACAGCGGCGATGCGCCAGTGCCACCGTCGAAACCGGCGATCACGATATGATCGGCCTTGGCTTTGGACACGCCCGCCGCCACGGTGCCCACGCCGACTTCCGACACCAGCTTCACGGAAATGGAAGCGGAAGGATTGGAATTCTTCAGGTCGTGAATGAGCTGAGCCAGATCTTCGATGGAATAGATGTCGTGGTGCGGCGGGGGCGAAATCAGGCCGACGCCGGGTACCGAGTGGCGCAGTTTGCCGATGTATTCCGACACTTTGCTGCCGGGCAATTGACCGCCTTCGCCGGGCTTCGCACCCTGTGCCATCTTGATCTGGATTTGATCCGCATTGGCCAGGTATTCCGCCGTGACGCCGAAACGACCGGAGGCAACCTGCTTGATGCGCGAGCGTAGCGAGTCGCCCGCTTTCATCGTGTGGTCGGCTTCGATGCGGTGTTTGCCGATGATGTCGGACAGCTTCTCGCCGCCGTGCAGTGTCTTGAAGCGATTGGCATCCTCGCCGCCTTCGCCGGTGTTCGATTTGCCGCCGATGCGGTTCATGGCGATGGCCAGCGTAGTGTGCGCTTCGGTGGAGATCGAACCCAGCGACATGGCGCCGGTAGCGAAACGCTTGACGATCTCTTTTGCCGATTCGACTTCATCCAGCGGCACGGATTTGCCTGCGGGCTTGATCTCGAACAAGCCGCGCAAAGTCATCTGGCGCCGGGTCTGGTCGTTGATGAGCTTGGCGTATTCCTTGTAGGTCGCCGCATTGTTGGAGCGCGTCGCGTGCTGCAGCTTGGCGATGGAATCCGGCGTCCAGGTGTGTTCTTCGCCGCGCGTACGCCAGGCATATTCGCCGCCCGCATCCAGCATGTTCACGAGTACCGGATCGTTGCCAAACGCTGCAGCGTGTGTGCGCACTGACTCTTCTGCCACTTCCTGCAGACCGATACCTTCGATCTGGGTTGCCGTGCCGGGGAAATATTTCTCGATAAAGTCACGGTTGAGTCCAATCGCCTCAAATATCTGCGAACCGCAATACGACTGGTAAGTGGAAATGCCCATTTTGGACATCACCTTGAGCAGGCCTTTGTTGATCGCCTTGACGAAACGTTTCTGTGCTTCCGCCACGGTCAGGCCGACAGGCAATTCCATCGCAGCGAGACTGTCATAAGCCAGCCACGGGTACACTGCTTCCGCGCCATATCCGGCGAGCAATGCAACGTGATGCACTTCGCGTGCCGAGCCGGTCTCGACGACCAGACCGGTGCTGGTACGCAGGCCTTTCTTGACCAGGTGATGATGCACCGCAGCAGTTGCCAGCAAGGCGGGGATAGGGACACATTTTTCAGAAGTGGCACGGTCGGACAGGATCAGCACGTTGAATCCGCCCGCCACGGCCTTGTCCGCGGCCGAGCACAGCGCCTTGATGGCGGCCTCGCAACCTTTGGCGCCGTTTCTCACCGGATAGGTAATATCCAGTGTCTTGGCTTTGTATTTGCCCTTGGTCAGTTTGTCGATGCTGTGCAGCTTGGCCGCATCTTCGTGCGACAACACCGGCTGTTCCACTTGCAGGCGCGGCGCCGGTTTTGTCTCGTCGACGCCGAGCAGGTTGGGCCTGGAACCGATGAACGAGGTGAGCGACATCACGATCTCTTCGCGGATCGGGTCGATCGGCGGATTGGTCACTTGCGCGAACAGTTGCTTGAAATAGTTGTACAGCACCTTGCTTTTGTTCGACAGCACCGGCAGCGCCGCATCGTTGCCCATGGAACCGGTGGCTTCCTTGCCGGAAGCCGCCATCGGCGAGATGATGAACTTGAGATCTTCCTGCGTATAACCGAAAGCCTGTTGCGCATCCAGCAGGCTGATTTGCGTCGCGTTCTTGAACGCCACCTTGGGCAGGTCGTCGAGAATGTAGCGCGATTGTTCGATCCACTTGCGATAGGGCCTGGCGGTGGCAATCTGGTGTTTCACTTCGGTATCGTCGACGATGCGTCCGGCTTGCATGTCGATGAGGAACATCTTGCCCGGCTGCAAACGCCATTTCTTCACGATCTTCTGTTCGGGAATATCCAGCACGCCCATTTCGGACGCCATCAGCACCACGTCGTCGTCGGTGATGAGATAGCGCGCGGGACGCAATCCGTTGCGGTCCAGCGTGGCGCCGATCTGGCGGCCGTCGGTGAAGGCCACGGCGGCAGGGCCGTCCCACGGTTCCATCAGGGCGGCACTGTATTCGTAGAACGCGCGGCGTTCTTCGTCCATGAGCGGGTTACCGGCCCAGGCTTCGGGGATCAGTAGCATCATGGCATGCGGCAACGAGTAACCGCCTGCGACCAGCAGTTCCAGCGCATTGTCGAAACAGGCAGAGTCCGACTGGCCTTCAGCAATCAGTGGCCACAGTTTGTCGAGATCCTTGCCGAGGAATTTGGACGACATCGCCGCATGGCGCGCGGCCATCCAGTTGATGTTGCCGCGTAGCGTGTTGATCTCGCCGTTGTGCGCGATCATGCGGAACGGATGCGCCAGATCCCAGGTGGGGAAGGTATTGGTGGAGAAACGCTGGTGCACCAGCGCGAACGCACTGACCACGTCCTTGTCCTGCAAGTCGAGGAAGTAGGTGCCAACCTGGTTGGCCAGCAGCATGCCTTTGTATACCAAGGTGCGCGAAGACATCGAGGGAACGTAAAAACCCTTGCCCTGCCCCTTGGGCAACGCAAGTATCGCGTGCTCGGCAGTCTTGCGAATGACGAACAATTTGCGTTCGAAGGCGTCATGGTCAGCGGTTTTCTCACCAAAGGTAGGCAATCTGCCTCCAACCTTCGGTTGGGCAGAGTTGACACTGCCGCGCGCGATGAACACCTGGCGTACCACGGGTTCGGCAGCTTTTACACTGGCACCGAGGCCGTCGTTATTCACCGGCACATCACGCCAGCCCAGCAACGTCTGGCCTTCGGCCTTGATCTTGTCGGATATGATCTTTTCGCAGGCGGCGCGGGCTTTTGCGTCCTGCGGCAGGAACAGCATGCCGACGCCGTAGTCGCCAACGGGCGGCAGGGTGAATTTTTCCTTGGCCAGCACTTTGCGCAGGAAGGCATCGGGAACCTGGATCAGGATACCGGCGCCGTCGCCCGCCAGCGGGTCGGCCCCGACCGCACCGCGGTGCGTCAGGTTTTCCAGTATTTGCAGTCCTTGGCTGACACGGTCGTGGCTTGCCTGACCTTTGATATGTGCTACGAATCCGACGCCACAGGCATCATGTTCATGTCGTGGATCATACAGACCCTGCTGTTGCGGCAATGAAGAATTGCTCACCTTGTTTCTCACCTCGATCATCCAGCTTTACGGCGGATTTAAGCCGCCTTCCAAATATTTTTTCAAAAGGGCGGGAATGCTACCTTAATCCGGGGGTGGAGGGCAACTTACTCGTCAGATATCTTCGATAGCGAAGATCCGGCGGTGTTCGCGGATGGCGTAACGATCGGTCATGCCGGCAATGTAATCCGCCACGGCACGGACGCGCTCCGGCTCGTTTTTTGGGCTGAATTGCGGGGGTAGCAGGCGCGGATCGCCCGTAAAAGCCTTGAACAAATCGTTGATTACACGTTGCGATTTGGCGCTCATGCGCATAACGCGATAATGCCGGTATAGATGGGTGCGCAGGAAAGCCTTGAGTTCGCGGTTAAGTTCCAGCATACCGGTGCTGAAAGCTACGATGGGCGGTGCGTCACGCACGTCATCCACGCTTTGCGGGGTATGTGTCAGGATGTTGCGTTCGGTCTGCGCGATGAGATCGGTAACCAGGGTACCGATCATGCGGCGCACGGTCTCGTGCACGACGCGGCGCTCGGTCAGGTTCGGGTAGGAGACGCGCACTTCGTCCAGATGCTGCGCGAATAAGCGCACTGAAGCCAGCTGTTCCAGCGTCACCAGGCCGGAGCGCAAACCGTCGTCAACGTCGTGGTTGTTGTAGGCAATCTCGTCGGCGAGGTTGGCGATCTGGGCCTCCAAGGAAGGGCGGCGGTTTTTCAGGAAGCGTTCGCCCACTTCCCCCAATTGCGAGGCATGTTCCGGAGAGCAGTGCTTGAGGATGCCTTCACGCGTTTCGAAGCACAGATTCAACCCGTCAAACTCCGCATAGCGCTCTTCCAGCACATCCACCACGCGCAGGGATTGCAGGTTGTGCTCGAACCCGCCGTGGTCCTTCATGCAGGTATTCAGCGCTTCCTGACCGGCATGGCCGAACGGAGTATGACCCAGGTCATGCGCCAGTGATACCGCTTCCACCAGATCTTCGTTCAGCGCCAGTTGCCGTGCGATGGAACGCCCGATCTGTGCGACTTCGATGCTGTGGGTGAGGCGGGTACGAAACAAGTCTCCTTCGTGATTCACGAAGACTTGTGTTTTGTATTCGAGGCGCCGAAACGCGCCCGAATGGATGATGCGGTCGCGGTCACGCTGGAATTCGCTGCGCCCCGACGGTGCAGGCTCGGCAATTTTTCTGCCGTGCATGCTAATACTGACCGCGTAGGGAGCGAGCAGCAGTTCAGGCACTGCAAGCCCCCAGCGTCTGTTCCAGTAGCGCCTGCGGAACATCGCCGGTAATCAATCCATGACCGAGCGATTTCAGGAGTACGAAACGGATCTTGCCTCCCTCCACTTTCTTGTCCAGCCCCATTAGTTGCAGATATTTTTCTGCGCCCAGCGCGGGTGCAGTGACGGGCAGCCCGGCACGCTCGAAAAGTTTGCGTACGCGCGCCACATCTTCCGCGTTCAGCCAGCCCAGGCGTTGCGAAAGGTCGGCAGCCATGATCGTACCCGCCGCCACGGCCTCACCATGCAACCAGATACCGTAGCCCATGCCGTTTTCGATGGCATGACCGAATGTGTGGCCCAGATTCAGCAGTGCGCGTTCGCCGCTTTCGCGCTCGTCGACACCGACCACCTCGGCCTTGTTCCGGCAACTGCGTGCAATGGCGTATTGCAGAGCCGACGTATCGCGTGCCAGAAGCTTGTCCATGTTGGCTTCCAGCCATTCGAGAAAGGGCAGATCGCGAATCAGTCCGTACTTGATGACTTCAGCGATACCGGCACGCAGTTCGTTGTCGGGCAGGGTATCGAGTGTTGTGGTGTCCGCCAGCACCACACGCGGTTGGTAGAACGCGCCAATCATGTTTTTGCCCAGCGGATGGTTGATGCCGGTTTTGCCGCCGACCGAGGAATCAACCTGCGACAACAGCGTTGTCGGTATCTGGATGAACGGAACGCCGCGCAAATAGGTTGCCGCCGCATAGCCGGTAATATCGCCTATGACCCCGCCGCCCAGCGCGATCAGCGGGGTGCCGCGTTCACTGCGCGCCGCAAGCAATGCATCGTAGATCGTATTCAGCGACTCAGCGCTTTTGTATTGTTCACCGTCGGGCAATGTAATGGCTTGCACTTCCACACCGCCGGCACGCAGGCCTTCCATTAATTGATTTTGGTAGAGCGGGGCCACGGTAGTGTTGCTGACAATGACCGTGCGTTTTTGGGGAATATGCGGCAACAACAGTTCGATGCGACTCAGCAAGCCGCTTCCAATGTGGATGGGATAACTGCGTTCCGCCAGCCCCACGTTCAATGTCTGCATCGTATTTTCGTTCTTGTCCATCAGTTTCAAATCTTCCAGTTGTTGATTCAAACGCTCCAGCAAAACCTGCACGCTTTGTTTGCCGGTGTGAATAACCACATCCGCAATTTCCGTGTACAGTGGATCACGCACGTCGTGCAGTTCCTGTAATTTGGCACGCGGATTGCCCGTTTGCAGCAATGGGCGATTGTGGTCGTGGCGGGTGCGTTGCCACAGGTCATGTACGCTGCTTTTCAGATATACCACCAAACCGTTCTGCTTCATCATGGCACGATTCTGTGCGCTGATTATCGCACCGCCACCCGTCGCCAGAACAATATTGTCCTGTTTGAGCAATTCCTGGATCACGCCGCTTTCGCGCAAACGAAATCCTGCTTCACCCTCAACATCGAAAATGTGCGGGATCGTCACGCCGGTACGCCGCTGTATTTCCTCATCGCTGTCAATGAAGGTCTTGCCAAGGTGCTTGGCAAGCAGTTTCCCCACTGTAGTTTTGCCTGCGCCCATCATTCCAACGAGAATGATAATGCCGGATGCTCGCTTGTCTTGTGTCGTGTTAGTCATGCTTGGATTGTATCGAAACTTGGCATTCGTCATCCACACCAAAGGAAAAGCCCGGCTATGCCGGGCTTTTCTGAACTTTAACTTTCTCTTAGTTTTTCCCCAAGTTGTCTTTCAGTATTTTTGGCGTAATGAATACCAACAGCTCTTTTTTTGCTTTCGTTTTTGTGTCAGTTTTGAACAGCCAGCCGATTATCGGAATATCCCCGATGAGCGGGACCTTCAGTTCGTCGTCCGTTGAATCCTGAGTATAGACACCGCCAATCACCACCGTACCGCCGTTTTCGACTAACACGTTGGTTTCAACTTTCTTGGTGTTGATGCTGGGCACTTGGAAAAAGATTTCCCCCACCGTATCCTGGCTCACTAACAGTTTCATGCCTACGTGGTCGTCGGGCGTAATCTGCGGCGTAACGGTAAGGCCCAAAACCGCTTTCTTGAATGCGATGGTGGTTGCACCACTGCTGCTAGCCTGCAAATAGGGAATTTCGACACCCTGTTCAATGTTCGCTTCTGTCTTGTCACCCGTTACGACACGCGGGCTGGCAATGTTTTTGGTTGTGCCGTCAAGTTCAGAGGCATTCAGTTCCAGGGTTAGCGTCCTGGTTGCTAGCGCATTGAACAAGCTCAATGTCAAACCGCCTGTCGTTGAGCCTGCGGTCGGCAAATTTAGGCTGGTCGACAGCGCACCCTGCACGCCGCCCGCAACACGGAATCCGCCACCTGCAACAGTTGATTCCGGCCCTGAGTAGCTCAGGCGACCGCCCAAAGTTTGATTGTATTTATCGCCCGCCTCCACAAAGCGAGCCTCAATCATCACTTGACGCACAGGAACATCCAATTGCTTGACAAAGCTTCGTACGTCTTCAAGACGTGTCGGCGTATCTTGCACGAACAGTGTGTTGGTACGTAAATCTGAAACTGCTGAGCCGCGTTTTGAAAGCAAACCCGCATCCTTATCCTTCAGTAATTTCGCCACGTCAGCGGCTTTGGCAAAACTAAGTTGAAAGCTTTCAGTGCGAACAACCTCGAGTTCACTGATTTCCTGGCGAGAGGCAAGTTCAAGCTTCTCCTTGCTCGCAATCTCCTCGCGAGGCGCTACCTGGATCACGTTGCCGTTTTTGCGCATGTCCAGTCCCTTGCTCTGGAGAATGATATCCAGTGCTTGATCCCAAGGTACGTCCTTCAGTCGCAAGGTTAAATTGCCGGAAACAGTGTCGCTGATCACCATGTTCAAATTAGTGAAATCGGCGATCACACTCAGTGCTTCGCGTGTTGAAATATTTTGAAAATTCAGCGTTAGTTTCTCTCCCGCATAGCCTATATGATTGCCTTTCACCAGCTTGTTTGGGTCATCGGCAACCTCTTTTACCTCAATGATGAATTTATTGTCGGTCTGATATGCCGAGTATTCCCACAGACCCTTGGGCTCGATAGCCAGTCGTACGTTGTCACCTTGTGTAAACGCATCAACCATTTGTACTGGCGTTCCGAAGTCCGTAACGTCCAGCTTGCGTTGCAAATTACTTGGAAGGCTCGCATGCTGAAAATCAACCAGCAGCAATCGTCCTTGTTGTTTGATATCGATGCCCATATCGGTATCGGAAAGATCAATTTCAACGCGGCCCTCACCATTTTTGCCGCGACGAAAATCGAAATCTCTCAGGCTGTGTCTTTGTTGTATTCCCGCCCTCTCCTCCGCAAAGTGTGCAGTAGCAGAATCGTCGCCTTTTGCCTCTTTTCGTTGCAAGGTAATCAGAAGCTTGTTGCCCTCCACTCGAGAGTCATAGCTCAGCATCTGAGTAAGATTAACTACAAGCCGAGTACGATTACCTGCTTGGACGATATTGGCACTACGCAAATCGCCCTCGCCGAACCCTTGGGTTGATTTCCCCAAGCCGTTTTCGGTATTAGCAAAATCGAATGCAATACGAGGGGGCGTATTGATTGCAAATGTCGTGGGTAATCCGCTCGGCGCATTTTTCATCGACACAGTGATCACCACCTTGCCGCCCAATTCATTGCTCGCGCTGATTGACTGGATGCTGTTCAATACATCTGGATTTATCGACTCTTCAGCCTGCGCAACCAGCGACCCAAAGGAAAGAATCACCGCAATTAATGGGATGGTGCTGCGAATTATTTTGCTGAATAGATTCATAATATTTACTCCTGATTACTCCGCCAGTTGCAGGCTGCTCTCGCGTTCGGACCAGTCGCCCACGCTGTCTTGAACCATCTCTTTAATTTTTACTTCAGTCTCCGTCACGGACACGACTTGCCCGAAATTCAGCCCGATGTAGTTTCCAACCTTAGCATGATAGATTTTGCCTTCAGCAGAGCGTATCACTGCATGCCCCACGCCTTTTTGGTACAGATAACCTACCATTTTCAGGCTTTCCAGAGGAAAATCTTCCAGCTCTTCTTTTGGACGATTCAAATTGGGCTGATTCTGCCCGGTATGGTTAGCGTTTCTTGCATCCGATTTGCGCGGCTTGAACGGGTCGGGCAGGTTCGTGTCGTTATCGTAAGTAAAAGGTTCGTAGGGTTTAACATCAGGAGGTGGTTCAATCTTGCCTCGCATGTCCGCTCCGGCGTTTTTGACGAAATCGCGCAGATCCTGGAATTCCTCACCGCCGCAACCAGCCAAAAACAACAGGGCCAGAAAAATTGAATAAGCGGCTCTCATTTTTTCTTGGCTCCGGCTTTGGCAGCGCGCTTCTGTGCAGCCAACTCTTCTTCATCCAGGTAACGGAAGGTCTTCGCAGTTGCATCCATATTCAACACTCCATCCTTCCCTGGACTCACACTGATATTGTTCAAAGTAACAATCCGCGGCAACTGAGAGATATCACTGGCAAACTTCCCAAGGTCATCATAATTGCCCGACACCCTGATCGTAATCGGCTGTTCGGTGAAAACTCCAGTCGCAACTTCCGGTCCCGGCTTGAATAGCTCAAACTGCAATCCGCGTCCCAAACCCGCCTGATTGATGTCAGTCAACAACGCATCCATCTCGGACTTGCTCGGCAACTGCTTCAACAAAGCCCCGAAAGACTGCTGTGTATCAATAAGTTGCTTCTTAATAATGTCCAAATTTATAGCCTCACGCTTCTTGGCCAGATAGGTATCGCGCAACTTGTCTTCTTCTTGTCTCACATTCTGGAGATTGTCCCACTCGCCCTGCCAGTCAAATACCGCCCCCGCAGCAACGACCACCAAAAACAATGAAGCAAAAGCAGCAATCTTGATCAGCCACGGCCAGCTTCCCGGGGCTTTTGGATCAACATTCTTTAGTTCTTCCAAAAAGTTCATATTTTGACCTCAACCCTTTTGGGCCGGCTTTGCCGGTGTAGTCACAGCTTGTTTAGTCAGGTTAAAGTTGAGTGAGAACTCGCTTTGGCGCTTTCCCCCACTGGTCGTCGCATGCACCTCAATCAAAGTCGGTGTATCCAGCCATGGCGAGTCCTCAATCGAACGCATCAACGTTGAAACCCGAGCGCTTGATTGAGCATATCCAACTATACTGATCCTGTTTTCGCTCTGTTTCAGACTCTTCAGATATACCCCGTCCGGCAGTATGCGCAACATCTGGTCGAGCAAATGAACCACATCGGAACGGGTGCTCTGCAGATCCTCAACCACCGTCTTGCGGGACAGCAACGATTGCGTCTGCTCGCGCAGCTTCTTGATCTCCGCAATCTGTTTGTCAAGTACCGCAATTTCCTGTTTCAAATAGTTATTACGGCGTTCCTGATAGGAAATCTGCGTACTGATTGCCGCATGAACGACCCCTACAATAACCACGCCCACCGCCACCGAAAGGGCGCTCAATATAATGAATTGCAGCTGACGCGCTTTGCGTTTTTCCGCGCGATGCGGCAACAGGTTTACACGTATCATGATGGATCAAACCTCCGCAATGCCAAGCCGCAAGCAATCATCAGCGCAGGGGCATCCATCTGCAATTGGCGCGGCTTGATACGGCTGGACAACTGCATCAACTCGAACGGATTTGCCACCAGCGTGCTCACCTGTGTGCGGGTCGCTACCGCCTCATCCAAACCGGGCAGTGCGGCACATCCACCGGCCATCACGACATAGTTCACTTCGTTGTACTGCGTCGAGGTGAAAAAGAATTGCAAGGCGCGCGATACTTCCATCGCGATGTTTTCGCGGAAGGGAGACAGCACGTCACTTTCATAATTTTCCGGCAAACCGCCGTTGCGCTTGGCCGACTCGGCTTCTTCTGCCGACAGCCCGAAGACGCTCTGGATCTGCTGCGTAAGTTGTGCGCCACCCGCCTGCTGGTCGCGCATATAAACCGACTGACCGTTGCGCAACACGTTTACATTCATCACATTGGCACCAATATCCACCAGCGCAATACACTGATCGGCAGCGCCGCCCGGCAACTGGGTCCGTATCATCTCAAACGCCGCTTCGGCGGCATATGGCTCCACATCCACCACGATAGCCTTTAATCCCGCTGCCTGGGCTGCCGCAACCCGGTCTTCGACATTGGCTTTGCGCGATGCCGCCAACAGCACTTCAATTTCTTCGGGATTATTTGGTGCCGAGCCGATTACTTGAAAGTCCAGATTAACCTCGTCCAGCGCGAACGGAATGTACTGATTTGCCTCGCTCTCGACCTGGTACTCCAGATCGTCTTCGCGCAAATCGGCAGGCAACAATATTTTCTTGCTGATCACCGCTGCTGCGGGTAACGCCAGGCTGACGTTTCTGATGCGCGAACCCAAGCGTTTCCAGGCGCGCTTCACCGTATCGGATACCGCATCCAGATTGTTTATGTTGCCATCGCTCACCGCATCGGCAGGGAGTGCCTCGATGGCGTAGCGTTCAACCACATACCCGTTTTTTTTCGGTGCCTCGCTCAGTTCCACCATTTTGACGGAGGATGTACTGATATCCACCCCGATTAACGGCGGGGTAGAGGTGCTCAGAAAGTCCAACGAGATATCAAAATTTCCTTTGATCATAGGCCGGTTAGCGATTTTCCGTACAAAGTGGTTTAAATCCTAGCAATAACTCCCGCAGGTGTAAAGTTTTTTCTACTAACTCAATTTCAGCGCTCAAGGCGATATAATCGCCAGCCAAATATATTTACACGCATGTTATGACTTCTCGCTGGTGGTTCTACCCTTCTCTTGGCGTACTAGCCTTACCTCTGTTACCGATTTTGCTGCTCGTTCTCGCAGCGATACTTACTTACCCGACGCTGCCCACGCTGGACACGCTGACCGACTATCGTCCCAAGATGCCGCTGCGTATATTCAGCGCCGAAGGCACGCTGATCGGCGAATTCGGCGAAGAACGGCGCGAGCTGGTCAAGATCGAAGAAGTGCCCGACCTGATGAAGAAGGCCATTCTTGCTGCGGAAGACGACCGCTTCTACGAGCACGGCGGCGTGGACTATATCGGCGTACTGCGCGCCGCCTATTCCAACTTTGTTTCGGGCGGGGTCAGGCAAGGTGCCAGCACGATCACCATGCAGGTCGCAAGAAACTTTTTCCTTTCCAAGGAAAAAACACTGTCGCGCAAGTTCAATGAAATGCTGCTTTCATTCAAGATCGAGCACAACCTGACCAAGGACGAAATCCTTCAGCTTTACATCAACCATATCTACCTCGGCCAACGCTCCTACGGTTTTGCTTCCGCAGCGCAGATCTATTTCACCAAATCACTCAACGAACTTTCCCTGGCGGAAATGGCGATGCTGGCCGGACTGCCCAAGGCACCCGCCACATTCAATCCTGTTGTTAACCCGGAACGCGCGCGCGTTCGCCAGATATATATCCTGCGGCGCATGCACGATCTGGGTTACATCGACGCGGAGCAGTTAGCGCAGGCCCAGAACGAACCCATCGTGACGACCCAATCAAATCACCGTCAGGAATTCGCCGTCAATGCCAGCTATGTGGCGGAAATGGTGCGTCAGGAAATGTACGACCGTTATCAGGAAGACGCCTACACCCAGGGTTACAGCGTCTACACCACTATTCGCATAAAAGACCAAGCCGCCGCGTATGAAGCCGTACGCAAAGGCGTGATGGAATACGACCATCGTCATGGCTATCGCGGGCCCGAAGGCTATGTTGACCTGAAAAAGATCAATACCGATGAATTGCTGGATGACGCGCTGGAAGATGTCGCTGACAGCGACAACCTCATTCCCGGCGTCGTGTTGTCCATCAACCCCAAAGGCATTCGAGTTCACAACAAGGGAGGCGAGGTTGTGGAAATTCGCGGTGAAGGCCTGCGTTTTGCGCAACAAACGCTGGGTACCAAACTGGCGCTTAACCAGCGCATCCGCGTCGGCTCCCTGGTTCGCGTAGTCAACAACGAAAGCGGATTTTGGGAAGTCACACAATTGCCACAAATTGAATCCGCGTTCGTTTCGGCAAATCCGCGTGATGGCGCAATCTACGCGCTGGTTGGCGGCTTCGATTTTTATAGCAACCAGTTCAACCATGTTACGCAGGCCTGGCGGCAACCCGGTTCCAGCTTCAAGCCTTTCATATATTCCGCCGCACTGGAAAAAGGCTTCACCCCCGCCTCCATCATTAACGATGCGCCGCTGGTTATCGACCTGTCACAGACAGGTGAGGAACTGTGGCAACCGAAGAATTATGAAGGCGGCTTTGATGGCCCGATGCGCATGCGCCAGGGATTGACCAGATCCAAAAACCTGGTTTCCATTCGAATTCTGCAGGCAATTGGCCTTGAGTACGCGCAAGACTACGTCACAAAATTCGGCTTCGACAAAGACAAAATCCGGCCTTTCCTCACCATGGCGTTGGGAGCCGGTTCGGTCACCCCCATGCAATTGATGGCAGGATATTCCGTATTCGCCAATGGCGGATTCCGCATCATGCCTTATTTGATACAGCGCATCGAAGACGGCCAAGGCCAACTTGTTGCGCAAGCGGCCCCGATTGTTGCGGGGGGAGGCGCCGAGCAAGTCATCGACGTGCGCAACGCCTATACCATGGTCAATATGATGCAGGACGTGGTGAAACACGGCACCGGCATGCGCGCCATGGAACTGGGCAGACAGGATCTCGCCGGCAAGACCGGCACCACCAGCGAATCGATGGACGCATGGTTCGCCGGCTTTCATCCCACGCTGGTTGCCGTCACCTGGATCGGCTACGACAACCCGCAAAGCCTGGGTGAAAAAGAAACCGGCGGCGGTGCGGCATTGCCCATCTGGATGAGCTATATGGGGAAAATGCTGCAAGGCGTTCCCGAAGTCGAATACACCGTTCCGCAACACGTTGTCGCAGCGCGCATCAACGACAACGGCCTGCGCGACCCCAGCGGCACACGCATCGATTATTTCTACGAAGAAAACCTCCCGCCCGAACAAGGAGAAGTTGTTCCGGAAGAAAGCAAGCCCGCCACCATGAACGATCAACTGTTCTGAGCAAGCAAATGGGCAAGCCGAACACGCAACGCCGCGACCTGATGCGCGAACAACTCGCCCACCTGGCCGCCAAACTGATGGCCGAAGACGGCATCGTCGACCACGCCTTTGCCAAGCGCAAAGCCGCGCGCCAACTCGGCGCAGCAGATACCCAGCACCTTCCCAGCAACCAGGAAGTGGATGAAGCGCTGCACAGCTATCGACTCCTGTATCAGCAGGACAGCCATCCCGGCATCCTGTATCAACTGCGCGAAGAAGCGCTTGATGCCATGCGCCTGTTCGCAACGTTCCATCCCTACCTCACCGGCTCGGTGCTAAGCGGCACGGCAGGCGAACAATCCGACATCAACCTCATGCTGTTCAGCGACGACGAAAAAGCCGTGCTGCTGTTCCTGCTCAAACACAACATCGAATTCGAAGACAACGAATGGATTACCCGCATAGGCGGGCATGAAGAAACTGTGCCCAGCTACACCATGACCAGCGAATCCGGCACCCAGATACACATCATCGTCCTGCCCGAGAACGCGCTGCACAGCGGCAGCCGCCATCCGGAGACGCATGCGGATATTGCAGCGGTGGAAGCGTTGCTGGGTGATTGATTAGCCAAGTTGAATGAAACTCCCGGCTTATATTGCCGCGCGTAGCCGCAGCGCAAAGGCTCCCCTCAAAAGATATAGATAGCTATCTAGGCCGAATGGTCTATTGACACCCACCCCGGCTGTAAGGTTATTGTCGCGCGCATTGTTCACGGCACAGGGGGTGCGAAATGGGGGCGATGAGAAAGAGTCTTCCGGTCTACTGCGGAGTTGCGCTACGTTGCATCGCTCTGACCTTTATTTTGTCGACCATGGCGACTCCGGCTCGATCTGAAACCGTCCCGGTAGAACCGGCACCTGCCACAGCCACCGTGCAAAGCAGCGGTGCATGGTTTTTCCAGGACTATCTTAGTATTCATTTCCCTTCCGGCATTGCTTCGCTCTTCAACGGCTATCCCACCGGGCAGGCTGCCTGCGATGTTTATGATGCCTGGATAAAAAGCCGGAATGTTCCGAGCGGGCCCTTAGCTCATGCTCCCTATACTTTTTTCCTTACGCCAGGCTACACCGCATCAGGGATCTGCGTACCCTACAATTCATACAGCGAATGGCTTGCCACTAACAATGCCACGTTCGGCATGTATTATTACCAGCATTGCCCGACGGGCTATTCTACGAATGATCCGCGTATTCGCGGCGTTTCTTCCGCTACGTTTACGTGTACCAATAATGGCACCGCCAAACAATGTCCTGAGGTGGCGGAGGGGGAAACGCCTTTTACGCTTGATCCGGGTGGGTTGACTTGTTCGAGGCCGGATAAGGAAACCTATTCCATCAAACTCGACCGGCACGATGCCACAATCGAACCCACCGGCACCACCGCACGTGACGTCAAAACCGCGCAGGAATTTACTGCTACCGTCACGGGCAGCAGGAACGGCGTCAAGTCCGGTGCGACGGTCACCATCCGGGCCGACGTCAAGGCGAATACCGGAGGCCACGACCACGACGACGACAACCGCCCCAAGGGATCGCTGGACAGCGAGAAAAATGCGGCCTCACCCTGCGGCGCCGCCAATGAAAAGCAAGCCTGCATCACCGGCACGACGAATGGCAGCGGACAATTCATTTTCACATTCACCTCGTCTCAGGTGTCCGGCGAACACACCCTGACGGCGACGTGCGACCTGTGTGCCGGGAATCAGGACAAGGCGGAGGTCAAGGTGATGGTGGAGGGGTTGGAGACAATCCCAAGCTCATCGTTCTATACTTTTATCGGGGATACCGACAAGCACTCAGACAACCATTACCTTACACCGGAGGCGGCGGCTATACTGTGGCGCATAGCCGTGTCGTACCAAATGGAGCAAAGATTCAAATTGGCTGACCCCGTGACCAAGAAACGCACGAAAACGCCCCTTGTATTGCATGTCAACGATGCAAGCCTGAAGTGGGGTGGCAGGTTTGATGTTTATGGAAATTGGAAAGCGCCTCATGCTGAACATATGCGTGGTACGGTGGTTGATTTGCGAGCCAATGGGGAAACAGGAGCGATTTCTCCTGGCAATTTCAGAAAAGCTGAGATGTTATTTTCAGATCAAAATACGAACTATTTCCTTGAATGTACCAGGGACAAGAAGCCTTCCCAGACAGACCCGAGCCCGCCGCAGCATAAGCGATTGCGCAGCAATCTCTGTGTCAGTCAACTGGATGGATCGCAAGATACCAACCGTCACTACCATATTCGCTTAATGGGAGTCAGAGAATGAATACCAGAAACGTGTATTTGGGTACGCTGATCGCCACATATGTGTTGCTATCGTCCATAGCAATTGCTGCACCTGTTAGGGAAGGTGAACGTATCGTTCGCGACCCGCAAACAGGAGACTACACAGCATACTATTTGGATGACGAAGCAGACGGCGTTGAAATGATCGAATCGCCCTTTATAACTGCCACGAAAATCGATCCGAGAGTGCGTTCAGCATTCATGCTGATTCAAAATTTGAATGTTCGTTATGTTTATAACATTTCCAATGGTTATGCAGCCAAGCAACCGATTTCGGACATAAGCGTCTTCGGTTTGCCCGCCAATGTCGCCATTTCAAATAGCATCGTCGCTTCCAGCAATGGTAATGATGATCGAATCGAGTTCTTTGAAACAGCACTTTCTGTGCCGAATAAAAACTGGTACGGATCGGGGGCGCGACTTTCTCAAGAACTCAATATTGGCTGGCATTACAACAATGAAACTTTCAGCACTTCCTTAGGAATTCAGCCCGGAGAGACACTTTCAGGTTTTGGCACTATAAGCACGGACCTGCCGGGCATTCTGGGGGCTCATCTGATTGGAAATACAAAATTTCATCAATTTGATTTTTCCGGTGAGGGACCTGATCCCAGTAAAACTGATATTGCAAGGCAAATGCAGGTGATCGAGCAAAATGATTTTGTCTCCCGCAACATCGCTGCTCCACTTATCATCGTCCCCAATCCCTTTGATGCTGCCATCGTTCTTGATCGCATCCGCACCCACGTTGCGACATGGACAAGCAAACAGTTGGTTGATTCGGTATTTGCATCTCAACTAGACGGGTATTTAGGTGCTGCCGCTAATGCCTTTCGCAACAACCAACCCAAAGCAGGCAGAGAACACATCGAGTCTTTGCGCAAAATGCTGGGGAAGGAACACAGGTTCCTGGATCACGACGACGAGGATAACGATGACACGCCCGAACACAAAGTCGCAACGCGCTTAACCATCGACCGCCTTGCGGCGCGGGTGCTGGATTTCGATCTGAGATATGTGCTCAAGCAGATGGAGAAAGAGAATAAGCATGAGCACGATCATGATGAGGGTGATCGAAAGAAAGAGCGGTAAGCAAACAAGCTTGACCAACCCGTCGATACACCGCGCAAAGCGCGGCACTCAGGGCGAACGGCAAACATGGTTATGCCGTATTCAACCGATCCAGCAAATCCCGAATCTTCATCGGATCATCGGCGCGCATGATCTTCTGCACGAGCGGAGCAATCTCCGGCAGGCTGGTGGTGAGCACGCGTTGCTTGGTGCTGAGCAGTTGGGCGGGGTGCATGGAGAATTGGCGCAGGCCCAGGCCTAGCAGCAGGCGGGTGTAGGCAAGTTCGCCCGCCATTTCGCCGCACACCGAGACGGGGACGCCGGCTTTGTTGGCGCTGCCGATCACTTGCGACAATAGCTGGAGAATGGCCGGGTGCAGGGGGTCGTAGAGGTGGGCGACTTCTTCATCGGTACGGTCGATTGCCAGCGTGTACTGGATCAAGTCGTTGGTACCGATGGAAAGAAAATCCAGTTTCTTGATGAAAACATTAAGCGCCAGCGCGGCGGCGGGGATCTCGATCATGCCGCCGATCTTCACGTTGGGGTCGTAGGCGATGCCTTCATTGGCGAGACCCATTTTAACGCCGTCAATGAAATGTAGCGTCTGGTTGATTTCGGAGACGCCGGACAGCATCGGCACGAGTATCTTCAAATTGCCGTAAGCCGAAGCGCGCAGCAGGGCGCGCAACTGCGTGCGGAAAAGCTGCGGCTCGGTAAGACATAATCTGATCGCGCGCAAGCCGAGCGCCGGATTGCTGGCAACGCGCACCGCGCCCTTCAGTTGTTTGTCCGCCCCAAGGTCGAAGGTGCGAATGGTAACGGGCAGGCCGTCCATGCCTTCGATCACTTCGCGGTAGGCCTTGAATTGTTCCTCTTCGTCCGGCAGGTTATCGCGGTTGAGGAACAGGAACTCGCTGCGGAACAGGCCGATGCCGGTGGCGCCGTTCTCTTTGACATCCGCCAGGTCGTTCGGCATTTCGATGTTGGCGTGCAGCTCGATGTGCGTGCCGTCCAGCGTGTCGGCATGCGCGGTCTTCAAGCGCTTGAGTTTCTGCCGCTCCAGTTCCCACTGGCTCTTGCGCAGTTTGTACTCGTCCAGCAGATGTTTGTCGGGACCGACGATGACCACGCCCTGCTCGCCATCGACGATGAGCATGTCGCGATCCTTGATCAGTTCGCGGGCATGATGCAGACCGACCACGCACGGCGTATTCAGGCTGCGCGCGACAATGGAAGTATGCGAGGTCGCGCCGCCCAGATCGGTCAGGATGCCGGTGAACTGGTGCGGCTTGAGCTGGATCAGGTCGGCGGGGCTGACATCGTGCGCGACCAGAATCATTTCCACGTCGTGTTTGCCGCTGGGCGGCACATGGCCTGTTTGCCCGTTCAGCGCCTTGAGCACGCGCTCCACGACTTGCATCACGTCGGTCTTGCGCTCGCGCAAATAGGCATCGTCAAACGCTTCGAATTGCGTAACCAGCTCGTCCATCTGCGTCTTGAGCGCCCACTCCGCGTTGCAGTGCTCGCGCAATACCATTTCACGTGCGGCACGGCTGAGGTGTTCGTCGCCCAGGATCATCAGGTGCAAATCCAGGAAAGCATCAAACTCCGCTGCCGCCTGTTGCGGACGTTGCTGGCGCAGCGCGGTCAATTCCTTGCGTGTGGTTTCCAGCGCGTCGTCCAGGCGCGACACTTCCTCATTCACCAGCGGTTTGGGCAGCACGTAGTGCGCCACCTCCAGCGAGGTGTTTGAAACCAGGTGGGCATGCCCGATGGCGATGCCGCTGGATACCGGAAGACCGTGCAAGGTAAAGCTCACTCGCCTTCTCCAAAATAATTGTTGATGAGTTCCAGCAATGCGGTCATCGCTTCCTGTTCCTTTTCACCGTCGGTTTCGATATTGATGCTGGTACCCTTGGCGGCTGCCAGCATCATCACTCCCATGATGCTTTTTGCATTCACGCGCCGGCCGTTGCGCGACAGCCACACTTCGCAGGGATATTGCGAGGCAAGCTGGGTAAATTTAGCCGAGGCGCGGGCATGCAGCCCGAGCTTGTTAATTATCAGTGCATCCTGTTGTTGCATCAGTGCCTTCCGAGTCAATCGTAACGATACATTCCCTGCCGCCGTCCAGTGCGCGTTGCACCAGTTCGTCCAGCGGTTTGTTTGAATAGCAGGCCACGCGCAGCAACATCGGCAAATTGACCCCGGCCACGCCTTCGATGCGGCCCGGCTCGCACAGCCGGCGCGCGATGTTGCAGGGCGTGGCGCCAAACACATCGGACAACAGCAACACGCCACGTCCTTTATCCAGTTGCGCAATCAGCGTACGGGCCTCTTCTTCCTTGAGCACCGGGTCATCTTTCGCCAGCACCGAAAGCGCCCGCACATGCGCGGGGGCGACACCCAGTACGTGCCTGACGCAATCGATCAGGCTATCGCCCAGACCGTTGTGCGTGATGAGCAGGATACCAACCAATCAATACACTCCTATTAAACGCGCCAGAAACGCGGCAATAATCAGCAACAATATCCAGCCGTAGCGCAGCAGCCAGCGCAGAGTTTGTGCAGCCGCCGCATCGTTGCGCTTCTCTTCATCCACGATGGCGCGAATTTTTCTGAGCGCATGCACACCGGCAGTGCGGCGAATATTCTGTTGCAGCAGGTCATTGTCCGTCATGGCATTACCTCGCGCGGCGTGGATTCATCGATGAATTTTAGCCGTTTCTGCATCGCAGCGGTGAGATGCACCACGCCTTGCGCATCGATCAGCAAGGCTTCGTCGAGATGCATCTTCCTCGCCGCAGCCATCCAACCGGCGGCACCGGAAATGAACAACGGTTTGGAAGCCGCATCGGACAGCAGCCCGGCATGTTCGCCATGCGTGAGAATGGTGACGGCCTCGACGCCCTGCACCGGGTAGCCGGTGCGCGGGTCGATCAGGTGGCAATAGCGTTTGCCGTCCAGTTCGAAATAACGCTGATAGTCGCCCGACGTGCCGATGGCTTCACCGTCATGCAGTTCCAGGATGGCGATGGGGCCGGGTCGGCGCGGATGCTGGATGCCGATACGCCAGTTGCGCGAACCATGCATCCCCAGCGCCAGCACATTGCCGCCGATGTTGATCAGCGCATTGCGAATGCCCTGCTTCTTCAGAATCTCTGCCGCCCTGTCCAGCGCATAGCCTTTGGCGTAACCGCCGAGATCGAGCTTAACCGCCCTGTTTCGGCTTTTCACTTCCGGGGTACCGATCACCAAGTCGCTCATCTTTGGATTCGCCTTCACCAGCGCCGCAATTTTCTTCTTTACCGGCAACACCGCCTTGAAATCTTCCGCCTGAAATCCCCATGCCTTGACCAGGCTGCCGATGGCCGGGTTGAACAATCCGTCGGATTGCGCCGAAACACGCGCGGCATCCTTCAGCATCCATGCCAGTTCGGGAGAAATGCGCATGCTTTTGCCTTGCGCGATGGCCGTGTTCAGGTTGCTCAACTCGGATGGTTTCCAGGCATGCAGCTTATCGTGCAGACGCTGAAACTCGCGCATCACCAGAACGACAGCCTGCCGCGCCTTGGCCTCGTCTTCGCCATAGATGCTCACGTCGACCTGCGTGCCGAACACATAGGCCTGTTCCTGGTAGAGCGGCTCCTTGCCACCGCAGGAGGCAAGCAATAACGCGAGCGCCGGCAATATGATGCGGGTGATCTTGATCATTGCTGCATGGCTTCCAGTTCCATCGACGCCGCCAGCATCGCCAGCCTGCCCACCACGCCATAGGCGTAGAAGCGGTTGGGCGTGTCGTCCGGCGCGCATTCGGGATTGGGGAAGGCGCAGCAGGAATCGAACGCCAGCGGCGAAAAACGCATGCCCGGCGCGTTGAGGTTTTCGTCCACGCCGCGCTCGGTATGCACGCGGTAAAAACCGCCGACCACGTAGCGGTCGATCATGTACACCACCGGCTCGGCCACCGCCTCGTTCATGTCCTCGAAAGAGTAAACGCCTTCCTGCACCAGCACATCCGAGACCTGCAGTCCTTCCTTGACCACGGCCATCTTGTTGCGCTGCCTGCGGTTGAGATCGCGCACCTCGCTCGCGTCTTTCACCGACATGATGCCCATGCCGTAAGTGCCCGCATCGGCTTTGACGATCACGAACGGATCCTGCTTCACGCCGTATTCTGCATACTTGATGCGCATCTGCTGAAGTACCGAGTCCACTTGCGCAGCAAGGCATTCCTCGCCGACTTTTTCCTGGAAATTGACCTGGTTGCACACGGCGAAATACGGGTCGATCAGCCACGGGTCGATGCCGACCAGTTCGGCAAATTGCTCGCTCACCCGATGGTAGGCCGCGAAATGCCCGGACTTGCGCCGGTTGTACCAGCCCGCCGGTAGCGGCGGCAGTACAGTCTGTTCCAGGTTTTTGAGAATATCCGGTGCACCGGAAGAAAGGTCGTTGTTGAGCAGTACCAGACAGGGATCGAAATCCACCACGCCGAGGCGGTTGCCCTTGCGCACCAGCGGTTCCAGCGTGAGCGCGCCGCCGTTTGTCAACTCAATCGTGGTCGCCTGCGTGATCTCCGGCAGCAGCGAGCCGATGCGTACATGCAACCCGGCCTGGCGCAGGATGCGCGCGAGCTGTTCCAGATTCTGCAGATAAAACTGGTTGCGCGTGTGGTTCTCCGGAATCAGCAGCAGACCGCGCGCTTCCGGGCATATTTTTTCCACCGCGCTTTGCACGGCATGCACGCACAGCGGTATGAATTCCGGATTGAGGTTGTTGAAACCGCCGGGGAACAGGTTGGTATCCACGGGCGCCAGCTTGAAACCGCTGTTGCGCAGATCGACCGAACTGTAGAACGGCGGTGTGTGTTCCTGCCATTGCGTGCGGAACCAATGCTCGATGGTTGGCTGCGCGGTGAGGATGCGCTGCTCCAGATCGAGCAGCGGGCCCTTGAGGGCGGTAGTAAGACGGGGGACCATATTGTTCCTGCGAAAACGATGACGGCATTCTAGCCGATTGGCGCGGCCTCAGGCGCGGGCTGTCAGGCCGATTACCCCGAATAATTCAGGGCAATCTGCTGCGCAACTCGTCGCGGTCGAACCACCATTTGCCCTCCACGATGGCGTCCACCTCCCGTGCCAGGCGCGGCAGGAACACCTGCGGATCGCGCAACGCCAGCCTGTCCAGCCAGCGGCTCATCGCACCCTGGTCTTGCACATTGGCATGGCGCTTGGCCACCATCGCGATGAGGTTATCGACGAGGAAACACTGGTTTTCGTGCCGGTCATCGGCGGCGCGCAGATCAACCACATATCGCGCGGTGATCGCCGCCAACGTGCCGGCGTCGGAAGCATCGGGTGTCTCTTCCACCAGATGGATCAGCATCGCTACCGTCACTTCCGGATCAACCGGAAAAGTAACCGCCAGCCAGATACCCATGCCCAGCGCGGCCATGGAATCCTCCTGCCCGGCCTGAAACAGCACATCGCACGCCTCCACCGCATCCTGCCAGGATTCCTGTTGCATGGAAATCCGGAATGCCTCGCGCGCAATGTCCCACGCTTCCTTCCCGCGTTCCAGCGCGTTCAGCAGTTCGGCGATGTCCAGTTGCAGCCGGGCGCGCTGCAAGGAAGGTGTATCCGCCAGTGCACTCAGTTCCTGCAGCTTAACCGCGAGGTGACGCTTCAGGTTGGCTTGCTCCTCCGCTGACAGGCCGTCGTCGGCGTGTTTGATTAGCGGGGTGAAGTGGGTGATATTTTCATTCATGCGATTGCGGGTAAGGAATTTGTGTGGCGGAAGTTTAAACCGGAGGGCGCTAATCGCATCGCGAATTTTTCCAATGCCCGGTTTCTTTTTCCTATTCCCCAAGTTCGGCGAGGTTTTGAATTTCCGGGGTAGCCACGTTTTTGTGACCCGCCCTGGCTTAAGGTTCGGCCAGTGCCCAGTCAGTGGTAGAATGCCCGCCTTCGAAAATAAGGCAGTCCCATGTTATCCACAGCAAATATCACCATGCAGTTCGGCGCCAAGCCGTTGTTTGAAAATGTCTCGGTCAAGTTCGGCGAGGGCAATCGTTACGGCCTGATCGGCGCCAACGGTTGCGGCAAATCCACGTTCATGAAAATTCTCGGCGGCGATCTCGAGCAGACCTCGGGCGAAGTCATGCTGGACAAGACCGAGCGCCTCGGCAAGTTGCGCCAGGACCAGTTCGCCTACGAGGATGTGCGCGTGCTGGATGTGGTGATGATGGGCCATACCGAGATGTGGGAGGCAATGAGCGAGCGCGATGCGATCTATGCCAACCCGGATGCTTCGGAAGAAGACTACATGCGCGCCGCCGATCTGGAGGCGACCTTCGCCGAATACGACGGCTACACCGCCGAAGCGCGCGCGGGCGAGTTGTTGCTGGGGGTGGGTATTGCCATCGAATTGCACAACGGCCCGATGCGCGAAGTCGCACCCGGTTTCAAACTGCGCGTGTTGCTGGCACAGGCGCTGTTTTCCAACCCGGACATCCTGCTGCTGGACGAACCGACCAACAACCTGGATATCAATACCATCCGCTGGCTGGAAAACATCCTCAACGCGCGCAACAGTACGATGGTGATCATTTCCCACGACCGCCACTTCCTGAACAGCGTGTGCACGCACATGGCCGACCTCGATTTCGGCAAGATCACCGTGTATCCGGGCAACTACAACGATTACATGCTGGCTTCCACACAGGCACGTGCGCAGCAGTCTGCCGACAATGCCAAAGCCAAGGAAAAGGTTGCCGAATTGAAAGCATTCGTGGCGCGTTTTTCGGCCAATGCCTCCAAGGCCAAACAGGCTACGTCGCGCGCGCGCCAGATCGACAAGATCAAGATCGAAGACATCAAGCCGTCCAGCCGCCAGTATCCGTTCATCCGCTTCGAATACGATGAGCGCGAGAAGCTGCACCGCACTGCGGTGGAAGTGCAGCAGATGGCCAAAGGCTTCGACAAGGTGCTGTTCTCCAATGTGAATTTCCGCATTGATGCGGGCGAGAAGGTCGCCATCATCGGCCCCAACGGTATCGGCAAGACCACGCTGTTGCGCTGCCTGGCGGGCGATCTTGCGCCGGATACCGGCACGATCAAATGGGCGGAAAAAGCCAAGCTCGGCTATTACGCGCAGGATCATGCCGCCGAATTTGCCCGGGACAAAGAGATGATGGAGTGGATGACCGACTGGCGCGGTCCTTACGACGACGACCAGGTGGTGCGCGGCACGCTGGGTCGTTTGCTGTTCTCCGGCGACGATGTGAAGAAAAAAGTGAAGGTGTTGTCCGGCGGCGAAAAGGGACGCATGCTGTTCGGCAAGCTCATGCTGCAGAAGCCCAATGTACTGCTCATGGACGAGCCGACCAACCACATGGACATGGAAGCCATCGAGTCGCTCAACACTGCGCTCGACCTGTTCAAGGGCACGCTGATCTTCGTGAGCCATGACCGCGAGTTTGTATCGTCGCTGGCGACGCGCATCATCGAAATTTCGGCCAAGGGCGTGAACGACTACCACGGCACGTACGAAGAATTCCTGCGCGACCAGATGGCGGAATAATCAATCATGCAAGCTGCGGGAGCGATCGGCGTTTTCGATTCGGGCGTAGGCGGGCTGTCCGTGCTGCACCACATTCGCCAGACGCTACCCGATGAACGCCTGATCTACGTCGCCGATTCCGGCCATGTCCCCTACGGCGACAAGTCGCCCGCATTTATCGAAGCACGCGCATTGGCCATCACACGTTTTCTCATCAGCCAGGGCGCGGAGGCTATCGTCATCGCCTGCAACACCGCCACCGCCGCCGCCGCACACACTTTGCGCGTCAAGTTCAACAAGATGCCCATTTTGGCCATGGAGCCCGCCGTCAAGCCTGCCATCGCCGCGACGCAGAGCCGCGTGGTCGGCGTGCTGGCAACCGTCGGCACCCTGCAAAGCGCCCGCTTCGCTGCACTGCTGGAAAAGTATGGTGGGTGGCGCGTCAAAATCGAGACCCAGGGCTGTCCCGGCCTGGTCGAACAAGTGGAGCGCGGCGAATTGCACAGCGCGCGGACACGCGAATTGATCGTGCGCTATACGGCGCCGCTGCTCAGGAAAGGGGCGGATACGCTGATCCTGGGCTGTACTCACTATCCGTTTCTCGCTCCGCTTATACGCGACGTAGTGGGCGAGGACATCAAGCTGATCGACACCGGTGCCGCCGTGGCGCGCCATTTGATGCACCGGGTAAAAGCCGAACTGCCACCGCGCGTCAGCGGCGGGGGATCAGAAGCGTTCTTTACCAGCGGCGATGCCGAACAGGCTTCGCTCATCATGTCGATGTTGTGGGGCAAGAAGGTCACTGTGGAGCGTTTGCCAAACGACTATTTGTAGCGGTGAAACCACTTCACTGATCTTGTATCAAGCTATCGCTCGAATTGAAGGAGATACCGGAAAATTCCGGCATTGAATTGACGGCAATCAGGGCGTCTTCAGCAGCATCTGAAACTGCCCGATCGGCACCGGCTCGCTGAACAGGAAGCCTTGAAAATTCACACAGCCCGCATTCCGGAGCATTTGTTTTTGTTCTTCAGTTTCGACCCCCTCGGCAATAACATCGAGGTCCATGCTGTTGGCCATTGCAATGATCGTGCGCACGATGGCCTTATCGCTGCTGTTGGAAACCAGCTCGCGCACGAAAGACTGGTCAATCTTGATCTGATCGAGCGGCAGGCGTTTGAGGTATTGCAGGGATGAGTAACCGGTGCCGAAGTCGTCAATTGAAAAACTCACTCCTAACGCCTTGAGCTGGCGCATGGTACTGATGTCTTTTTCGATATTGTCCAGCAGCATGCTTTCGGTGATTTCGAGCTTCAGGCGCGACGGGACGATGCCGCTGCTGACCAGAATGGCTTCAATCTGCTGTACAAACCCTGCTGCACCGAATTGGCGTGCACTGACGTTGACGGCAAGCACCAGATCGCGGCTTTCGGCATGGCCTTCCCAAGTCTTGAGTTGCGCGCAAGCGGTCTCCAACACCCAATGTCCGATGGGCTGGATCAGGCCGGTCTCTTCCGCAAGCGATATAAACGAGTCCGGAAACACCAGCCCGTGTTGCGGATGGTTCCAGCGCAGCAATGCCTCCGCCCCGATCGGGCGATCGTCGGCATTCACCTGTACCTGGAAATGCAAGGTGAACTGCTGCTCGGCAAGTGCCTGGCGCAAGTCGGCTTCGAGCGTGGCGCGCGCTTCAAGCGCGGCCTGCATGGCGGGATCGAAGAAACGCAGTGCATTGCGGCCTGCGGCTTTTGCCTCGTACATCGCCGTATCGGCCTGCTTGAGCAATTCATCGGCGCTGACGTCCTTGCCGAACAGGCTGATCCCGATACTGCAGGAGCTGTGGTATTCGAAATCGTTCAGATGGAAAGGGAGGTTGAGCGAATGCAGAATTTTTTCACCTGCCATCTTCGCCTGGGCGGCGGCGTGATCCGGTTCCGGACTCAAACCTTCCAGCATGACGACGAATTCATCGCCCCCGAGGCGGGCGACGGTATCGCCTTTGCGTGCGCTGGCCTGCAATCGCCGGGCGATTTCAATCAGAAGCAGGTCGCCGACATCATGACCCTTGATGTCGTTGAGCGTCTTGAAGTTGTCGATATCGATAAATAGCAGGGTGGCATTTCCGGCATTGGCTTCGCGGGCCGATAAAATGTGGCGCAAACGATCCATGAGCAGGCGCCGGTTGGGCAGATCGGTGAGCGGATCGAAAAACGCGAGCTGGTAAATCTCGGCTTCATTATTCTTGCGCTGCGTGATGTCGCTGAAAGTGGCGACATAGTGGGTAACTGCATTTTGTGCAGACTTTTGCACAGTCCCGGCAGTAATGGTCAGCCATTCCGGATAGATCTCGCCGTTTTTACGCCGGTTCCATATTTCGCCCTGCCATTTGCCGGTTTCCCTGATCGACTGCCACATTTTTGCGTAGAACTGCGCGTCGTGCCGGCCCGATTGCAGCAGGCGCGGATTTTTTCCGATGACTTCTGCACGCGTGTAGCCGGTCACTGCGGTAAAAGCATCATTCACATCCAGAATTGTGCCCTTGATATCGGTAATGGTGATGCCCTCGGAAGCAGTGGCAAACACACTGGAGGCAAGCTTCAGGTGACTGGACTGTTCGCGCAAGCGGATAAAAGCCATCACGGCATAACTGAGCAAGGCCAGCGTTGCCAGGAGCAGGAAGAAGCGGAAAGCAACCGCGCGGCGTTGTTGTTGGTCGTAATATTGCCGGTAGGATTCGGCCAAACCCGAATTTTCGGTATGGCTGGTCAACACCCGCACCAGACCGGGCATGTCCCGTTCGAACTGGTCGATCAGGCGTACGTGACGCAACAGGCTATTGAGTGGTTGTCGGGCACGCGCAGACAGGTTGGCAGTTTCCTTTTGCACAGCGGCCATCGTGATGTCGAGATAACTGGTCTCCAGCAGCGCACCGTTGATACGATTCAACAGCACATACTCAACCAGGTCGTCGACATATTCGTGCGCCGCCGATCCGCGAGGCCAACCCCGCTCCAGTTCATCCCGTGCGTGGGGCAAGTAGATCAGGGAATTTTTCAAGACCGCGTTGCGCGACTTGAATGTATCCAGCGCATCCATCTTGGCCGACAAGCGCTGATCCAGCGACGACAGCTGTTGCTGGAAGTCGGCAACCCTGCGCAGATCGGTGGCAGCTTCACCCACACGCAGTTCGCGAGCGGTTTCGCGCATATGTCCGATAATGGCTGTTGCGTGGTCGTAATTGTTCGTCAAACTGAAATTCAGTTGCAGCACCGCCTCGCCGAGTCTTGCCTCGTCGTTTTGCAGTTGGCTGAAATAATTGAGCAATGCATTGTGACGGCGCAGATCGACCGGTTCCGTGAGGAAAAACAGCACCACCAGAACACTCGCAGCCAGGGCGGCTGCGGCCACCCGGTACAAATCCGCATGCTCATTTAATGGATTGGCCGGTTTCATTCGAGTGGCTTGCCCGAATATTCCCCGGTCAGGGTGCGCAAAAAAGCAACGATCCTGGCCACGTCCGCTGCCTTGAGCTTCTGGCCGAGCTGAAAGCGCGCCATAACCTGCACGACCTCATCCAGTGTTGGTGCCGATCCATCGTGCAGATACGGCGGGGTCAGGGCTACGTTGCGCAGCGATGGCACCTTGAAAAAATAGCGGTCCTGTTCCCGTTGCGTGACATTGAAACGTCCGAGGTCGGTTTCGGTGATATGCCCGCGCACCGCAAAATAGTCCTCCATGATGCCGAGCTTCTGGTACAGGTTGCCGCCGATATTGATGCCCTGATGGCAACTGGTGCAGCCGATCTGTTTGAACAAGATGTAACCGGCCTGCTCGTCTTCGTTCAGGGCGGTCTGGTCGCCGCGCAGAAAACGGTCAAAACGGGAATTGGGGGTAATCAGCGAGCGTTCGAAAGTCGCGATGGCATCCTTGACGTTGTGCGCTTGAATACCGTCGCCGTAAATTGCCTTGAAGGCAGAGCTGTACTGTTGGTCTTGCGCAATCGCAGCGAGTGCCTGTGGCCAGGTGCCTCCCATCTCGATGGGGTTCTGCAGCGGACCGTCGATCTGGTCTTCCAGCGTTTCCGCACGACCGTCCCAGAACTGGCGAAAATTGAAACCGCTGTTGAATACCGTCGGCGCATTGATACCGCCCTCCTTGCCGCCGATACCCCGGGAGTGCGGCATGCGATCAACGCCGCCGGCATCAAGGTTGTGGCAGTGGGCACAGGACACTGAGCCGTCGCCGGACAACCTTGGATCGTTGAATAACTGCCCGCCCAGCGCGACTTTCCGGCTGTCGAGCGAAAGCGTAAGCGGGAGAGGGGTGACTATATCTGCCGTCGCACCGGGCAATTCCTGTGTCGCCGCAAGTGCGGAAATTTCTGACGAATCGTGCCAACCAAGATATACCCAGCCGGCACCGCCTAAAAATAGGCTGGTGAGAAAGGCAACCGCAATCCATGAAGTACGTGAGGTCATTCCATTTCTTCGTAATGCTGATTTGCAGGCTCAAGGATAACCCGAAATTGTTTCTTCTTCTGAAAACCCTCGATTACTTCCACTGCAACCATTGGCGGAACGCAGTTATCGCCCGGTCAGTGACGTGCCTGCTCAACTTCTTTCATCAGGCGCAACAAATCGTCTGATGTTTGCGCTGCCGGTTGCGGCCCCTCGACTTTTTCCTGGAGCCAGTCCACTGCCGTTCCCGCTCCCCATGACACCATGTAGGCGAGAATAAACACCAGCAGTCCGCGCGTCATACTCTTGGGTATGCCCTGCTCTTCCAGATAACGGCGGATATACCAGACGGCAATAACAAAAACGATGGTGGAAATGACCAGATTCCACTTGGAGGGCAGTGTAAACATAGCGAGGATATTCCCTGGTTTGATCGTTGCTGATTCACATTATTCCGATATCCCGGCTGTAGCGATTCGGTGCCCGTTGTTATTACATCACGTTGCCCCGGCGTGATGCCGGTTTCCATGCGACCGCTTGTCCGGCAGAAGATTCCGCGGTTTTAAATGCAGGTCGCAGGTTTTGCATCATTTATCCGTTAAAATCGCACTGATCGTACTTGAGGAACAACCTGCATGAATTCTCGCCACTATACTCTGACCATTTCCTGCCCCGACCGCGCAGGTATCATCGCCGCAGTGAGCGGTTTCATCGCGCAGCATGGCGGTTTCATCGTCGAGGCCAGTTATCACACCGAACAGGAGGCGCAGCAATTCTTCATGCGCCAGGAAATTCGCGCCGATTCCCTGCCGTTTGACGCAGCGGAATTTTGCAGCCGCTTCAAACCGCTGGCGCAGGAGTTCGGCATGACCTGGCAGCTTTCCGATTCTGCCATCAAGAAACGTCTGGTGGTACTGGTGAGCAAGCAGGATCATTGTCTGAACGACTTGTTGCACCGCTGGCGCAGCGGCGAGTTGCAGGCGGATATCCCCTGCGTGATTTCCAACCACGAAGACTTGCGCAGCTTTGTCGAGTGGCACGGTATCCCGTTCATTTACGTCGACATGCAGGACAAGGCTGCCGCATTCGACAAAGTATCGGCGCTGTTTGAGCAGCACCGCGGCGACTGCATGGTGCTGGCGCGTTTCATGCAAATCCTGCCGCCCATGCTGTGCCGGCGTTTTCCGGGGCGCATCATCAATATCCATCACAGCTTCCTGCCGTCGTTCGCCGGTGCGAAACCCTATCACCAGGCCTATCTGCGGGGCGTCAAGCTCATCGGTGCAACCTGCCACTATGTCACCGAGGAACTGGACGCGGGACCGATCATCGAACAGGACACGGTGCGTATCGACCACGGCGATACGGTGGACGATCTGGTGCGTTACGGTCGCGATATCGAGAAGACCGTGTTGTCGCGCGGCTTGCGTTACCATGTGGAAGATCGTGTGCTGGTATGCGGCAACAAGACCATCGTGTTCCGTTAATTCAAACCAGGATCATTACAGCAATACAAATAAGGAGAAACACATGAAACGAGCTTTGGGTTTTATATTCGTTGCATTATTCGCGATTAACGCGATGGCGTTTGAATTGACCAGCCCGGACATAAAGACAGGCCGTCCGATGACCAAGGTCCAGGAATACAAAGGCATGGGCTGCGACGGTGACAATCTTTCCCCGGCCCTGGAATGGAAAGATGCGCCTGCCGGCACGCGCAGTTTTGCAGTGACTGTATTCGATTACGATGCGCCTACCGGCAGCGGTTGGTGGCACTGGGTGGTGTACGACATTCCCGCGTCGGCCGTCGGCCTGCCTGCCGGTGCAGTGGTCAATGCGGCCCTGCCCATCGGAACCAAGCAGGGGCGCAATGATTTTGGCGGGCGCAATTTCGGCGGCGCGTGTCCGCCCGCCGGAGACCGGCCGCACCATTATATTTTCACGGTCTACGCCCTCAAGGTCGACAGGCTGAATGTGCCTGAAGACGCAAGCGCGGCGCTGGTCGGATTCATGATACATGCCAACAGGCTGGGACTGGCCAAGCTGACCACAACCTATTCCAGATAACACGCGCAGTGAGATATTGAGAGAAGGGCATCTGCGGATGCCCTTTTTGATTTTGCGGGTATGAAACTTAATCGGCGCATCCTTACTCTATACTTAGCAAATAACTCAACAATTATCATTCACTGAATCGAGTCATGACGAGATCGCCGCCGAAGCGTATAGGGAAATACTCGATCGTGCGCCAGCTGGGCGACGGCGCCACATCACGCGTGTATCTTGGAATGCGCGACGATTCGCTCAACATCGTTGCCGTCAAAAAATTCAACAAGGTTTTCCAATCCGACGTGCACAAGAACATGTTTCTCACCGAGGTTGATCTGGGGAAAAAGATGCAGCACAAGAACATCGTGCATGTAATGGAAGCCCACCTCACCGAGCAGACGGGTGCATATCTGGTGATGGAATTTGCCAAAGGCGTATCGCTGGATCAGCACGACAATTCAGAAAAATTGCTCCCGATCAAAATCGTGCTTTCCATCATCGAACAAATCGCCAATGCGTTGCGCTATGCGGCAGGGCTGGGCATCGTGCATCGGGATGTGAAGCCGGCAAACATCATCTTGATGCCGGACGGAACCGCAAAACTCACCGATTTCGGATGCGCCGTCCCAACCCAGGAGCCGGGTTCCGCCGTCGCGGGCAGCCTGGCGTACATGTCTCCCGAACAGCTTGAAGGCCAGCCGCTGGATCAGCGCGCGGATATCTATTCGCTGGGGGCGGTGATGTATCGTCTGGTTACCGGAAAGAACACCTTTGAGGCGGACAACCAGTTTGACGCGCGTATCGCCATTTTGAATTTTCCGATCGTCCCTGTTGAAACCTATCGCAGGAATTTTCCCGGGGCATTATCTGCGGTCATCGAGCGCGCCATGAAAAAATCGCCCGACGAGCGGTATGCCAATTGGGATGAATTCATTCACGACTTTGGCCAGGCGGCGCATGCCATTCGCATGTCAGACGACGATGCGGACTTGCAGCGCGGTTTCAGCATGTCCACGCAGTCCGCGATGTCCTATCGCAGGGTGGAGGACGATCAATATTCCAGAAGTGTATTTTCGCGCAGCGTTCTGTCCAATCCTTCCGGTTCGTAAAAAAGGGCGCCTTGCGGCGCCCCGGATTTGCAATAACTGTAATGTTCAACGCAAGGTCGACATGTATTTTGGCTCGGTCCTGAGCGGAACGGAAACAACAGCCGCTTTTGAACTTGCCAACAGAGGATGAACCTCTTCGACACGGGCGACCAGCTTGTCCAACTCCTCAGATTCGACGCTGAGTGCCAGTTTCATCACTTCCTTTGCGTATGCGGAATCCCTGCACAGCCACTCGACATCGATGATGCGATTGATCTCGCGCCGCAACAGGACATGAATTCGTCCCGCCAAGGAAAACAATATTTCGATCTCGCCCTGCATGATGATTTCCTGTCTGTATTGATTGTTCCATTGAAAAGGGCATCCGAAGATGCCCTCTTGCACCTGAAAGCGAGGAGAAGTTACTCCACGCGTTCGCCGTGCAACGCGATGTCCAGACCTTCGCGTTCCTGTTCTTCGCTCACACGCAGACCCATCACGATATCCAGCACCTTGAGGATGATGAATGTCATCACGGCAGTGTATGCGATGGTGATCGCCACACCTTCAGCCTGGATCACGAGTTGACCCATGCTGCCGGCCGTTCCGCCGATGGACTCAACCGCAAAGATGCCGGTGAGCAAGGCGCCGACGATACCGCCGATGGCGTGCACGCCGAAAGCATCCAGCGAGTCATCGTAACCCAGCATGTGCTTGAGCGAAGTAGCAGCCCAGAAGCAGACCACGCCGGCAACGATACCGATGGCCAGTGCGCCCATGGGGCCCACGAAACCAGATGCAGGCGTGATGGCAACCAGACCGGCAACTGCACCGGAAGCGATACCCAGCACGCTGGGCTTGCCCTTGCCGAACCACTCGGCAAACATCCAGCCCAGTGCGGCTGCGCCGGTAGCGATTTGCGTAACAGCCATTGCCATACCGGCACGACCATCGGCAGCCACAGCGGAACCGGCGTTGAAGCCGAACCAGCCCACCCACAACATGGCAGCGCCGATGACTGTCAGCGTCAGGTTGTGCGGAGCCATCGGTTCCTTGCCGTAGCCCAGACGTGGGCCAAGCATCAGTGCGGTGATCAGACCGGCCACACCGGCGTTGATATGCACCACGGTACCGCCGGCGAAGTCCAGCACGCCCATATCCCACATGAAGCCGCCGTCACCGGACCAGACCATGTGCGCTATCGGTGAGTAAACCAGCAGCGACCACAGTGTCATGAACACCAGCATGGTGGAGAACTTCATGCGATCCGCAAACGCACCCGTGATCAAAGCCGGGGTGATGATGGCGAACGTCATCTGGAAGGTCATGAACACCGACTCGGGAATGGCGCCGGTCATGCTGTCCTTGCCCATACCGGACAGGAACATCTTGCTCAGGCCGCCGAAGAAGGAATAGAAGTTGGTGACGCCTTTTTCCATGCCCGTCGTGTCGAACGCGATGCTGTAACCGAACAGCATCCAGATCACGGTAATCAAGGCCGTGATGGCAAAGCTTTGCATCATGGTGCCCAACACGTTCTTCTTGCGCACCATGCCGCCGTAGAACAGCGCCAGCCCGGGGATGGTCATCAACAGTACCAGCGCTGTCGAAGTCAGCATCCAGGCAGTGGCACCGCTGTCGACCGTGGGTGCGGCAGCCGGGGCTTCCGCAGCAGGAGCCGTTACTGCTGTCGCCGGAGCGGCTTCGTCAGCATAGGCCGCGCCAGTCAGGCCGCACAGCATGGCCAGCAACGCGAAAAGTGCAAATAGTTTCTTCATCTCATCGCTCCTTATAGGGCTTCCGGACCGGTTTCGCCGGTACGGATGCGGATTACTTGTTCCAGGTCGGCCACGAAGATCTTGCCGTCGCCAATCTTGCCGGTCTGTGCCGATTTCTCGATGGCCTCGATAACCTGGTCCAACTGGTCAGCCTTGATGGCCGCTTCCAGTTTGATCTTGGGCAGGAAGTCCACGACGTATTCCGCACCGCGATACAGCTCGGTGTGACCCTTTTGCCGTCCGAAGCCCTTGACCTCGGTGACGGTGATGCCCTGCACGCCGATGGCGGACAATGCTTCACGCACTTCGTCGAGCTTGAACGGCTTGATGATTGCGGTGATCATTTTCATCTTCACTCTCCTTATATTGGGCGGGATGGCTCCCGCCCGGAAAAATTACATCGAGTGGGACACAGACAACACGTATCTGGTCTTGTCGCCGGTGATATTGGTCTTGTTGATCAGGATTCCCAGACCATAGCCGCCGAAGTCCTTGGATGCTTTTACGTTGTAGTCGCTGTAAGTCAATCCATCGTTGCCTGTTCCAGCGACTGTTTGCTTGCCATAGTGCGCGCCCAGTGTGATGCCCGGTTCTTCAAGCGTATAGCTGCCGTTCAACTCGAGATAAGTGGAGCCTTTGGAATCTGGCACGCCGAAAAGATCAGTGAAACTGCGGGAGTATTTAGCCGTTACCCACTTGTAGCCAACTGCGCCGTAGAGTTCGTTGGTGTTGGCTGAAATGCCAGTGTGCTCGCCGGAGTAGTTGTAGCGCAGGAAGCCCACGTCATAGCTCACGTCACCGGCCGCACCGCGGTAACCGCCGTATGTATCCAGTTCCAGGCTGGCACCGCTGGAATATGCACCGGAATCGGTCAACCAGCTGATGTTGGAACCCCATGCGCCAACATATACGCCATTGGCATTCGCATAGTCGAGCCCCCCCTGAATGGCGCCGCGATTTCCGGTTTGCGAAACGCCGCGATACAGGTAGTTAGTCGTCAAGCTCACATTGCCGGAGAATGGAGAAGTTTCTTCAGCCAATGCGGGCAGCGCAAAAGCAGTAGCCAGAGCAGCAACAAGCAGTTTGTTCATAAGCATGGTGTTTCCTTTCTGTTAAGTATTAAAGTGGGATAAAAGTATCCACGCATTCCTATCAGCAGAAACTGTGCCAGACTCCGGAACCCGCGCCCAGACTGGCTTTGCAACGGAATGTGCAAAATGCATGAAGAAACCTCGCACCAAGTCCATGCACAAAAACAGTGCAACGCACTCAAGCGGTGCAACCCTACTCTTTGCTACACTACTGGTATATCAGTACATCTACTTAGGGACCCATTGCCATGCTGAATACAAAATTCTTTGAAGACATGTCGGCCAAGCTGAACGAAGCCGTTGCCAGCAGCCCGGCCAAGGATTTCGAAAAAAATGCCAGAGCGCTGCTGGCCCAGGGTTTCAACAAACTTGACCTGGTCACGCGCGAGGAACATGAAGTGCTGGCACAACGACTGGAAAAACTGGAAGCCCGCATCGCCGCTTTGGAAGCGCAGCGCTAACAACATGGGCCTGGCTGTTTTATACAGTCGCGGTCTGTCCGGCATGGAGGCGGCGCTGGTCACGGTCGAAGTACATCTCGCCAACGGCCTGCCCAATTTCACGATCGTCGGTTTGCCCGAAGCCGAAGTAAAAGAAAGCAAAGACCGCGTGCGTGCCGCTTTGCAGAATTGCCAGTTCGAATTTCCTGCACGCCGCATCACCGTCAATCTCGCCCCTGCCGACCTGCCCAAGGAAAGCGGGCGTTTCGATCTGCCCATCGCGCTCGGCATCCTCGCCGCTTCGGGCCAGATACCTTCCGACAAGTTGGCCCACTATGAATATGCTGGTGAACTGGCGCTGACCGGCGAACTGCGTGCGATCCGCGGCGCACTGGCGATGACTTATCGCGCCGCCAACAGCGGGCGGGCATTCATCCTGCCGGCGGTGAATGCACCCGAAGCCGCGCTGGTTGAAGACGCAGTGGTCTATCCCGCGCAGTCACTGCTGCAGGTGGCGGCACATCTGGCCGGACGCGATGCGCTGACGCGGCACATCCCCGATACGCAAACTGTGCAGCCGCACTACCCGGACTTGCGCGAAGTCAAAGGGCAGGCGCAGAGCAAGCGCGCGCTGGAAATCGCGGCGGCGGGCGGACACAGTGTGCTGATGAGCGGCCCGCCCGGTACGGGCAAGAGCATGCTGGCTGCGCGCTTTCCCGGCATCCTGCCGCAGATGACGCAACTGGAGGCGCTGGAAAGCGCCGCCATGCAATCGCTGGGCGGCATGTTCGAGGTTGAAAACTGGAAGCACCGCCCTTACCGCGCGCCGCACCATACCGCCTCGGCAGTAGCCTTGGTTGGCGGCGGAAGCAATCCGCGTCCCGGCGAAATTTCCGTCGCCATGCACGGCGTGCTGTTCCTGGATGAGCTACCGGAGTTTGATCGCGGCGTTCTGGAAGTATTGCGCGAACCGCTGGAGAGCGGACGCATCACCATTTCGCGTGCGGCGCACCGCGCCGATTTCAAGGCCCAGTTCCAACTGGTCGCCGCGATGAATCCCTGCCCTTGCGGTTATCTCGGCCATTACAACGGCAAGTGCCGCTGCACACCGGATCAGGTGTCGCGCTATCGCGGCAAGATATCCGGCCCCTTGCTCGACCGCATCGACATCCAGATCGAAGTGCCCGCTGTCGCGCAGGACGATTTGCTCAGGCAGTCGGATGGCGAAAGCAGCGCAGATATTCAGGCCAGGGTGGAAGCCGCGCGGCAGCGGCAACTGGTGCGTCAATCCAAAGCGAACGCGCAACTTTCCGTCACGGAAATCGAGACCTGGTGCATGCCCGACGCGCAGGGCGAAGCCCTGCTGCGCCAGGCCATTACCCGCCTGAATCTTTCCGCACGCGCCTATCATCGCGTGCTCAAAGTGGCCCGCACCATTGCGGATCTGGCCGGAAATGAAAATATTGAAACCGCCCATATTGCCGAGGCGGTGCAGTACAGGAGGATGGACAAGCAAGCATAATAGGTTGCACTTTTCGCAAGGAGGAAAGTCATGGAGTCGTTCATCTGGGACAAACATTTTGTCACCGGCCTGGAAGAGGTTGATAAACAACACCACCACCTGGTTGACGTCATCAACCAGTTCGGCGAATTGCTGACGAAACACGAAGGCGCTGCATTTTCCGACATCGAAGAAGTATTCGGCGAACTGGCGGCTTACGCCGAATATCATTTCGCGGATGAAGAGTCGCTGATGGATAAAACGGGAATAGATCAACGTCACCAGGAACATCACCGGCATGAGCACCTCAATTTCTTTCAGGAAGTGGCGCAAATGCATGCCGGCATTTCGCCCGACAATCCGGATTCGGCCAAACCCCTGCTGAAATTCCTCATCTATTGGCTGGCCTACCATATTCTCGGTTCCGACCAGTCCATGGCGAAGCAGATTTTTGCGATCCAGTCCGGCCGTACCCCTGCCGAGGCCTATCAGGCCGAGGAACGCATGAAAGAAGGGGCGGTCGAACCCCTGCTGCACGCGCTCAACGGCCTGTTCAAGCAGGTATCGGAACGCAACCGCGAATTGCTGCAGTTGAACCAGACGCTGGAAACCCGGGTTGCCGAACGCACCGAAGAGCTGGCCGTCGCCAATCGGCAACTGGAAGAAATCGCACTCACTGACGTACTTACCGGTTTGCCCAACCGCCGCCATGCCATGCAGCAGCTCGAACAAGCATGGAAAGAATCTCTAAGTAAAAATATCCCGCTGGCCTGCATGATGATCGATGCCGATGGCTTCAAACAGGTCAACGACAATTATGGACACGATGCCAGAGACGAAGTGTTGCGGCAGCTGGCGCGGAATCTGCGCTATACGGTACGCACCGACGACATTGTGTGCCGGCTGGGCGGTGACGAATTTTTTGTCATCTGCCCCGGCACACAGCAGGAGGGAGCAGCTCAACTGGCCGAAAAAATCCGGCTGGCAATCGATGCACTTCGTGTGCCTGCGGGAAAAGGCGAATGGAAAGGCAGCATCAGTATCGGGGTGGCGGGGCGAAAAACACCAATGACTCATTTTGAAGCGCTGATCAAGGCGGCGGATGAAGGCGTTTATTGCGCCAAAAAGAACGGGCGCAATTGCGTGGCTATTGCAGCCTGACTTGTAGATTGGGTAGGGTGGGCACGTTGTTTGTGCCCACGCGGTAAATCCTTTGCGAACAGCGTGGGCACAAGAAACGTGCCCACCCTACCTGATTGAATCAGTCTACCTTGGGCAGATTAGCCAGCGATGCCTGGAGCAATTCTTCCGGATAGCTATGGTCGTCCAATTGACCGGCAAAATACTTGTCGTAGGAAGCCATGTCGAAATGGCCGTGGCCGGACAAGTTGAAGAACAGCGTCTTCTTCTCGCCCGTTTGTTTGCAGCGCAACGCTTCGTCCATACAGGCCCGAATGGCGTGGTTGGATTCCGGCGCGGGGATGATGCCCTCGGCGCGCGCAAACGTCACGCCCGCCTCAAACGTCGCCAGTTGGTGCACCGACACCGCCTCAATCAGACCCTCATGATAGAGCTGCGACACCAGCGGTGAATCGCCGTGGTAGCGCAACCCGCCCGCATGGATGCTGGGCGGCATGAAGTTACTGCCCAGCGTGTACATCTTCATCATGGGCGTGAGTCCGGCGGTATCGCCGAAATCGTAGGCGTAAGTGCCTTTGGTCAGTGTCGGGCACGAGGCCGGCTCGACTGCAACCAGACGCACATTCTTGCCCGCAGCCTTGTCGGCAAAAAACGGGAATGCCACGCCTCCGAAGTTGGAACCCCCGCCGCAGGGCGCAAACACCATGTCCGGATAGTCGCCCGCTTTCTCGAATTGCTTCTTGGCTTCCAGGCCGATGATGGTCTGGTGCAGCAACACATGGTTGAGCACCGAACCCAGCGCATAGTTGGTGTCCTCGCGCGAAGCGGCTTCTTCCACGGCCTCGGAAATGGCCATGCCCAGCGAGCCGGGATTGTTGGGATCTTTTGCCAGCACATCGCGCCCGGTTTGCGTTTCCATGCTCGGGCTGGCGAACACCTTCCCGCCCCAGGTCTGCATCATGGAACGGCGAAACGGCTTCTGGTCGTAGCTCACGCGCACCATGAACACACGTACTTCCAGCCCGAACATGTTTCCGGCAAAAGAGATGGCCGAACCCCATTGTCCCGCGCCGGTTTCGGTGGAGAGGCGCTTGATTCCGGCCTGCTGGTTGTAATACGCCTGCGGGATGGCCGTGTTGACCTTGTGCGAACCGGCAGGCGAAACCCCTTCATATTTGTAGTAGATCTTGGCCGGTGTGCCCAGCATGGCTTCCAGCCGATGCGCACGCATCAGCGGCGAGGGACGGTACAAGCGCATAGCTTCGCGCACCGGCTCGGGAATGGGTATCCAGCGTTCCGCCGAAACTTCCTGTTCGATCAGGGCCATCGGGAAAATCGGTGTCAGCGCTTCGGGCCCGATAGGCTGGCCGTCCGGACCCAACGGCGGGGTCGGCGGGTTGGGCATATCGGCTACAACGTTGTACCAGTGCTTCGGGATTTCAGACTCGTCCAGCAAAAATTTGGTTTGCGGCATGTTCTCTCCTCACTGAGTTTTGTTTTATATAAACCACTTCCCCTTTCGATGCGGTTGGCAGTGTACTGCACAGCGGCTTGAATTGCAGTCACAGCAGGCCTTGCCTGAGTCCGCATGCTAAAATCCGCGCCTATTTTTCGAGTTACGCACCATGAGCCGCCAGCCATACCCTATCGAAAACCTCCTGCAACAGCGCATCCTTATCCTGGACGGCGCCATGGGCACCATGGTCCAGCGCTACAAGCTGACCGAGGCGGACTATCGCGGCGAGCGCTTCAAGGACTGGCATCGCGATCTCAAGGGCAACAACGACCTGCTGGTGCTGACCAAGCCGGAAGTCATCAAGGCCATCCATTGCGAATACCTGGCGGCGGGTGCGGATATCATCGAGACCGACACCTTCGGCGCGAACGCCACTACGCTCAAGGCGTACGGCATGGAGTCGCTGAATTACGAATTGAACAAGGCCGGTGCCGCGCTGGCGCGCGAAGCCTGCGATGAATTCGCTACCAAGGACAAGCCGCGTTTTGTCGCGGGCGTGCTCGGCCCCACCGACAAGACCGCGACCATCTCGCCCGACGTGAACGACCCGGCCGCGCGCAACATCACCTTCGACCAACTGGTGGCCGATTATGCCGACGCCACGCGCGGCCTGATGGACGGCGGCGCCGATTTGATTCTCATCGAGACCATCTTCGATACCTTGAATGCCAAGGCGGCGATCTTTGCGGTGAAGTCGGTGTTCGCCGAACGCAGCTCGTCGCTGCCCATCATGATCTCCGGCACGATCACGGATGCCTCCGGTCGCACTTTGACCGGCCAAGTCACCGAGGCCTTCTACAATTCGCTGGCCCATGCCAACCCCATCTCCATCGGATTGAACTGCGCGCTCGGCGCAGAGGAACTGCGCCAGTACGTGGAGGAAATGTCGCGCGTTGCCAACTGCTATGTGAGCGCGCACCCCAACGCCGGCCTGCCCAATCCGCTGGCTGAATCCGGTTACGACGACACGCCGGAGAACATGGCCGGACACATCAAGGAATGGGCGCAAAGCGGCTTCCTCAACATCATCGGCGGTTGCTGCGGCACTTCGCCTGCTTTCATCAAGGCCATCGCCGACACAGTGAAGGACATCGCCCCGCGCAAGGTTCCCAGCAACCCGGTCGAATGCCGTCTGTCCGGCCTGGAACCGTTTAACGTCGGCGATGAATCCCTGTTTGTTAACGTCGGTGAGCGTTGCAACGTCACCGGCTCGGCCAGGTTCAAGCGCCTCGTGCTGGAAGGAAACTATGACGAAGCGCTGGAAGTTGCCAAGCAACAGGTAGAGAACGGCGCGCAGGTCATCGACATCAACATGGACGAAGCCATGCTGGACGGCGAGGCCGCCATGGTGAAGTTCCTGCACCTGATCGCGTCCGAGCCGGACATCTCCAAGGTGCCGGTGATGATCGACTCCTCCAAATGGAACATCATCGAAGCCGGACTGAAGTGCGTGCAGGGCAAGTCCATCGTCAATTCGATCTCGCTGAAAGAGGGCGAGGAGAATTTCGTCAAATACGCGAAGCTGGTGCGCCAGTACGGCGCGGCCGCCGTGGTGATGGCGTTCGACGAAGCGGGCCAGGCCGACACCTATCAACGCAAGATCGACATCTGCAAGCGCAGCTACGACATCCTGGTGCACAAGGTCGGCTTCCCGCCCGAAGACATCATCTTCGACCCGAACATCTTCGCGATCGCCACCGGCATCGAGGAACACAACAACTACGCCGTGGATTTCATCAACGCCACCGCGTGGATCCGAAAGAACCTGCCCTACGCCAAAGTGAGCGGCGGCGTATCCAATGTGTCGTTCAGTTTCCGTGGCAACGAACCGGTGCGCGAAGCCATCCATACCGTGTTCCTGTACCACGCCATCAAGGCCGGCATGAACATGGGCATCGTCAACGCCGGACAGCTCGGCGTGTACGAAGAGATTCCCAAAGACCTGCGCGACGCCGTGGAAGACGTGGTGCTCAACCGCCACCCCGACGCGGGCGAAAAACTGGTGAAGATGGCCGAGTCGGTCAAGGGTGGTGGCAAGGAACAGGTCGAAGACCTGGAATGGCGCAAAGGCACGGTGCAGGAACGCCTGACCCACGCACTGGTGCGCGGCATCACTACTTATATAGTCGAGGACACCGAAGAAGCGCGCAAGCAAGCCAAATTCCCGGTGGAGGTCATCGAAGGCCCGCTGATGACCGGCATGAACGTGGTCGGCGACCTGTTCGGCGCGGGCAAGATGTTTCTGCCGCAGGTGGTGAAATCGGCGCGCGTGATGAAGCAAGCTGTGGCGCATTTGATTCCCTACATCGAAGCGGAAAAACTGCGCTCCGGCGACACCAGCACCAAGGGCAAGATCGTGATGGCCACGGTGAAGGGCGACGTGCATGACATCGGCAAGAACATCGTCACCGTGGTGTTGCAGTGCAACAACTTCGAAGTGGTGAACATGGGCGTGATGGTGCCGTGCCAGCAAATCCTGGATACGGCGCGCGAGCACAAGGCGGACGTGATCGGCCTCTCCGGCCTCATCACGCCCTCGCTGGAAGAAATGGCGCATGTGGCAAAAGAGATGGAACGCCAGGGCTTCAAGATTCCGCTGCTCATCGGCGGCGCGACCACCTCGCGCGTCCATACCGCAGTGAAAATCGAACCCAACTATCCGAGCGGCACCACCGTGTACGTCACCGACGCCTCGCGCGCCGTGGGCGTGTGCAGCAATTTGCTGAGCAATACCTCACGCGACAGCTACATCGCGGAGCTCAAGGCCGACTACCAGACGGCACGCGACCAGCATGAGGGCAAGAAGAGCAAGGCCAGCTACGTGAGCCTGGAAGAAGCGCGCAAGCATGGCTTGAAGACCGACTGGAAGAAAGTCGCTCCACCCAAACCCAAACTGCTCGGCGTACAAAAGCTGGAGAACTACCCCCTCGACATCCTTGTGGACTTCATCGATTGGACTCCGTTCTTTCAGGCATGGGAATTATCCGGACGCTACCCGAAAATTCTCGAAGACAAAGTGGTTGGCGATGAAGCACGCAAACTGTTCGCCGACGCCCAGGCCATGCTGAAAAAGATCGTCAAGGAAAAATGGCTCACCGCCAACGCCGTGTTCGGCCTGTTCCCCGCAAACTCGGTAAATAGCGACGACATCGAGATCTACACCGATGACAAACGCAAGCAAGTCGCGATGACTTGGCACAACCTGCGCCAGCAGACCAAGAAGCCCGCCGACATCCCCAACTACTGCCTGGCCGACTACGTCGCGCCCAAAGAAACAGGTGTGAAAGACTACATCGGCGGCTTCGCCGTCACCACCGGCATCGGCATCGATGCGCGCGTGGCGGAATTCGAAAAGCAGAACGACGACTACAGCGCCATCATGCTCAAGGCACTGGCTGACAGGTTAGCCGAAGCCTTCGCCGAACACCTGCACCTGCGCGTACGCCGCGAGTTCTGGGGCTATGCGGCGAATGAAGCCTTGAGCAACGAAGACATCATCGCCGAGAAATACCGCGGCATCCGCCCCGCCCCCGGCTATCCCGCCTGCCCCGAACACAGCGAGAAAGGCCCGCTGTTCGAGCTGCTGCAAGCACCCAAGAATGCAGGCATCACGCTTACCGAAAGCTATGCCATGCTACCCACCGCAGCCGTCAGCGGCTTCTACTTCTCGCACCCGCAGGCGCAATACTTCGCCACCGGCAAGGTGGACAAGGATCAGGTCGCAGACTACGCCAAGCGCAAGGGATGGACGCTAGAAGAGGCCGAGCGGTGGCTGGCGCCCGTATTGAGTTATTGAGGTAGTAGAATAGAGCTATTCCACCCGCAAGGAGTTGCCATGTTACAGACGATAGAAGTTGAAATTGATGCGCAAGGCGGCATACACCCGATGCAAGCCTTGCCGTTGACTGCCGAACGCCGCGCGCTGTTGACGTTGGTCATACCGGAAGAAGCGCAGCCAGCAAGCAATTGGCGCGACTTCATCGGCGCATTGAAAGACTCACCCTGCTTCAATGACGACCCGGTGGAGATTCAGCGGAAGATGCGCGATGAGTGGAACTAAATGCTTGCTTGATACCAATGTCGTCATCGGCTTGCTCAAGCAGCGCACCGCCGCTGTTGAACTGATTGAAGCGCATAAACTGGACTTGAACCAAGTCGCAATCAGCCAGATTACCCGTATGGAATTATTGGGCTTCCCCGGCTTGCCAAAACTGGAAGAGCAGCGAATTCAGGCATTCCTGCAAAGCTGCCTGGTTTTGCCAATTGACGAGGCAGTGGAACAACGCGCCATCCAATTGCGCCGCAGCGGCAATTGCAAACTCCCCGATGCCATCATCGCCGCCACGGCGCATGTGCATCAACTTATCCTGCTTACGCTGGACGAGCGGTTGTCAAAGCTGGTCGGACAGCAATCCGGTCCCTAATGTGTGCAGCACGCGTAGGATGGGTTGAGCAACGCGATACCCATCGCTTGGATTGTTGGGTATCGCTACGCTCCACCTAACCAACTGCTTCTCACAAATATTGATAACTAACCTGAAAGAGAAACATGACTACCCTCATCAAAACCGACACCAAACTCGGCGAAGGCGCCGAAGCACAAGCCGGACAAACCGTTATCGTGCACTACACCGGCTGGCTGTTCGACGAGAACGCACCCGAGAACAAGGGCAAGAAGTTCGACAGCTCGCTCGACCGCAATGAGCCGTTCGATTTCCCGCTCGGCAGCGGACGCGTGATCAAGGGTTGGGACGAGGGCGTGCAGGGGATGAAGGAAGGCGGCAGCCGCACGCTGGTGATCCCGCCGGAGATGGGCTACGGCCCGCGCGGTGCGGGCGGCGTGATTCCGCCGAATGCGACGCTGGTGTTTGACGTGAAGCTGCTCAAGGTGATCAAGACCGAAATAGTGGATACCAAGGTCGGCGAAGGCGCAGAAGCGCATGCCGGACATTCCGTGACCGTGCATTACACCGGCTGGCTGTTCGACAAGAACGCGCCGGAGAGCAAAGGCACCAAATTTGACAGCTCGCGCGACCGCAACGAACCGTTCGACTTCCAGCTCGGCATGGGCGAAGTCATCACGGGTTGGGACGAAGGCGTGCAGGGCATGAAAGTGGGCGGTCAGCGCACGCTGGTGATCCCGCCCGAGATGGGCTACGGCAGGCAAGGTGCGGGCGGCGTGATTCCGCCGAATGCGACGCTGGTGTTTGAGGTGGAGTTGCTGGGCGTCAATTAAGCCGTTCGTGGTGAGCCCTTTGATGAACTCAGGACAGGCCTGTCGACCCATGAGCGGCTTTGCAATCGTTCACCCTTCGATCCTTCGACAAGCTCAGGACAGGCCGAACTCAGGGCGAACTGGAATATGGATGGCTGAATAGTGAACCTGATCTCCAACCCGCTACTGGTCACCGCGCTGATGCTGGCGGTATCCAACCTGTTCATGACCTTCGCATGGTATGGGCACCTGAAGAATTTTGCTTCGTCGCCCTGGTATATCGCGGCGCTGGCGAGTTGGGGAATCGCGTTGTTCGAGTATCTGATCCAGGTGCCAGCGAACCGCATCGGCTACACCCAGCTCAGTCTCGGGCAGTTGAAGATCATGCAGGAAGTCATCACGCTGACGATCTTTGTGCCGTTCGCGGTGCTGTACATGAACCAGCCGTTAAAGCTGGATTATCTGTGGGCGGGGCTGTGCCTGATGGGCGCGGTGTATTTTATTTTCAGGACGTAATGCCTTCCCTCACCCGCCCTGTCGGGCACCCTCTCCCGCTTGCGGGAGAGGGGAAGGGGAGAGGGTGAAATTGGAACAACAATGAGCAAACCAAAACACATCCACATCCTCGGCATCTGCGGCACTTTCATGGGCGGCATTGCGGCTATCGCCAAGCAGTCGGGTTATCGCGTCACGGGATGCGATACCAACGTCTATCCGCCGATGAGCACGCAGCTGGAAGCGCAGGGCATCGAGTTGATCGAAGGCTGGGGCACGGAGCAGCTCGAACTCAAGCCGGATGTATTTGTCATCGGCAATGTGGTGTCGCGCGGCAATCCGCTGATGGAGGAAATCCTGAATCGTAATCTGCCCTACACCTCGGGCCCGCAATGGCTGGCGGATACGCTGCTGCGCGACAAATGGGTGCTGGGCGTGGCAGGCACGCACGGCAAGACCACGACCTCGGCCATGCTGGCGTGGATACTGGAACATGCGGGGCTGAATCCCGGCTTCCTGATCGGCGGTGTGCCGCAGAACTTCGGCATCTCGGCGCGCATCACCGATTCGGCGTTCTTTGTCATCGAAGCCGACGAGTACGACACCGCATTCTTCGACAAGCGCTCCAAGTTCGTGCACTACCATCCGCGCACAGCAATCCTGAACAATCTCGAATTCGACCACGCCGACATTTTTCCCGATCTTGCGGCCATCGAGACACAGTTTCACCATCTGGTGCGCACGGTGCCGGGCAACGGGCTGGTAGTGAGCAACGGGCGCGAGGAGTCGTTGCAGCGCGTAATCAAACGCGGCTGCTGGACGCTGGTGGAGCAGTTCGGCAACGATGACGGCTGGAACGTCACGGCGAACAATGAAGTGACGCTCAGAGGCAAAGTCCAGGGCGTGTTGCAGTGGGAACTGATGGGTGAACACAACAGCATGAACGCGCTGGCCGCACTGGCTGCCGCGCGCCACGCGGGGGTACCCGTATCACAAGGCCTGGCTGCGCTCGCCGAATTCAGGAATGTGAAGCGCCGCATGGAAGTGCGCGGCACGGTCAACGGCATCACGGTCTACGACGACTTCGCGCACCATCCCACCGCCATCGACACCACGGTCGCCGGGCTGCGGCGCAAGGTGGGCAAGGCACGCATTCTCGCGGTGCTGGAGCCGCGTTCCAACACGATGAAGCTGGGCGTGATGAAAGATGCGCTGCCCGCCAGCCTGAAAGATGCCGACCTGACGTTCTGCTATGCCGGTAATCTGGGCTGGGATGCGCGCGGCGCGCTGGCGCCGCTGGGCGACAAGGCTGTGGTGAGAGAAGACCTCAACGCACTGATCGAAGCAATTGCCGCCGTTGCCCGGTCAGGCGATCAGATATTGGTAATGAGCAACGGCGGGTTTGGCGGGATACACGAAAAACTGCTGAAACGGCTTCAGTGACTTGCTGAATTCTGGTGGTGTTCCTCGACGATGGCATTCAGCCTGGTCAGGCAGGTCACCGTTCTTCTGGACTGTTCCTCAAAGATGCCCTTCAGGATTTCCTGCGCGAGATTGGTATCGCCAACCTGGTGTGCCTCGACAACTTGGGCAGCGTGCTGGTGAAATTTTGCATGTTCTTCCACCAGTTTTGCATATTCCGGGTGATGCCCGAAGCGGGCCTTGCCGTCGCTGTGTATCCATTTGCCGAGTACGCACAGGTGATCCACGCGGATATTGCCCGGTTGCAGATCTTCTTTGGAGCGGCCTTCCAGATATTCGTTGAGGCGTTTTTTCCACGCCGAGTGCACCAGCATGGCATCGTACATGTTGATGACTTGGGTAACTTCTTCTTCGGGTTGCGATTTGGATAGACCCATCGCAGCAGCAATTTTTCCGAACATATCAGCCCTTTCCAGACACGGGACAATGGAAGGTATAGCCTGAAGGTTATTCAGTCTATTACCCGTTCGAGGGATACATCAATATTCCAAAGGTGTAGCTGCAATCCAGGGCTCATGTTGATTAATCGGCGGAGTTCGGCAGGTAGCTGTATTTTTTGGTTATTGCAGGATAAATTCGATGATTTCGCTTGGCGCTTCCGAGAAAGCCAGCCCCAGACTGACCATCCCCGCTCCGTGCAGCACGATTTGCTGGTGACTGAGGTGGATAACCTGATTGTCGCTGAAGCGTATGAACGTGCCGTTCACGCTGTGGTCGGTGAGCAGGAACTTGCCGAAGTTATCTTCGATGCGCGCATGTTGGCGTGAGGCCAGCTTGTCCCGAATCACCAGATCGCAATCGTCACCGCGCCCCAGTACGATGCTTTTCCTGGTTTCGCTCAGTGTGATGACCTGCTGGCGGTAGCGCAATACCAACTCATTCCTGGCTCCGGTTGGTTTGCGGAATGCGCGCATGCCAATGCGTGTTGAAGTGGTGTCTTCCCGCTCCCACGACACCTGGTACACATCCGTAGCTTCCTCTTTGCCGCGAAACTCGGTGCGCATGACCTGGTGTGCGTGTTTGCGCATGGGTGCGGGGAGCGTTTCCACCAGCGCTTGCGTGGTCAGGATCTGGCGCGCGCGGGTGATGGCCGTCACATGTGCGGCAACATTCACCGTATCTCCAAACACGTCGCTGCCTTCAAAGATGACCTCGCCGTAATGCAGTCCGATGCGGATGTAGACGGGCTGTTCGCCGCCGGGACGCTGCATTTCTACCGCCCGGTGCATGGCGCAGGCCGCATTGATTGCGGTGGCTGCATCGGGGAAGGCGCACATGATCTCGTCACCGATGGTCTTGATCAATACGCCCTGATGGGCGGTCATTTCATGCGTGAGAATGTTGAGGGTGGTTGCCACCAGTTGCAGTGCCTGCTGGTTGCCCAGTTTGTCATACAGCGCGGTACTGCCGCTGATATCGGCAAACAGAATCGCTGCATTTTTTTGTACAGTGCTCATCAGCCGTTCGCACCGAACATCATGCGTTTCGCCACGAATTTTTTGGCCGGCGGAACGTTGTCCAGCAGAGTAAGTGCGGCAGAGCGCACGAGACCCAGTAACGGCAGGTCGTTGGAAAACAGGCGCACCAATCCGTCGGTGAAGCGGATGCCCGCATTGCGGTCGATGCGGCGCGATTTGCGGTAGGCGGCGCACATGGCCGCCGAACCGATGTCTTCGGGTGCGCTGTCGAGAATCACTTGCGCCAGTTCCCAGGCGTCGCGTATGCCCATGTTGAACCCCTGACCCGCCACCGGATGCAGCGTCTGCGCGGCATTGCCGATGAGTACGGTGTGGGGAAAAGTGATGTCGGGCGCACGCCGCAGGCGCAAAGGATAACAACTGCGTTTGCCGACGCCGGTGAATGTGCCCACACGATCCCCAAAGTGCTCCTGCAGGTTCTGCAGGAATGTCGCGTCGTCCCAGGCCAGCATTTCCTGCGCCTTGTCGTGCGACGCCGTCAACACCAGTTCGTAACCATCCAGATACGGCAACAGCGCCATCGGCCCCTGCGGTGTGAAATGTTCAAACGCGACGCCCGGGCGGGGCTGCGAGCTGGTGATATGGGCGATGATGCCGCTCTGTCCGTAATCCTGAATGTGCGGCGGATGCGTCGCTTCGAGCAATTTGCCGCCTTCTGCGACCACGGCGAGATGCGCCGTGAGCGTGTGTGTGTTTCCCTGATATTGATAGGTGAGGGTGGTGCCGTCACCTGCGCTGCGCAGATCGCTTACCGCCGCGCCATACAGGCAGGTGATATCGGATTGCTGCAGGCCCTGCTGCAAAGCGGCATGCAGCGTGGTGTAGGGCAATACATAGCCCATTTCCGGAACCTTCAATTCATCGGCGCGCAGCGTGGTGTGCCCGGAGGTATTCTTCTGCGTGACTTCGATGGTCTTGATGCCGCTGACATCCTGCATCGCAGCCCAGGCACCCAGCCGTTGCAGCAACAGGCGGGTGCCGTAAGCCAGCGCCAGCGCGCGCGGGTCGGTGGTGTTGGCCGGCGTGTCGCGCGCCTCGAGCAGCACCACTTTCAGGTCGTTACCCTGCAGTGCCAGCGCCAGCGCGGCGCCGACCGGACCGCCGCCGATAATGGCCACGTCACATCTGTTGTCAATCATGATGCATGGTCTCCTCGATCTCGTTCACTGTTTTGGGCGCATCCAGCGAGAGTACTTCATTGCCGTTGGCGCAAATCAGCACATCGTCTTCGATGCGAATGCCGATGTTCCACAGTTCGCGCGGCACGTTGTCGGCGGGCCGAAGGTAGCAGCCGGGCTCGACCGTCAGCACCATGCCGGGTTGCAGGGGACGCCACTGCTCGCCGATTTTGTATTCGCCGACATCGTGCACATCCATGCCCAGCCAGTGGCCGGTGCGGTGCATGTAGAACTGTTTGTAGCTTTCGGTTTCCAGCACCGATTCTACAGAGCCCTGGCACAATCTGAGGTCGATGAAACCCTGCGCCAATATGCGTAATGCCGCATCGTGCGGTGCATTCCACAGATTACCCGGTTTCGCAGCGGCAATCGCCGCAGCCTGTGCCGCGAGCACGATTTCATAAACGTCTTTTTGGGCAGGACTGAATTTGCCGTTCACCGGAAACGTGCGCGTGATGTCAGAAGCATAGCCTTCGAGTTCGCAGCCCGCATCGATCAGCAACAGCTCGCCGTCGTCAAGCCGTGCGTTGTTGCCCACGTAGTGCAGCGTGCAGGCATTGGCACCGCCCGCCACAATGCTGGTATAGGCCGGGTGGCGTGCGCCGTGGCGGCAGAATTCGTGCAGATATTCGGCTTCCACTTCGTATTCGAATTGGCCGGGCCGGGTAAAACGCATCGCGCGGCGATGCGCGGCGCCGGAAATTTTTGCCGCGCGGCGCATGATGTCCTGCTCCAGCGCGTCCTTGAGCAGGCGCATTTCACTGATGTGCTCGCGCACGTCGCGAATTTCGCCGGGAGCGCGTATGCCACTGCGCGCTTTCTCCTTTACCGCTTCGCGCAATTTGATGATGCGTGCATCCCATTCCGCATCCGTGCCCATTGGGTAAAACAGCACGGGCTGGTTGCCCATCAGTTCGACCAGCTTCTCATCCAGCTGGGCGATGGGGAAAGCGGCATCGAAGCCGAATTCCTTGCCTGCAGCTTCGGGACCGTAACGGAAGCCATCCCACACCTCGCGCTCGGCATTCTTCTCGCGGCAGAACAGGATGCTGCGCAACTCCTTGCCCGCAATCAGTACCAGCACGGCTTCCGGCTCGGCAAAGCCGGAGAGGTAATGGAAATGGCTGTCGTGGCGGTAATCGTATTGCGCGTCTCCGTTGCGCACCACTTCCGGTGCGGTCGGGATGACGGCGATGCCGTGCTGTATTTGTGTTTGCAGGCGCTTGCGGCGTTCGCTGTAGATGGAGTAATCAGTCATGTCGGGCATTTTGCGACGCGCGCAGTTGCTTGTCGAGTTCATCCAGCCGTTGCTGCGTGCCGACGTCGACCCAGACGCCGCGATGATGTTCGCCGCTGACCTTGCCTGATGCGATCTGTTCGCGCAACAACGGGGCGAGCGGGGCTTTGGTTCCGCGCGGAATGTGTGCGAACAATTGCGGTTTGTAGAGGCCGATTCCGCTGAAGGTAAGGATGTGGGTTACGGGATACAGCGTGCAGGACAAAGGTTCGGCGCCTGAAATGATGCGGTTGTCCTGGAGGAGAAAGTCGCCCCGACGATTGTGTTCCGGGTTGTTCACCAGCACCAGATGCGCCATGTCGGCGCTGTCGGCGAGCGCGGTGGCGCGGGCGGGCAGGTGCGAGAAATCGTAGTCGCAATAGATGTCGCCATTGACCACGGCAAAAGGTTCGTCGCCCAGCTGGGGCAGTGCGAAGGCGATGCCGCCCGCGGTCTCCAGTGCAGTGCCTTCATCCGAATAGCTTATGCTTGCACCAAACCGGCTGCCATCGCCCAGAGCCTGCTCGATCTGCGCACCAAGGTGGGCGTGGTTAATGACGAGATCGGCGATACCCGCATTTACCAGCCGCTCGATATGCCACACGATGAGCGGCTTGCCGCCCGCCTGCAGCAGGGGCTTGGGCGTGTGATCGGTGAGCGGGCGCATACGCTCACCGCGTCCGGCCGCAAGGATCATGGCCTTCATAACAGCCTCCCGGTGAGTTGCCGCATGTTCAAGCCGAAGTCCCCGCTCGTTGGGCATGCATCTCCAACTCCATCAGCAGGTTCAGCAGCGGCTTGAGGTCGATGTAGCGTTCGCAGGCACGGCGCAGGTAGTCCATCACCAGCGGCATGTCTTTCAGGTAGCCGTCTTTGCCGTCGCGGTGGTACAGGCGCGCGAAAATGCCCAGTACCTTGATATGGCGCTGCACACCCATCATTTCGTAATCGCGATAGAACTCGCCGAAGTCCTCGCGCACCGGCAATCCGGCCTTGCGCGCCTTTTCCCAGTAGCGGATGACCCAGTCCATGATTTCTTCCTCTTCCCATTTGATGTAGGCGTCCTTGAACAGGGAGGCGAGGTCGTAGGTGATGGGGCCGTAGACGGCGTCCTGAAAATCCAGTATTCCGGGCGAGGATTGAAAATTGCCTTTCTCGTTCGCTCCCTCGCCCGCAAGCGGGAGAGGGTTGGGGAGAGGGGATTCGATATGCATCAGGTTGCGCGAATGGTAGTCGCGATGCACGTAGACGCAGGGCTGGGCTAGGTTGTTGGCGAGAATGCGCTTGAATACCTCTTCCAGTTTGGCTTGCTGTTTGTCGCTGAGCGTTACGCCCAGGTGTTTGGCGATATACCACTCGGGGAACAGGTTCAATTCGCGGCGCAGCAAGGCTTCGTCGTAGGGCGGCAACTCATCTTTCTTCGAAGCAAGCTGAATCCTGATCAGCGCATCCGTTGCGGCACCGTAGAGCCGGGCCGCATTTTCTGCGGCCAACGCGTGCAGATAAGTAGTATTGCCCAGATCGGACAGCAGCAAAAAGCCTTGTTTCAAATCCTGCGCATGGACGTGCGGAACATGCGTGCCCGCCTCTTCAAACAACTTGCCAACATGGATAAAGGGTTTGCAGTCTTCGTGTTGCGGCGGCGCGTCCATAACCACTTTGCTGCTGCCGTCGGCGAAGGTGGCGCGGAAGTAGCGGCGAAAGCTGGCATCGGCAGAAGCGGGAGCGAGCGTGAAGGTTTGGTTCGGATATAGACCGGAAAGCCAGTCGGTAAGCTGCTTCTGACGCTGCATTTGATTGCCTTAATGGTGGATTTGTGCGATTTTAGCACCTTAATATATTCGCCTCGCACCATGCATTTTCGTTTTTCCTCCATTGCGTTTCTTCTGCTGGGACTGTTTTCACGGTTCGGTTATGCCGACAATGCGGCATTGCCGTTGAAACTCGATCGTTCATTCAAAAGATCCCCCGCAACTTCAGAAAGCGCTGCGGCCTTCATCAACGCGCGTCATGTTGAGGCCAGGAAAGACGATCAACTGGAGGCTTATGGCGATGTCGAACTGCGCCAAAGCGGTCGGGTGGTCAAAACCGATCACCTGCTCTACGGCCAGGAAAGCAAGGATGTGCTGGCGGAAGGTTCTGTACGCTTCGAGCAGAGCGGTCTGGTCGTTACAGGACCCGTGTTGAAATTGAACCTTGATACCGGCATCGGCCAAATGACCCAGCCGCAGTTCGAATTCAGTGAAAACCATGCGCGCGGCGCGGCGGAAGTGATGCATATTGCCGGCAAGAAGAATTTCACCTTCGATGATGCAACCTATACGACTTGCCCGGCGGGAAAAGATGATTGGCTGTTACGGGTAAACCGACTGGACATTGACCGCGCCACGCAGGTCGGTGTGGCGCGAAGCGCGGTGGTGGAATTCAAGGGCGTGCCGATACTCTATACCCCCTGGATGGACTTCCCGTTGAACGACGACCGCCGCTCCGGTCTGATGGCACCCAGCTATGGATTTTCCAGCAAGAGCGGATATGAACTGATGCTCCCGTATTACTGGAACATCGCGAGCAACTTCGATGCGACTATCTCGCCGCGCGTGATGTCCAAACGCGGGACGCAATTCAACAACGAGTTCCGCTATCTGCAACCGAACTACGCGGGCGAGGCGCAATACGATGTGTTGTCGAATGATCGCGTAAGCGGTTTGACCCGCACGCATATGGCGTTGCTGCATAACCAGAATCTGGGTGGCGGATTCGGCCTTGGCCTGAATCTCAACCGGGTATCGGACGATGACTATTTCCGCGATCTGTCCACTTCGGTAGCCGGAACGTCACAGACCAATCTGTTGCGCGACGGCATGCTGTCTTATGGCGCGGGCTGGTGGTCGGCCTCGGCACGGATACAGCGCTACCAGACCTTGCAGGATCCCCTGGCACCGGTCGTTGCCCCCTACCGGCGCCAGCCGCAGGTTACTTTGAATGCCCAGCAAACCCTGGACGACGCCAGCATCGTCCTCGCCAGCGAATATACGGATTTCCGCCACGACACCAGTGTCAACGGACAGCGCCTGGTGTTTTACCCTTCGGCCAGCTACCCGCTGTTGAACGACCTCGGTTATTACATGACACCCAAGCTGGGCGTCCATTACACAAAATATTTGATGGGCACAAACAATACGCAGGCGCATCCCGATACAGTGCGCACACTGCCCATTTTCAGCCTGGACAACGGCATGGTTTTCGAGCGCGACGATTCGATCCTGGGAAGCAGCTATATACAGACGCTGGAGCCGCGTCTTTTCTACGTGTACATACCGTACAAGGATCAGGACATGCTGCCCAATTTCGATTCGGCACAGGCGCCGTTCAACTTTGGGCAGATATTCACCGAAAACCGCTTTTTCGGCAGTGACCGTATCGGCGACGCCAACATGGCAACGCTGGCGCTGACTTCGCGCCTGATCGACAACGAAGGCGGCGTGGAGCGCTTGCGCGTCATGCTGGGAGAACGCTTCAGTTTCAAAGCCCCCAAGGTAACTCTGTCCGGCGCTCCGACGGACAATACGAGTCGTTCCGATATTCTGCTCAGTGTGGGCGGCCAGATTTCAAGATCCTGGTCGCTGGACAGCCTGTACCAGTACAACCCGAACCAGTCGCATACCGAGTCATACAATGCCATGGCCCGCTACAAGCCCGAGCCCGGCAAGCTGCTCAATCTTAGCTACAGTTTCACGCGCAACACGTTGCGCCAAACGGATATATCGACACAATGGCCGTTGTTCGGACGCTGGCAAGGCATGGCACGCCTGAGTTATTCCCTGCAGGACAAGCGCATCACGGAAGCACTGGCGGGGCTGGAGTACAATCAGGCCTGCTGGGCGGTACGCATGGGGACGCAGAGCTTCAGTACCGCTTCCAGCCAGCGCAACAGCAGCTTTTTCCTGCAGCTGGAGTTGAACGATTTGGTGCATATCGGCTCCGATGCGATGGATATTTTGCGCAACAGTGTGTCCGGTTACACAAAAATGAACAGTTTGCCTGCCGAGCAGTCCGTACCGGGCCTGCGTTAATTGACCGAAAACCGAAAGAGAATATGTTGAGAAATTTATTGGTGTTTATCCTGATCACGTTTGCCGCTGCCGCTTCCGCTGCAGGGCCGCAAAGACAGGGCACGCCCATTGACAGTATCGAAGTCGTGGTAAACGACGATGTCATCACCCATCAGGAATTGGAAGACCGCACCGCCAGCGTAACCAGAATGCTGCAAAGACAGAAGACCATGCTGCCGGACCGGAATGTGCTGGAAAGGCAGGTGCTGGAGCGCATGATCTCCGAAATGCTGCAGGCGCAGTTTGCCAAAGAGACCGGTCTGCGCGTCGACGATGCCATGCTGGATAAAACCATCCTGCGCATCGCGCAGCAGAACAGGTTTGCTTCGGTTGCAGCGTTCCGCACCAAACTGGAACAGGAGGGAACGGTCTTCAAGGAGTTCCGCGAGGAAATTCGCAACGAAATGATCTCGGCGCGGCTGCGCGAGCGCGAAGTGGATAACAAACTGGTGATCAGCGAAAACGAAGTTGATAACTATCTGAGCAATGAAGCTCGCCAGGAGGGCAAAGGCGAGGAGTTGCTGCTGTCCCACATTCTGGTGGTCGTGCCGGAACAGGCCAGTGCAGACAAAATCCAGACCTATCGCAACCGTGCCGAACAGGCTTTGGCCAAGTTGCGCGGCGGCGCCCCATTTGCCCAGGTTGCGGCCGGCTACTCCGATGCGCAGGACGCGCTCAAGGGTGGCGAGCTCGGCTGGCGCACGGTTGATCGCTTGCCCCCCATTTTTGCCGAGGCATTGCAAAAAATGAAGCCGGGTGAATTCAGCGAAGTGCTGCGCAGCCCGAACGGCTTCCACATTGTCAAACTGCTGGACCGGCGCAGCAAGGATACGCCCATTGTCATCACCCAGACGCACGCGCGCCACATCCTGATCAAGACCAGCGAACTGGTTTCCGAGAGCGAGGCGAAAAGCCGTTTGCTGGAAATCAAGCAGCGCATTGACAAGGGGGCCAGCTTTGCCGAGGAAGCACGCTTGCACTCCGAAGACGGCAGTGCCCCGCAGGGCGGCGACCTGGGTTGGCTTTCGCCCGGTGAAACAGTACCCGAGTTTGAGAATGCGATGGATGCCTTGAAAGTCGGCCAGGTGAGTGGGTTGGTGCAATCCGGATTCGGCTGGCATCTGATTCAGGTGCTGGCACGGCGCAATACCGACGTGACTGTCGAGCAGAAGCGCCAGCGTGCGCGGATGGCCATACGCGCCGTCAAATCGGATGAAGGTTTTCAGGATTGGTTGCGCCAGTTGCGCGACCGCGCGTTCATCGAATACCACAACGATACGAAATAATGCTGCGACCCCTCGCCATCACTGCGGGCGAGCCATCCGGAATCGGCCCCGATCTCTGCCTGCAACTGGCCGGACATGAACAGCCGCTGGTAGTCATCGCGGACAAGGCATTATTGCAGCACCGTGCAAAACAACTTGGCATTGATGTTGTGATGCACGACTACTCGGCTGCCGCACCCTGTGTCAACGCCAGGCTGAGCGTGTTACACGTTCCCCTGGCGTGCCCGGCGCAAGCGGGGAAACTCGACGCCGCCAACAGCCACTACGTTCTGGAAACCCTGCGCAGAGCGGTGCAAGGTTGTGTCTCCGGTGAATTCTCCGGCATGGTCACCGCGCCCGTGCACAAGGGCATCATCAACGACGCGGGCATTCCCTTCACCGGGCATACCGAATTTCTCGCCGAGCAGACCGGGACACCCCGGGTCGTGATGATGTTGTCCGGCGGAGGGATGCGCGTTGCGCTTGCAACCACACACTTGCCGTTGCGCGAGGTGGCGGATGCGATTACCGCACCGCTGCTGGAAGACGTGCTGCGCATCCTGCAACGGGATTTACAGCGCCGGTTTGGCATTGCGCAGCCGCGCATTCTGGTGGCCGGCCTCAATCCGCATGCGGGGGAAGGCGGCCATCTCGGCAGAGAGGAGATCGAGGTGATGATCCCCGTGCTGGACAAGCTGCGCGCCGAAGGCTTCAACGTAAGCGCACCTATACCTGCCGACACGCTGTTCGCCGCGCACCGCCTGCGCGAATGCGATGCCGTACTATCCATGTACCACGACCAGGGTTTGCCGGTGCTGAAACACGCCAGCTTCGGCGAGGGCGTCAACATCACGCTGGGTATGCCCATCATCCGCACCTCGGTCGACCACGGCACCGCGCTGGAGCTGGCGGGAACGGGCAAGGCCAATGTCGGCAGTTTACTGGAAGCGATCCGGGTTGCCGCCGGGATGGTGGGACACGAAGCGGCTTTTGACCGGGCATCCGCATGAACGGACATAAAGCAAAGAAATCGTTTGGACAAAACTTTCTCGTCGACCAGAACATCATCGCCGACATCATCCGTGCCATCCGTCCCGAGCCCGATGACAACATGGTGGAGATCGGCCCCGGCCTGGGCGCATTGACCCGGCCGTTATTGAAGCTACTGGACAAACTGCATGTGGTGGAGATCGACCGCGACATCATCGCGCGCCTGAAAACCGACTACCCGCAGGATAAGATCGTCATCCACGAAGGCGATGCGCTGAAATTCGATTTTGCCTCGCTGGGTGCACCGCTGCGCATCGTCGGCAACCTGCCCTACAACATTTCGTCGCCGCTGCTGTTCCATTTCTCCGATTACGCCGCGCGCATCACCGACATGCATTTCATGCTGCAGAACGAGGTGGTCGAGCGCATGGTGGCCGCACCGTCCACACCGGCATACGGACGCTTGTCGGTGATGCTGCAATACCGCTTTTACATGGAAAAACTCATCGACGTGCCGCCGCAATCCTTCCGCCCCGCGCCCAAGGTCGATTCGGCCATTGTGCGCATGATCCCGATACCCGCCGACCAGATCACGGTCAAGGATGAAGCATTATTCGCCCAAGTGGTGCTGGCCGCTTTCGGTCAGCGCCGCAAGACCTTGCGCAATACGCTCAGGGGCCGCATGACGGAAGGCGATTTCGAGCAACTGGGCATCGACCCGCAGTTGCGTGCCGAAAATCTGGGCGTGGCCGAATTTGCCGGTATTACCGCGCTGTTGAGCGGGCGCGCATAAGCCTGGTTTCGGTTAGAATCACGCCTCACCAGATCAAAGCCAGCAAGGCCTTCCATCATGTCCGACATTCCACCTATCGTTCTTACCTTTGCCGCCACCGACCCCAGTTGCGGCGCCGGCATGCAGGCCGACATCCTCACCATCGCCAGCATGGGTTGTCACCCGCTGGCCGTGGTTACCGCCATCACCGTGCAGGACACCAGCGGCGTCGACGACGTGCTGCCGATGGATGCCGAGTGGGTGGCCGACCAGGCGCGTGCGGTGCTGGAGGACATGCCGGTCGCGGCGTTCAAGATCGGCCTGCTGGGCAGCCTGGAAAATATTTCCGCCATTGCCGAAGTGATTTCCGACTATCCCGACGTACCGCTGGTATTCGATCCGGTGCTGTCGTCGGGCCGCGGCGACGAGCTGGCCAATGAAGACATGGTAGATGCCATGCGCGAGTTGCTGCTGCCGCAAACCACGATCCTGACGCCGAACAGCCTGGAGGCACGGCGCCTGATCCAGGAAGAAGACAACGAACAAGACGACCCGGAGTTGTCGGAATGCGCCAAGCGCATTTTGCGCCTGGGCTGCGAATATGTGCTGATCACCGGCACCCACGAGAATACGCCCAAGGTCATTAACAACCTGTACGGTGAACGCGGTCTGGTGCGCAGCGATAACTGGCCGCGCCTGCCCGGTATCTACCACGGTTCGGGATGCACGCTGGCGGCGGCCATTGCCGCCCTGCTGGCCAACGGATTATCCATGGAAGACGCCGTGCACGAAGCGCAGGAATATACCTGGGAAGCACTGAAGTACGGTTTCCGCCCCGGCATGGGCCAACACATCCCGGATCGCCTGTTCTGGGCGCGCGACGAAGAAGAAGAACCGGAAGATGAAAGCGAAACCCGGCATTAGGGCAAGATTCAGGATTGCCTTTCTCGTTCGCTTCCCCTCCTGCGGGCGGGATATCCAGTCTGCGTGGTTGTAAGGGGCTGAAGCCCCAACAACACACGCACAGGTGAGGGGTGTCATTCGGAGAACAGATTGGTTTCCCAGCGCATCATTCATGGTCTTTATGCCATCACGCCGGACCTCCTGGATACTACAGAGTTGTTGCGGAGCGTACGACTGGCCTTGCGCGGCGGTGCGCGGGTGCTGCAATACCGCAACAAGGCTGCCGATGCGGCGCTGAAGCTGACTCAGGCTCAGGCCTTGCGCCAATTGGCCCGCGAATTCAACACCACCTTCATCGTAAACGACGACGCGCAACTGGCGTCGCAAGTGGATGCGGATGGCGTGCATCTGGGCGGCGAAGACGGCAGCGTGGCGGCAGCGCGCGCGCTGTTGGGTGACGCAAGGATCATCGGCGTGTCTTGCTATAATCGCCCCCCGCTGGCGCTTGAGGCAGTGCGGCATGGTGCAGATTATGTGGCGTTCGGCGCGTTCTTTCAGTCCGGCGTAAAACCCGGTGCGGTAAAGGCGGAGGTGGCGATGCTGCAGGCGGCGCGCAAGGAGATCGGCATACCCATCGTCGCCATCGGCGGTATCACACAGCAGAATGCAGCAACTTTGATCGACGCGGGCGCCGATGCAGTGGCGGTGATTTCCGCGTTGTGGAATGCGCCGGACATCGAAGCCAGCGCGCGGGAATTTTCAACTCTTTTCAGCAGGGCATAGCAATGACATCTCACAACCAGGAACTGTTCGACCAATCGCAAAAACTCATCCCCGGCGGCGTGAACTCGCCGGTGCGCGCGTTCAAGTCGGTGGGCGGCACGCCGCTGTTCTTCAAGCGCGGCAAGGGCGCCTATGTGTGGGATGCGGACGACAAGCAATACATCGACTACGTGAATTCCTGGGGGCCGATGATCGTCGGGCATTGCCATCCGGAAGTGGTCAAGGCGGTGCAGGCGGCCGCCGCCGAAGGCCTGGGTTTCGGCGCACCGACGGCTTCCGAACTGGAGATCGCCGAGACGCTGTGCAAGATTTTGCCGTCGCTGGAAATGGTGCGCCTGGTCAGCTCCGGCACCGAGGCGACCATGACTGCAATCCGTCTGGCGCGCGGCTTCACCGGACGTTCGCGCATCATCAAGTTCGAAGGCTGCTACCACGGCCATTCCGACGGCTTGCTGGTCAAGGCCGGTTCCGGTGCGCTGACGTTCGGTCAGCCGAGTTCTTCCGGCGTACCTGCCGAGATCGCTGCGCTGACGACGGTGCTGGATTACAACGATGCCGCCGGTCTGGAAAAAGCTTTTGCCGAATATGGCAATGAGATTGCCGCCGTGATCGTCGAACCGGTCGCGGGCAACATGAATTTAATCCTGCCCAAGCGCGAGTTCCTCGATGCGATGCGCAGCCTGTGCACCAAGCACGGCGCGGTGCTGATCCTGGACGAAGTGATGTCCGGCTTCCGCGTCGGTCTGCAGGGCGCGCACGGTCATTACGGCATCAAGCCGGATCTGATCACGCTGGGCAAGGTGATGGGCGGCGGCCTGCCTGCCGCCGCATTCGGCGGCCGCCGCGACATCATGCAATGCCTCGCGCCGCTGGGCGCCGTGTACCAGGCCGGTACGCTGTCCGGCAATCCGGTGGCGGTGGCGGCGGGCCTGACCACGTTGAAGCTGGTGCAAGCTCCCGGCTTCTACGAGCGCCTCACCCAACTCGCCAAGCAGATGACCGAAGGCATCAGCGCGAGTGCCAAGAAACACGGCATCCCTTTCAGCGCACAATCCATCGGCAGCATGTTCGGCCTGTATTTCAGCGCGAACGTGCCGACCTCCTATGCCGAAGTGATGGCGAGCGACAAGGAAGCGTTCAACCGTTTCTTCCACGCCATGCTGGCCGAAGGCGTGTATCTGGCGCCGTCGGCGTTCGAGGCAGGCTTTGTCTCGGCTGCACACACCGATGCGGATATTGCCGCAACGATTGCAGCGGCCGACAAAATTTTCGCGGCCTGGAAATAATGGGACTCTTCTCGCAAGCCGAGTTCTACACCACCGTCAATCACATGAAGGACTTGCCGTGGCATGGCGGCAAGGAAGTGGCGTTCGTCGGGCGTTCCAACGCGGGCAAGTCGAGCGCCATCAACACGCTGGCCAACCACACGCGTCTGGCCTACACCAGCAAGACGCCGGGCCGCACACAGCACCTGAATTATTTTGCGCTGGGCGAAAACAAATTTCTGGTCGATCTGCCCGGTTACGGTTATGCCAAAGTGCCGCCGGATGTCCAGGCGCACTGGGAGCAGTTACTGAGCGAGTACCTGCAAACCCGCGAAGAGCTGTGCGGCCTGGTCGTGATCATGGATGCGCGGCATCCGATGACAGAGCGCGACCAGGGCATGCTGGGCTGGTTTGCGCCCACCGGAAAACCCATCCACATCCTGCTCACCAAATCGGACAAGCTGAGCCGCCAGCAGTCCACCCAGGTCTTGCGCGATGTGAAAGAATTTTTGCGCGAGCATTTTCCCCAATGCACGGCGCAACTGTTTTCCAGTTTGAAGAAAGTGGGAATGGATGAAGCCGAAGCGGTAATTGCGAGCTGGTTCTACCCACAGGAAGAAAATCCAAACGAGTAGTTCAGACCGGGTGGCTGCATTTTTGCAGGAAAAAAAACGCCCCCGAACCAAAGGGGGAGGTTCAGGGGCATAAGGTCTTAACAGGGGGTTAAGACGCCCGCTCAGGGAGGAGAAACGGGAAGCAACTTGCGTCGCTCACGGAATCAGACGGGACTGTGCGAAAATAGTTCCGGCAATTTAAAAAATTTCAGGAATAACCATGCAAACACTCGGAAAATATCCCCAATCCAGAATGCGCCGCATGCGCCGCGATGCCTTTTCGCGCGACCTGATGCGCGAGCATATACTCACTCCGGCAGATTTCATCTACCCGGTTTTTGTGCTGGAAGGCAGTAAAAAAGTCGAAGATGTGAAGTCCATGCCGGGTGTGCAGCGCAAGACTATGGATCTGCTGCTCAAGGATGCCGAGCAATGCATGAAGCTGGGTGTGCCGGTCATGGCGATCTTTCCCGTGATCGATGCGCCGCTGAAAAGTCTGGATGCGTGTGAGGCTTACAACCCGAAAGGCCTCGTGCCGCGTGTGGTTGCCGAACTGAAGAAGAATTTCCCCGAGCTTGGCGTAATGACCGATGTCGCGCTCGACCCCTACACCACCCACGGCCAGGACGGCCTGATCGACGACAGTGGCTATGTGCTCAATGATGAAACGGTGGAAGTCCTGGCAAAACAGGCGCAATGCCATGCCGCTGCCGGAGCGGACATCGTTGCACCCTCCGACATGATGGACGGCCGCATCGGTGCCGTACGCGCGGCGCTGGATGAGCACAACCGCATCTACACCCGCATCATGGCCTACTCCGCCAAATACGCCTCCAGCTTCTACGGCCCGTTCCGCGATGCCGTCGGTTCCAGCGGCAACCTGGGCAAGGGCAACAAATATACCTACCAGATGGATCCCGCCAACTCCGACGAAGCACTGTGGGAAGTCGGCCTCGATCTGCAGGAAGGTGCAGACATGGTCATGGTCAAGCCCGGCATGCCCTACCTCGACATCGTGCGCCGCGTGAAGGACGAATTCAAGGCACCGACCTTTGTTTATCAGGTGAGCGGCGAATACGCCATGCTGAAAGCCGCCGCGCAGAACGGCTGGCTGAATGAAGAAGCATGCGTGCTGGAAGCGCTGCTGGCCTTTAAGCGCGCAGGGGCTGATGGAATATTGACTTACTTTGCGCTGGGTGCGGCGCGGTGGTTAAAAGGCTAATGAACACGATGAACTGTTGTCATCGCTTAGCCCTGCCCGCGTAACCCGCGTAGGATGGGTTGAGCAACGCGAGACCCATCGTTCTTTGTGATGGGTGTCCTTCGTCAATCCATCCTGCTTGCTAAAACCCCCATCCGAGACTGAATTCCGAATACGTATCTTGCGTGGCTTGCTGCAAAGTCCCGCCCAATGGCCCGTAGACGGCTGTTGCGCTGACACGGGTAACAGCGGCAGCGATGCTCAACTTGCTGTTGATTTGGAAATCCACACCCAATTTCGTGCTTTTTTGTTCTTGCTCCAGCAACGTGGTGGTTTTGGCAGAAGAAAAATCCAGGCTTATGGCGTCCGTCGTTTTCCAGGTCATTCCCAGCGTATTGGTCTTATCCGGGAAGGCTAGCAATCGGAATGCTGCTGCCAGGTGGAATTTTCTTAGCAGCAACCTGGCTGCCCCAACCACATCCCTGTCGTATTTGTACTGGTCGTGCGAACCATAAAGGGTGAAGGAATGTGAGAGATCCTGACTGAGCCCGAAACTGCTGCGGTTCTGGGTCAGCGAAAAATCGGCAGCCGCCGGAATCTGCGGATTCGCTGCCCGGTATTTGAACGCGCCATATCCAAAATCAACAGCAGTCCGCAACTCGCCCTGCCAAAGCGTATCCAGCGCAAGGGAAAGACCACCCTCATTTCCCTTTACTTCAACTCTGCCATCGTTGATATCCGAATAACGATAGTTGGCCGAAACCAGTTCGGTTGCATACCAGGTCAACCCGGCGCCAGCCTCCCGCATGTAATCTTCGCCGGTGGATTTGGCCATGAAATAGTCGAGGTTGAGTTGCACCGTCCTGGTCAGATCGGCATCGCCCCTGAATGTGTAAGAGCGGTAGCCATCGGGCCCGGAACCGGAAGTCAGGCTGCTATTGCCAACAGCACAGGCAATACCTGGCAAGGATAACAACAGGGCGGCCATATGCATCTTCAGATGCGAAAGCTTATTGGATGGTGACATGTTCTCCCTCAAGAAAGATGAATTGATTGTTGTTATGGCTCACGGCGCTCCCGCAATTTGCGTTTGATTCGTTTTTTTGCAGCATCCCGGTGTATTTTGATTTCTGTTTTCTGTTCCAACCGATGCTGAATATGCTGCCGTAAATATTCTTTGCGCTGTTGTATGCGGCCTTCGATCCTTAATGCCCGATGTTTCAGAAACCCGGGGCGCTGGGCAAGCAATCTCGGGGCGACGCTTTGGTCGCGCGGCGCGAATGCATATTCGCCGTCATGCACCTCAATTTCGCCGCGCTCGGTCCGCAGCACGGTAACACCTTCGTTCACCGTATCAAACGTGCCGGGCTGGTCATTTTCCATTGCAGTGTCAATGACCGTGGTCTCATGGTCGGTACCGCGTACGCCTATGGTTGCAGTCGGGGTGTTCAGTTGGTAGGCCGAAGTGTTTCTTTTGGCGATCCAGCCGGTGATGGAGCGCAGCGCGCCCTTAAACAAGGAAAAGACAATCTCGTCGGATGTCTCGCCTTTGGCCTGATAGCGGTCGATGCGAAAGCTGCTGTTCGGGCGCAGCGCGAGGAGCCCGCTGTCTTCCGTAACGATCTGTACTTCGCCGTCCGCTGCCGTCTGTATGCTTTGCCCGGTAAATATTTTCAGGCCGGAAGTGATGCGCTGGTTTGTGCCGGTCGTGTCCGTTACGGTCGCCTCTCCGGAAACGGCGTCCACCGTGCCAAACAGCTCGGTCGCGCTGACAGTCTGGAACATCAGGAAGCTCAACAGGACTATCGCCAGGTTTTTCATGTTGTGTTGCCCTTCATTGGATGCGCCCTGAACAATTTTAGGGGCATGGCCCCTGGATGTCACTTATTGCGCTTACGTTCCATTCTCCGGTGTAGGGCTTTTTTGCGCTGCTCCGGTGTCATGTTGCGTATCCTTTCGCGGATTCTTTCGCGCTGCTCGGGCGACAGTTTTTGCCAGCGTTCGCGCAATGCCTGGCGTTGTTCCGGAGGGAGTTCGCGAAATTCGCGCATGCGTTGTTTGACGAACTCCTTTTCCTCGGGCGACAGGTTTTTGTAACGTTCCATGCGCTCGCGTGCCTTGGCGCGCTGTTCGGGAGTCATGCCTGCCCATTTCGTAGCGCCCTTGCTCAGCCGTTCCTGGCGCTCCGGCGGCAGGCTGTTCCAGCGATCCTTCACCGAAGACAGTATCTGCTGCTGTTGCGGGTTCAAGTCGCTCCAGGCCACGCCTGCGGCAACCGCGCACGTTGGAACAATTACCGCAGCCAGCGCCAGAACCAGCGACATCGCGTAACGACGCAGATCAAATTGCAGCTTAGTTGTCATTTTTCACCTCCTCGGGGTGAGTCTCTTGCTCGTTTACTTTTATCTCGACTTCCGACATGGCAATTTCCAGATCGGATTCCACCTGATCGGCCTCGCCCAGCATCTCGATCAACTCCAGCGGAGGATCGCTTTCTTTCCCTTCTTCCGCATGGGCGCCTTGCAGGGAAAGCAGCAAGCCCAATGCCATCCAGTATCTAGCTCGCATTGCTCGGTATCTCCTCATCCAGCATTGTGTCCAGCCAGACATAAAAATCCGGATCGCCGGGCACGTCGTCATTGGCAAGCAACTCCAAAGCGACATCCGTATCCGTCAGCGCGAGCAGGTCGGGAGCTTGCTGCTGCGCCGGACTGACCAGCAGAACCACGACCATGACCGCTACAGCCGCAAAAGCGGTCGCCGGCACCCAGTGCCCGAAGCCCGGCCAGCGCGACAGGAACGGCTTGCGCTCGAACGCTTCCCTGCGCATGGCAGCCAGGCGTCTGCGCGTTTCCGCATCCAGACTGCCGACACTGTCATCCAGCGTCGCTCTGACTTTGTCTTCAAATGCGTCATCATCAGGTTTCATCGCAGTTCCTCCAGTTGTTCGCGCAGTTTTTGCAGCGCGCGTGCATAGTGTGTCTTTACGCTGCTTTCCGAGCATTGCATCGCTGCGGCCGTCTGGGAAATATCCAGCCCTTCCCACACGCGCAGCAAAAATACCTGCTGTTGCCGATAGGGCAGCGCGCTCAGTTCCTGATCCAGACGCGTCATGAACTGCGCGTTTTCCAGCCGCGTGGACGGTTCGCTGGAATCGGCGGCGGGATACTGCTCCAGTGCATCCTCTGCTTCATCCTCGTTCCATGCGAACCAGGTCCTGAAGCGGTTGCGCACGGTTTGCCGACGCTGCCAGTCACGAATGCGGGTTTGCAGAATGCTGTAAAACAGGGGAGGCCATTCTTCCGCATCCTTTCCCGCATAGTTTTGTGCGAGTTTGGCCATAGCTTCCTGCACCAATTCCAATGCATCGTCCCGGTTGCCCGTGGCGAATTGCGCGATGCGAAAGGCACGTCCCTCGATACCAGCGAGAAATACCTGCATGTTCCGGCTGTTATCAAGGTCATACCCCATGGGAATCGCCAGTGCGCTGACGCACATCAGTTTCTACGTTGTGCCCTGCGGTCGAGACGGTTGTTGATGCGTTCACCCTTTTTGTCCAGGCGTTGATCGATTCGCTCGCCTCTCTTGTCCAAACGCTGATCAATGCGGTCACCCTTATTCTCAAGCCTGTTCGCCTTTTGTTCATTGCCAGCGGCACGTGCCCGGTCGGCACGATTATCCAGACGGTTTTCGATTCTATCACCGCGATTGTCCAGCCTGTTTTCGATACGGTCGCCACGGTTATCGAGGCGTTGTTCGATGCGGTCTCCCCGCTTGTCCAGGCGGTTGGATGCGGCCGATGTAGTGTCTTCCGCATAGGCGGATGCCGACAGGATCAACAAAGTACTTGCAATAGTCAGTGCCTTTTTCATTGCCATGCTCCTTATAGTAGTGTTTGAAGGCAAGCACCCTTTAATCAATGGTGCTTACTACATAGAACGCAGCAGTTCGTCCTTTGACGACAAGGTTGCAAAATTATTTTGCGTACAAGCTGCCGCTTTTCCGACTCATCCTTTATATGTCGTACAAGGCGCATGGTTGACACGTTTTGGCAAAACACGGACACTTCGTCCCGTGCCGATTTGAATCAGCTTGCGGGGCACGTAAAATATTCCAGCTAAAGCGAGTCGAACCCGCTCTAGCCCAGGCTGTGCGGGTTTTTCTTTTGGAGTTTTTTTGAGCACCTCGGTTGGCATTGTTTCGGCGCAACGCGCCACGTTTGAAGCACCGTTCACTTTCCGGAGCGGCGCGGTGTTGCCGCGCCATGACCTGGTGTACGAGACTTACGGTACCCTGAATGCCGCCAAATCCAACGCCATCCTGATCTGTCACGCTTTGTCCGGCCACCATCATGTCGCCGGATACTACGCCGACGATACACAGAATATCGGCTGGTGGGACAACATGGTGGGGCCGGGCAAGCCTATCGACACCAACAAGTTTTTCGTCATCGGGCTGAATAACCTCGGCGGCTGTCACGGTTCGACCGGACCTTCCAGCATTGATCCCCGTACCGGCAAACCCTATGGCGCAAGTTTTCCGGTCGTCACGGTGGAAGACTGGGTGGAGTCACAGGCGCGCCTGGCCGACTTGCTCGGCATTCAGCAGTTCGCGGCTGTCCTTGGTGGCAGCCTGGGTGGCATGCAGGCCATGCAGTGGGCACTGTCTTATCCCGGGCGCGTGCGGCATGTATTGGCCATTGCGTCCGCGCCGCATCTTACGGCGCAAAATATCGCTTTCAACGATGTCGCTCGTAGCGCCATCCTGACCGACCCGGATTTCCACGGCGGCGATTTCTACCAGCATGGTGTGGTACCCACACGCGGCCTGCGCCTGGCGCGCATGCTGGGTCACATCACCTATCTGTCCGACGATGCGATGGCGGACAAGTTCGGGCGCGAGCTGCGCACGGGCAAACTGAATTTCAGTTATGACATCGAATTCCAGATCGAATCGTATCTGCGCTATCAGGGCGATAAGTTCGCCGCGTATTTCGACGCCAACACTTATCTGCTGATGACCAAGGCGCTGGATTATTTCGATCCGGCACGCGACCTGGATGGCAACCTGAATCGTGCCTTCGCACCGGCACAGGCAAAGTTCCTCGTGATATCGTTCACCACCGACTGGCGCTTCGCGCCGGAACGTTCGCGCGAAATCGTGCATGCACTGCTGCACAACAAGCGCGATGTGAGCTATGCGGAAATCACTTCCGCGCATGGGCATGACGCATTCCTGATGGAAGATGAGCAATACTTTGCGGTGATGCGAAACTATCTGAGCCGGATTAATGAGGAAATATCTTCATGAATACCTCGATAATCCAGTCCCGTCCCGACTTTGCCGCTATCGCCGCCTGGATACCGCAAGGATCTTCCGTGCTCGACCTCGGTTGTGGTGACGGCAGCCTGTTGCGTTATTTGCGCGAAACACGTCAGGTGCGCGGCTACGGTGTAGAAATCAGCGACGCAAATATTGCAGCCAGTATCGCCAACGGCGTTAACGTGATTCAGAGTGATCTGGAGTCCGGCATCGCCGATTTTGAGAATCAGTCATTTGATTTTGTCATCCTGTCGCAAACCTTGCAGGCGACACGCCATACCGAAGCGTTGATGAAAGAGATCGTGCGCGTGGGGCGCGAAGGGATCATCAGTTTCCCCAACTTCGGCTACTGGAAAAATCGTCTGCAGGTGATGCTGGGTAACATGCCGGTCTCCGATGAGCTCCCGTATCAGTGGTACGACACGCCGAACGTGCACCTGTGCACGCTGGACGATTTCGAGATCCTGTGTGACCACCAAAAGATTCTCATCCTCGGACGGCATGTGATGACCAACGGCAGTGAAGTGCATATGTTGCCAAACCTGCTCGGCAGCACGGCGGTGTATCGCTTCCGGCGCGAAGCTTAACCCATGACAGTCTGGGAACAGCTTTTTACCAAGCGCATGTTGATATGCGTGTTCACCGGCTTCGCCTCCGGCCTGCCGCTGTTCCTGCTGTTCAACCTCGTCCCCGCCTGGCTGCGCTCTGAGCAGATCGACCTCAAGACCATCGGCCTGTTCGCGCTGATCCAGTTCCCCTACACCTGGAAGTTCCTGTGGTCGCCGTTCCTTGATCGCTATGTTTTGCCTATACTCGGCCGTCGGCGCGGCTGGATGCTGGTCACGCAGATCGGCCTGCTGGCGGTGATCGCCGCGCTCGGGGGTTTTTCGCCGCAGACTGACATGACTGCCATCGTGCTGTTCTGCACCCTGCTCGCGGTGCTGAGCGCCACGCAGGACATCGCGATCGACGCCTACCGCCGCGAACTGCTGAGCGATGTGGAGCTCGGCCTCGGCAATGCCATCCATGTCAACGCCTACCGCATCGCCGGACTAGTGCCCGGTTCGCTCTCGCTCATCCTCGCCGACTTTCTGCCGTGGAGCACGGTATTCATCATCACCGCCCTGTTCATGCTGCCCGGCATGGCGATGACGCTGATGGTGAGCGAGCCGCACCGCGCCTCGCCCCCCAAGACGCTACGCGAAGCGGTGGTGGAACCTTTCCACGAGTTCATCACGCGCAAAGGCTGGAACAGCGCGCTGCTGGTGCTGGCCTTCCTGCTGTTCTACAAACTTGGCGACAGCATGTGCACCGCGCTGGCGACGCCGTTCTACCTCGACATGGGATTCTCCAAGACCGACATCGGCCTCATCGCCAAGAATGCCGGCCTGTGGCCCTCCATCATCGGCGGCATGCTGGGCGGATTGTGGATGGTGAAGATCGGCATCAACCGCGCGCTGTGGCTGTTCGGCGTGGTGCAGGTGGTGTCCATCTTCGGCTTCGCCTGGCTGGCCTCGATCGGCTATCACAGCGAGATCGGCGCGCTAGAGCGCACCCAGCTCGCGCTGGTCATCGGAATGGAAGCACTCGGCGTCGGCCTCGGCACGGTCGCCTTCGTCGCCTTCATCGCCCGCACCACCCACCCCGCCTACACCGCCACGCAGTTTGCGTTGTTCACCAGCCTGATGGCGATACCGCGTACGTTTGCGAATGCGGCGACGGGTTGGCTGGTGGAATCGATGGGGTGGACGATGTTCTTTTTGCTGTGCGCGGTGTTGGCGATACCGGGGATGTTGCTGTTGCTTAAGGTTGCTCCTTGGGGTGAAGCGCAGCAGAATGTGCCTTGAAGAAAACCGTTGTTATGGAACTCCACAAAGAAGCTTTCGAGAATGCAATCTGTGATATTGATTCGAAGCTTGCAGCGGAGAGCACTCCAATTTCTCTGAGACCGATGCTGGCAATAGTTTCCATATTCCAATTGCATCAAGTAGCAGGACGTATTGCGCACCCTTTTAAGCCGAATCTATGCTTTCCTGTAACAGAGATGAATCTTTCTGACCACGTCAATAAGTGGTACAGCGAAAAGTATGGCAATAAGCTCAAAATTGATCCAAGCCCAGCTCAGTTCCCTCTAATGATAGAAGGTGCGGTATATCAATGCCGCATTCCACTAATTTACGGCAGCTTTACTGTGTTGGCAGCAAAGGAGCGGTTTTCAGACAACCGTGTTCTTAACGCTGTTGATCACATTACAGATCTTCCTCAACACGTCCGTGAACGTTTAAGTGGAGAATTTGAGAGCCAGATTCTGGCTATGTTCGAAACGTGTTATGAAGTTACAAATAAACTGAAACATCGAAAGAGCGACTTAATCAAGAGTGCATCATCGGATATTCATGTCAGTTGTGAACTTCTATGCGGATACAAAACCAACTCTTCTTTGTCCGCATGGCATTCTTTGCAGTTCGCCGAAAAGTGCCTGAAGGAATTCATCTCGCAATTCGAACCCCCACGTTTAATCCATGACGTTAAGGAACTGGTCAAAACCGCCAAGAAGTTTGGGTACGTACCTGACACGCGGCTGAACTTCGGCCTCTTTGATTTCGGTCCTTCGGTTAGGTATAGCCCAGAGCACTTTCAGCTTGAGCAGGCAGTTTTTATTAATCATGAATCTTGGCGGGTTGCGTTCAATGTTCTCAAGCAAGCCAAGTAGGGTTCGTTTATAGCACCTTACGTTCGAGTTGTTTGCCCTGCACCTTCCCCAACAACGCCTGCGCAACAATCGCCCCGATCAACGCCATCAGCTCGCGTAGGATGGGTTGAGCAATGCGATACCCATCGCAGTTTTTGTTGGGTATCGCTACGCTCCACCCAACCTACAAGTTGTTTATCCTGCACCTTCCCCAGCACCACCTGCGCAACCACCGCCCCGATCAGCGCCATGAACATATCCGACTGCGTATCCCACGCATAACCCTGCGTGCCGAGGAAGGCATCCGCGCCTTCACCCATCATCTCCACCGCCACCCATTCGATGAGTTCGTAAGTGGCGCTCACCGCGAGGCCAAAACCCACAGCGCAAATTGTGCCTTGACCGCACGGTCTTTGCACGTATATAGTCCATGTATAGCGCATCAGTTTTGGAGGTTATCATGTCTATCAGTACTGTGTTTAACAACAACCGCACACAGGCTGTTCGTTTGCCCGCAGAAATGCGTTTCCCCGATTCGGTAAAAAAAGTTGAGGTGCGCAGCAAGGGGCAGGAACGAATCATTTCGCCAGCCACTGCTTCTTGGGACAGCTTTTTTCAGGGAGCAACCATGCCGACTTCAGACTTTATGTCTGAACGCGCAAGTCAGATTCAGGCGGATCGCGACAGTCTATAGGTGCGGCCATGTTGAAATATCTGCTCGATACCAACATCGTCATCTATGTGATCAGGCAACGTCCTATGGAGGTGCTGGAGATTTTCAATCGGCATCACGGGCGTATGGCGATTTCATCCATCACGCTGGCAGAGTTGGTACACGGTGCAGAAAAGAGCAGCGATGTGTCGCGCAACATGGCTGTGGTTGAGGACTTTGTGAGTCGCTTGGCCGTGCTTGCCTATGACGATAAGGCAGCGTGGCAGTATGGCAACATCCGCGCCGTGCTGGAAAAGATCGGGCAGCCGATTGGCGTGAATGATTTGCATATCGCTGCCCATGCACGTAGCAACGGTTTGACACTGGTCACGAATAACCTGCGCGAGTTTGAAAAAGTGCCGGGGCTGTTGTTGGAGAACTGGGTGGGTGGTGAACCCAGGTAATCAGACTTCACCACGCAAGCAATAATAAACGTGAGGTGTGAGATGGCTTGCTCGAAAACAAATGCAATGACACGAGAAGAAGTGATGGCGGCAGTGCGCGCAATCCTGCCTGAAAATTTTTACGTGTGGGATGGTAAAGATGAAGATGGCCGCCCCGCGACGGATGAAGAATTGAAGACCGCTGTGGAAGCTTATCGCGCCAAGCGGAATCTCCTAGCAGGTTCTGGGAATAAAGAGCCGTAACCGCGTGGGCACAAAGGCGGGCCCACCCTAGCCTCCTCGCAATAGTTGTCTATCCTGCACCCTCCCCAACACCACCTGCGCCACAATCGCCCCGATCAACGCCATCAACATATCCGACTGCGTATCCCACGCATAACCCTGCGTGCCGAGGAAGGCATCCGCGCCTTCGCCCATCATCTCCGCCGCCGCCCATTCGATGAGTTCGTAAGTGGCGCTCACCGCGAGACAGCAGGCGGCCACCAGTGTGAACAGCAGTTTTCCTTGCTTCAACGGTGAGCTGCGCAGCAGCAGTTCGCGGAACAGCATGGCGGGGATGAAGCCTTGGGCGAGGGGGCCGATCTTGTCGTAGTTGTTGCGCGCGAAGCCGAACCAGTCCTGCATCCAGTAGCCCAGCGGTACTTCGGCGTAAGTGTAGTGCCCGCCGACCATGAGGATGAGGGCGTGCAGGAACAGCAGGCGGTAGAGCAGCGGAGTGAGGGTGAAGTTCTTGTGCGTGGCGACGAGGATGGGGACGGCGATGAATATGGGCGCGGTCTCCATCCACCAGGTGGGATAGTCGTGGGGGTGGATGGCGGTGAGGGCGAGGATGACGGTGCCGATCACCAGTAGCAGCAGAGGTTCGTTGAACGTTTTCATCAATGCACATTACCTCCCTCGTAGGATGGGTGGAACGAAGTGATACCCATCGTGTTTATTGTTGGGTATCGCTACGCTCCACCCAACCTACAACTCATTCCTTGTAATCCACCATGAACGGCGCATGGTCGCTGAAGCGCTGTTCCTTGTAGATGCCCGTCGATACCGCTTTCTCCGCCATGGCCGGGGTGACGGCATGGTAGTCGAGACGCCAGCCCACGTCCTTGGCCCAGGCCTGGCCACGGTTTGACCACCAGGTATAGGCCTCGAGTTCTGGATGGAGTTTGCGGAATACGTCGACGAAGCCGACTTCGTTGAAGAGCTGGGTAAGCCAAGCGCGTTCTTCAGGCAGAAAGCCGGAGTTCTTTTTGTTGCCCTTCCAGTTTTTCAGGTCCTTTTCGGTGTGGGCAATGTTCCAGTCGCCGCAGACGATGACGTCGCGGCCGCTGTTCTTCAAAGCCACCATGTGCGGCATGAAGGCTTCGAGGAACTTGAATTTCACCGCCTGGCGCTCTTCGCCGCTGGAGCCGGAGGGCAGGTAGAGCGAGACCACGCTGAGCTTGCCGAACTGCGCTTCGATGTAGCGACCTTCGGCGTCGAATTCGGGAAGGCCGAGACCGACGATGACGTTGTCCGGCTTGTTCTTGCTGTAGATGCCGACGCCGCTGTAACCCTTCTTCTCGGCATAGTGAAAATATCCGTGATAGCCAAAGGGGGAGAGCATGTCCGGAGTCATGTCAGCTTGCTGGGCTTTGAGTTCCTGCACGCAGAGGATATCTGCATCTTGCTTGCCGAACCATTCCAGCATGCCTTTGTTCCAGGCGGAGCGGATGCCGTTAAGGTTGAGGGTGATGATGCGCATGTTATGTCTCGTTCGATGGAGGCAGGCATTATAATCGTGTGCACCAACTTTCCTTCCCCTGCGCGGAGAAGGGATACGAATAACGCTTGAGGGTTCCATGCAAAATTATCGTCAGGATTTCATCCGCTTCGCCGTCGCCCAGAATGTGCTGCGCTTCGGCGAGTTCCAGACCAAGGCCGGTCGTCTGTCGCCCTATTTCTTCAACTCGGGATTGTTCCAGGACGGTGCAGCTTTGCGTGAGTTGTGCCAGTTCTACGCGCAGGCCATCCTCGCCTCCAACGTCGAGTTCGATATGCTGTTCGGCCCCGCCTACAAGGGCATTCCGCTGGTAGCGGGTACTTCCATCGCTTTGGCGGAACAGGGACGCAATTTGCCTTATTGCTTCAACCGCAAGGAGGCGAAAGACCATGGCGAGGGTGGCAATACCGTAGGCGCAAAGCTGCAGGGCAGGGTGCTCATCATCGATGATGTGATCTCGGCCGGGACTTCGGTGCGGGAATCCATCGAGTTGATTCGGGCTGAAGGCGCAACGCCCTGTGGCGTGGTGATCGCGCTGGATCGCATGGAGCGGGGCCAGGGTGAATTGTCCGCCGTACAGGAGGTCACGCGTGATTACGGCCTGCCGGTTGTTTCCATTGCTTCACTGGATGACTTGCTTGGTTATTTGCAGGGACAGGGGGAATTGGTGCAGAATCTGCACGCAGTTGAATCCTATCGCGACCGTTACGGAGTGAAAAATGAATAAGTCCAGATTTGTGATTGCATGTGCCGCTTTATTCACAGCCGTCAGCTTCAACGCCGACGCCAAGCTGTACAAGTGGGTGGACAAGAATGGCACCACGCATTACGGCGAGACGATTCCACCCGAGTACGCCGACCGCGACACCAAACAGCTCGAAAATGGCCGTGTTACCGATCGCAAAGAAACCTTCGATACTCAAAAACAGAATTCGGCAAAAAAGGAAACTGAAGAGGATAAAGCCGCCAAGGAGCAACGCCGCCGTGACGAAGCTTTGTTGAACAGCTTCACCAACGAAAAGGAAATCGATCTTTCGCGCGATCGCAGCCTGTTGCAGATCGAAGCACGCATCAACAGTTATCAAACCCTGATCAAATCGGCTCAAGCCTCTTTGGATGACCTGCATAAGGAAGCAGATGCGCGTACCAGCAAGAACTGGAAAATACCGCAATCGCTAACGGATGATATTGCGGCAGCAGAAGAGCGCATTACAAAACTGCAATTGGATCTGGAAAACAGCCAGAAGGAATCTGCCGCTGTCAGGGCGCGCTATGATGCCGAGAAGCAGCGTTTCCGCGAATTGAAAGGCATGTCTCCCGCTTCCCAGTAGCTTTACAGAGCAGCGAATTCGCGGGTAGTTGCATCGTAGCGCAGCAACTGCCCGTGCTTGATATCGAAGTACCAGCCATGCAGATTTAGTTCTTCACGTTCCACGCGTTCGCGTATCCAGGGGAACGTCATCAGGTTATTCAAAGACACCAGGATTGCCCTTTTTTCGCAGGCACGTTCCTGCTCCGCCAGCGGTGCTTGCGGCATTTCCGCCATCACTTCGGCGCGCGCGCTTTCCACCAGACACATCCAGTCGTCGATGTACGACCCCGGCGTACCGACGCCGCCAGTTTTTACCAGCGCATTGATACCGCCGCAATGCGCGTGCCCCAGCACGATGATGTGCTTCACGCTTAATGTGCAGACACCGTATTCAATGGCGGCTGTGGTGCCGTGATGCCCGCTGTGTCCTTCCAGCGGGGGAACCAGGTTGGCCACATTGCGGATGACGAAGAGATCGCCCGGATCGCAATCGAACACCAGCGCCGGATCCACGCGCGAATCGCAGCAGGCGACGACCAGCGTTTTGGGCGTCTGGCCTTCCTTCACTAGTTGCTGGTAAAGACTGTCGTTGCGCTCGAAATGCTGTTCGCGGAAGCGGCGGAAGCCTTTGATGAGATTGGGCGGGGTTGCGCTCATGCGCCCGTGAGGAGCCGTTGGGCTTCGCGGTACTTGTCCGCAGTTTTTTGCAGCACATCTGCAGGAACCTGCGGGGCGGGCGGCTTTTTGTTCCAGCCGGAGGATTCCAGCCAGTCGCGCACGAACTGCTTGTCGAAGCTGGGCGGATTGGTGCCGACCTTGTACTGATCTGCGGGCCAGAAGCGCGACGAGTCCGGCGTGAGCGCCTCGTCGATCAGGTACAGCTTGCCCACCGCGTCGGTGCCGAATTCGAACTTGGTATCGGCAATGATAATGCCGCGTGTCAGTGCGTAATCCGCCGCTTGGGTGTAAAGCGCCAGTGTGGCGTTCTTCACTTGCTCGGCCATGTCGGCGCCCAGTATCTTTTTCGATTCCTCAAACGAAATGTTTTCGTCGTGGGCGCCCGCCGGTGCCTTGGTGGAAGGCGTGAATATCGCCTGTGGCAGCTTCTGCGCTTCCTGCATGCCGGCAGGCAGCTGGATACCGCACACCGCACCGGTCTTTTTGTAGTCCTTCCAGCCGGAACCCGCCAGATAGCCGCGCACAATGGCTTCGATCGGCAATGGTTTCAGCTTCTTGGTGACGAAGGCGCGACCGCGCACTTGTGCTTTTTCCGCATCGGTCTTAACCACCGACTCCGGATCGATTCCGGATAGGTGATTGGGAATGATATTGCCCAGTTTCTCGAACCAGAAATTGGACACGGCAGTCAGCACCTCGCCCTTGCCGGGGATGGGCGTGGGCAGGATCACATCGAAAGCCGAGAGGCGGTCGGTCTGCACGATCAGCAGATGGTCGGCGTCCACTTCGTAAAGATCGCGCACCTTGCCGCGATGCAGGAATTTCAGGCTGGTCAGATTGGATTCGTGTAGGGCTGGGTTCATATTAGTCAAAGGTCAGTTTTGGGGAGTATCGGTTCTTTTCGGGGCGGTTTCGGTGCCGGGATAGGGGAAGCGTACATGGCCGTAACGCACTGCCAGCACGGCCAGCGTCAGGAGCAGGATCGATCCGGTCACTGCCAGCAAGCGCCAGTCTTCCATGCCCTTGATATCCAGCACCAGATAACGCGCCAGCGCCACCATCGCGATGTAGAGCGGAAAACGTACCTGCATCCTGCCGGATTCGTAGTACGCGCCAACCATGGCGAATATCTCCAGATACAGGAACAGCAACAGCAAATCGGCCAGCGTCACCATCCTGACATTCACCATGGTCATGATCTCGCCGGTCATGGCGATCACTGTGGCAACGGCAATGATCAGCAGGCCGACGTGCTCCACGAGCAAGAGCAGTTTCTTGTTGAATGCCTGTACCGGTTTGTCCATGTTGTCTTTTCGGCAGTTCAGCCCAGGGCGGGCAGCGTAGTCGCCGCGATTTGTTCCGCTTGTTTCTTCCGGTAGTCGGCGAGTTTATCGGCAATCTTTTTATCATTCAGTGCCAGCATGGAGACCGCGAACAGTCCCGCATTGGCTGCGCCTGCTTCACCGATGGTGAAGGTGGCGACGGGAATGCCCTTGGGCATCTGCACGATGGAGAGCAATGAATCCATGCCCTTCAGGTATTTGGACGGGATGGGTACGCCCAGCACGGGCAGGGTGGTCTTGCCGGCGATGACGCCTGCCAGGTGCGCCGCACCGCCCGCGCCGGCGATGAAGCATTGCACGCCTTGCGCGCTCATGTCCTTGATGTAGTCGAACAGCAGGTCGGGTGAACGGTGCGCCGAGATCACGCGCGCATCGAACGCCACACCGAAATCCTTCAACTGCTGGGCGGCCTGTTGCATGATCTCCCAGTCGTTGCTGCTGCCCATCACGATAGAAACGAGCGGTTTGCCCATCTGTCTTTCCTCCATTGCAGTGCCGAATCCAAGACGGAAATTCTACCTTGTTACGCGTTCTTGTGGTAACCGACCACGCGCTCAACTTCGTTCTTCGAGCCCAGGATGACCGGCACGCGCTGGTGCAGCCCGCTGGGCTGGATATCCATGATGCGCTCGCGGCCGGTGGAACTGGCACCGCCCGCCTGCTCAACAATGAAGGACATCGGGTTGGCCTCGTACATCAGGCGCAGCTTGCCGGCCTTGGCCGGGTCCTTGGTGTCGAACGGATACATGAAGATGCCGCCGCGGGTGAGGATGCGGTGCACTTCGGCCACCATGGAGGCGACCCAGCGCATGTTGAAGTTCTTCTCGCGGCCGCCGTCCTTGCCCTTGACGCACTCTTCGACGTAACGCTGCACGGGCTTTTCCCAGTAGCGCTGGTTGGACATGTTGATGGCGAACTCGGCAGTGTCGGCCGGGATGGTCATCTTGGGGTGGGTCAGGAAGAAATCGCCCACATCGCGGTCCAGCGTAAAACCGTTCACGCCGTGGCCGCTGGTCAGCACGATCATGGTGGCCGGGCCGTACAGCGCGTAGCCCGCGCACACCTGCTTCGTGCCAGGCTGCATGAAATCGGCGGCAGTCGGGTTTTCCACGCCTTCCGGCGCACGCAAGATGGAGAAGATGGTGCCGACCGAGATGTTGACGTCGATGTTGGAAGAACCATCCAGCGGGTCGAAGCAGATCAGGTACTTGCCTTTGGGATACTTGGCCGGGATCGGCAGGATGTCGTCCATCTCTTCCGACGCCATCGCGGCGAGGTGGCCGCCCCATTCATTGGCCTTGATGAATACCTCGTTGGTAATGATGTCCAGCTTCTTCTGCGTTTCGCCCTGCACGTTTTCGCTGCCCGCGCTGCCCAGCACGCCGATCAGCGCGCCTTTGTTCACGTCATGCGCGATCTGCTTGCAGGCGGACACGATGTCGCTCAGCAGACCGGTGAAATCGCCGGTGGCGCCCGGGATATGGCGTTGTTCTTCGATGATGAACTGGATCAGACTTTTGCTCATTTGTTGCTCTCCTCTGGTAGGTTATTCAATTGATGGATTTCTGGTTCGGTTTCTGGTTTTATGTTGCGGCTTGTTTCACTTCCTCCCGCGCGTGCTTATCAGGCTGGCAACAACGCTGGCACCGATCAGCACGGCGACCACGGCCAGCGAGGCCTGCACCGGGATGTGATACCAGGGCGCGATCAGCATCTTGGAGCCGATGAAGGTCAACACCATCGCCAGCCCGTACTTCAGCAGGTGGAAGCGGTCCGCCACGTCGGCCAGCAGGAAGTACAGGGCGCGCAAGCCCATGATCGCGAAGATGTTGGAGGTGAACACGATGAACGGGTCGGTGGTGATCGCGAAGATGGCCGGAATCGAGTCCACCGCGAACACCAGGTCGGTGACCTCGATCAGAATCAGCACCAGGAACAGCGGCGTGAACCAGCTCACTCCGTCCTTCATCACGCGGAACTTCTCGCCGTGACCCTCTGCCGTGATGCGCAGATGCCGCCGCGCGAACTTCAGCACCGGGTTCTGCTCCAGGTCCGGCGTCTGCTCGGCCATCACCAGCATGCGCAGGCCGGTGACGACCAGGAACACGCCAAACAGGTACAACACCCAGCTGAATTCGCGCACCACCCAGGCCCCGGCCAGGATCATCACGGCGCGCATGATGATCGCGCCGAGCACCCCGTAGACCAGCACGCGGCGCTGGTATTCCGGTGCGACATGGAAGGCGCCGAAGATCAGCAGGAACACGAACACGTTGTCCACCGACAACGATTTCTCGATCAGGTAGCCGGTGAAGAATTCCAGTGCCTTGGCATCGGCGACCGCCTCGCCGACCGTGCCCTTCAGGTACCACCACAGCAGGCCGTTGAACAACAACGCCAGCGACAGCCAGGCGAACGACCAGGCAGCAGCCTCCCTGACGCTGACGCGATGCGCCTTGCGCCCGCCGAAAACGAACAGGTCCAGCGCCAGCATCACCAGCACGAAGGCGATGAACACTCCCCACATCCACGGCTCGCCTATGTCGTTCATCAGCAATCCTCCCCGCTCATTTGGTCAACGAGATGAACAACTCGGGCAGCTTGACCGGCAACTGCGCCACGTTGTCCACGATGGTGTATTGCTTGCCGAAGATGTCCTGCACGTACTCGTCCGCCTTGGGATCCAGATTGATGCAGTAGCTATAAATGCCCTGCCGGTCCAGTTCCTTGACGGCTTGGCGTGCATCTGCGATCAGCAGTTCGCCGTCCTTGGTGTCGATATCCGAAGGTTGCCCGTCGGTGAGGATGAGCATCAGCTTCTTGTCGGCCGTCTGTTTTTCCAGGTAGTGCGCCGCATGGCGCATGGCGGCGCCCATGCGCGTGGAATAGCTGGCCTCCATCGCGGCCAGACGGCCTTTCACTTCATCGTTCCAGCGTTCGCTGTAGCCCTTGATGTGGAAATAGCGTACTTCGTGGCGCGTATTGGAATGGAAGCCGGCAATGGCGAACGGATCACCGAGTTTGTCCACCGCCCAGCCCAGCAATGACACGGCTTCCTGGCTCAATTCGAGGATGGTCTGATCGCTGCCGGCAGCCTTTTCGTTGAGCGATTCGGAAAGGTCGAGCAGCACCATCACCGCGATGCTGCGCCCGTCGTTGCGGTGGCTCATGTTGATGCGCGGGTCGGGTTGCGCGCCGCTCTTGTAGTCGATGAGCGAGCGGATCGCAACGTCCAGGTCCAACTCGCTGCCTTCTTCCTGGTAGCGAATGCGCACCTTGTCCTGCGGCTTGAGCAGGTCGAGGATCTTCTTCAGGCGCTTGGCCAGGCCGGCATGTTTTTCCAGCAGGCGGTCGATGTCGGCGGCGTTGCCTTGCGGGTGCAGGCCTTCATACACGCTCACCCAGTCGGGGCGGTAGCTCTGATTGCCATAATCCCACTCGGGATAATGCCGTGGCGGCATGGCGTTCAATTCCTCGCCGGGTTCGAGCTGGCGCGGCTCGTCGAAGGCTTCTTCCTCGTCGCCTTCTTCGATGAATTTCCACATCTGTCGGTTATCGTCGCGGTAGTCGATGACGGTATCGGCAAAGTGCGTCTTGGCCAGGTTGTCGCTTTTCAGGCGCGTTTGGGTAATGAAGGAAATCGCGAGATCGGCCATGTCCTGCGTGCCGGTGTTGCTGTCTTCCATCAGTTCCCGGAAGCGCTGCGCAAACTCGATGGTGGCGGAATTTTTGTACTGATGTTGCGCATCGAGAATGGCGCGCGACAGCATCGCCAGACGCAGGCGCACCGTGGATGCGGTTGCTGGATCGCAGGCGTCTTCCGCCGGGATGGGATGCAAGGCCTTGAAGATGCGGCGCAGGCCCGGATACTCGCGCATCGCCAGATATTCCACGCGGCTGTCTTCCAGAAACTCCGCCGCCATGCGCTGGAACGGACTCAGGTTGTCGGCGATGATGGCCGTGGTCCAGCGACGGTGGGCGGCGATGTGGGCCAGGGTGGCGCGATAGCGGTCCAGCCCCGTGACACCTTGTGCATCGTTATATACATCGGGCAGACGAATGCCGAGTTTGTCGTAATACGGAATCGGTTTGCGCAACTCGTCCCAAGCGCTGCTGTAGGGAATCAGCATGTCGTCGTCGTGCCACAAACCGCGCAGATACAAATTCAGTTTGCGTTCGTTGTCCACCAGCAGCGTGCCGTGGCGTTCGCGCTGCAGTACGGCAAGGCTGTCCGCTGATTGCAGACTGAAGTAATCGATTTGCCGGTCTGGATGGTCCTGGTAATAGCGCAAGCCGTAATCCACCCAGTTCTTCAATCCAGCCAAAGACAGTTGGCCCAGCAATGCCGAAGCCTGCTTGAACATCTCGGGCAAACCGGGGCTGGGGAAAGTCTGGTGGATGCCATGGATGGAGCCGGTGGTTTGCTCCATCAGTTCGAGTGCAATCGCGAGGTAGTCGCGCAGCAGTTCGCGCGTTTGCAGGCGGCGAGCTGTAGCTGGCAGCGATTGCAGAAACGGCACGATCGCGATGCTGTTCGGCGACTTCCACATCTTGCGCACGAATTCCATGATGTCGGGCAGGGCGTCTTCGCCGACCACTTGCGCTACATGCGGCCATTCCTCCAGGAAGATCAGGATAGGCTCGGCGCCGCGCCCCATCTTGCCGAGAAAACGCGCGTGTTCGATGTAGGCGGCGATGCCTGCATCGGACAAGGCAGATTGCGCTGCGTGCATGCAATCCGGAAACACTTCCGCCACACGCGGAAAGCCGCAGGCAAGCTCGGTCCAATGAGCTTGCAGGTCTTCCGGGATGGCGAGAGTCGTCGCGGCCATTACTCTAGGCAAATACTGCGTCGATGGCGTGATCGAGGGTGTCGCGGATATCCGCGTCGTCCGTGATCGGGCGCACCAGCGCCATGCGGCAGGCAGCTTTGGGCGCAACGCCACCCTTGATCAAGGTTGCCGCGTACACCAGCAGACGCGTAGAAATGCCTTCATCCAGTCCGTGGCCTTTGAGGTTGCGCGCGGTCTGGCCGATTTTCACCAGTTGCGTGGCCAGTCCATTTTCAATGCCCGCTTCCTTGCCCAGGATCTCGGCCTCAAGTTGCGCTTCCGGATAGTCGAATTCGAACGCGGTGAAGCGCTGTTTGGTCGATTGCTTCAGGTCCTTCATCAGGCTCTGATAGCCGGGGTTGTAGGAGATCACCAACTGGAAGTCGGCATGCGCCTCGATCAGTTCGCCCTTTTTGTCCAACGGCAAAGTGCGGCGGTGGTCGGTGAGCGGGTGGATGACCACGGTAGTGTCCTGGCGCGCCTCCACGATTTCGTCCAGATAGCAGATCGCACCGATACGCGCCGCTGTGGTGAGCGGGCCATCCAGCCAGCGCGTACCGTTGGCATCGAGCAGGTAGCGACCAACCAGGTCACTGGCGGTCATGTCTTCGTTGCAGGCCACGGTGATCAGCGGCTTGTTCAGCTTCCACGCCATGTATTCGATGAAGCGCGATTTGCCGCAGCCGGTTGGACCTTTCACCATGACCGGCAGGCGCGCCTTATAAGCGGCCTCGTACAGGGCGACTTCATCGCCCAGTGCCTGGTAGAACGGTTCCTTGTGGACTTTGTATTGTTCCTTGCTATCCATCGCCATCTCCTTTGCCAATTGTGTTCGTGCGCATCAAACGTTAGGCCCTTGTTTTAGGGTGCGCCTGCGCACCAGAGCCATTGGTGCGCAAGCGCACCCTACCTTGACTCGTCACAACTTTAAAAGTGCGTAGCGCACCCCAGCGGCGTGTGGGAGCGCCGACGGGACGTTGGCGCTCCCATGAACCCTTGGAAAAAAACGCCCCCAACGGGTGGGGGCGCATATTTGCATCGAAACTTCTCGAGCTTACTTATGCACGCCCAGCTTTTCGCGCCAGCCCGGATACAGTTTGTCCGCGTCTTTCGGGAAGGACTCGAACGCGCGGGCGAACTCTTTGTGTTCCTTCGCCCACTGGATCGGGTCGGCACCGGCTGTCCAGCATTCGTAAGCCTGACGCAACGACTTGGCACCCGCTGCCGGAGAATCGATGTGGCCGTAGGATCCGCCGCCTGCGGTGTTGATCACGTTGCCGTGGCCCAGATTCTCGAAGAAGCCCGGCAGCCGCAACGCGTTCATGCCGCCGGAAATAATCGGGGTGGTCGGCTTCATGCCATACCACTTCTGGAAGTAGACCGGACCCTGGCACTCGTCACGTTCGATCATGTAGGCGATGTTTTTGTCGTCGCCTTCGCCTTCCATCTTGCCGTAACCCATGGTGCCGACGTGAATGCCGGAAGCACCTTGCAGACGGGACATTTTAGCCAGCACGAACGCGGTGTAGCCGCGCTTGGCAGAAGGTGAAGTCACCATGCCGTGACCGGCGCGGTGGTAGTGCAAATACTGGCCCGCGTATTGACGGCGGGCAGTTGTCACCATACCGGGACCGCCCACGAAGCCATCCACCAAGAACGCCAACTTGTCGGCATCGGGCCCGAACACTTCCAGGCCGTAGTCGGCGCGGGCGCACATCTCGTAGTGGTCGTCGGCGGTGATGTTCATTGAGAAGATCTTGGCTTCGCCGGTTTCATCCTGGGCACGCTTCATTGCGTCATAGACCAGTGGAAGCACTTTCTTCAGCGGGCAGAACACTTGGTTGCCTTGCGGTTCGTCGTTCTTGATGAAGTCGCCGCCCAGCCAGAACTGGTAAGCCGCCTTTGCAAACGGCTCGGGACGCAAACCAAGTTTGGGTTTGATGATGGTACCGGAAATATAACCGCCATCTTTCATCGGGCGGCCGAGGATACGCCAAAGGTTGCTAATGTCCACGGCCGGGCCGTCGAACATCTGGATGCAGCGCTCGGGTACATAGAAGTCGATCATCTTGGCGTGCTCGATATCGCCCATGCCTTGGTTGTTGCCGATGGCCAGGGTCAGGAAAGACACCAGCATGAAGCGGCCGTCAGTAACATTACGGTCGAACAGCTCGATCGGATAAGCGATGCGCATATCCTCGGTAGCTTCATCGATGTAGTAAACCAGCGCGTCAACGCCCTTGGTGAAATCGTCGGTGGTGGAAACTTCCACATTGGTGCCGGTAGAAGACTCGGCCGCGAAGTGCGCAGCGGCTTCCAGATAGCCCAAGCCGGCTTTCGGCTTCATCTTGTAGGCGACCAGAATATGCTTGCCGCCTTTAATCAGGTCTGCTTCCTTGAGATCAAGGTTTGAGTAACGGTTGGACTGATCCATGTGCTTCTCCTTGTTTGTTGAATTCGTTCTGAATAACCACGAAGCGAACTATACGCCCGCAAACCATAAATAACAGTCAAATATATTGATGTTAACCATAAGCGTTGCTTATGGTATAAATCAAAACCTGAACTTGGCCACAGAGATCACAGAGAAAGGCTTTGAGAAGGTTTGTGTAGGTGCGAATTCATTCGCACTAACCGTTTCTAAATGTGCGAATGAATTCGCACCTACACTAAAATATTTTACCGACCTCTCTGTGTACTCTGTGATCTCTGTGGCTAAATCTTTTTGAGGTTGATTTATGCTACCCATTTCCCTGCGCCAACTGCAAGTCTTCGAAAGCGTCGCCCGCCATCTTAGCCATTCGCGCGCGGCGGCGGAACTGTACCTGTCACAACCGGCGGTCTCCATGCAGATCAAGCAGGCCGAGAATGCGGTGGGGCTGCCGCTATTCGAGCAAGTTGGAAAGAAACTGCATCTCACCGCAGCCGGGATCGAACTGCTGCACTATGCGCGCTCAATGTTGCAACTGATGCAGGAAATGGAATCAGTGTTCGACGAGATGAAAGGCCTGGAGCGCGGCCAGCTCAATATCTCCGTAGTCAGCACTGCCAACTATTTCATGCCGCAACTGCTGGCCAAGTTCATCCAGGCGCACCCCAGGATACGCGTCAGCCTGTCAGTAGCCAACCGCGATGCGGTGATCAAGCAGCTTACCGAAAACATCGCCGACCTCGCCATCATGGGCCAGCCGCCGCAGGGCACTGACATGCGCGCCGACGCCTTCATGGAAAATCCGCTGGTGGTGATCGCGGCGCCATCACATCTGCTGGCAAGCGCCAAAAAGATTCAGCCGAAGCAATTGGCGAAAGAAACTTTCCTGCTGCGCGAGCAGGGCTCCGGTACACGCGGCGTAGTGGAACGCTTCTTCGTCACCCACAAACTCGCGTTACCCGCGCACATGGAAATGGACACCAACGAAGCCATCAAGCAATCGGTGCAGGCAGGCATGGGCATCGGCATCATCTCGCGCCACGGCATCGAACTGGAACTGGAAACCAAACGTCTCGTCGTGCTCGACGTCGATCACTTCCCCATTGTGCGCCACTGGTACATCGTGCACCGCAAGGATAAACGGCCTTCTACTGCGGCGCAGGAGTTTGAGCGTTTCCTGCTGCAAGAATCACTAAACATGATGCCTCACTCATAGTTATCGCACCGTAGTTCGGTGTTCTATCAACCGTGTCCAGACACTCAATTATGAGCGGTCATACACCGCCTATCACCGCATTTAGCCCTTTTGTCGGCTGGAAGTGGAAACAATGGAATCTGCGTCCTACTATCCTCACACCTATCTGGAGAGCGCGATGAACATGCAAAAAGGTTTTACACTGGCTGAACTGCTGATCGTTATGGCGATTATCGGGATTTTGACCGCTGTCGCACTTCCAGCGTATCAGGATTACGTAATGCGCGGCAAGTTGATCCAGGCCACGGCCGCCTTGACCGATGCCCGGCTTAAGTATGAGCAATACTATCAGGATCATGACAACGCTTATGCTGGCGCTGAAGCGATTCGCTGCCCCGCTCCAACTGCATACTTCGTATTTGCCTGCCCCGCCCCGGTAGGCGATACATATGTAATAACTGCCGTTGGAGCTGGCGATATGGCGGGTTTCACCTATAGCATTAATGAGAGCAACGTCAGGTCCACCCAAGCTACAGTTTGGGGCAAAACAAGCGGGACATGCTGGATCACAAAAAGTGGAGATAACTGTTGAACGCTTTTAGAAAAATCAGGCAGTCGGGTTTCTCGCTGATCGAGATGATGGTTGCCATTGTTATTCTGGCCATTCTGGTGGGGCTGGCTGTACCCAGTTTCCAAGTCATGCTGCAGAACACGCAGATCCGTAATGCGGCCGAATCCGTTTTGGATGGCATTCAAAAAGCTCGCGCTGAAGCAGTGAAACAAAACAGGAGTATTGAGTTTGTATTACTGGGAGATGATGCCACTTGCTTTAATGCAGCAACGCTGATTTCTGATACGTGTTCTTCCTGGAAAGTGCAATGGGTTGGCGGTGGTGGCGGCACAGATCCGCTTCTTGCCGCAGATCATATTGATAATCCCATTACTTCCATATTGTCCAACGAGGGATCACAGAATGTTAAACGCTTGGTATTTCCCGCCGGTTCAAACACCATTACTTTCGATAATTCCGGAAGACGGTTGATCTTCAATGATGCTGCTGCTCTCGGTGGTGTTGCCCCGATTACCAGTATCACTTTTACTTCAACGGTTCTGCAGCCAGCTGACAGCCATAACATGAGTATTACCATCGCCCCTGGCGGCGCTGCGAGAATGTGCGATCCCAGCATTCCTCTCACTAATCCGCGTAATCCGCGCGGATGCTAAATGGAGGCCATGTCGTGAAACAAATTTCCTTTTCCCCTAAGTCAGCGCAGCGCGGTGTGGTGTTGATAGAAGCAATGGTTGCTATTCTACTATTTTCCATAGGCGTGCTGGCTGTTGCCGGCCTGCAAGCGACCATGCTCCAGAACGTTGGCGATTCCAAGTATCGCGCCGATGCCAGTTATATCGCGCAGCAGAGGTTAGGCGACATGTATACCCATATGCAGGAGACTCTTAATTTGCAATACAACGTAGCTGATGAGCCTGTCGCCTTGCCCAAAGGCACAATATCCGTCAGTCAAGCCGTTCCCCGTGGCCCGTTCTTGATTGAAGTCAAGTGGACGCAACCGGGTGATACGGAAGAACATAAGTATGCCGTTCTTGCCGTCGTTGCTCCTGACTGCTATCCCGGCGATCCAGGATGCTGAATATCATGACATTACACAACCGCACCCAGTTGTACCGTTTTGCACCTTCTTCCCAGGCAGGCTTCACTCTGGTGGAACTCTTGGTCGGGTTGGCCATCGGCATGCTCGCCACGCTAGTCGTGATGCAGGTTTTTTCCGTTTTTGAATTTCAAAAGCGCGCCACCACGGGAGCAGGCGATGCCCAAACCAACGGCAACATCGCTCTTTATGATATTTCCCGGGATCTGCAAATAGCAGGATATGCGCTCATGAACACAGGACAACCCGCAACACCCGATTCGGCACTTGAGTGCGCACCGCCGATATCCGATTTTTCAAATTTCGGACTGGCTGCATCAGCGGTGAGCCTCTCTCCGGTAACCATTACCGATGGTGGCAGCGGCAACGGTGGCGACAGCATTACCATACGTTATGGCACTTCACACATGGGTGGTATACCCACAACAGTTACGGGGCCCTGGATTGGCAACGCTGTGCCCGTTGAAAACTCGCTGGGCTGTGCAAGCGAGGATGTTGCACTGGTCATAAACGGTGCTGCTTGTGCACTGACGCGTTTGGTTTCCGGCGTACCGGCGGCTACTACCCTGACTTTTATCGACAACAGGGCGGCCGGTATTGCCGTGAAAGATGCCCAGGTTTCCTGCCTGGATGAGTGGAACCAAGTCACTTATGCAGTGGATCCAGTCGCTGGCAATCTTCTGCTCGGAGCTGATGCCATTGTGGAGGGCATCGTCAACTTGCAGGCACAATATGGGGTTGCCGCTGCCGGCCTGGCTAATACCGACCCGAATTTTAATCAAGTTGTTGCATGGGTGAATGCCGACATCGCTCCCTGGAACGCCCCAGGTATCGCCGACCGAAACCGGATCAAAGCCATACGTATTGCTATCGTGGCGCGCAGTGCGGCACGTGAGGCGGGCTTTGTGACTGGCACTTGCCCTACTGCCAAGGGTATCGTCAATCATGGTCCTTGTGCCTGGAAGGATGACGCCGTTGATCCTGCACCGGAGATCGACTTGCGTGCCGACCCCGACTGGCAACATTACCGCTATAAGGTTTTCGAAACCATTGTTCCTTTACGCAATGTGATCTGGGCTAGGGGCACGCTATGAAATCTCTGCCAAAACTGAATTTTGCTCATTTGTTGTTCAGGCTTATTTCCGCCATAAGCTGCATAACGGCAAAACAACACTCTTGCATTCTGCCGGCATATGCTGTGAAGCAACGTGGCGTGGTGCTGTTCCTGACCCTGCTTGCATTGCTTGCCATGTCCCTCGCCGCTGTTGCCTTGATACGTTCGGTGGATACTGCTGGCATGATTGCCGGCAATCTGGCATTTCAACAGGCTGCTACTGCGGCCGGTAGCACCGAAATTGAGCAGGGTATCGCATGGCTGGCTGCTCAGGACAGCGGAATTGCCGTCAAAACAGATCCCGCAAACATTTTAAACACTGACCCTCCCGGAACAGGCTATTACTCATTTATTGACAACACGGACCTGACTGACCCTGCCCAATTTGACTGGATCGCCCGAGGTTCACCGCCAGCAGTTGATGCCAACCACAATACCAAGCGCTTTGTCATCCAGCGTGTTTGCCGATTGGACAACACGCCAATCGATAGTAACGAATGTCTGTTCGCCCCGACGGCATCGACGGGGAGCAATAGTTCGCAAGCAGTTATCGGGTATGACGAGGTTTCTGAAACGCCTCCTTCTTCAGACGGCACTGTCCAATATCGTATTACCGTCCGAACTGAAGGTCCAAAGAACACGCACAGCTACGTACAAGCATTTGTCTATTAGGAGACCACCATGAAACGCACTCCGGAATATTGCACCACCGCCCGCCACTTGCTTGGCTTTGCGTTGGCTGCGGCGCTCGCATCGACTGCACCATCATTGTCGGCAGCCCCTGTCGCGCTGGCGACTGAACCATTGACGTCTACTACGGGTTCAAACGTTAAGCCCAACATCATGTTCATTCTCGACGATTCAGGCAGTATGAGCTGGGACTACTTGCCGGATTGGGCAAGTGATAAAAACCCGTTCAACGGTACCGGTTACCGCTACCTGCCGGAAATGCACACGAATAGCGGTTTTAATGGTGTTGCCTACAACCCTGCTGTTACGTATTCACCGCCGGTTCTTTACGACGCTGCGGGCGCACTCGACACAACCACCTACCCCAGTTACTCATCCGCAGCGTCGTGGACTGTTGTAAAAAGGGATGGCTTTGGCAAACTTTCTACCAGCACAGACGATCTGGTCGGCCATACTTCGTACTATACTTATGTCAACGAGGAATATTGTTCTACAGTCAAGAAAACCGATTGCGTACTCGCCACCACGCCCACTTCTGTTCCCGGATATGAAATACCGGCCGGATTGCGCTGGTGCGATAGCGCGGCGCTCACCAACTGCCGGAGCATCAATGATTCCACCTTCAAATACCCGCGTTATCCTGGCGAAGCAATTCCGGCTACCGCCCGAATTTACGTAACGGGTGGAGGACAAGCAAGCAGCATCACTGTGGACGGATTCCAAATACTCAGTGGAACAACAGCATCAAGCTGGAACTATAGAACAGTTGCCGACCGTATCATTGCCAATATCAACAACTGCACGGATGCGACCACGGGGAATTGCACGATAGCCGGCTATAGTGCCACACGTCTCCCCAACACAAGTACCATTGTAGTCAGCGCACCGGCTTCACTTGGTAATATCGCGTTTACGCCGGTGGTTGTCGGCATATCGCATACCGCCACCGCGTTCAGCGGCGGCTTGCTTGTGCCCGGCTCTAACGTGCTGACCAATGTCGTTTCCACCACTTCCACTTATAACTATCCGGGCACAAGCAGCAAAGCCCCGACCCGCACCGATTGCGCCGGCACGTCTTGTACTTATGCCGAGGAAATGACCAATCACGCAAACTGGTGGGCGTATTACCATACCCGTATGCAGGCAATGAAATCCTCGGTAAGCCGCGCGTTCAAGGCGCTCAACCAGCGTTATCGCGTGGGCTTCAGCACCATCTGCGACACGACTGCTACCACGGGCACTAACTTCCTCGCGAACGACACCTTTGAGTTGGCACAAAAGAACAACTGGTATAAAAAGCTGTTTGCCACCGGAACCAGTTGTTGGACGCCGTTGCGTGGCGCACTGTCGAAGACGGGGCAATATTATGCGCACAGGGTTGGGGCGGTAGATCCGATGCAGTATTCCTGCCAGCGAAATTATGCCATTCTTTCCACGGACGGATACTGGAATACTAATGTTGAAACGGGCACCTTTGGCCCCTATGGACTGGACGGCGCCAACGTAGGCGACCTGGATTACGATCCCGCTACCCGTATAAACGGGATATATCAAGGTCCCACGGCCACCTCCAATTCGTTGGCTGACGTTGCCAAGTATTATTATGATACCGATTTGCGCAGAAGCGACCTGGGCAACTGCACCGGTGCCAGCAGTCCCGACGGAACCCTTAATGTATGTGAAGATAATTTATCCAATAGCTACCAGAAGCAAAACATGACCACGTTCACCATGGGCCTGGGCGTGGATGGCATGCTGAATTTCCAGAACGATTATGCCACTGCGGCATCCGGTGATTTTTACGACCTCAAAAATGGCCTGGGTTCGCCAACGGTGGTTTGGCCCACACCGGCAGCCAACAGTGCAACCGCTATTGACGATCTCTGGCACGCGGCAATCAATGGACACGGGCAATATTTCAGCGCCAAGAATCCTGATCAGATTATTACCGGCTTCAAGAATGTGCTGGACGCCATCGAATCGATTCCAGGCGCAGGCGCAGCGGCGGCTACCAGCACGCTGAATCCCGTTTCAGGTAACAACTATGCCTACCTTGCCAGCTACTCGACGAAGGCATGGACAGGCAACCTGGAAGCACGAACTATCGAACCGGATTCGGGTGATGTCTCCGCTACCGCAAAATGGTGCGTAGAAAACATCTCTAAGGATTTCTGCCTGGATGCGAACAAGCAGCAAATCCCCGCTGATTCCGGATCCTGGTTCTGCGTCGTTCCCGATGCCACTCTTGCGACTTGTTCAGATTCCGGCAGTGTTTACAATGACCTCGTTACGCCGCCTACATGCACCACCCCGATAGTCAATTCATGCGTCGGCAGCATGACCCGTCCACCAACAGTGCCAGCCGTCGTTAGCGCGACTACCGACAATAGAACTATTTACACCGCCAACGATGCAAGAACTGCGCTTGTTCCATTCGACAGCACCTTTGCGGCCGCTCATTCGAGTTTCTTCGATGCTGCGCACGTCAGCGGACTTACGCAGTGGGCGACCATTTCCGATCCAGTCACTGGACATACAGGCGAAAAATTGATCAACTATTTGCGCGGCCAGACAGGTTACGACATGAACGCCTCAAATGTCGATAACCGACTTTATCGCGCGCGGGTCACTGTGCTGGGTGACGCGCTGGAATCGCAGCCCGCATTTGTCGCCAAGCCCTTGTTCCGCTATGTCTATGCCGGCTATCCGGAGTACAAATTGGCCAAAGCGACCCGAAAAGGAACGGTGTTTGTCGGAGCCAACGACGGCATGCTGCATGCTTTTGTTGGCAGCACTAGCAGTCCGGCCCTCACCGAAACCGGCGGCAGGGAACGTTGGGCATACGTACCGAGCATGGTGATTCCCAATATGTGGAAGCTGGCAGACACGAGCTATAGCACCAAACATACCAACTTTGTGAACGGAAGTCCGCTCATCGCGGATATATGCGTGTCAAATTGCTCTGCTGCGACTGAAAATGATTGGCGGACAATTCTTGTCGCCGGCCTGAACGGCGGCGGGCGCGGCTATTATGCGCTGGACATCACTGATCCTGAAAACCCGAAATTATTGTGGGAATTCACAACGACCGCCGGCAACGGAACGGCCAAGGATGACAATCTCGGCTACAGTTATGGTCGTCCTGTCGTTGCCAGACGAGCTAGCGACGGAAAATGGGTCGTGGTGGTCACTTCGGGCTACAACAATATCAGTCCCGGCACGGGGTTAGGCTACTTGTTTGTTCTGGACGCCGCCACCGGTGCGAAACTTGACACATATCCAACCACCGCTGGTAGCACGACTGACCCAAGCGGCCTGTCAAGTGTCAGTCTCTGGGATGAAACACAGGGAGGTAACGAGTCAAAATTTGCTTACGCTACCGACTTGCAGGGAAATATCTGGCGCTTCGATATTACCTCTCCGCCTGCCTCGGGCAGCAACCCGCTGAAGTTTGCCACGCTGAAAGATGGCAACGGGATTGCCCAGCCCATTACAACAGCGCCCGTTCTTGCGCTAGTGAAAAACTACCGTGTAATCATCGTGGGAACCGGAAAATATCTTGAGGTTAGTGACGTCTCGGATCCCCAAACGCAAAGCATTTATGCAATCAAGGACGATGTGACGACAGCCACCCCGATAGGCAATCCGCGTACCGCAACAACACCGGAAATGGTACCGCAAACGATCACTCTTTCTGGCAATATCCGGACAGGCTCAAAAAATCCGGTCGATTTCAGCACTGACTTGGGCTGGTATATTGACTTCCCAGATGTCTCGACCGGTTCGGAACGGGTAAATGTTTCTCCCAAGCTGTTGCTGGGTACTTTGCTGGTACCAACAATTGTCCCCTCGTCAACCGCATGCTCTCCGGGTGGATATGGTTGGTTTAATTATTTCGATTATTCGAATGGTTGGCCGGTAGGTACGGACAATGCGAATGTTTCTGTCAGATATGAATCTCCGATCGTCGGTTTCAGTTTCATTTTTATCAATGACGAACCCGCAGTGTTGACTGTAACTGCCAAAGGAGATTTTGCTAGAGATTCAGCTGTGAAATTCAGCACAGGAGGTTTAGCTCCCGGTTTTACACAACACAGATCCATATGGCGTGAGTTGATGCCGACTAAGTAGAGGGCGACCTTGTAGGAATTTGGCTGGTCAAGCCCCCACCAAGTTGGGACCTTCCAGACTGCTGACAAACCCCGTCAAATTTGGCGGGGTTTGTTTTTGGTGCTCGGCAATCGTTCAGAGAGCGAATTTGGCAGTGCGAAGCTGGAATGAAGGGCTATTAGCCGGATGGACGACCCTGATGGGGTGTGAAGCACATCCAAGCCCGAAATGAGCGTGGATAAAGCGCGCCAGCAGGCGCGCGATCTTCTTCATGTTCTGCGCTGCTGCGGCCAACAGGCACTGCGCCAACACTTTCTGTTGTCCACGGAAACGGGCATAGCGATGACCATGTAACTCTTTGGCATCCGCAAAGCTCCGCTCCACCGTTTCCTTGCGCCGCGCATACAGCCGCTTGCCCCGTGCGGTGAGTCGATGTGCATTGATCCGTTCCTTGGCGTCTTCCCATACATGTCGCACCACCACCTTGGTTGCGTTCGCACTCCGGGTACATTGGCTTCGCGTTGGGCAGTCCCGGCACTGCCGGGCATCGGAGTGATATTCCCGATACCCTGTGCGGTTGGTTGTTCGATACGGCAGGAACTGCCCGTTCGGGCATACATAACCATCACGGGCAGGATCGTAGGTATATTCCCGTTTGTAGAAATAGCCGTCCTGATGGTTGGGGCGGCGATAGCCGATCACGCCATACAGATCGCGTTCCACCAGGCCTTTGCACACATAAGGTGTGTAGTAGCCCGCATCCAGCCCGACTGCGGTGGGCACCATGCCGAAGCGATCAATCTGCCGATCCAGTCTGGCCAAGTAGGGCTGGCTATCATGCACATTACCGGGGGTGACGAAGGTGTCGGTGATGATGGCGTGTTTGCCGTCCACGGTGCGGTGGTCGAGGTAAAAGAATCCCTGCGGCTTGCCTTCCCGCGTCATGAATCCCGAGTCGGGATCGGTACGGCTGACTTTGATTTTCCGTGTCTCGACGGGCGTTTTGCTAGCCGGGAGGGGTGCTTTGCCGTGTTCATTCCGGTCGGTATCGATGGCAGCTTCCAGTTCGGCCAGGTACACCGCAGGTTTCTGCGCTACTTGATGTGCTTCGAAGCGGTTCTTGTTGGCGCTGGCCTTGAGGTGGGTACTGTCTGTGTAGAGCACTTCGCCACCGATCAGGCCGTGCTGGAGAGCTTGTTCCACGATGCCATCGAAGATCGCTTGCGCCACGGCATCGAACTGGAGCTGGAAACGAATCGCCTTATCGTGCTCGACGTCGATCACTTCCCCATCGTGCGCCACTGGTACATCGTGCATCGCAAGGACAAACGGCCTTCGACGGCGGCGCAGGAGTTTGAACAATTTTTGCTGGTTGAGTCGCAGAGCATGATGCAGGAAAAACCTTCGGCAGCAAACATAAAGCGGAGTAAGGTTTGACGTCCGCTAATGGCTACCAAGAGCGGAAGTCCCGCAATGCTGCCGGTGCGTTACTACGTTATGCTTCAGCACTGACTGCGTGAACTGAGTTCAGGACAAAGCATGAAGTTCAAAATTCTCGAAAAATACAGCAAGGACGAGGTGGCAAACCTTTTCACCTCGGTATTTTCCTCATCAGAAGGGGAGCAAGAAGGGAGGCTGATTGGCAAGCTTGCTTTCGAACTGGCTTCACGTATCGACAATCAGGAAATAATCTGCATTGGCGCTTACGAAAACAGGACAATGATTGGAGCGATCTTCTTTACCCGGCTTCGATTTGATGAGCCTATCAGGGCTTACATGCTTGCGCCAGTTGCAGTCAGCACTGCGCATCAGGGAAAGGGCGTTGGGCAGGCATTGATCAGTTTTGGACTGCGCGAGCTGAAAAATCGCTCCGCAGCAGTGATTGTCACATATGGCGATCCTGCTTTCTACTCCAAGGTGGGATTTCAGGCCTTATCGGAAGATGTCATCCAGTCTCCGCGACCGCTTTCAATGCCAGAAGGATGGCTTGGCCAGTCATTGTCGGAAGAGCCAATTCCCATCTTGAGGAGTCGCCCAGTGTGCGTTCAGGAATTCGATAAACCTGAATATTGGTAATTCTACGGGCATCGTGTTTCCCATGGCGCGCCGACTGCTTTCGCACTTTTACTACTTCTGCTTTGGTTAAGAACGGTCATTTAGCTAATGCTATCGTGACAGCATCCCAATCGCTTACTCACTTGACAGCGTGTGTTAAGGAAATAGAAAAGCGGCCCGCAGGCCGCTTTTTTTGGTACCTGATTCAACGATTACTTAACGATCGCGTTCAGCTCACCCTTGGCATACCGTGCTGCCATTGCATCCAGCGAGATTGGCTTGATCTTCGCGGCCTGGCCTGCACATCCGAAGGCTTCATAACGCGCCTTGCAGATTTCCTTCATGGCCTTGGTGGTGGCGGCGAGGAATTTGCGCGGGTCGAAGTCCTTGGGGTTCTGCGCCAGGTAGCGGCGGGTGGCGCCGGTGGAGGCCATGCGCAGGTCGGTGTCGATGTTCACCTTGCGCACGCCGTTCTTGATACCTTCGACGATCTCCTCGACCGGCACGCCGTAGGTTTCGCCCATGGCGCCGCCGAATTCGTTAATCACCTTCAGCCATTCCTGCGGCACACTCGATGAACCGTGCATCACGAGGTGGGTGTTGGGCAGACGGGCGTGGATTTCCCGGATGCGGTCGATGCGCAGCACGGCGCCTGTGGGCGGACGGGTGAATTTGTACGCGCCGTGGCTGGTGCCGATGGCGATCGCCAGCGCGTCCACCTGAGTCAGCTTCACGAACTCGGCGGCTTCGTTCGGGTCGGTCAGCAACTGGTCGTGGCTGAGCTTGCCTTCGGCGCCGTGGCCGTCTTCTTTTTCGCCCTCGCCGGACTCCAGCGAACCCAGGCAACCCAGCTCGCCTTCGACGGATACGCCGACGGCGTGCGACATCTCGGCCACACGGCGTGAGATGTTGACGTTGTATTCAAAAGAGGAGGGCGTCTTGCCGTCGGTCATCAGCGAGCCGTCCATCATCACGCTGGAGAAGCCGGAACGGATGGCCTGCACACAGACGGCTTCGGAGGCGCCGTGGTCCTGGTGCATGACGACGGGAATATGCGGATACGCTTCGACCGCGGCCTCGATGAGGTGACGCAGGAAGGCCTCGCCCGCATATTTGCGCGCACCGGCCGAGCCTTGCATGATCACCGGGCTGTTGGTTTCGTCGGCCGCCTCCATGATCGCCTTCACCTGTTCCAGGTTGTTGACGTTGAATGCGGGCAGGCCGTAGCTGTGCTCGGCTGCGTGATCGAGTAGTTGACGTAGGGATACGAGTGCCATTTTTATTCTCCTGGTATTTAATTTTCAATAACGTTTAATTCAGTCCTGCCTAGCTTTTGCGGTAATCGCCCACGCGCACGATTTTCATGGTGTTGGTGTATCCCGCTGTACCGATGGCTTCGCCCACTGTCATCACGACCAGATCGCCATCTTCCACCAGCTTCAGACGATGCAACTCGTTTTCCGCATTGCGCAAGGTCACCGAGTGATCGTTCGAATCGTTTATGAACTCGATGGGATGCACACCGCTGAACAAGGTGACCTTGCTCAAGGTCTCTTCCACCGGTGTCATCGCATAGATCGGCGTGCTGCCGTTGATACGCGACATCCACAATGCGGTGGAGCCGGATTGCGTCAAGGCAATGATCGCCTTCACCTTGAAATGCGAGGCAGCATACAGCGCGGACATGGCGATGGATTGGTCGATACGCTTAAATTTGCTGGTATCCAAGCGACGATCCGAGATGCTGTCTTCGGTTTCAACTTCGGCATTGAGACAGATGCGATCCATGGCTTCGATGGTTTCCACCGGATAATCGCCCACGGCCGTTTCCGCCGACAGCATCACTGCATCGGTTCCGTCCAGCACGGCGTTCGCCACATCGGATACTTCCGCGCGGGTGGGAATGGGGTTGGTGATCATCGACTCCATCATCTGCGTGGCAGTAATGACCAGTTTGTTCTTGGCGCGCGCCATTTTGATCATCTTTTTTTGCAGACCGGGCACAGCGGCATCGCCGACTTCCACACTCAGGTCACCGCGCGCCACCATGATGGCATCAGAGGCACTGATGATTTCGTCCAATACCGGGATGGCTTCGGCGCGTTCGATCTTGGCCACCAGCAGACTCTTGCCTCCGGCGGCATTCATCAGTTCACGCGCCAGTTTCATGTCGTCGGCCGAGCGCGGAAAGGACACCGCCAGAAAGTCCGCCTTGATGAGCGTCGCCGTCTTGATGTCTTCCTTGTCCTTGTCGGTCAGCGCGGGCGCGGTCAGTCCGCCGCCCCTGCGATTGATACCCTTGTTGTTGGACAGCACACCGCCGCGCACGACCACGCAATGGACTTCCTTGCCCTTGACGCCGGTAACGTGGAATTCCAGCATGCCGTCATTGAGCAGCAACACTGTGCCGATATCCACATCCTCGGGCAGCTTTTTGTAATCCAGCCCCACACGTTCCTGATTACCCGGACCGTCCAGCGCAGCATCGAGGATAAACGTGTCGCCCTTGTTCAGGATGATCTTGTCGTTCTCGAATTTGCTTACACGAATCTTCGGGCCCTGCAGGTCGGCGAGGATGCCGACGGTGCGGCCTGCGGCTCTCGCAGCAGCGCGTACTTTCTCGGCTCGGCTAATGTGATCTTGCGCCGTGCCATGTGAAAAATTCATGCGTACTACATCCACTCCCGCGCGGATCATTTGTTCCAGTACCTTCTGGTCGCTGGAGGCGGGCCCCAATGTTGCAACTATTTTTGTTCTACGCAGCATGTGATTCCTGGTTAACTACTGTTTGGCGCGCTGCTCCAGAATTTCCACAGCCGGCAATATCTTGCCCTCGAGGAATTCCAGGAACGCACCGCCTGCGGTTGAGATGTAGGACACCTTGTCGTAGATGCCGTACTTCTGGATTGCCGCGATGGTGTCGCCGCCGCCGGCCAGGGTAAACGCATTGGTTTCAGCGATTGCCTTGGCGATGGTTTTGGTGCCCTCACCGAACTGGTCGAACTCGAATACACCGACCGGGCCGTTCCACACCACGGTACCCGCCTTCATGATGATGTCGGCGAGTTCCTGTGCCGATTTCGGGCCGATGTCGAAAATCATGTCGTCGTCGGCCACATCGCCTGCATCCTTCAACACTGCGGGTTCGTTGGCGTCGAATTTCTTGCCGACCACCACATCTACCGCGATGGGGATAATAGCGCCGCGTTGTTGCATTTTTTCGATGAGTGCCTGTGCTGTGGGAACCAGGTCGTCTTCGCACAGCGACTTGCCGACATTCTTGCCCACTGCCTTCAGGAAGGTATTGGCAATGCCTCCGCCGACCACCAGTTGCTCGCACTTTTCGGACAACGATTCCAGGACGGTCAGTTTGGTCGATACTTTGGAGCCGCCGACGATGGCGACCATCGGGCGGGCCGGGCTGTGCAGTGCCTTGGTCAACGCGTCCAACTCTCCCATCAACAGGATGCCGGCAGCCGCAACGGGGGCAAACTTCGCCACGCCGTGCGTCGAGGCTTCGGCGCGGTGCGCGGTGCCGAATGCGTCCATCACGAACACGTCGCACAGGGCGGCGTATTTCTTCGCGAGTTCTTCATTGCTCTTCTTTTCGCCCTTGTTGAAGCGGCAGTTTTCGAGCAACACCAGTTCGCCGTCGGCAACATTGAATCCGCCGTCCGCCCAGTCGCGGATCAGGCGCACGGGTTTGTTCAGCTTGTTGGCGATGACGTCGGCTACGGGCTTGAGCGAGTTGTCTTCGGAAAACACGCCTTCTTCCGGACGACCCAGATGGGAAGTCACCATCACGCGCGCACCGGCTTCCAGTGCGAAGTTGATGGTTGCCATGGACGCGGTGATGCGCGCATCGGAAGTGACCTTGCCGTCTTTGACGGGTACGTTGAGATCGGAACGGATCAGGACGCGTTTGCCCTTGAGATCCAAATCGGTCATTTTAATAACAGACATGATTTTTTCCTTATTTGAAAACTGGAAGGAGAAGGAAGTGTAGGGTGGGCACGTTTTTTGTGCCCACGCGGTTTCAGCCAGGATTGTTTCCGCGTGGGCACAAAAACGTGCCCACCCTACGTGCTATTTCGCGACGTGCTGCACGAAGCGCAGCATGTTGCAGGTGTAGCCGTACTCGTTGTCGTACCAGGCGACAACCTTGACGAAAGTGCTGTCAAGCGCGATGCCGGCTTCGGCGTCGAACACGGACGGAGCGCTCATGCCGCGGAAATCGGTGGCGACCACTTTTTCGTTGGTGTAGCCGAGCACGCCCTTCATCGGACCTTCGGAGGCTGCCTTCATGGCCTTGCAGATGTCTTCATAAGAGGCTTCCTTGTTCAGTTCAACGGTCAGGTCGACTACGGAAACGTCGGAAGTCGGCACGCGGAACGCCATTCCGGTGAGCTTCTTGTTCAACTCGGGAATGACCTTGCCGACGGCTTTGGCGGCACCAGTCGAAGACGGGATGATGTTTTCCAGAATGCCGCGACCGCCGCGCCAATCCTTGTTGGACGGACCGTCGACAGTCTTTTGGGTGGCAGTTGCTGCGTGCACGGTCGTCATCAGGCCGCGCTTGATGCCCCAGTTGTCATTGAGCACTTTGGCGACCGGCGCCAGGCAGTTGGTGGTACAGGAGGCGGCGGAAACGATGGTTTCGCCGGCGTACTTGCTGTGGTTGACGCCGTACACGAACATCGGGGTGTCGTCCTTGGAAGGCGCAGATTGCACCACCTTCTTCGCGCCTGCGTCGATGTGCTTCTGGCAGGTTTCCTTGGTCAGGAAGAAGCCGGTGCATTCGATCACGATGTCGGCGCCGACTTCGTTCCATTTCAGGTTGGACGGATCTTTTTCGGCGGTCAGGCGCACATTCTTGCCGTTCACCACCAAGTTGCTTCCGCTGACGGACACGTCGCCCTTGAAGCGGCCGTGCACGGAATCATATTTCAGCATGTATGCCAGGTATTCCGGTTCCAGCAGGTCGTTGATGGCAACGATTTCGATTTCCGGGAAATCTTTTGCCACTGCGCGGAATACCATACGGCCGATGCGGCCGAAGCCATTGATACCAACTTTGATTGCCATGATTACTTCTCCCGTTTTGTTAATAATAATTTGTTCAGTTACGGCGCGTCGTGGTTATGAAATTAGCCAATCACCTTTTTCACTGTCTTGACGATATTCTCGACTGTGAATCCGAAATGCTTGAACAGCTCGGGCGCCGGGGCGGATTCGCCGAAGCAATCCATCCCGATCACCGCACCTTCCAGTCCGACATATTTGTACCAAAGCCCGGTCACGCCGGCTTCCACCGCCACGCGCTTGATGCCCTTGGGCAGAACGCTGTCCTGCCAGGCTTGATCCTGGCGGTCGAACACGTTGGTCGAAGGCATGGACACCACACGCACGTTAATGCCCTCAGCGGCCAGAGTTGCCTGTGCCTTCATGGCGAGATCGACTTCCGAACCCGTGGCAATAATCACGGCTTGCGGCTTGCCGCCTGCCGCTTCGGACAGGATGTAGCCGCCCTTGCGGATGTTTTCGATTTGCTTCGCATCGCGCTTCTGGAACGCCAGGTTCTGACGGCTGAAAATCAGTGAAGACGGACCCGTCTTGCGCTCAACCGCACAGACCCAGGACACCATGGACTCGACGGTGTCGCAAGGACGCCACGTATCCATGTTGGGAATAAAGCGCAGTGTCGTGGTTTGCTCGACAGGCTGGTGCGTCGGGCCGTCTTCGCCCAGACCGATGGAGTCGTGGGTAAATACATAGATCACGCGCTGTTTCATCAGGGCCGACATGCGCAACGCATTGCGCGCATATTCCGAGAACATCAGGAAGGTGCCGCCGAACGGCAGCAGGCCGCCGTGCAGCGCCATGCCGCTCATGATCGCGGCCATGCCGAACTCACGCACGCCGTAGCTGATGTAGTTGCCGGGATTGCCGTTGCGCACCGGATGGCAGCCCGTCCAGTTGGTGAGGTTGGAACCGGTGAGGTCGGCCGAACCACCAAGGAACTCGGGCAGCGCGGGCGCCAGCGCGTTGATCGCGATCTGGCTGGCCTTGCGGGTGGCGACGGTCTCGCCCTTGGCGTTAATCGCGGCCAGCTGCTCGGCGACGTGCGCCTTCCAGTTGGGGGGCAGTTCGCCCTTCATGCGGCGCTCAAACTCGGCGGCCTCGGCCGGGTAGGCCTTCTTGTACTCGGCGAACTTGTTGTTCCACAGGGTTTCGAGTCCTTGCCCCTTGGTCTTGGCATCCCAGCCGGCGTAGATATCGGCAGGGATTTCAAATGCGGGGTGGTTCCAGCCAATGTTCTTGCGGGTCGCCTCGATTTCGGCGTGACCCAGCGCAGCGCCATGCACGTCGTGGGTGCCTTCCTTGTTGGGCGAGCCTTTGCCGATGATCGTCTTGCAGCAGATCAGGGTGGGCTTGTCGGTGCTGGCCTTGGCTTTCTGGATGGCGGCTTCGAGCGCGACGACGTCATGGCCGTCGACATTGGGCACCACGTTCCAGCCATAGGCTTCAAAGCGCTTGGCGGTGTCGTCGGTATACCAGTGCTCGATGTGGCCGTCGATCGAAATGCCGTTGTCGTCCCAGAAGGCGACCAGTTTGTTCAGCTTCCAGGTGCCGGCCAGCGCACAGGCTTCATGCGAGATGCCCTCCATCATGCAGCCGTCGCCCAGGAACACGTAGGTGTGGTGGTCGACGATGCTGTGGTCGGGTTTGTTGAATTCGGCGGCGAGGATTTTTTCCGCCATCGCCATGCCGACACCATTGGTGATGCCCTGGCCGAGCGGGCCGGTGGTGGTCTCGACGCCGGCGGTATAGCCGTACTCGGGGTGACCCGGCGTCTTGGAATGCAGCTGACGGAACTGCTTCAGATCGTCTATCGACAAATCGTAGCCGGTCAGGTGCAGCAATGCGTAGATCAGCATCGAGCCGTGGCCGTTCGACAGCACGAAGCGGTCGCGGTCCGCCCACTTGGGGTTGGTCGGGTTGTGGCGCATGTGGTGATTCCACAGCGTTTCAGCGATTTCCGCCATGCCCATGGGGGCGCCGGGGTGGCCGGATTTGGCTTTTTCGACAGCATCCATTGCAAGCGCGCGGATGGCATTGGCCAGGTCGTTACGGGTTGGCATTGCGTTCCCTTCAGCTAAGTAAAAAAAGCATCGCAAATCCCGCCCGCGAAAGCCGTACAGCGGCAGCTTGGGCAGAATATGCAAAAACCTTGATTATCCGCTAGCAGGCCCGGCTTCCGCAAGCCGGGCCAAAAGCCAAGAAAAGAATCGCTGCAACAATAAGTTAACGCGCACAGCTCAGGCGCCAACGCAGGATCGCCGCCTAAAATCTTTTTATTTGCCCGATGGCCCGGCTTATGCGCCAGCCGCTTTCAGCCAGTCGCGCCACAGCTCGAACAGCTCGGGACTGGCCGAGGCCACCACCGATCGCTCCCATATATTGGCGATGTCGAAGCTGCCCGACAGGCTGGACAGCCGCCCGCCCGCCTCTTCCAGGATCAGCGCGCCGGCGGCGTAATCCCACAGCTTCTGCCCGCCGTGCACATAAATGTCGAAACGTCCGGCGGCGGTATAGCACCAGTCCAGCGTGGAGGCGCCGAAATTGCGCTGCGAGGCATACGGCGGCCATGCCGCCAGGCGTCCGGCGAGCTCGCGGTCGATCCGCTTCATCTCGACCCCGGCGAGCGCGCGGCGCAGTTCGGTGACGGGCACCCGCAAGGGCAGCGGCTCGCCGTTCAGATGCGCGCCGCGACCGCGCTCGGCGCTGAACATCTCGTCGGCGATAGGGTCGTACACCACGCCCAGCTGGCGCTCGCCCTTGTAGAGATAAGCCACCGACACGGCGAAATAAGGCACCCCGGCGACAAAGTTGGAGGTGCCGTCGATCGGGTCGACGCACCACAGCCCGTCGCGCCCGGCATCCCAGGCGTCGTGCTGCCGCTGCTCGGTCATCTCCTCGCCCAGCACCGGCACGTCACGGATTCTTGGCAGGGCCGCCTCCAGCGCGGCCTGCGTCTCGGAGTCCGCCTCGGTAAACAGGCTGCCGTCCGGCTTGTGGCTGTGCTTCACCTTGAGAAAGCGCGGCGTGACCTCGCGCTGCGCAATTTCGCGCACCAAAGCCTTGACGTCTTCAAGCATGATCAGGTGCGCCGGCAATAACAGTAAACAAATTCCTGCTCCTGACCCGAGGGGGTGTGGTGAATTTCGGTTTCGTGCCGCAGCAGGCGGAAAGGCGCGCCGAACTCGGCGTGCAACGCATCGGGCGCGTAGCGCATCACGTCCAGCCCCGAGCATTGCAGCGGCCCGCCGGGGCCGAAGGCGGCGATGATGACGTGCCCGCCAGGCTTCACGCTCTTCAGCACCTGCTCGACATAGCGCGCGCGGTCGGCCGGATCGGTCAGGAAATGGAACACCGCGCGGTCGTGCCAGACATCGTAGCGCGCGGCCGGCAACTCGGCCCGGGTGATGTCGGCGGCGATCCACTGCACCGATTGCGCCCGTGCGCCGAGCCGCGCGCGGCTGGCCGCCAGCGCCGACGCGGCGAGATCGAGCACGGTCAGGTTGCGATAGCCGGCATCGAGCAGGTCGTCCACCAGCACCGAGGCGCCGCCGCCGACGTCAATGATCTGTGCGTCCCGGTCCGCACAGCCCTCGATCAGGCGCAGCGATGACGCGGCATGTGGCTGGAACCAACTGACGTCACCGGCGGCCTTGTTGTGGTAAACGGTTTCCCAATGCTGCCGGCGGTCGACCATGTCAGGCGTCCTTCCACTTGATCGAGCAGCCCATGCTTGGAATCTGTTCCGCGGGGCCGCGGCCGGTGGCGGCGATTTCCTTCATCGCCTCGAACAGGTCACGGCGCACGCCCTCGGGCGCCGTGTCCTTGCGCGACGCGTCGAAGCGGCCGCGGTACTGCAATTCGAAATCGCGGTTGAAGCCGAAGAAGTCCGGCGTGCATACCGCGCCGTAGGCTTTGGCCACGCCCTGCGTTTCGTCGATCACGTAGGGAAACGGAAAACCGAATTCCGCCGCCACTTTTTTCATGCTGTCGAACGAATCCTCCTCGTAGTCGGTCGGGTCGTTCGACATGATGGCGATGGCGTGAATGCCGTGCTGCCTGAGCCCGGCGAGATCGCGCACCAGCCGTGGGCGGATCGCCTTCACATAGGGACAGTGGTTGCAGATGAACATCACCAGCAGGCCGTTCGGCCCCATCGCGTCGGCCAGCGTCCATATTTTGCCGTCGACGCCGGGCAGGCTGAAATCAGGGGCTTTCCAGCCAAAATCGCATACGGGGGTAGTAAGGGAAACCAATGGCGCGCTCCACAGAATTTCTGGTCAGTTCCCGCATAATAGCAACATGTCCGCGCCGCGCTTTTATCTCGCCCAGCCGCTCGCCCCCGGCGCCCGTTTCAGCCTGCCGCGCGGCCCGGCGCGCCACGCCGCGCGCGCTTTGCGGCTGGCGGTGGACGATACCGTCATCCTGTTCAACGGGGAGGGCGGCGAATACGCCGCGCGCATCGAACGCGTCCACAAGGACGAAGTCGCCGTCAGCATCACCGCCTTTGCCGCCGTCGAGCGCGAATCGCGACTGCGGGTGATGTTGGCGCAGGGCATTTCGAGCGGCGAGCGCATGGATTACACGCTGCAGAAAGCGGTCGAACTCGGGGTGACTGCGATCCAGCCGATCGCCGCCAGGCGCAGCGTGGTCAAGCTGGCGGGCGAGCGCGCCGACCGTCGTGTCGCCCACTGGCAGGGCGTGGTGGCCAGCGCCTGCGAACAATGCGGACGCAATCAGGTGCCGCCGGTGGCGGCGCCGCTGACGCTGGCCCACTGGCTGGGTCATGCGATCTTTCACGGGCATCAGCCCCAAGACCATCGGCCTTTAGGGCAACAAGAAGGCGGACGCCTGCTGTTCCTGTCGCCGCTGGCCGAGGCACGGCTGGCCGACCTGCCGCCGCCGGTTGAACGGGATTGCCTGGTGGCCGGCCCCGAAGGTGGGTTCGAGGCCGACGAAGTCGCCGCATTGCTGGCGGCGGGCGCCATCCCGGTGCGGCTGGGACCGCGCGTGCTGCGCACCGAAACCGCCGCGCTGGCGGCGCTGGCTGCAATGCAGACCCTGTGGGGCGATTTTTGAGCAGCATATGGCTTGAGCAAGCCGCCCCGTTTATCCCGACAATTGTCGCTCCACCGAATGGCGCCGGGGGTTTTTCGGTATCCTTCGCGTATTTAATCCTGACGAGGCCAGCCCGTTGAACCCCACCACCGATTTCGTTCACTGGTTCCGCGCTGCCGCGCCGTATATCCACGGCTTTCGCGGCAAGACTTTCGTCATCGCCTTCGGCGGCGAGCTGGTGGCGGATGGTGGCTTCGTGCAGCTGGCGCACGACGTCAACCTGCTGAGCAGCCTGGGCGTGCGGCTGGTGCTGGTGCACGGGGTGCGGCCACAGGTGGAGGCGCGGCTGACCGAAAACGGCACCGCGATCCGCTACGTGAACGGCCTGCGCGTCACCGACGACCGGGCGCTGGCGTGCGTCAAGGAAGCCGCCGGCACGGTGCGGGTGGAAATCGAGGCGCTGCTGTCGCTGGGACTGGCCAACACGCCGATGGCAGGGGCCGACATCCGGGTGGCCTCGGGCAATTTCGTCACCGCGCAGCCGCTGGGGGTGCGCGACGGCGTCGACCTGCTGCACACCGGCGAGGTGCGCAAGATCGCCGCCGCGGCCATTCGCAGACGGCTGGACCAGCACGACCTCGTGCTGCTCTCGCCGATCGGCTATTCGCCGACCGGCGAGATCTTCAACCTCAGTCTGGAAGACGTGGCGACCCAGGCCGCGGTCGAACTGGCGGCCGACAAGCTGATCTTCCTGATGAACACCGAAGGCGTGCCGGACAAGGGCCGCACCATCCACAACGCACTCACCGTCAACGAGGCGCGGCAGGTGCTCGAAAAGGCGGGGCGGAGCAAGGCGAAGAAGCTGCCCGAGGACGTCGCCTATTACCTGCCGTGCGCGATCACCGCCTGCACCCAGGGCGTCAAGCGCGCCCACCTCATCAGCCGCCACCGCGACGGCGCGCTGCTGTCCGAACTGTTCACCCGCGAAGGCGTCGGCACCCTCATCACCCCGGCGCCGCTGGAAACGTTGCGCCCCGCCACCATTGACGACGTCGGCGGCATCCTCGGCCTGATCGAACCGCTGGAGCGCGAGGGCATCCTGGTGTGGCGCTCGCGTGAGTTGCTGGAAATGGAGATCGACCGCTTCCTGGTGCTCGAATCCGACGGCGTCATCGCCGGCTGCGCGGCGCTTTATCCCTTCCCCGAGGAACATGCGGCCGAACTCGCCTGCCTCGCCGTCTCCACGGATTTTCGCGGGCGCGGTTTTGGCGACCTGTTGCTGGCGGAGGCCGAGAAGAAAGGCAAAAAGGCCGGCTTCAAGAACCTGTTCGTCCTGACGACCCGTTCCGAACACTGGTTCGAGGAACGCGGCTTCGTCGACAGCAGCCCCGCCCATCTACCGAAGGGCAAACAGGCGCTCTACAACTACATGCGGAAATCCAAAGTTCTGCAAAAGTCGCTGTAAACAAGGAAAGACGCGTTGCGCTCATTTGCCCAGTGGCCAGGTCTGCCCCGCCGCATCCTGCGTGCCTTCAGGCCCACTGCCGGCTTCGAGCAGCGGCCGGGTGCGGCCGGCCGCCTGCTGATTCTGGCCTTGCTGCTGATCGTGGGCATCCAGCCCGCTTTCGGCGCGGACAAACCGTTGACCTTCGGCGTTTTCCCCCATTTGACGGCAAAACATATCGTCGAGACTTACCGCCCGCTTGCCGACGTGCTGGAAAAACGATTGCAGCGGCCGATCGTCATTTACACCGCGCGCGACTTCAAAACCTTTGTCGAACGCACCCGTCGGGGGGAATACGACATCCTGCTGACGGCGCCGCACCTGGCCTGGCTGGCGCGACAGGATGCCGGCTACCGGCCGCTGCTGAAGTATGTCCAGCCGGTGCACGGCCTGCTGCTGGTCAAGGCCGATTCGCCGTTTGAGACGCCGGGTGGGTTGCACGGCCGCACCATCGCCCGTCCCGATCCCCTCGCCGTGGTGGTATTGGCCCTTCACGCCGAACTGGCCGCGCACGGGCTCAGGCACAACATCGATTACCAGACAACGGATTCCGGCACCCACCTCAACGCCGCGATGCAGGTCATCAATGGGCGCGCGGACGCTGCCATGCTGGGCCTGCCCGCCTTCAGGCTGATGCCCCCCGAATTGCGCCAGCAACTGCGCGTGCTCGCCGAGACCCCGCCCTTGTCCAGCCTGATGTACCTCGCCCACCCGCGTCTTGGCGACGCCGAGGCGCAGGCCGTGCGCCAGGCACTGCGGAAATTCGCCGCCAGCCCCGCAGGGCAGACATTCATTCAGGGTGGCGGCTACGGTGGCTTCGCCGAGGCGGATGGCAACGAGCTGCACGCCTTCCGTCCGTACGCCTTGCAGGTGCAGGACATGTTGCGGGCGCCCCGATGAAGGCGTGGCTGGGCCGGCTCTCGCTGCGTTACAAGCTCACCCTCGCCGCGCTGGCGGTAGAGGCCGTGATGCTGAGTTTTCTCATTGCCAATGGGGTGCAGCTCACCACCCGGTCCCTGCAGACCCAGGCCGAACATCGCGTGACGGAAATCGCGAAAACCCTGGGCGCGGCCCTGCTTGCGCCCCTGATGCAACAGGACGACGCCAGTGTGCGCGACATCGTCGAGACGCTGCAACACGACGGCAGGCTTGAAATGATCGAGGTACGCGACCGCGGCAACCGCGCCGTGTATCAGGCCGGCAGCGGGGGCGATGCCACCGACTTCCGCCGGGTGCAGCCGATTGAACTGGCCGGCCAGCGCTACGGAGAGGTAGGGCTGATCCTCTCGGGCGATTTCATTCGCGATGCACGCGCCCGCTACCTCCAGCAAAGCCTGATCATTGCCGCGATCGCCCTGTTGCTGACCGGCATCCTGCTGGCGCTGTCGGCCGGCGCGGTGATCCGGCGCTTCGAGGCCCTGACCCGCGCCAGCAAGCGCATGGCGCAGGGCGACCTGGACGTCAAGTTGGCGGGCGCGGGGGAGGACGAGATCGGCCAGCTGGTCGACACCTTCAACCGCATGGCCGAATCCGTCCGTTTCAACATCGAGCGCGCGCACGAAAATGAAGCGCGCTTTCATGCCATCGCCGACTACACCCATGACGTGGAGTTCTGGCTGTCGCCTCTGGGCAAGCTCTTGTGGGTCAATCCCTCGGTCGAGCGCATGCTCGGCTATCGCGTCGACGAATGCATGGGACAGATGAATTTTCCGGCCGACATCATCCACCTGGAAGACCGCACCGCAGCAGATTTCCAGCTGCGCCAGGCCTTGCGCGGCACCTCCGGCCAGGGCTACACCCTGCGGGTGTGCCGCAAGGAAGGCGGCCATTTCTGGGCGTCGGTGAACTGGCAACCCATTCACGATTACAGCGGGGTGTACCAGGGCATCCGCGCCAGCATCCACAGCATCGACGATCTCAAGGCGACCGAGGCCAATCTGCGCACGGCCATCAACGAACTACGCACGGCGGAAACCCTGCAAAGCCGATATCTGGAAGAAACCGAGCAGGAACGCGCGCGGCTGGTCTCGCTGCTGTCGGCGATGAACCTCGGCATCCTGTTCGTTGCCGCCGACGGCCGCGTGATCTACCACAATCCCGCCTTCAGCCGCATGTGGATGATCGACCCGCGGGCAGAGCTCATCGGCCTGCCGGTGCATGAGGTGCTGGCCCAGTCCACCTCGACGCTGGTGCACCCCGATCACTTTTCGCGCCACTTGCTGTCGGTGCTGAAAAAGCCTGAATTGTCCGACAACTTTGAGATCCAGATGGCCGACGGCCGCGTCATCACCGAGCTCGATTACCCGGTGCGCGACCGCGAAGGCCGCTTCATCGGTCACTTGTGGATTTACGAAGACGTCACCCGCGAACGCCAGACGGCCGACCAGCTGGTGTATCTGGCCGAGCGCGACGCGCTCACCGGGCTGTATAACCGTCACCGCTTCCAGCAGGAACTGGCGCGCACCATGCTGGAAACCGACCGCCGCCAGACGCAGTGCGCGGTGATGTTCTTCGACCTCGACGAATTCAAGACCATCAACGACAGCTACGGCCACCGCGCCGGCGATGCCCTGCTGATCCGGGTGGCCGGCGAAATCGGCGCGCTGGTGCGGCGCGACGAAATTCTGGCGCGTCTGGGCGGCGACGAGTTCGCCATTCTGCTGCCGGCCGTGGAGGGCAACGAAGCCGAGGCGCTGGCCGATCGCGTGCTGCGTACGATCGGCCAGATTCCTTTCCGCTTCGAAGGCCACAACCTGCGGCTGACCACCAGCCTCGGCATCGCCTACTATCCGGCGCATGCTGCCGATGCCGACGACCTGGTGGCGCGTGCCGACCTCGCCATGTACCAGGCCAAGGATGCCGGCAAGAACACCTGGCGCGTGTATCGCGCGGACAACGCGGCCGACAGCGAAATGCGCAGCCGCCTGTCGTGGGGCGAACGCATCAGCAACGCGCTCGACAAGAACCTGCTACAGCTGCACTTCCAGGGCGTATACCGGACAGAAGACGGCAGCCTGTCGCATCTGGAAGCGCTGGTGCGCATGGACGACGAACGCCATCCCGGCCAGCTCATCCTGCCGGCGCTTTTCATCCAGCAGGCCGAAAGGAACAGCCGCATCCTCGACATCGACCGCTGGGTGATCGGCGAAGTGCTGCGCAGACTGGCCGAAAGCCCGGCCGTTCCCGCCATCGCGGTCAACCTGTCGGGACGTTCGCTGTCCGAGCCCGGCCTGCCGCAGTTCATCAGCAACGCGCTGCGCGAAAGCGGCATCAACCCCAAGCGGCTGATCGTCGAAATCACCGAAACCGCCGCGGTGTCCGACCTGCTCGACGCCCAGCGCATGATCGAAGCGCTGCGCCAGCTCGGCTGCGGCGTCTGCCTCGATGACTTCGGCGTCGGCTTCGCCTCCTTCGCCTACCTCAAGCACCTGCATGTCGACACCATCAAGATCGACGGCCTGTTCATCCGCGATCTGCCCAACGACCGCGACAACCAGGTATTCGTGAAAGCCATGGTCAGCGTCGCGCGCGGCCTCGGCAAATCGGTGGTGGCGGAATACGTCGAGGACAGCGAAACGCTCGCCCTGCTGCGCCGGTTCGGCGTCGACCTGGCGCAGGGTTACCATCTCGACCGGCCGATCGCCGACCACCCGGCACTACGGGGCTAGCCCCGGGGCACAAGCGGTCAGGCGAAGGCAGCCCCATGGCGGATGGGGCTGCAATGTTAAAATATCGCGTTTTTCCAGTACTCCAGGACCCCCCCGTGCTTACCGCTTCCAGCATCACCCTGCAATTCGCTGCCAAACCGCTGTTCGAGAACGTCAACGTCAAGTTCGGCGATGGCAACCGCTATGGCCTGATCGGTGCCAACGGCTGCGGCAAATCGACCTTCATGAAAATCCTCGCTGGCGAGCTGGAACCGACTGCCGGCAACGTCTCGCTCGACCCCGGCGAGCGCATGGCGTGGCTGCGCCAGGACCAGTTCGGCTACGAGGACCAGCGCGTGCTCGACGTGGTGCTGCAGGGCCACGCCGAGATGTGGCGGGTGATGCAGGAAAAGGACGCCATCTACATGAATCCGGAGGCGAGCGAGGAAGACTATCTGCACGCCGCCGAGCTGGAAGCCAAGTTCGGCGAGATGGGCGGCTACGACGCCGAAGCGCGCGCCGGCCAGCTGCTGCTTGGCGTCGGCATTCCCACCGAACAGCACAACGGCCCCATGAGCCAGATCGCGCCGGGCTTCAAACTACGCGTGCTCCTGACTCAGGCGCTGTTCTCCAACCCCGACATCCTGCTGCTCGACGAGCCGACCAACAACCCCGACATCAACACCATCCTCTGGCTGGAAAACGTCTTGAACGAGAGCAAGGCG
>JAHJNJ010000003.1 GCA_018820925.1 Gammaproteobacteria bacterium | reverse complement strand
GGGTGGAAGCCCCGCCGTATAACGCGCCCGCAACGCCTCCAGCTTTGCCAGATGCACTCCGTCATGCTGCGGATATATCTGCCAAATGAAGGGCTTGGCCGCCCACTGTGCGCGCACGCAGGAATCCTCACCACGCACGAAATTGACGTCGCAGGCCCATAGCAACTCGTCGTAACGCTCCTGCTCGACGAAAGGCAGCACCTGTACGCGCAGGTTGCCATGTTGCCAGATAACACCTGCCTTGGCGGCCGGCTTCCCGAAGAACGCTGCCACCTGCGGCAGAGACCTGCCTTCCGGCAGCAGACAGGTCACGGGCTGGTCACCCTGCTCCCACCCGCGCAACAAGCCGTCCATCACATTGTTCTCATAGCTGAACAAAGACACGCGCAGTTCGCCAGGCCCTCGCTCCGCTACCCCGAAACTGTGCCAGTAACGCTCCTGCACTGCGGCATTGGCCTGAAACGCATCGCGCCGCGCCGGCAGATCGCGCTCCAGCAGCAACCCGCCGGTTTTCTCGGTAAAGCCGGGGAAGAAAAAATACTTGGTCAACGGCAAACTCGGATGCGGCGAGGGCAGCTTGTGACAGCCCTCCACCCAATCTTCGGCAGAGAGGTATTCGAGGTTCACCCACACCGGTTTGAGTTCCCGTGCAGCCATCGCCTCAACATAGGACTGCGGCAAGCGGCAGGCGAACGCTTCGATCACCAGACCGCTCGGCTCGACTTCCGGGAAATCAGCCAGCCACCGCCTGACCGCTACGCCCCTGCACCGCTGTTCATCCAGCCCCGCATCCAACTCCGGACAGAGTTTTCCAAAACTGTGCAGGTCATCCACCCACAGCCGCACATCCACGCCATGCTCGTTCGCCAACTGCCTTGCCAACCGCCAGCACACGCCGATGTCACCGTAGTTGTCGACTACAGCACAAAAGATGTCACAGTGTATTGCTCTATTTTTGGAATCCACCATTGCCGACCCTGCCCGTCAATTCACGCTGCCTGCTGTTCCAGCACAAAACTTCCCGCACCATCCTGCCCCAGCCGCGATGCCAGCACCGGCATCACTTCCTGCAGGGTGGCATATAAAGTCCACGGCGGGTTGATGACGAACATGCCGCTGCCGTGCATGCCGAAGCCATCCACAGATTGACGCTGTACGCTCAAGGCGACATGCAGCCAGCTTTTGACCGGGAGTTGTTTTAACTGCCCGGGCAGTTGCACGGATTCACTGCGCTGCAATTGCGGATACCACACCGCATAGGTTCCGGTGGCAAAGCGTTTCAGTCCCTCCTGCAGCGCCTTGAGCACGCGCTGGTAATCCTGCTTTTCTTCATAGGGAGGATCCATGAGCACGAGCGCCCGGCGCGACGGCGGCGGCAGCAGCGCTTTCAGCGCACCGAATCCGTCGGCCTTTTGCATGAGCACTTGTGTGCCGTTTCCGGCAAAGTTTTCTTCAAGAATGGTGTAATCGGTCGGATGAAGCTCGAACAGGCGCATCCGGTCCTGTTCACGCAGGACTTGCAGTGCAACCAGGGGCGAGCCGGGGTAAAGCTTCAGCGTGCCATCCGGATTGAAATGCCGAACCATGCCGACATAATCCGCCAAAGAGCCGGGTAGATCGCCTGCTTCCCACAAACGTGCAATCCCGCTTTCGAACTCGGCATTCTGTGCCGCATACCCGCTATCCAATTCGTAGCATCCGGCCCCCGCATGCGTGTCGATGTACCAATAGGGTTTGTCTTTTTGTGCCAGATAGCGCAACAGTTCCAATTCAACGAAATGCTTCAGCACGTCGGCATGATTGCCGGCATGAAAAGCATGGCGATAACTCAGCATATAAATCCTATCAACATTTTTTCCCAACGATATTTTCAGCCACGGATCTATCCGTGTTTCATCCGTGAGTATCCGTGGCTAAATGTTACTCCGCATGCAACGCCTCCACCGGATCCAGCCGCGCTGCCCGCATGGCTGGTGCAACACCCGCCGCCAGCCCGATGCTGACCGCCGTCAACTCGGCCAGCACGGCAAACAGCCAAGGTGTATGCACCGGCAACGCCGGAACCAGCAGGTGCAAACCCTGCGCGATGCCGATGCCGATCAACAACCCGAACACGCCGCCCAGCGCGGAGAGCATGATGGCTTCGCCCAGGAACAGCATCAGCACCTGTTTCTCCTGCGCCCCCAGCGCCCGCAGCAGGCCGATCTCCGCCGTGCGTTCGGTGACAGCCATGGTCATGATGGTGAGGATGCCCACCGCGCCGACCAGCAGCGAGATGCCGCCCAGTGCGCCGACGGCAAAGGTGAGCACGCTCAACACGGAACCCAGCACTTCCAGCGCCTCCTCCTGCGAGATGGTGGTGAAATCCTCGCGCCCGTGCATTTCCTTGAGGCGCTCGGTGATGAGGCGCGTGACCGTGTTCACATCGGCACTGGGCCGATAGCTCACGTTGATTTCCATCAACCCCGGCCGGTTGAAGAGCTCCATGGCGCGTGCGGCGGGAATGAACACGGCATCGTCCATATCCATGCCGAGTATCTGTCCTTTGGATTCCATCACGCCGATCACGCGGTAGCGCTGGCCGCCGATGCGCAGGTACTGGCCCAGCGGATTCTGCGCCCCGAACAGTTCCTGCTTCACCTTGGTGCCGAGCACGGCCAGCGCACGCGCCTGTTCGTCGTCCGCATCGTTCCAGAACGTGCCGCTTTGCACTTTCATGGTGAAAGCTTCAGAGAAATTGCGTCCCTCGCCGAACACGGTGGAACGCCGCGTCTTGCCGTTGGCGCGCAGATCGGCATTGCCCATCAGGCCGGGATTGACGTTCTCGACATAGGGCAGGTGGCGCAAGGCTTCGGCATCGTCCAGCGACAGCGGCCTGACCGAGCCGATGACGCCGATGTTGCTGCCCTTGGTCTGCGTCTTGCCCGGCTGCACGGTGACGATGTTGGTGCCAAATTCCGAGAACTCCGCCAGCACGAATTGATGCAAGCCGTCGCCGATGGACGTGAGCAGGATGACGGCCGCAATGCCGATGGCGATGCCCAGCCCGGTAAGGAAACTGCGCATGCGCGCGGCAAGAAAACTGGATGATGTAAGCGTCAGGAAATCGCGGAAGATCATCGCCTATCTCCCGGCCAAGGCGGCCACCGGATCCAGCCTGGCCGCACGCCGTGCAGGCCACACGCTGAACAGGATGCCCGTGCCCAGCGCGGTGCCGCAGGCCGCGACCACCGCCCACCACGGCGGACTGACCGGCAACATGGGATAAACCTGCCCGATGACCACACTGCCCGCATAACCCAGCACCAGCCCGGCCACGCTGCCGATGCCGGACAGCAGCGCCGCTTCGGCGAAAAACAAGGCGCGTATCTGTTTGGGCGGCGCACCCAGCGCCTTGAGCAGGCCGATTTCCTTGACGCGCTGCGCCACGGCGATGAGCATCACGTTCATGATCAGCACGCCGGCCACGGCGAGGCTGATGGAAGCGATACCGGCCACGGCCATGGTGAGCGCGGTGAGGATGCGGTCAAAAGTGGCGAGCACGGCATCCTGCGTGATGACGGTCACATCCTTCTCGCCGTTGTGGCGCTGGAACATGATCTGCTCCGCATCGTGTTTGGCATCTTCGATACTGTCGCGGCTCTTGGCTTCGACCAGGATGCGGAACAGGCCGGAGGTATTGAACAACTGGTGCGCGGACGCGACCGGCACGATGACCAGTTCATCGGTGCGCATGCCCATGGATTCCCCCTGCTGCGACAGGACGCCGATGACGCGGAAGCGCCGGTCACCCAAGCGCACCCACTGCCCGATTGCCTGCTCGTTGCCAAACAGTTCGCGCTTCATCTGGTTGCCCAGCACGCACACCGAGGCGCTCTCGTGGATATCGCCCGCAGGCAGGAACTTGCCCAGCCCCACGCTCATGTGGCGCACCTCCAGCAGGTCGGCAGTGGAACCCAGCACCACCACTTCGCGGTTCAACGCGCCGCGCGACAGTGAGGCGGAACCGACGGTAAGCGGCGCAATGCGCCGCACCGCGCGGCTGCGCAGCAGCGCTTCGGCATCGTCCAGCGTGATCTCGCGCGGGATTTGGCCGAGCAGCATGCCGGGGCCGATGCCTGCCGTTTCGGTACGGCCGGGCAAAACGATAACGAGGTTGGTGCCGAGCGAGGAAAACTGGTTGATGACATACAGGCGCGCGCCTTCGCCCAGCGCGGTGAGCACCACCACGGCAGCGACCCCGATGGACATGGCCAGGATCATCAGCAGCGTGCGTGTCGGGCTGCCGCGCAGGCTGCCGGAGGCGAATTGCAGGGTGTCGGTGAGTTTCACGTTTGGCCACCAAAACCAAACTTCAAGCCACAGAGAACACAGAGTTCACAGAGAATGTGGCTTGTAACTTCAGAATGGCGACATGAACATGAAGTGGGCAACAGACACAATTCGGGCATTTGATTTTCCTCTGTGTGCTCTGTGTTCTCTGTGGCAAATGGCATTTCAGTTTGTTTGCTCGTCGGACAAAATACGCCCGTCCAGCATGTGGATCTGGCGCCGGGCGCGGGCACCGATCTCGGCATCGTGGGTCACCACCACCAGCGTGATGCCCTTGTCCATCAACCCTTCCAGCAGCTTGAGCACTTCCCAGCCGGTGTTGCGGTCCAGGTTGCCGGTGGGCTCGTCGGCCAGCAGCACGGTCGGGTTCATCACGGTGGCACGCGCGATGGCCACGCGCTGGCGCTGCCCGCCGGAAAGCTGGTCGGGGCGGTGATCGGCACGCTCCGACAATCCGTAGTTCTGCATCAGCACCTGCACGCGCGCCTTGCGCTCTTCCGGCGGAATGCCCGCGAGGATCATCGGCAGCTCGACGTTCTGCGCGGCAGTGAGGCGCGGCACCAGATGGAAGGACTGGAACACGAAGCCGATCTTGTCGCGCCGCGCATTCGCCTGCTGCTCGTCGCTCAGTTGGGTGACATTGCCTTCATCCAGCAGATAAGTGCCCGAAGAAGGCCGGTCGAGCAGGCCGATCAGGTTAAGCAGCGTGGATTTGCCGGAGCCGGACGGCCCCATGATGGAAATATATTCGGCAGCATCGAGGCGCAGGTTGATGTCGCGCAACGCGGCGACTTGCTGGTCGCCGACGATGAAGGTGCGGCAGACGTTTTGCAGTTCGATCATTGCGCGGGCTTGGCTTCTTCCGGCACGACTCGCGCCCCCGCCACTACGCCCTCCCGATCCAGCGAGGACACAATGCGGTCGCCCTCCTCCAGGCCGGAAGTCACCTCGGCATATTCCCAGTTGGACAGGCCGGTTTTCACGGAGCGCTCTTCCAGCGTACCCTTGCTGCCCAGCAGCAATACACGATTGCCTTCCAGCAGGGTCTGTGTCGGAATGCGCAGCACTTGTTTGCGAGTGTCGTAGATGATCTCGACATCCGCACTGTAACCCACCAATAGATTGTCTTTCGCGGCGCTCTTGTCGAACTCGACTTCCACTTCCACCGTACGCGCCTGTTTTTCCAGATCGAGTACATAGGGCGCGATGCGCCGCACCTTGCCGCTGAAGGTACGCCCCTTGATGGCATCCAGCGTGATGCGGGCCTGCTGGCCGATCCTGAGCTTGCTGGCATCCACTTCGTCGATGGGCGCGCTTACGTACATGCAACTGTCGTCGATCAGATCGATGGCGGGAATGGTCAAAATGCCGGGTGGCGACGGCGTGGCGTATTCGCCCAGTTCGCCGCTGATGTCCGCCACAATGCCGTCGAACGGCGCACGCAATATCATGCGCTCCAGCCCGGCACGCGCCAGCGCGATGCGCGACTTGCTCTGTTCAATGTCGCCGCGCGCCGCTTCGCAGGATGCCTTGCGCGATGCGGCTTCGCTCATCGCGCGGTCCAGCATCTGCGGCGAGATAAATCCTTTTTCCTTCAACTCCTGCGAACGCACCGCTTCGCGCTGCGCCGCCTCGGCAAGGGTGCAGACTTCCTGCACGCGTGTCGTCGAAGTCTTCAATTGTTCCTGCGCCAGGCGCTCTTGCGCCTCCAGGTCCTTATCCCACAATTCCAGCAATATCTGGCCCTTGCGCACGCGCATGCCTTTTTTGACCAGCAATTTGGAAATTTGCCCGCCCGCCGCAGGCGACATCTTGGCGCGGCGGCAGGCATTCACCGTACCGGCGCGGGTGTTGCTTACCGACGCCTCCACCGTGCCGCGTTCCACGGTCTGCAACACCACCGGGATCGGTTTGCTGCGCGTGAGATAGCCGATACCGAGCACCAATGCGATGATGACAATGCCGAAAATGGCGAGTTTTTTGTACTTGAAAGGAATATTGCCGAGTTGCGGGAAAGTCATTACTGCTCCTGACTGTTCGCTGCCAAAGATGAAGCCGGAAGGTGGTGCCGATGACCGGAATCGAACTGGTGACCTACGCGTTACGAGTGCGTTGCTCTACCGACTGAGCTACATCGGCCTTCCGGCGCGGATTATAAGCGGACAAGCAGAGATGCAGCAACGCTTAATGCCAAAGATAGGGCGAAACATCGAACGGTTGCGGTGTTCCATTCATGGTATTCAACAGCACTTCCACGCACGCGGGCGACATGGTCACGCCATAACGGAAATGGCCGCTGTTGACGTAGAGGTTCGGCAGGTGCGGGTGGCGGCCAATGGTCGGGATGTTGCCGGGAGAACCCGGACGCAGTCCGGCCCAATGCTGAACAACCGGCTTGTCGCGCAACGCCGGCAGCAGTTCGGTACCCCGTTGCAGCAACATTGCACGTACTTCGTCAGTAGTACTTTTATCAAATCCCACATCTTCGCGCGTGCTTCCCACCAGCAAATGCCCGTCGCGGCGCGGAATGAGGTAGATATCCTTTTTCAGCACGATATGCGGCACCGGCGGCGCATCGAACTTGAATAGCAGCATCTGCCCGCGAATCGGCTTGATGTCGATCTGCAGGGCGTGTTCGCCCAACAACACCTTGCTCCAGGCGCCCGCCGTCACGATATACGCGTCCGCGCTGAAATTGCCCTGAGTCGTCGCCAGATGCGCAACCTGCCCCGCCTCGGCAACGATCTGTTTGACCTCGCACTGCTCGACGATACGCCCGCCGAGCTGTTCAACCCGCGCCCGCAACGCCTGCAGCAAGCGCGGATTGCGGGCTTGGGCGACATCGGGCAACAACAGGCCACCGTCGCTTTCTTCCGCTCTCACACCGTGGGTTGCACACCATTGCACAGCGCTCTTCACATCGACCGGCGGCAACACCTGCATGCCACAGCGCAAATACTCGGGATCGATGCCTGTCGTTTGGTGCAGCATCTCCGCCACAGCGCCGAACATCGCCATCCCGCGCAATGCCAGACGGTTCACCTCCTCCGGATAATCCCAGGGACACAGCGGCGACAGAATGCCGCCACCCGCCCAGGAAGATTCACGACCGACCGAACCCCGCTCCAGAATGGTCACGTCGGCGCCCTGCCGCAACAGCGCCTCCGCCGTTGACAGTCCCAGGGCGCCGGTTCCAATTACAAGGTTCGATCTCACTTTGTTATCCTTTCTCACATGAGCATTTCACAATAAACTGCCTGCCCAAGCTGGCCCCCCGATCCCGTTTTTTCACCCTGCCAGCGATTTAGGCAACGGAAACACGACGTTCTCACGAATTCCATCCGCCTCGCGCACACTGGTAGCTCCCAGTCCTTTCAAACGCCCAATCACTTCCTGTACCAGCACTTCCGGGGCGGATGCGCCGGCGGTGATCCCCACCCGCTGTTTGCCTTGCACCCATTCCGCTTCGAGTTGGCTGGCGTTATCAATTAAATACGCCGGGACGTTAAGGTTCCGGGCCACTTCGCGCAGGCGATTTGAATTTGAACTGTTCGGCGAACCGACCACAATCACGAGGTCGCATTGTTTGGCCAGCAGTTTTACCGAGTCCTGGCGGTTCTGGGTGGCATAGCAAATGTCGTCTTTTCTCGGTCCGGTGATGGAAGGGAAGCGCGTCTTGAGCGCGGCGATGATGGCACTGGCGTCGTCCATGGACAGCGTGGTCTGCGTGACATAGGTCAGATTCTGTTCGTTCCGCACTTCCAGGGACTCGACATCGGCAGGCGTCTCGACCAGGTACATGCCGCCGCTGCTCTGCCCCATCGTGCCTTCCACCTCGGGGTGACCTTTGTGGCCGATCATGATGATCTCCTTGCCCTGCTGACGCATGCGCGAAACTTCGATATGCACCTTGGTGACCAGCGGACACGTTGCGTCGAACACGGTCAAACCGCGCGCCTCGGCTTCGCGGCGTACCGCTTGCGGCACGCCGTGCGCGCTGAAAATGAGGATGCTGCCGGGCGGAACGTCGTTCAGATCTTCGATGAAAACCGCGCCCTTGGCTTTCAGACTGTCCACCACGAATTTGTTATGCACCACTTCGTGACGAACATAGATAGGCGCACCGTGCAAAGCCAAAGCGCGCTCGACGATCTCGATGGCGCGATCCACACCGGCGCAGAATCCGCGCGGATTAGCGAGCAGCAGTTCCATGTTCCTTGCCTGTGAAGCTGTCCCAGATCAGCAAGGCGGCCCCGCAGGTGATGGCGGAGTCGGCCAGGTTGAAGGCGGCGAAGTGATAACTGCCCCAGTAGAAATCCAGAAAATCCACCACGTAACCGTAAGCGATACGGTCGATCAGATTGCCCAGCGCGCCGCCCAGAATGAAAGCCAGCGCGAAGCTGAACAATTTCTGCGACTGGTGCCTGCGCAGCAGCCAGATAATCCATACAGAGGCGACAAGCGCGATGGCGCTGAACAACCAGCGCTGCATGCCGCCCGCATCGCTCAGGAAACTGAATGCGGCCCCCGTGTTATGCGCCAGCACCAGATTGAAGAAAGGCAATACAGACAAACTCTCGCCATATACAAAATGACTGTTGATCGCCGCCTTGCTCAACTGGTCGAGCACAATGACCACAACAGAAACCAGCAACCAGCGGCTAAGCATATTTCCTTGCCTCGCCCTCACCGAACAGGTTGCTCACGCAACGCCCGCATAATGTCGGATGGGCGGCATCGCTGCCCACATCTTCACGGTAGTGCCAGCAGCGTTCGCATTTGGCATGGGCGCTCGGCGTGACCTTGATCTCCAGTTCACCTTCGCGCAAGTGCACGTTGGCGCGCGAGGTAATGAGCACCAGTCGCAGGTCATCGCCCAGGCGCGACAGTAGATCGAATGTCGCTTTCGGTGCGTACACATCCACTTCAGCCTGCAGCGCGGAACCGATGGCATTGGCGGCACGCTGTTCTTCCAGTTTTTTGTTCACCTGTTCGCGCACGGCGCGGATGTTTGCCCAAGCACTCACTTCCGCACCTTTCAGTCCGGAATCCGGCAACTCGTACCAGACCTGCTCGAACACGCTTGCATCATCTTTGCCTGTCAGCGTCGACCACACCTCTTCGCCGGTAAAACTCAGGATGGGTGAGATCAAACGGGCCAGCGATTGGACGATGTGATACAGCGCGTTTTGTGCGGAACGGCGTGCTTTTGAATTTTCGCCAGCGGTATACAGACGATCCTTCAGGATATCGAGATAGAGGCCGCCCAATTCTTCCGTACAAAAACCTTGCAGCTTCTGTACCGCGAAGTGGAACTCATAGCGTTCATAATCGCCGCACACCTCGTCCTGCAGCTTTTTCACCAGGGCCAGTGCGTAGCGATCAATCTCCAGCCATTGATCCACGGGCATCGCATCGCGCGTGGCATCGAAGTCGCTCACATTCGCCAGCAGGAAACGCAGCGTGTTGCGGATGCGGCGATAACTGTCGGTCACACGCTTGAGAATCTCTTCGGACAGCGACATCTCGCCCGAGTAATCGGTCGAGGCGATCCACAAACGCAGCATATCCGCGCCCAGTTTGTTGCAGATGTCCTGCGGCTCGATGCCGTTGCCGCGCGATTTCGACATCTTGTAGCCCTTCTCGTCCACGGTGAAGCCGTGGGTGAGCAACTGCCGGTAAGGCGCACGACCGTCGATGGCGCAACCCGTCAGCAGCGAGGACTGGAACCAGCCGCGATGCTGGTCGGAACCTTCCAGGTAGAGGTCGGCCGGATAGGCCAGTTCGTCGCGCTTGCGCAGCACGGAGAAGTGCGTCACACCGGAATCGAACCATACGTCCAGCGTGTCGGACAGCTTGCGGTAATGCGCCGCATCGTCGCCGAGCAGCTCAGCGCTGTCCAACGAGAACCACGCCTCTATGCCGGATTTCTCGACCAGTTTGGCGACCTGTTCCAGCAATTCGGAAGTGCGCGGATGCAGCGCCATGGTTTCCTTGTGCACGAAGAACGGCATCGGCACCCCCCAGTTGCGCTGGCGCGACACGCACCAGTCGGGGCGGTTCCTGATCATCGCTTCGAGGCGCGCGCGGCCCCAGGCTGGGAAGAACTCAGTCTGTTCGACGGCCTTGTCCGCCAGGTCGCGCAGCGGCATCCCCGCTGCGGCATCGGTGTGGCGCGCGGCATGAACCAGTTCTTCGTCTCCAACGGAAGAAGAATGGGCAACCTGCTCCATGCCGATGAACCACTGCGGTGTGGCGCGGAAAATGATCGGCGTCTTGTGGCGCCAGCAATGCGGGTAGCTGTGTTTCACTTTTTCCTGATGCAGCAGGTGCCCGCTCGCTTCCAGCGCCTGCAGCACGATGTCGTTGGCCTTCCATACGAACACGCCGGCCAGCGGCGTATTGCCGACCGCAGACGTGGTCGAGATGAATTTGCCGTCGTCGCCCACCGGGTTATCGCTCGGCAGGTTGTACTTCTGCCCCACCACATAATCGTCCACGCCATGTGCCGGTGCGGTATGCACCAGCCCGGTACCCGCTTCCAGTGTGACGTGCTCGCCGCAGATCACGGGCACAATGCGGTCGTAGAACGGATGCTGCAAGGGCAAGCCTTCCAGCGCTGCGCCATAACAAGTGGCGGCGAGTCCGTCGCCTCGGTCGTTGTTGCCGCCAACCTGGTAGCGCCTCAGGCAATCGGCCGCCAGATCGAAGGCGAGGATCAGGTAGCCCTTGTCCGTTTTGATCAAGTCATATTCCAGAGTCGGATGGACGCTCACCGCCTGATTCGCCGGCAACGTCCACGGCGTGGTGGTCCAGATCACCGCATACACGCGGGCAGAGCCCGATAGCGACACACCGAAGGCTTTTTCTACTGCGTGTTTGTCTTTCACCTCGAAACCGACATCAATGGCCGCCGAGACCTTGTCCTCGTATTCCACTTCCGCCTCGGCCAGTGCCGACCGGCAATCCAGGCACCAGTTCACCGGCTTGCGGCCCTGGTACAGATAGCCGCGCTCCTGGATCTTGCCGAGCGCGCGGATGATGTCGGCTTCGTTCTGGAAATCCATGGTCAGATAGGGCTTATCCCAGTCGCCGAGAATGCCGAGGCGGATAAAGTCCATTTTTTGCCGCTCGACCTGCGCCTTCGCGTATTCGCGGCACAACTCGCGAAACTGCTCGGGCGGGATACCCTTGCCGTGTTTCTTTTCCACGTGCAGTTCGATCGGCAGGCCGTGGCAATCCCAGCCCGGCACATAGGGCGCGTCGTAACCCGCGAGCGTCTTCGACTTGACGATGATGTCCTTCAACACCTTGTTGACTGCATGGCCCAGGTGGATGTCGCCGTTGGCGTAGGGCGGACCATCATGCAGGATGAATTTTCCTTTGGGATGTGGCGCCTTGCGGATGCGCTGGTAGCGCTGCTGCGCCTGCCATTGCGCCAGCATCAGCGGTTCGCGCCTGGCCAGATCACCGCGCATGGGAAACGTGGTGTCGGGGAGATTCAGCGGGTACTTCTTTTTGTCTTCACTCATGATCAATAAACCATTGCTTTGCATTATCCACATCCAACGCAATCTGCCGCGTCAGCTCGTCCAGTCCGTTAAATTTCTGTTCGTCGCGCAACTTTTGCAAAAACTCCACACGCAGATGCTTGCTGTAGATCTGCTGCGCAAATTCGAACAAATGCACTTCCAGCACATATTTGGCTTCCTGTTTCAGCGTCGGGCGAATACCCAGACTCGCCACCCCCTGCAGCACGCCCAGCCCCTCGGCATGGGCCAGCACCACGTAGATGCCCTTGAGCGGCGGCAGGTTGTGCTTCATCTGCACGTTCGCCGTGGGATAACCCAGTTTGCGCCCCATGCCGTCGCCGTGGAACACGCGCCCGCTGATACTGTAGGGGCGCCCCAAGTACTCTTTGGCCATGCGTATCTGCCCGTCCGCCAGTGCCGCACGTATCGCCGTGCTGGAAATGCGCACACCGCCATGCAGCACCGACTGCACCGATTGCACCGCAAATCCGCGCTCGGCGCCTATCTTCTCGACCAGTGCAAAATCGCCCGCGCGCCCGCTGCCGAAACGGAAATCGTCGCCGATCAGCACAAACTTCGCATGCAGTTTTTCATGCAGCGCATGAATAAAATCCGCCGCCGACTTCTTGGCAAACAGCGCATCGAAGCGGCACACGTGCACACGATCCACGCCCATGGTGCTGAACAGCTCCAGTTTTTCGCGCAGGCTGGTGAGCCGCGCCGGCGCCTGTTGCGGCGCAAAGAATTCACGCGGATGCGGTTCAAAAATAACGACTGCCGTCTGCAGCCCGCGCGGCTGGGCTGCCGCACGCAGCTCCTTGAGCAGCGCCTGATGACCGAGGTGTACCCCATCGAAATTGCCGATGGTAACCGCCACAGTTTGGGTGTCAAAAGAATGAAGTCCGCGTAGAATCTGCATAGGGCGCGGATTATACCGTGAGATGCCCTGCCGACACCCATTGGATACTAGGAAATAGCATGCTGGACTACCCTCAGGTCGCACTCGACTTCATGAACCGCGACCATGCCGAATTCATCACCCTGCGCGAAAACCTGCTGGCTACTATCTCTGCCCAAGCCCCCGAACCCGATGTGGATACCTTGCTGAATGAGCTGCTGGCCCATACCCATCACCATTTTGCCGAGGAAGAACGCCTGATGCAGGAAACCGGTTTCCCGCCCTATGCCATGCATAAAAGTGAGCATGAGCGTGTGCTGGCCGACATGTCCGCCCGGAGCGAGCACTGGAAACAGGGTCGCAATACCGTCGCGCTAAGGGAATGGCTGGATCGCGACATCGGCGACTGGTTCGTCAATCACGTCAACAGCATGGATTTCGTGACGGCGGGATTCATCAATGCGCAGAGTGGAGAGCGGACATGACACAGACCATAGACGTCTCCCGCCTGTTCGACTATACCGCCTTTGCCGAACTGCTCAATGCGCTGCTCGACCTGCTCGACGACAAGGCCCCGGAAAGCGAGATCGACGAACAACTGCAACGCCTGCAACGGCAACTGCAGCAGCAGTTCGCCGCCGAGGAACAGGCCATGCAGGCGACCGACTACCCCGCCATCGCCCAACACAAGAAACACCACAAGCACGCGCTGGACAAACTGGCACAACGCGTCGCGCAGTGGCTAGAGCAGCGTGATCGCAAAACGTTGCAGGATTATGTGGAAAACGAATTGGCCGAGTGGATCGTCAACCATGTGAATATTCGCGACTACGTCACGGCGCGGCACCTGTCGCAGCCGCATGCCTGAGCAGGTTTCAGTGCGGGCAAAGCAAACACGCCCGCCACTGGCTCATAAGGGATCGAAAAGCGGGGATTTTTTTTGCAATACCGGCTTCATCAACAGGTCTTCCTTGATGACATGGTCGATCAGCCAACTCCGCAATAGTTTGGTGAAACTCTCGGCCACTGTCGGCGACCATTCTTTTCCCATCGCCTTGATTTCCACTTTCAACTGGTCGAGTTGCTTGATCAAGTCCTGGTGAGTGTGACTCAGATCGGGCACCTGCTTGTAACCGGCCGCACGGGCGATCTTTTCTTCGTGGGCAAAATGCGCTTGAGAATACTTTGAAAGACTGTCAAGCGCCGCAGCCAGATCACGGGGGTTTTTTGCGCCCATACTTTGTTCTACGTGATTGATGATATCAATAAGATGCCGATGATCATTATCAATTGCATCATTCCCAACACTCAATTGTTCCCGCCAAACCAAGCCCATTTTGACCTCCTATTCAGCTGAATAAACTCGACTGAGTCTCCCAAGCTAAGCTGTTCCGCCCACCGTCAAACCGTCAATCCGCACCGTCGGCTGTCCCACGCCAACCGGCACGCTCTGCCCCTCCTTGCCGCAGGTGCCGACACCCGGGTCGAGCGCCATATCGTTACCTATCATCGTGACGCGCGTGAGCGCTTCCGGGCCGTTGCCGATCAGCGTTGCGCCTTTCACCGGATAGGTAATCTTGCCATCTTCGATCATGTAGGCTTCGGTGGTGGAAAACACGAATTTGCCGCTGGTGATGTCCACCTGCCCGCCGCCGAAATTGGCGGCATACAGACCGTACTTGACCGAAGCAATGATCTCTTCCGGCGTTTTGTCACCGTTCAGCATCATGGTGTTGGTCATGCGCGGAATGGGGATATGCGCAAACGATTCGCGCCGTGCATTGCCGGTCACCGGCACCCCCATCAAACGCGCATTCATCGTGTCCTGCAGATAGCCGCGCAGAATGCCGTCTTCGATCAGCACGGTACGTTGCGTGGGATTGCCCTCGTCATCCACATTGAGCGAGCCGCGCCGGTCCTTGATCGTGCCGTCATCCACCACGGTGACACCCTTGGCCGCGACGCGTTCGCCGATGCGCCCGGAAAAACTGGAACTGCCCTTGCGATTAAAGTCGCCTTCCAGGCCGTGTCCCACTGCCTCATGCAGCAGGATACCGGGCCAGCCGCTGCCCAATACCACCGTCATATTGCCGGCCGGTGCCGGACGCGCATCCAGGTTGATGACCGCTTGGTGTACTGCTTCCTTTGCGTAGCGCTGCAATATTTCGTCGCTGAAATAGTCGTAACCGAAGCGACCGCCGCCGCCCGCCGAGCCCTGTTCCCTGCGCCCGTTGCCTTCGACAATCACCTGCAGCGAGAGGCGTACCAGCGGGCGAATGTCCGCGCTCATCAAGCCGTCGTTGCGCGCCACCAGCACCACATCGTACTCGCCCGCCAGGTTCGCAACGACTTGCGTCACGCGCGGATCCAGCGCTCGCGCCAATTGTTCCAGCCGTTCCAGCAGAATTACTTTCTGCTCGGCTTTCAGGGTGGCGATGGGATCATGAGGGAGATAAAGTTCGCGGACTTTGCCCGCATGCATATGCGCCGCCGCCTGTTTTCCACCCTGGCGCGCAATGGCACGCGTCGCCAATGCGGCATCTTCCAGCGCATTCAGCGTAATGTCGTCGGAGTAGGCGAAAGCGGTTTTCTCGCCGCTCACCGCACGCACCCCCACGCCCTGATCGATATTGAAACTGCCGGATTTGACGATGCCTTCTTCCAGCGACCAACTCTCGGCCCGGCTGTACTGAAAATACAGATCGGCATAATCGACGCGATGCGCGAGCATTTTGCCGAACACTTGCTCCAGATGGCGGGCTTCCAAGCCGTGCGCGGTGAGCAGCGCACGTTGCGCCAGTTGCAGGGGAGAACTCATACGGAGCAGGACAGGGTGCGATGAGATAGCGCAGGCAGGCTGGTGCGCAGGCTGGCCTGATAGCCCGGATTGACATCCGCGATGACCACACCGGAGCCGCGTTGCAACTCGTCCATGACGCGTCCCCAGGGATCGACGATCATGGTATGGCCGTGCGTTTCGCGTCCGCTCACATGGTAGCCGCCCTGGGCTGCGGCAATGACATAAGACAGGTTTTCGATGGCGCGCGCGCGCACCAGCGGCTCCCAGTGCACCTTGCCGGTGGTTGCCGTAAACGCGGACGGCAACACGATGATGTTCACATCCTTCATGGCGCGGAATATCTCGGGGAAGCGCAGGTCGTAACACACGGCCAAGCCGATGCGTCCGAACGGGCTATCGACCACCACCACCTTGTCACCCGCCTCGATTGTGCTGGCTTCGTTGTAGTGCTCGTTACCCAGCGTCAGGTTGAACAGATGGATTTTGTCGTAACGCGCCACTTGCTCGCCGGTCTCGTCGAACACCAGACAGCTGTTGCGCACCTTGTCCGGCGTGCTTGCCTCCAACGGCAGCGAACCGATCAGCCAGATTTTGTGCCGGCGTGCCGTCTCGCTCATGAATTTCTGGATCGCCCCCTGCCCCGGCTGTTCGCGAACCTTGACCTTGTCCTGCTCGTTCATGCCCATGATGGCGAAGAACTCAGGCAGAACCACCAGTTTGGCGCCTTGTTCCGCCGCCTTGGCGACCAGACGGCACGCTTCGCTCAAATTGCCTTCGACGTTGGGGCCGGATGCCATCTGGATGGCGGCAACCTTGAAGGCGTTGATTTGCGCTGCGATGCGTGACTGGGTGTTGTCGATGGAAGACATGGTTCGATGACTTTCAATAATTTGGTTATTCGGACTTTACAATATTCAAGGTAATTATTCCCCGGGAACGACTGCGCTCTGGGCGGGTTTGGACTGGCCGACCTTTTCAACCTTGGGATCGGCCCAACTGCCGCTGACATTGTATTCAAACGACACCAGCTTATCGAGCGGATCGCGCAAAATCTTGTTCGCCAGCAACACACCGACCCCGACCACCGGACCGGCCGCAAAGGACAGTAGCGATACATTATCACCGATCGTCGGCAGTATGCGCACCTTCAGCTCCTGTGTTTCGCGGTTCAGGTCGACTTGCCCGTTCAGGGTGACCTTTGCCGCCGCGCCGGTGAGCTTCATATCGTCGGTCAGCAACAGACCGTTCACGATCTGCGCATTGCCGGTGATGCTCTCGAACTGGAAACCCTTGCTGAACACGTCGGTAAAATCGAGCGAGAGGCGCTGCAGACTCAGCACACCCAGCAGCTTTGCCGCACCCGGATCGACCTTGAGGAATCGTCCCTTGCCGACTTTCAATTGCAGCGTCCCATTCAGTTTGGGGTAACTGAAGGTGCCCGGCGCACCCGCCCAGTGCAAATCGCTCTCCAGCGAACCGCTGCCATCCTTCAGGCTGTCCGGGTAGCCGGAACGCGACAATATATTCCCCGCATCGCTGATATCGATGCGCAACTTGATCCGGGTCTGTTCGGGAACAGCCTGCCACTTGCCGCTCATGTTCAGCACGCCATCCGGATTGGTGAGCAGCAGACGATCCAGCAGCACATCGCCCCCGTCTTCGCTCAACGCCATTTCCAGCTTGCCTAGCTGGCGACCCTTGTAGGTCAGCTTCTCCACCTCCATATCCACTTCGGGGAAAGCACTATTGTCGGGCGGCTCGACCTTGCCGGTTTCCCGCTCCACTGCCCGAGACGGTTCGCCATGGCCTTCGCCCAGCATCGCATCCTTGAAGCGCCCCAGTATTTTTCCATTTCCTTGCGGTTGCCAGATCAGGTCGCCATTCAGCTCTCTCGAGGCAAGGCGTAAACTGATCAAGCCGTTGCGGCCGCTGCCCTTGATCTCAAGATCGTTTACCGTATTGCCATAACCGGTCAATTTATCCACGACGACATCGATCCCGGCGATATTGGGTATGACGCCTTCGCTCCCTGAAACCAGTCCCAGACCGCTCCACCCTTCCAGCGACAGCGACGGCAACTTGCCGGCGACTCTTATCCCATACCTGCCGGTACGCCCGGCCGTACCGCCAAAGGCAATGCGCCCGCCGCGAACAATCCATGCTCCCTCCGTGTCACGGCGGCGCAGCAAACTGGCATCGAGCAGCGATCCGACACTCAATCCCAATGTCTGTTGGCGCAAATCAAGGCCTTTCTGCTCGAAATGCAGCGGGACACGCTCGCTGGCGATTTTTGACAAGGGTGCAGGCAAGTCCGACTGGATGCCCTGCAGGTCGGAATCCACGGTCACATCGACCAGCTTGTTCTGCACCCGGATATCGGCCTTCCAGTCGGTGCTGCCATGCACACGGCGCAACAACGGATGCGGCGCCAGGGTATTCAGATTGTCCAGATCAAGCGTGCCGTGCGCTTTGGTCTGCAGCGCACTCTTGTCACCCTGCACCATGAGATGCGCCGCACCGCCGAGTATCTGGGCATTGATATCGCCCGCATTCACCGACGATTCGGTGAACAACAGCACACCATTTACATTCCTCAACAGTGGCACGTTCTCGCCGATGTCGATTTCGTTATTCACAAAATGGTAGTCGCCGCGCACCTTGACCGGCTCATCTCCTTTCAGCGGAATATCAAGTTGCAGTTTCAGCTTGCCGTCGCCGCTCGCCTTGATGCCTTCGGTGAAACCGTTGAGATAACCGTTCACCGGACTTTTGAGAATGTAATCCAGGCAGCGCTGGGTCGAATCAGCCGCTTCGCCGCGCACTTGCAACAGCGGGTTGCCGACCAGCAGGTCGGGAATGCTCACTTTGACATTCTGCAGATGCGCACCCGTGGTCGTCGCCGTCACAGCCTTGATTTCCAGCTTTTTGCCTTCTATCAACAACTGCATCTGCGCGTCTTCCAGGCGCGGCCAGCCCTTGACGAACTCCATCACCACACCCTTGGCCCGCGCTTCCAGACGGAAGATGCCGCGCTCGTTTCCGACAAAAGGAAAATCGCGCAAATCGCCGCGCAGCCGCACGTGAAACCTGTCCGCCTGCCCGCCCTGCAGCGCCGCCTGCAACCAGTCGCGCGTTTTCCTGTTCACCGCCGGCACCGGGGTATAAAGGCCGGTGCGCTGCACCGCAACACGCGTCATATCGACGGTGGCATCCACCGAACCCGGGCCGTCGGGCTCGAACTGATAACTCCCGTATATCGTCCCGGCCAGATCGGCATTGGAAAGTTCGGCATTGCTCAGCCTGACCTCCAGGCCGTGTGCATTGCGTTGCCAGCCCAGCCGCGCCGTCAACTTGTCGAACGCCACCGGCTCGGAAAACAGTTGCGGTGCATCGAGCGATAATTTCACACTGTCCAGCGAGAGCGTGCCGCCATTTTCCGCACCCTCCACTTTGCCGCTCAGTCCCGAAAATCCCGGCAGATTGCCGACGCGCCGCATCGACATCCCGTCGAAACGTGCCTTGATTTCATAACGCGATATGTTCTCGAAATTTCCCTGCCACTGCGCCCGCAGATCGGTGATCTGACCGCGCGGCTGCGCGTTTACCCAGCGTTCCTTGAAGTCATTGTTCAGCGGCAGATAACTCATCATCCTGACAAAGCCGCCCAATCTCAAGGCGTTCGCCCTGATTTCGCCGGAAGAAGGTTGACCATCCGCCCCGGCCTGCAGACGCAGGTGGAAATCGGTAGGTTTCAGTTCAAATCCGTCGCGCATCTGCAATGCCAGTTTTCGGGTCGATACTTCAAATCCGCGTTCCAGCGATTGCCAGCCGATGCGGCCGCGCAACTCTTTCAAATCGAGTTGCGGCAACTCCTCCGACAAACGGGCTTGCACACCGGCCAGCGCGACATCGGCATCCACACTGCGCAACTTTCCCTGTTTGAAACCCAGCCACATGCGCAGCGCGCCTTTGCCGCGCCGGATCGCATTCGGCAGCGTCACCCAGGATTTCCAGGCCAGCACATCGGCATATTCAAGTTGCGAATAAAGCTCCCCGCGCCAATCGCTCATGTCGGCGAAACTGTCGCCGGAAAAGTTGCCCCTCACATCCAGACGGGAAGCCAATTTGGCGGGAGCCGAAGCGCGCAGTGCAAAGCGGTGACGCCAGCGCCGGTTATCGATACTCAAATCGACTTTCTCCAGCACCAGCGTCGGCGCGGCGCGCAACTCGTCCTGCCAGGTGATGCGCGCATTCTGAATGACAACGCGGGATTGATGCAGCATCCAGTCCAAACCGTCCTGCCCGCCTGCAGACGGCGCACCCAGTTCAATTCCCGCCACGAACCAATGGCCCTGCGCATCGCGCCGCACCGACAGTTCGGGACTGTCGATCAGCAGGCTATAGAAACGCAACTCCATGGTGGGCAGGCTCGTCCAGGCCACCGTGTTTTCCAGACGCGGCAAACTCAGCGCAACTTTGCCCTGCTTGTCCAGTATCTGCACATTTGACAATAGCAACCGCGGTCGCAGACCATCCCAGTCCGCCGCGATCCTGCCCACAAGCAACGGCTGCCCGATGGTCGCGCTCGCCGCAGCCGTAATCTGGTCGTGATAGCGTTCAATGTTGGGCAATATGCGATAGCGCAAAGTCAGCAGCAACAACGCACCGGCAATCGCCAGAATCAAGAAGAGCTCCAGCATGTAGCGGGAAATCTTGCCCATGCCCCGCCAGGCCAGCAAAAAAGAACTTCTCAGCATCGTGCGCGAACCCGCGAGAATTGGGTGAACTTGGGAGGTAATGCGGGCATGGAGAACCTATAATGCAGTGAACAAACACAGTCCGGACATTTTAACCCGAATCCACGCCATGAATAACGCAAACCCTCCCCTTCCGGCCGATTTCGACGAACGGGTCAAACACGCCAGAGACTGCAGCCGTTACCTTGCCCGATTGCTGGACGCGGAACCGGAACTGCTGGACTGGTTGCAGCAACATCACCACACCCCTTGTAACGACAAGGTCATTCAGCATTGGTTTGATACGCTTCCGGCAGACGATGAGCAACAGCTTGCCAAAGCCCTGCGCATCCTGCGCAAGCGCGTGATGCTGCATGTATTGACGCGCGACCTGAACGGCCTTTCCGATCTCGATGAAGTGATGCGCAGCATGACCGCATTGGCCGAACTCGCCGTGCAGCGGGCGCAAGCATTGATCATGCAAAGCATGGTCGGGCAATTCGGGAATCCGGTCGGCGCAGAAAGTGGCTCGCCCCAGGAACTGCTGGTGATCGGCATGGGCAAACTGGGCGGAGGCGAGTTGAACGTTTCCTCCGACATCGATCTGATTTTCGTCTACCCGGAAGACGGCGAAACGGACGGCTCGCGCTCATTGAGCAACCATGAGTTTTTCAACCGTCTCGGACGCAGGCTGATCGCCCTGATCAACGATCTCACCGCCGACGGTTATGTGTTCCGCGTCGACATGCGCTTGCGCCCCTATGGTGACAGCGGCCCGCTAACCGTAAGTTTCGCCGCGCTGGAAGAATATCTGCTATTGCAGGGGCGCGAATGGGAACGCTATGCCTGGATCAAGGCGCGCGTCGTCTCGCCACAGGACAGCGCACACACCGTCGAGCTGGAAAAACTCGCGCAACCGTTCGTGTTCCGCAAATACCTGGACTTCGGCTCGTTCGATTCCATGCGCAAGCTGCACGCACAGATCCGCGCCGAGGTGGTGCGCCGCGACTTGTATCAAAACATCAAGCTCGGCCCGGGCGGCATTCGCGAGATCGAATTCATCGCCCAGGTATTCCAGTTGATACGCGGCGGCCGCGATGCCCGTTTGCGCATCCGGCCTACCCGGCTGGTGTTGCAGCAACTGGCACGCGACGGTGAGTTGAGCACCGAGGTGGTCGCGCGTCTGGACAGCAGCTACGTATTTCTGCGCAACCTCGAACACCGCCTGCAATACCTCGACGATCAGCAAACTCAGGAACTCCCGGAAAATACCGAACAACGAATCATCTTGGCCGAAGCGATGAACTTCGCCGACTATGACGCATTGCTCGCCGCACTGGCCCCGCTAAGAGACTTCGTCAGCCGGCAATTTGAAACCGTGTTCGGCGCAAAGCAGGAAAACGCCGGGCATGACTGGTGGCGTGACGATACGACGAAAGAAGAATTGTCTGCCGCGCTCGCCACGCTCGGCTACAGTGATGACGGCAGCCTGGCCGAGAATCTGTTGCAGTTCCGCACCGGCAGTCGCTATCGCCAATTGCCGGAAAACAGCAGCCAAAGACTGGATTTGCTGCTCCCCCGCCTCGCCGAACTGTGCGCGGAAACGGCAAACCGCGAAGAAGCGCTGCGCCGTACCGTCGGCCTGCTCGAAGCCATCGCCCGGCGCTCGTCTTACCTCGCTTTCCTGGCCGAATACCCGCAAGCGCTGCCGCGACTGGTGCATCTGCTCGCCGCCAGCGCCTGGGCGGGTGAATACCTGACGCAGCACCCCATTCTGCTGGACGAACTGATGGATACGCGCGAACTGTATGTCGCGCCGGACTGGCTGGCGCTGGATGCACAACTCGCGGCCCAGCTGCTGGCGCATGTCGGCGACACCGAACGCGAAATGGATACGTTACGCCAGTTCCAGCAGGCACAAACTTTCCAGCTGCTGGCGATGGATCTGCAGGGCCTGCTACCCCTGGAAAAACTCAGCGACCACTTGAGCGACCTTGCCGATCTCATCCTGCGCCATGTGCTGCGCCTGTGCTGGCGCGACGCACGCAAGAAACACCGCGAACATCCGCAATTTGCGATCATCGCCTATGGCAAGCTGGGCGGACGCGAGCTGGGTTATGCCTCCGACCTTGACCTGGTTTTCCTCTACGACGACCTGCACCCCGAAGCGGGCGAGATTTACGCCCGCTTGGCGCAACGCATCAACACCATGCTTTCCAGCTACACCTCCTCCGGGCGTTTGTACGAAGTCGATCTGCGCCTGCGCCCGAACGGCGACAGCGGCCTGCTGGTCAGTTCGGTCGCCGCTTTCGACGAATACCAGCATAAAAATGCGTGGGTATGGGAACACCAGGCGCTGACGCGCGCCCGTTTCTGCGCCGGCGATGAAGCTGTCGGCGCACAGTTCAGGCGCATCCGCGAGGAAGTGCTGCGCATGCCGCGCGACATCGCAAAACTCCGGCAGGATGTCATCGAAATGCGGCAGAAAATGCAAGACGGCCATCCGAACAGAACGCCGCTATTCGATATCAAGCAGGATCGCGGCGGCATGGTGGATATCGAATTCATGGTGCAATTCCTCGTGCTCGCCCATGCCGCCGCCCACCCGGAGCTCACGGCAAACAGGGGCAATCTGGCATTGCTGGATATCGCGGCAAAATTGGATTTGGTCGAAGGCGAACTCGGCAGCAAGGTGCGCGAGCTGTACCGGGAGCTGCGCCGCATTCAACATCAAATGCGCCTGAACAACCAGGATCCCTGCCGTATTGAACACGACCTGGTGGATACAGCGCCTGTTCTGACCCTCTGGCAGTCTCTGCTGGGGCAGGATTAAGCCGAAGCCGGCGTGCTGCCGGCAGCAGGCAGGCGGAAGACGTTGTCGCGCTGCTCCGGATCGGCGGCATGGCTGACGCGTCCAATCATGCGATATGACGTCATCTCACCCTTGCCTTTGACATTAAGCACGCTGGGCGGCTCGAACAGGAACTCCAGGCGCAAGCGGTTATAGGTGAGTTTGTCGGTCAGGATGTTGCCTTCCTTGGCATCGTCGGTCAGGCGGCTGGCGATATTCACCGTATCGCCCCACAAATCGTAGATAAAGCGTTTGGTGCCGATCACACCCGCCACGACCGGGCCGGTGGCGATACCGATATGAATGCCCAGATTACGCCTGACCAGCGCCGGATGCTTGGCCACAAAATCCAGCATCTCGATCGCCATGTTCGCCATATCCTCCACATAATCTGGGCGTTCGCGCGACAGGCCGCCCACCACCATGTAGGCATCGCCGATGGTCTTGATTTTCTCCAGTCCGTATTTCTCGGACAGATCGTCGAAACCGGAAAATACCGTATTCAGCAACCCGACCATCTGTTCCGGCGACATCTGTTCGGTCAACTGGGTGAAATTCACCAGATCGGCAAACATCACGGTAACGTCGGCGTATCCGTCGGCGATCAGCCCCTGATTGTTCTTCAAACGCTCGGCGATACTGGAAGGCAGCACGTTGAACAGTACACGTTCCGATTTCTTCTGCTCTTCCGCCAGCAAGGCATGCTGCTGGTCGAGCTGGGTCTTGATCTTCTCGGTCTCGATCACGAAGTAGCGCACCAGGAAATACAGGATGGAAGACATGGCCGCAAAATTGAGTGCAAAAAATATCCCGATGGTGTTCATCGGGATACCGGTGGCCGAACCGACGCTCAGGTAATAGTCAAAGAAGCCGGACAATGCCGTCATCACGATGTAGGCGAAGAACCAGGGGATGGATTCTTTCCAGCCCGACACCACCAGCGCACCGATCGGCGCGAGCAACGCCCACAACGCCACACCGCTGGACGTGACCGAGCTGCCGATACTCCACTGCATGATGAAGGGTGCGAACAGGAACAGGGTGAGTTGAATAAAGCGCAGTACTTCGAAATTGCGGGTCCGCATGTAATAGACCAGCGACCCGACGGAAATGACCTGATAGCCAAGCGGAACATTGCTGGAAAAATTGATTCCCATCATCCAGTAGATAGCCAGCCACAGCATGACCCCAAGCGTCATGAAGGCAGCCGCAAAAATGAGCAGACTCTTGCGCAGTTTGTCTTCCTGCGTGTCCATCATTTCCGGCCTGATTTCCTTCGAACTGATGTGTTGCACCATACTGCCCCCGGATATCCACCGTGCCCAACGTTTATGATGATTACATGAACGGACAACAAAAGAAATACGCGCATAACACAGCGCCGGACAAGGGTTCGTTACCCGCCCTTCATAATCGGTGCAGAACCAGCTAGAATCCCTGCCCTCGCAACAACTAAACGAACGAAGGAAAATCAACATGTCCATGTCCGACCGCGACGGCTTCATCTGGTACGACGGCAAGCTCGTACCCTGGCGCGAAGCCACGACCCACGTGCTCACCCATACCCTGCATTACGGCATGGGCGTGTTCGAAGGGGTGCGGGCGTATAAAACCACGCAAGGGACTGCGATATTCCGCCTGCAGGAACATACCGACCGCCTGTTCAATTCGGCCTTCATCTTCAAGATGAAGATGCCGTACGACAAGGAAACCCTGCTGGAAGCGCAAAAAGAAGTCGTGCGCACCAACAAGCTGGAATCCTGCTACATCCGCCCCATCGTGTTCTACGGTTCGGAGGGAATGGGTATCGCCGCCACCAACATCAGTGTGCACGTGGCCGTGGCCGCCTGGCCGTGGGGTGCCTATCTGGGCGAGGAAGGCATGGCCAAGGGCATCCGCGTCAAGACATCCAGCTTCACCCGCCATCACGTGAACATCAACATGTGCCGCTCCAAGTCGGTCGGCACCTACACCAATTCCATCCTGGCGCACCAGGAAGTGGCGCACGACGGTTACGACGAGGCCCTGCTGCTGGACGTGGACGGCTACGTGGCCGAAGGCGCAGGAGAAAACATCTTCATCGTGAAGAAGGGCAAGCTCTATACGCCGGACCTGACTTCGTGCCTGGAAGGCATCACGCGCGACTCCATTGTCACGCTGGCGAAAGACATGGGGCTGGAACTGATCGAGAAACGCATTACGCGCGATGAAGTGTATTGTGCCGATGAAGCGTTCTTCACCGGCACCGCTGCCGAAGTCACGCCCATCCGCGAACTCGATACCCGCACCATCGGTTCAGGCAGCCGCGGGCCGATCACGGCAAAACTGCAGGCGACTTTCTTCGACATCGTCGCCGGAAAGAATGCCCAATATGCCCATTGGCTGGCACACGTATAACGACTCAACAAACAGGTGGAGAGCATGTCCAACGAAAATACCCAGCAGCAATACGTCGAAGTCGGCGCCGAGGCATTGCCCCTGTTCTGCCCCACACCGTCGACCAGCCTGTGGAACTCGCATCCACGCGTTGCCATCCCGGTGGAAAAACTGGGGGAGGCGCGCTGTCCCTATTGCGGAACCCTGTTCAGGTTCAAGGGTGAGCGGCCTCATGCCCATCATTAAATCGTAGCACTCTCTTTTTACTCGCCATCACGTGGAAAAGATCCTGATCATCGCGCCAAGCTGGGTAGGCGACTGCATGCTGATGCAGCCCATGCTGCACCGCCTGCTGCAGCGTTACCCCGGTGCACGCATCGATGTGCTGGCTCCGCCGTGGACGGAGAAGTTGCTGCGAAAAATGCCTGAAATCCATGATGTCATCAACAATCCCTTCCCGCATGGAGATTTCGAATTTGCCGCCCGGCGCCGTCTCGGTCTGCAGTTGCGCGACGCGCACTACGACAAGGCCATCGTCCTGCCCAATTCCTGGAAATCCGCGCTGGTTCCCTTCTTTGCCAATATCCCGGTGCGCACCGGCTATGTCGGCGAAATGCGCTACGGGCTGCTCAACGACGCGCGCAAGTTGAACAAAAAACAATTGCCGCTGATGGTGGAACGCTTTGTGCAACTGACCGAAGCGCCGGGAAGCGAGACCAACCTCCCGCTTCCCCATCCGCAACTGCAGGTAAGCGAAGCACAGCGTCAACAAGTGCTCGCCAAGTTTGATTTGACGCTGGACAAGCCCGTCGCCGCGTTCTGTCCCGGCGCCGAGTATGGCCCCGCAAAACGCTGGCCTACGTCCTACTACGCGGAACTGGCCCAGCTCTTGCGCGCACAGGGCTATGCGGTCTGGCTGATCGGATCGCCCAAAGACTCCCAGGTCGCCGAGAAAATCATCGCGCTGGGCAACGAACCCTGCCGCAACCTGTGCGGCGTGACCGATCTTGCCGAAGCCATCGCGCTGCTGGCGTGTGCCGATCTGGTGGTCAGCAATGACTCGGGTTTGATGCACATCGCCGCCGCGCTCGACCGGCCCATGGCGGCAATCTTCGGCTCCAGCAGCCCGCAGTTCACGCCGCCGCTGTCCGACCAGGCGCAGGTGCTCAAGCTCGACCTGCCGTGCAGCCCCTGCTTCAAGCGCGAGTGTCCGCTCGGGCATTTCAATTGCATGATCAAAATCCCGCCGAAAGAAGTCCTGCGCCACCTCCCTATTCATACGAAAAACTAATCATGGCAAACGTTCCCAAAGAAATTTTCAAGGCCTATGACATACGCGGCATCGTCGGCAAGACGCTGACGAACGAGATTGTCGAAGCCATCGGTCATGCCATCGGCTCGGAAGCGGTCGCTCGCAAACAACACAGTATCGCCATCGGCCGCGACGGCCGCCTGTCCGGCCCCGAGTTCGCCAAGGCGCTGGCGCAAGGTATCCGGAAGAGCGGTATCGACGTGATCGACGTGGGCAGGGTGGCCACGCCCATGACGTACTTCGCCGCCTTCCAGCTCAAAACCGATTGCGCGGTGATGATCACCGGCAGCCACAACCCGCCCGATTACAACGGCCTGAAGATGGTGCTGGCGGGCGAAACCCTGTCCGGCGAGACCATCCAGAAACTGCGCACCCGCATCGAAACGAACGATCTGGCGCACGGCAACGGCAGCTACTCGCAATACGACATTGCGCCGGAATACCTGGCGCGCATCGTCGGCGATATCAAACTGGCGCGCCCGCTCAATATCACAGTGGATTGCGGCAACGGTGTGGCGGGCGATTTCGCCGCCAAGCTGTATCGCGGCATCGGCTGCAAGGTGACCGAACTATTCTGCGAGGTGGATGGCAACTTCCCCAACCATCATCCCGACCCTTCCGATCCGCATAATCTGGTGGATTTGATTGCAGCCTTACGCGACAACGATAGCGAACTGGGCCTGGCCTTCGACGGCGATGGCGACAGACTGGGCGTGGTCACCAAAGACGGCAAGATCATTTTCCCAGACCGCCAACTGATGCTGTTCGCCGCCGACGTGCTGAGCCGCAATGCGGGCGCCGAGATCATTTTCGACGTGAAGTCCACGCGCAACCTGTTCCCGTGGATACGCGAACACGGCGGCAAACCGACGCTATGGAAAACCGGGCATTCGCTGGTCAAAGCCAAGATGCGCGAGACCGGCGCACTGCTGGCCGGGGAGATGAGCGGCCACGTGTTTTTCAAGGAACGCTGGTACGGCTTCGATGACGGGCTCTATGCCGGTGCCCGGCTGCTGGAGATATTAAGCAAGGTGGCCGATGCCAACGCCACGCTGAATGCCCTGCCGGATGCGGTATGCACTCCGGAATTGCATATTCACACGGCCGAAGGCGTGAACCACAGCCTGATCGCGCGGCTGCAGGACGAAGCCCGCTTCACCGATGCCAAAGACATCATCACGATTGATGGACTGCGTGTGGAATATCCCGACGGCTTCGGCCTGATGCGTCCCTCCAATACCACACCCGTGATCGTGCTGCGTTTCGAAGCCGACGATGCCGCCGCATTGCGACGAATTCAGGATGATTTCCGCCGTGTGTTGCTGAAAGCCGCACCCGCGTTGTCGTTGCCGTTCTAAGGTATCGCTTGGCTGCGTTGCCCTGCAGCGGATGCAGTCCGCTTATGCTGACATGGACTCTGGATCGGAATGGTGCAACCCCTTGCCGCTCAACCAGCCGCGCTGGGCCAGTTCACGCAGGAGTTGTGTGAATTCGGCCAGATCAGCCGGTCTCTCGACGAAACTGTTGGCGCCCAACTGGTAACTCAGCACCACATCGGATGGTTCATGCAATTCTGAAAACACGACAATGGGCACATCCTGCAGACGCGCCTCCAGGCGCAGGGTGCGAAGTACCGCCAGACCCGCAAGTTTTGGAAGCTTCAGATCCAGCAGAATCATGCGCGGCATTGCATAACCGCGTTCGACAGTATCGGTCAGCCATTCCAGCGCCTCGACGGTATCGTGCGCTACCGCAAGGTGCAATTCCTCCGGACAACTCGCCACCGCCTGCTGTATCAGGAGAATCTCGGCCTCGTCATCTTCAACCAACAGTACCGTCTCGTTCGCTTGTCTAAGCATTGCCTGCTACACCCTTGAAATTATCCGGAAACGACGCGGCACGTCCGGCACAACAAACTTCCCCGCGCTTCATTTCCATTCCGGTGCGTACCCTACACTAGCAGTACGCCATTTGGCAACCCACCAAAACAATGAATAAACAGGGGTTTCTGACTATTTTTCGATCAGAGCCCGATCTTGACCCATGCAGTAACAGATGCCGCCGCAGTCGCCAGATGCTCTGGGTTGCTTACTGCTTGCCTGGTGCTTCTGCGACAGCATCAATTTTGTACGGACGTAGCGAAGCGGCAGATTGCCCATACCTTTCGTATGGGGGCGACAAAGTCGTTGCAGCGCGGGAACCGCTCGCGAGACTGGACTAACCAAACTGCAGCTTAAACCATTGTGGTTGAATACCGCTTACCGATCCTGTGTATTTTTGCGTTTCTTGCGTCGAAAATCCATCCACCATGCAACTAGCGGCAACAACAAAACCCCGCCGGGCATGAGCAGCGGGATCAGGTAGGGACTCAGATGGGATATGGCCCGCAAGTCATGCAGCAATCGCGCGCGCTCTTCGGCGCTCCATTTTTCGCCATTGCGGCGTTTTATCAGCAGGCGAATTGCGCCTCTTGCCTGATAAAGCTCTTTGCGGATATACAAACGCTGGGTGTCCTCAATAGAGCGCATGGCAATCAAACCGCGCCGCAAAGGAGAAATGATATTCCTGAACATTGGCTGCATTTTCCGGCTTAAAGCTTCGCACTTACCCAGTCATGGACTGCGCTTAAAGCACTGGCCAAATTCTCAGGTTGTGTTCCGCCTGCCTGCGCCATATCCGGCCTGCCGCCACCTTTGCCGCCAACCTGCTGGGCGACGAAGTTGACCAGATCGCCCGCTTTCACCTTGGCAGTGGCATCGGCTGTCACGCCAGCGATCAGGCTCACTTTGCCGTCGCTCACCGCAGCCAACAGGATTACGGCGGATTTGAGCTTGTCTTTCAGCTTGTCCAGCGTTTCACGCAGGGTTGCCGCATCCGCACCGTCCAGCCTGGCCGCCAGCACCTTCACGCCGTTGACGTCCTGCGCCTGGGCCACCAGCTCATCGCCCTGTGCGGAGGCCAGTTTGGACTTCAATGCGGCCAGTTCTTTCTCCAGCGACTTCACGTTGTCCATGATCTGCGCAATGCGCGCAGCGGCTTCCTGCGGCTGCGATTTCACTGCGTCAGCCACCTGCTGCAACTGCTGCTCCTGCTGCTGCACCAGCGCCAGCGCACCTTCTCCCGTCACCGCTTCCACGCGGCGCACGCCAGCGGCCACGCCGCTCTCGGCCACGATCTTGAACAGCCCGATGTCGCCGGTGCGTTTTACATGCGTACCTCCGCACAATTCGATGGAGGAACCGATGTTCAGCACGCGCACCACATCGCCATATTTTTCGCCGAACAGCATCATCGCGCCGGTCTTCTGTGCTTCCTCGATCGGCATCACGCGCGATTGGCACTCGGCATTGGCCAATATCTCCGCATTCACCAGCGCTTCCACCTTGCGTATCTGCGCATCGCTCATCGGTTGGGTATGCACGAAGTCGAAGCGCGTCTTGTCGGGGTCGACTTGCGATCCCTTCTGCTGCACATGTGTGCCCAGCACTTCGCGCAACGCCTTGTGCATCAGGTGTGTGGCCGAGTGGTTGCGCATGGTGCGGCTGCGCGCCGCCACATCGACCCTGGCGCTGACGCCATTGCCCACGGTCAGCTTGCCGGTTTTCACCACGCCGTGATGGCCGAATACCGTGGCCTGAATCTTCTGCGTATCTTCCACCGCAAAGATACCGTGCGTGCTGCGCAGTTCGCCGCTGTCGCCCACTTGGCCGCCGGATTCCGCATAGAACGGGGTGTCGTCCAGCACGACCACGCCCATGTCGCCTTCGTTCAATTCATTCACCAGCACGCTGTCCTTGTACAGCGCGAGGATGTTGCCCTTGTGCTCCAGCGTGTCGTAACCGTGGAAGGTGGTCGCCGGGCCGGAGTATTCCAGATTCGCCGCCATCTTGAATTTGCCCGCAGCGCGCGCCTGCTCCTTCTGGCGCGCCATCGCCGCATTGAACGCGGCATCATCCACCTTCACGCCGCGTTCGCGGCAGATGTCGGCAGTCAGGTCGAGCGGAAAGCCGTAGGTGTCGTGCAGCTTGAATGCGGTCTCGCCGTTGAACACCTTGTTGCCCACCTTGTCCATCTCGGCCAGATCGGCTTCGAGAATCGCCATGCCGTGCTCGATGGTGGCGAAGAAGCGTTCCTCTTCCAGTTTGAGGATACCTTTCACACGCACCTGCTCCGCAACCAGCTCGGGATAGGCGCTGCCCATCTGTTCCACCAGATCGGGCACCATCTTGTAGAAAAACGCTTCGCGGGCGCCCAGCTTGTAACCGTGACGAATGGCGCGGCGGATGATGCGGCGCAGCACGTAGCCGCGTCCTTCGTTGCCGGGGATTACGCCGTCGGCGATCAAGAAGGAACAGGCACGAATATGGTCAGCCAGCACGCGCAAACTTGGCTGGTCAAGGTTGCTTTGCTTGGTCTCGCGGGCCGCCGCCTTGAGCAGCGCCTGGAACAAGTCGATCTCGTAGTTGGCGTGCACATGCTGCAACACCGCCGAGATGCGTTCCAGTCCCATGCCGGTATCCACCGACGGCTTGGGCAACGGATGCATCACGCCCGCTTCGTCGCGATTGAATTGCATGAACACGTTATTCCAGATTTCAATGAAACGGTCGCCGTCTTCCTCCGGGGTGCCGGGCAGGCCGCCGGGGATATGCGCGCCGTGGTCGTAGAAAATCTCGGTGCAGGGACCGCAGGGGCCGGTGTCACCCATCATCCAGAAGTTGTCGGAGGCATAGCGCGCGCCCTTGTTGTCGCCGATGCGGATCACGCGCGAGGCTTCGAGGCCGACTTCCTTGGTCCAGATGTCATAGGCTTCGTCGTCCTCGGCATACACGGTGACGTAGAGCTTGTCCTTGGGCAGCTTGAATACATCGGTGAGCAGTTCCCATGCATACTTGATCGCGTCGCGCTTGAAGTAGTCGCCAAAGCTGAAGTTTCCCAGCATCTCGAAAAAGGTATGGTGGCGCGCAGTGTAACCGACGTTCTCGAGGTCGTTGTGCTTGCCGCCGGCGCGCACGCATTTCTGCGAAGAGGTGGCACGCGTATACGGGCGCTTGTCGAAACCAAGGAATACGTCCTTGAACTGGTTCATGCCCGCATTGGTGAACAGCAGCGTCGGGTCTTCATGCGGGACCAGCGAACTGGAAGCGACTATCGTATGGCCTTTGGAGGCGAAATAATCGAGGAATTTCTGGCGGATTTCACTGCTTTTCATGATGCACCCTGAACTCAATAGTCACATTCCAGCCAAGCTGGACAAGGCGCGCATCATACCATGGGGAGGAATTTAGCCGCTTGGGGAGAACGGCCAGAACTGGCCGTCCTTGTAGAGTGCAATAACCGGCGAGCATTGCGCCATTTGCCCAAAAACATCCGGTGCAATGCACTACGCTTTTTGTAACCTATGCGCACTAGGAGAAGCCAAAGCGTTGGATCTCATAGCGGCGAAGTATCTTCTGTCGCGGGACTATTTCGTGTCCAGAAGGGTCGAGCAGTGCACCTTTCACTTCGAGTCGGGTGCCCGTCGGTGCGCATAGACCCCACGTGGCCTTTCGTTCGCCGACAGCGGCCTCATGAAGCCATGGTTCGATCGCAAGGTCTCTCGTTAGTGCCTGGAAGGGAAAATCATCTTCATGAATCCAAACCTTGCAAGAGGTAGCGAGAAGCGAAGCTCGTACGTCGATAGCGCAAAGCTCGGGAATGCATTGTTGCTGGGCAACGGACAACAGCCGCTCAAGCAATGACTCTACAATGACTAGGTTAGCCAGCAATCCTTGATTGGCATCTTTGAGATAGCTAGCACGGTACCCGACTGGGCTGTTAAAGAATGCATCGAAAGTGTCACCATCAACAGAGACAGTGAATATAGGTTGGACACATGCTTGAAGTTCAACCTCGCGCCCCTTGCTTGGCCGTAGTTGAATGTCTCGGATCGAGCTTTGCATGTGCGCGACTACCTCGCCGAAGTCCTTTAACGCCGTTAGTCGAGCGAGCCTGACCCCGTCAAACGTTGTGGAGTACTTCCACAGTTCATTCGTCGTCATAATCGGAGTTTGATGCACCTAAAGTAACTTAGACCGAATTTTAAATGTAATCCGCTTCGCAATAAATTCAAGCCGCCATCAAATGGTTCTTCGTTCTATCGCCAATACCGAGCAACAGATTCTCAACGCTGATATCCTCGTCTATCTCATCCCAGTGTAATCCGCTGCCGCCACCGCTGATTTCCAAATGTTCGCGCTGCGAGGGTGTTGCATTCAACAGCCGCGGAAAATAGGCCAAAGGCACACCCAGCTTGCGCCCATCGACGAAGTCCACCCACATTGTGTTCGCATCAAAACTGACTGCTTTAGCCAAAGAACTCATACCATGTCCTTTCTATCAATTGGCGGTTATCGCCAACCACTTTTGCAAGTTCGTTCAATTCCTGACCGCTTAATCCGTAACTTTCAGCGAGGGCAACTTGCGGCTCAAGCCAGAATTTTGCTGTCGCCCCACCTCTTCGCACGTGTATATGGAGCGGCTCTCTTGGGTTTCCTTCGTTGGAAAAGAAGAAGAACGTGTAGCCTTTGTATCGCAATATAACAGGCATCGTCAATCCTCCGTGTCCGTTGTACTCAGCACCTTAAAGATTGTATCCATCGAAAACCCTCGCGATTGCAGAAATCTCACCTGTTTGGCTTTCTCTTTGGAATCTTGAGGCTGAATACCGAACTTTTTCCGCCATACCTCACGCGCCGCATCCAGTTCGGTTTCTTTCAACTGCGGCAGGGCATCGGAGATCAGGTTCTCGGGAATGCCTTTTTGGCGGAGTTCGTGGGCGATGCGCTGGGTGCCGAAACGGCCGCGCTTGGCGTCCACCCATTGCGTGGCGGCGCGCGCATCGGAAAGCCAATTGCGTTTTTCGAGCTCGTCCAGCACGGCATTGAGGTCTTCGCCCTCTTGCGCATGCGGAAGCAGCTTTTGCTGCAGTTCGGCGCGGCTATGCTCGCGCCGCGCCAAGTACCGCATGGCGCGGACGCGCAGGCTTAATTCAGGCTTCTTCCGCGACTTCACTGGTACCCATGGCGTTGACGCCGAGCGCGGCGCGCACCTTGTTCTCGATCTCGGCGGCGATCACCGGATTGTTTTTGAGGAATTCGCGTGCGTTGTCCTTGCCCTGGCCTATTTTTTCGCCGTTGTAGGCATACCAGGCGCCGGATTTCTCGACGATCTTGTGCTCCACACCCAGTTCGACGATCTCGCCTTCGCGGGAAATGCCTTCTCCATAAAGGATGTCGAAGTGGGCTTCCTTGAACGGCGGCGCGACCTTGTTCTTGACCACTTTGACGCGGGTCTCGTTGCCGATGACTTCGTCGCCCTTCTTGATCGCGCCGGTACGGCGGATGTCCAGACGCACGGAGGCATAGAACTTGAGCGCATTGCCGCCGGTGGTAGTTTCGGGGTTGCCGAACATCACGCCGATCTTCATGCGGATCTGGTTGATGAAGATGACCATGGTGTTGGAACGGTTGATGTTGGCCGTGAGTTTGCGCAGGGCTTGCGACATCAGGCGCGCGTGCAGGCCCATTTGCGCGTCGCCCATTTCGCCTTCGATTTCGGCTTTCGGAGTCAGGGCGGCAACGGAGTCCACCACCACGATGTCTACCGAACCGGAGCGCACCAGCATGTCGACGATCTCCAGCGCCTGTTCGCCGTTGTCCGGCTGCGAGATGAGCAAATCCTCGACCTTCACGCCCAGCTTTTGCGCGTACTGCGGATCCAGCGCGTGTTCCGCGTCGATGAAAGCGGCAGTACCGCCCAGTTTTTGCATCTCGGCGATGACTTGCAGGGTAAGGGTGGTTTTGCCGGAAGATTCCGGGCCGTAGATCTCGATCACACGACCGCGCGGCAAGCCGCCGACGCCCAAGGCGATGTCCAGGCCCAGCGAACCGGTGGAGACGACTTCAATGTCCTTGATCGCCGCACCCTCGGCCAGGCGCATGATGGAGCCCTTGCCGAACTGTTTTTCGATCTGGCTCAGTGCCGCCGCGAGAGCCTTGCTCTTGTTGTCATCCATTTGTGTTTCCCCTTTCAAAAATTCGATGGGGCGGATTGTGGCACAACATTTCGGACTTGTACAGAACGTTCGTTCTCTTTGTGGTTTATGCTACTTTTGTAATATTATTCAGCAGGTTGAGCACACCTTGCAGGGCAATCTGCACCGATTTCGCGCGCACGGCGTCGCGATCGCCGGGGAAATGATGGCATTCCGCCTGCACGGTGTCGTTGGTCGCCCAGGCGAACCAGACCATGCCGACCGGCTTCTCCGGCGTGCCGCCGCTGGGTCCGGCAACGCCGCTCACGGACAATGCCACCTGGGCGCGGCTGTATTGCAGCGCACCGTCCGCCATTTCGCGCACGGTCTGCTCGCTCACCGCCCCATGCTGTTCCAGCGTATCCGGCGCAACGCCCAGCATTTCTTCCTTGGCAATGTTGGAATAGGTCACGAAGCCGCGATCAAACCAGGCGGAACTGCCCGAAATCATGGTGACCGCCTGTGCCACGCCGCCGCCGGTACAGGATTCCGCCGTCACCAGCGTCATACCGTGCGCCTTGAGTGCAACGCCAACCTGTTGCGCCAGCGATCGCGCGTAATCCTGCCCGCTCGCGGCAACAGGAACAGGACGTGCTCTTTTTTTTGCCCGCCTCATCTTTACAACCCCCTGGCCAGATCGTTTTGAATATCGATAACCGCCTCCAGCCCTGCGGCGATGCGAATCAGCCCGTCGCCGATGCCGGCAGCGGCGCGTGCCTCCGGCGAGATACGCGCATGCGTGGTGCTCGCCGGATGCGTGATGGTGGTCTTGGTGTCGCCCAGATTCGCGGTGATGGACAGCATTTTCGTGTTGTCGATCACCTTCCAGGCTGCGGCCTTGCCGCCCTTGACCTCGAACGCCACGATGCCGCCACCGGTCTTTTGCTGCTTCATTGCCAGCGCGTGCTGTGGATGCGACGGCAGGCCGGGATAGAACACGCGCGCCACGTTGGGCTGCTTTTCCAGCCATTGCGCCAGTTGCAGCGCATTGGCGCTGTGCGCGTCCATGCGCAGCTTGAGCGTCTCCAGCCCTTTGAGAAACACCCAGGCGTTGAACGCGCTCATGGTCGGCCCGGCGGTGCGCAGGAAACCATACACCGGCTCCATTAATTTCTTGTTACCCAGCACCGCACCACCCAGCACGCGCCCCTGCCCGTCGATGTATTTGGTCGCGGAATGAATCACGATGTCCGCACCCAATTCAAACGGTCGCTGCAGGATGGGTGTGCAGAAGCAGTTATCCACCGCCAGCAAGGCGCCGCAACCTTTCGCCACCGCAGCGATGGCCGCAATGTCGGAGATTTCGGTGAGTGGATTGGACGGCGTCTCCAGGAAGAAAAGCTTTGTGTTGGGACGCACCGCCGCCTGCCATTGCGCGACATCGGTGGCGGACACGTAAGTCGTCTCCACGCCAAATTTCGTCAGCACGTTGTTGAACAGGTTCACCGTCGAACCGAAAATGCTCTGCGACGCGACCACATGATCGCCCGCCTTGAGCAGGCCCATGCAGGCCGACAGGATGGCGGACATACCGCTGGCGGTGGCCACGCATTGCTCGGCGCCTTCCAGCGCAGCCAAACGCTCCTCAAACATGGTGACCGTAGGATTGGTGAAACGTGAATAGATGTTGCCCGGCTCTTCGCCGATAAAGCGCCTGGCGGCCTGCTCGGCGCTGTCGAACGTAAAGCTGGAAGTGAGGAACAGCGCCTCGCTGTTTTCATGGAACTGGCTGTGTACGCCGCCCGCGCGCACTGCCAATGTTTCCGGTTGGTATGATTCAGTCATTCTTCAGTCCTTGCAGCCTGTCCACGCCGACAGTGCCGCCAATAAAAAACCCGGAAAGCTTAACGCTAAACCGGGTTTCCCTCGCTTTAGCAGTATTTATTAAGCGCCCGCAAGCTGTTCCTCAAATCGGCGCAGGTGGAAAGTAGCACCACCCAGCACAAGCCGTCAACTCACATTGATGATGCACTCATCACCAGATCCAGTTCCAACTGATCCTCATCCAGCGATTTGTTCGCCTTGCCGCCCTCACGCGCTGCCTCGACAAGATCCAGATAGTCGGGGGTAATATCGCCGGTAATGTATTCGCCGTCGAAGCAGGAACAGTCGAACGTCGTAATCTGCGGATTGCACTTTTGCACTGCCGCCTTGAGGTCGTCGAGATCCTGGTAGATCAGGCGGTCGGCACTAATCTCATGACAGATTTCTTCGTCGCTGCGTCCGGTGGCGATAAGTTCCTTGCGGCTGGGCATATCGATGCCATACACGTTGGGGAATTTGACGGGGGGTGCGGCGGAGGCGAAATACACCTTGCGCGCGCCGGCGTCGCGCGCCATCTGCACGATTTCGCGGCTGGTGGTGCCGCGCACGATGGAGTCGTCCACCAGCAAGACGTTCTTGTCCTTGAACTCGACGCTGATCGCGTTGAGTTTCTGGCGCACCGATTTCTTGCGCATGGCCTGCCCCGGCATGATGAAGGTGCGACCGATATAGCGGTTCTTCACGAAACCTTCGCGGAACGGAATGCCCAGACGGTTGGCCAGTTGCAGCGCACTGGGGCGGCTGGAATCCGGAATCGGGATCACCACATCAATATCGTGATCCGGCCACACGCGTTTGAGTTTGTCGGCCAGATATTCGCCCATATTGAGGCGAGTTTCGTATACCGAGATGCCGTCAATCATCGAGTCGGGGCGCGCAAAATAAACGTACTCGAAAATGCACGGATTCAGTTCCGGTTTCTCCGCGCATTGCTGGTTGTGGAAGTTGCCGTCGAGATCGATGAACACCGCTTCGCCCGGCGCAATATCGCTCAGGAATTTGAACCCCAGCGTATCCAGCGCCACGCTTTCCGACGCCACCAGATATTCCACGCCCTTATCGGTCTGGTTGCTGCCCACCACCAGCGGACGGATACCGTGCATGTCGCGGAACGCCAACAGGCCATAACCCGAGATCAATGCCACCACCGCATAGGCACCGCGACAGCGGCGATGCACAGCGGAGACGGCGGCAAAGATGGCCTGGGTATCGAGGCGGAAGTTTTTCGCGTTGGCCTGCAGTTCGTGCGCCAGCACATTGAGCAGCACTTCCGAATCGGAGTTGGTATTCACATGGCGCATGTCCTCGAGGAACAGCTCCTTCTGCAACTGCGCGGTATTGGTCAGATTGCCGTTGTGCCCCAGCACCAGCCCGAACGGCGAATTGACGTAGAACGGCTGCGCCTCGTTGTGGTCGACGGCGGAGCCGGCGGTCGGATAACGCACGTGGGCAATGCCTGCATTGCCGGTCAGTGCGCGCATGTTGCGGGTGCGGAACACGTCGTGCGCCAGACCGTTGCCTTTGTGCAAATGAAAGGTATGCCGTTCCAGTGTTGCGATGCCAGCCGCATCCTGTCCGCGATGTTGCAATACCTGCAAGCCGTCATACAACAACTGGTTGACGGGGCTTTGCGCAACGACACCTAGAATCCCACACATATATTCGCTTTTGCTTCCCGGTTAAAATTGATCAGTCTATTTCTGCACCACGTTTTCCGGCAGATAATCTTTGGCATACAGCGCCGCTTTCTGCAGCGGCTTGCCCGACAGGGAGTTGCGCCAGAAGGGCAACTGCGGAAAATCGGTCAGGCCGCCCAGCCACACCAGCGCAATCACTACCAGTACGCCGCGCAACATGCCGAATATCGCGCCGAATTTCCCGTCCACGCCGCCCAATCCGGCAAACTTCGCCAGACGCGCCAGGAACCAGGCGAACACCGCAGCTACGATCAGCGTCGCGATGAACAGGGCCGCGAACGCCGCCGCCGAGCGGATGTTTTCCGGCCCGACCGCCATGGGCACATACGGCATTGCCAGCGACGAAAAGGTCCGCGCCACAACGTATGCCGCAAGCCAGCCGATCAGCGAGAACAACTCGTACATGAAGCCGCGCCACCAACCCACCAACGCGGAAAACACAATAATCAGGATGACCGCATAATCGAACGACGTCACTTACAAACCTTGTTCGAGGTTGATCACGTTGGCTTGCATACCCTGCGCTTCCAGCTTGCCCTTCACACTCTCCGCCGCTTCCTGCGTCGGATAGCTGCCCACGCGTACACGCACGACGTTGCCCGCTTTCTCGGTATAGGCGTGATAACCCTCTTTGTATAACTTCGCTTGCAGACTTTTTGCGGTATCCGCATTGGCAAAGGCACCGACCTGGACCGCCCATCCCGACTTTGGCACGGCTTGCGGCTTGGCGACGGCAGGCTTGCTCTCTACCTTCGGGGCGGATTTGACTTCGGGCTTGGGTTTGACTTCCGGTTTGGGCTTGCTCAACACCTGGGCAGGCGCAGCCGGTTTGGGCGTCACTGCGGCAGCAGGCTCGGTCGCGGCTGAAGGGCTCGCCGCAGCTGAAGCGGCCATCTCGGATGCCGTCTTGTCCAGCTCCGGCAGATTGATCTTGGGTTGAAACTCGGGCGAATTATCCTTGTCCGGAATGCGCAAATCGATATTGTTTCCCGTCGAAGAGCCCGGCTCGCTGTCGAATACGGTTGGCAGCAATATCACCACCACCAGAACCAGTGCAATTGCACCGATCAAGCGGCGTCTGGATTGACGCCTCAAATTGGATTCTTCTTCTGTCGTCTGTTTTGCCATTGCTTTTCCCAGTAGAAATGTCAGTTGTTGCGCATGCCGCGCACCTGCATCACTTCCGCCACCGTATAGAATGATCCGAAGGCCGCGATTCTATCATTTTCGCCTGCTCGGATGCTGGCCTCATTCAGCGCATGGGCGATGGAAACAAAGGGTTTTACCTCACCCCGAACTCCTTCATTTTCCAGCACTTGCGCCAGCTCTGAAGTCGTCGCCCCGCGCGGCGCATCGATACCCGCAACCAGCCAGACATTGATTTGAGCATCCATCGCCCGTACCACCCCGGCGATATCCTTGTCCTTGAGCATGGAAAACACCGCAAACGTCTTCGCGGGCGGCAGATTGGCAAGATTGTGCGCCAGAGAGAGTGCCGCATGCGGGTTATGCGCCACATCCAGGATCAACTGCGGCCGGCCCGGCACAAACTGGAAGCGCCCGGCAAGCTGCACCTCGACCAGGCCGCGACGTACGGACTGCATGTTCACGGGCAGCTTTTCTTTCATGGCATCCAGTGCAGCGAGGGTTGCACTGGCGTTATACAGTTGGAATTCGCCACGCAAGGCGGGAAATGGCAATGAATTGCGTGTTCCCACCTTGCTGTAGAAATTCCACTGCCCGCCAGATAGCCCCTCGCCCGCAGGCGGGAGAGGGGTTGGGGAGAGGGTCTTCGAGATGGAAACGACATGAGTTTCGCCCCCACGCCCCTCACCCTCAGTCCCTCCCCCGCCTGCGGGAGAGGGAAGATGAAAGCCGAACTCGCTGCCGATACACCACAATGGCGCCCCAACCTCCTGCGCATGTTTGCGCAACGCCTGCGGCACATCGCTGTCCGCACAAATCGCCACGTGGCCCGAGCGAAAGATACCCGCCTTCTCGAACGCGATCTCTTCGCGCGTATCGCCCAGATAATCCGTGTGATCGATATCCACGCTGGTCACCACCGAGCAATCCGCATCAAACACATTCACCGCATCCAGCCTGCCGCCCAACCCCACTTCAAGGATGGCGACATCCACCTTGTGAGAAATGAAACACTGCATGGCGGCCAGTGTGCCGAATTCAAAATAGGTCAAAGGAATGTCCCCGCGCACCTGCTCGATCTGCGCAAACGAAGCGCACAATTCGGCATCGCTCGCCTGTTGCTTGCCGATGCGCACGCGCTCGTTGTAATCCAGCAGATGCGGCGAGGTGTAACAACCGACTCGGTATCCGGCAGCATGCAGGATGGATTCCAGCATGGCACACACCGACCCCTTGCCGTTGGTACCGCCGACGACGATGATGGGGAAATCAGGTTGCAGATTGAGACGCTGTTTGACTTGCGCCACACGCTCCAGACCGAGCGCAATGGTTTTGGGGTGCAGGGATTCGAGGTAGGTTAGCCAGCCGGCTAGTGTGTTAGGCATATATCAATTTGGTTTGGGTAGGGTGGGCACGTTTTTGCGCCCACGCGGTGCGGAAATCAGCGTGGGCACAAAGGCGTGCCCACCCTACACGACTAATGCTCAAACCAAACTTCAATGCCTGCACCTTTTAGTTGTTCAAGTATCGGTGGTTTTAGATATTTGCGAAAACTTTCGGAATCTGGAACAGCAAGGATGACATGCTCGCTTTCTCGGTTTGAATTCTCGGCACGAAGCTCAATACAAGTGAATACTCCTTTGGACACTCGATTAAATACCTGCGAAGCCGAATAAGCGCGGCCAGAACGAGCACTTCCATCTCTTGAACTAGTGCTACCTTTGGCTTCAACAAAGTACTTGTGCCCGCTAACCAAGTCGTGGGCGATAACATCAATACCCTTTTGCTTGGTTGTAAGCTGCTGATCAATTTTGCAGCCCATAGCCACCAACCGAGCGCACACTGAAGTGACTACTTTATTCTCATCCATCTTCTGAGAACTAGCCTACGCCGCCTCCAGCTTCGCCACCGCATCCTGCTTGGTCAGCAACGTAATCAGCGTAGCCAATTGATCACGCATCTGGCGCCGATCCACGATCATGTCGATAGCACCGTGCTCAAGCAGAAACTCGGCCCGCTGGAATCCATCTGGCAGCGTTTCACGCACGGTCTGCTGGATCACGCGCGCACCGGCGAAGCCAATCAGCGCACCGGGTTCGCCGATGACCACATCCCCGAGGAAAGCGTAACTGGCGGAGACGCCGCCCATGGTGGGGTCGGTCAGCACGGAGATGAACGGCAGCCTGGCTTCACTCAGTTGCGTAAGCGCGGCGCTGGTCTTGGCCATCTGCATCAGCGACAGCAGGCCTTCCTGCATGCGCGCGCCGCCGCTGGCGGAAAAGCAGATGTAGGGGCATTTCTGTTCCAGTGCGACTTGCACGCCGCGCACAAAACGTTCGCCGACCACCGAGCCCATGGAACCGCCCATGAAGTCGAATTCGAACGCGGCCGCCACTACCGGCAATGCATGGATGCTGCCTTGCATCACGATCAGCGCGTCATCCTCATTGGTTTTCTTTTTCGCCTCGACCAGGCGGTCGCTGTATTTTTTCTGATCCTTGAATTTCAGGGTATCGACCGACAACACTTCCGAGCCGATCTCGAAGCGGCCTTCGCTGTCGAGCAGCCAGTCGAGACGGGTACGCGCGCTGATGCGATGATGGTGATTGCATTTTGGACATACGCTGAAGTTCTTTTCCAGGTCGGCGTGGTACAGCACGGCCTGGCAGGACGGACATTTATGCCACAGGCCGTCCGGCACGCTTTTTTTGATATCGGCGTGCTCGCGGCGCTTGATCTTGGGCGGTAACAGTTTTTGGAACCAGCTCATAGTGTTCTCCTCTTTATTGATCGATTGCCTGACGCAATTCTTTCACCAATTTACCCACATTGGCGACAACATTTTGTTCGGTCGAATTCTCGATTTCCTGCACGATGCGACTACCCACTACCACGCCGTCACACAGCTTGGATACCGCCATGGCCGTCGCCGCGTCGCGGATACCGAAGCCGACGCCGATGGGCAACTGAATGTGTTTGCGCAGTTGCGGAATTTTTTCTTCGATAGCCGACAGGTCGAGGTTGCCCGCACCGGTCACGCCCTTGAGCGAGACGTAATACACATAGCCGCGCGCCAGCTTGGCAACCTGTTCGATGCGTGCCTCGTTGGTGGTCGGCGCCAACAGGAAGATGGGCGCGATGTTGTGGCGCTGCAGGTGCTCGAAGGCCTCGTGGCTTTCTTCCGGCGGAAAGTCCACGGTGAGCACGCCGTCTACGCCGACTTCGGCGCAGCGTTGCGCGAACACTTCCCAGCCCATCGCTTCGATCGGATTGCCGTAGCCCATCAGCACCACCGGCGTGGCCGCATCCTGTTTGCGAAATTCCGCAACCATGCCCAGCACGCCGCGCAGCGACATGCCGTTCTTGAGCGCACGCTCGGAAGCGCGCTGGATCACAGGGCCGTCCGCCATCGGGTCGGAGAACGGCACGCCCAGTTCGAGCACGTCCGCGCCCACTTTGACCAGTTCATGCATCAACGGCACGGTCAACTGCTGCGACGGATCGCCTGCGGTGATGAAGGGGATGAGCGCTTTGCGCTGTTGTTGTTTCAGTTTGTCGAAGGTCGTATTGATGCGGCTCATAGCGTGATGCCCTTCAATTTCGCAACGGTATTCATATCCTTGTCGCCACGACCGGAAAGATTCACCAGCAGCACTTTATCCTTGCCCAGCGTCGGCGCCAGTTTCATGGCATACGCCAGGGCGTGGCTGGATTCCAGCGCGGGAATGATGCCTTCGAAACGGCATAGCGCATCGAAGGCGGTGATGGCCTCGTCGTCATTGATGGCGACATAATGCGCACGTCCCTGATCTTTCAGCAGGCAATGCTCGGGGCCGACGCCGGGGTAATCCAGTCCGGCCGAGATGGAGTGCGTTTCGATGATCTGGCCGTTCTCGTCCTGCATCAAATACACTTTATTTCCGTGCAGCACGCCGACCTTGGCGTTCGCGCTGAGCGGTGCGGCATGTTGCCCGCTGGCGATGCCGTGACCGCCCGCTTCCACGCCGATGATCTGCACGTCTTTCTCTTCGATGTAGGGATAGAACAAGCCAATGGCATTGGAACCGCCGCCCACGCAGGCGATCACCGCATCCGGCTGACGGCCGATCATCTCCGGCATTTGCACTTTGGCCTCGTTGCCGATCACGCACTGGAAATCGCGCACCATCATCGGGTACGGGTGCGGGCCGGCCGCCGTGCCGAAAATGTAGAAGGTATTTTCGACGTTGGTGACCCAGTCGCGAATCGCTTCGTTGCAGGCATCCTTGAGCGTTTTGGAGCCGCTCTCGACGGGAACGACGGTCGCGCCCAGCAACTTCATGCGGAACACGTTGGGCGCCTGGCGCTGGATGTCTTCCGCCCCCATGTACACGATGCATTCCATGCCGAAGCGCGCCGCCACCGTCGCCGTCGCCACGCCGTGCATGCCCGCACCGGTCTCGGCGATGACGCGTTTCTTGCCCATGCGCCTGGCGAGCAATGCCTGGCCGATGGCGTTGTTGATCTTGTGCGCGCCGGTGTGGTTGAGATCTTCGCGCTTGAGATATATCTGCGCGCCGCCCAGGCTGTCGGACAGGCGTTTGGCATGGTAGATCGGGCTGGGGCGCCCGACATAGTGTTTCAGCTCGTAGGCGAACTCCGCCTTGAATTCGGGATCGTCGCGGAAACGCAAATACTGCTGGCGCAACTCCTCCACGGCCGGAATGAGCGTCTCGGCCATGTAGATGCCGCCGTAGGGACCGAAATGGCCGTTTTTATCGGGATAGCTGTAAGTCAACGTTCTTAACCTCGTTAATGAACGCGGCGATTTTCGCCGCATCCTTGATTCCTTTGCTTGCCTCCACGCCGCTCGAGACATCCACCGCGTAAGGCCGCACTTGCCTGATCGCCGCCGCCACATTGCCCGCATGCAAACCGCCGGAAAGAATCACTGGCAACGGCAAATCATGCGGGATCAGCGACCAGTCGAAAGACTCGCCCGTGCCGCCCTGCGTGCCTTCGACATAGGCGTCCAGCAACAAGCCCTGCGCATCGGAGTAGCGAGCCGCGCATTCTACCAAATCCACCCCCGGCTTGACCCTAATCGCTTTGAGGTAAGGTCTGGCGAACTGCCGGCAGAACTCCGGCGCTTCCTCGCCATGGAACTGCAGCACGTCCAGCGGAACTTTGGCCAGCACTTCTTTCACGTAACCGGCAGATGGGTTCACAAACAACCCCACCACCGTCACAAAAGGCTGGACGCTGCCCGCCAGCTGCGCAGCCTGTTGCTGGCTGACATGGCGCGGACTCTTTTCATGGAACACAAGGCCAAGCGCATCCGCGCCGCTGTGTACTACAGCCCGCATATCCTGCTCGCGCGTGATGCCGCATATCTTGATCCGGGTCATGCGATCGTTTCGATTTAAAGATAAGGTGGCATTGTACCTTGCGGCAGCTGCCATTTAGGGTCGTAGGTAATATGGCGCAGATACAGTCCATCCGCAGCAAAGGTCGGCGCCGCCAGCTTGCGTTCTCGCCCTTCCAGCACCTCGCGCACCCAGTACGGCGGGTATTTGCCCTTGCCCACATACAGCAGACAACCCAGTATGTTGCGCACCATGTGATGCAGGAAGGCATTGGCCGTCAGGTTGAAAATGATCGTGTCGCCCTGTTGCCGAATATCGAGCTGCGCCAAATTTTTGACCGGCGTTTTGGCCTGGCATTGCGAGGAACGGAAGGCGCTGAAGTCATGCTCGCCCAGCAGGTATTGCGCGGCTGCGCGCATTGCCGCCACGTCCAGCGGCATGTGAAACCAGCCTACCTTCCCATGATGGACAGCGCTGCGCGACGGCCGGTTGACCAGAACATATTGGTAGCTGCGTGCCTGCGCCGAGAAACGCGCGTGAAATTCTTCCGGCACCGGGTGTGCCCACAACACGGCAATATCCTTTGCCAGCAACGCATTCGTGCCGCGCACCCAGGCCGAGAGCGGCCTGTCGACATCGGTATCGAAATGGACCACTTGCTCCAGCGCGTGTACGCCGGTATCGGTACGGCCCGCAGCCAGGATGCTGATGTCCTCGCCCGCAATGCCGCTCAATGCCATTTGCAGCGCATCCTGAACATTGGGCACATCCGGCTGACTCTGCCAACCGTTGTAGCCGCTGCCGTCGTATTCCACCCCCAGCGCAATCCTCATCGCCACACCCCTGCCAGCACGGCCGCACAGGCCAGCAACAGCATGACATCAACGGCTCGAAAAGGCTGCAGTCGCAGTTCAATGTGTTCCGCCCCCTCTGCGCAAGGCTGCATGGCATTGTGGATGGTCGTACGCCAGTCGCTGGCCGTATCGCGCATGGCGGATTCAGCATACTCCAGGGTCAGCGCCAGGCGTACGGCGATACGTTCGCGCGACAAACCGAGCCAGCGCAAGGGATACGCCAGGGAATACAATCCGCTGATGAGCTGTGTCTGCGTCAGCAGCGCCAACAAGATCGCCAGACCGGACAGCACGCTCACCAGCCGCCCCAACTGCAGCACTCCGTCCAGCAGACCCTCGCGGGTAGGGGATAGGAGGCCAAGTTGCGCCATTAGCGCAGTGCCCGGTGTTGTGTAGGCGTAAATCAGCAGCAGGGAAAACAGTATCCAGCGCGTGCGCCTTAACAGACCTAACAACTGCTTTGCGCACAACTTCAATGCCAGCGCAAACAGGACAGATGCCAGCACCAGAAGGGCAAGCGGCTGCAGACGTTGCGCCAGCAAGGCCAGCAACACCCAAATAAGTATTTGAACTGCAGGATGTGGAATGAATTTCATATCGTCCAAATGAAAACGGCAGCCGTACAGGCTGCCGCTCAGTTCGCTCAAGCCGATTACAACTGCTGCATCAGGGCTTGCGCAGATTCGCGCTGCTGGGCATCGCCGTCGCGCAATACTTCGTCCAGAATCTCGCGTGCACCGGCTATGTCACCCATCTCCTGGTAGGCCTTGGCCAGATCAAGCTTGGTGGCGACCTCCTGCCAATCATCGTCCTTCGGCGCGCTTGTGGAAGTCGCGGCAGATGATCCGGATTGATCCAGATTCAGCGTGATTTCATCCAGTCCCAGATCGCGTGCAGGTGCAACCTTGGGTTTGCTCTCGGTGGGGAAATCCAGCGTGAAGGTCATGGTGTCTTCATCCTGCGCCGGGGCGGCAGGTGAGGGAATCGGCACTCGGGGGCTGGTCGCCGTAACGTCGAACACCAGATCCTCCATATTCAACGCCGCTGCCCCGTTGCCGCCAGATCCCATCGCGGGCGTTCCCGGATTCGTTCCTGTTATATCAAAATCCATGGTCGCCGACGGCATATCAGAACGCAACGCTTCTGCCGGCATGATGGTGGTTTTCTCCATGGAGGGCGTTTCCAGGACAACCGTTGTTTGATGAGTGGATTCCGGTTTGGCGGATGCCGGCGAACCGAAGCCCAGATCAAAGTCAACTGAAGGCGCGATATCCGGTGCCGGAGCAGCAGTGCTTGCCTTGGTCTCGACTACCGGTGCAGCAGCACCTCCGTTGCCGCCATAGAACGGATTGCTCGGATCCAGTTCTCGTCCCATGACAACGACTTCATCCCAGGCCGATGTATCGCCGGACTCTTTGACCTCACGCGCGTAACTGTAGAACGAGTTGGTATCCTTGCGGTTGGCGTAGATGGACAACAGCTTGAGCTTGACCGGCATATTATTCGGATTCTTTTTCAGGGCTTCTTTCAACACTTCTTCAGCCTGAGCATCGCGTCCGAAAGTCAGGAACAGATCCGCTTCACCGATAGGATCCACCTCCTCGGAGTCACTGCTGGTTACCGGTGCAGCAACATGAGGCGTTGCATGGGTAAAGTCACCGGTGTCTGGCGAAGGCGCGATCGGTGCAGCAATACGCCCGGTGGTGCTGCCAATATCGTCCTTCCTCGAAAATGCCTTTTTCTTGCCGCCGCCCTTGCCGCGTCGAGCAGCGACGAAGCCCAATCCTCCCAGCGCCAACAACAATGCCGCACCACCCGCCATATAGAGAGGCTCGCTCAATAATTGATCGATCAGGGACGGCTCTTCAACAACTTTGGGGGGCATTACAACCTTGGGTTTCGGCTTGGCCGGAACCACACTGCTGGCAGGCTGCGGTGCAGACGCTGCATTCAGCGCGATTGCAGGCGCAGGCGCCGATACCGGTACCGATTCTTTCTTCAACTCCTCGAGACGCTTCATATCCTGGATGCTCTTTTCCAGAATTGCCGTGCGTTCTTGCGCATCCTTCAATGCCTTGCTCTTGGCGATTGCCTCTTCCTCTTTGGCGATGACCTTCTCATCGGTTGTAGACTTACCCCCCCCCACCGCTTTGTCGTTGGGTGCTTCACCCTTGGAAAGTTTCAGCACTTCCGTGGCAGGTTCTTTATCGGCGAACGCCTTGTCGATCACTGCCGCGCTGATTTTGCCGGTGGCTTCCTGCTTGTCTGCAACCTCAACTCTTACAGCTTGTTTGGCGGCAAGCTTCTGGCGGTACACATTCCAGTCGGCAGCTTGTACGCGAATTTCTTCTTCCGCATCTGCCTGGGGCAACATCTGAATGGCATCGCTTTTCGGAAGCGTCAATATCTTTCCCGCTCTGATGCGATTCATGTTGTGACCATCGAACACCCCGGCGTTCTCGCGATACAGGGCAACCAGCATGCGCTCCAGGCTGACATTGTCGGGTTTGATCTGTGCCGCAATCTTGGTCAGCGTATCTCCACGAATCACGGTGATCTGCTCGGACATTTCTTCAGGAACAGCTTCGGCAAGCGCCTCTTCCTTGCTCAGCGCATCCTGAGGTTCCGGGATCACTTCTGCAGAAACGGATTCCTGTGCCGATGGCTCTGTTTTCTCTGCAGCAGGGACGGATTCCGCAGCCGGCTCGGCAACAACCGCACTTGCAGCGATTGGCTCCGCAACCGGCGCAACAGCCGAGGCCGCCTCAGCAACCACCGGCGCTTCCGGCAATGGCACAGCAGCAGCAACAGGTTCGGAAACGACAGGTTCCGGAATGGGTTCAGCAACAAGTTCTGCAATAACCGGTTCAATGGGCTTAACTTCAGCCACCTCGGGTTGCACAGGCTTGTAACCGGGTGGATCCAGCAGGAATGTGTATTCACGCAACAATTGGCCGGAAGACCAGTTCAATTCGACCATCAAGGTTACGAAGGGCTCGTTTACCGGCTGAACCGACGTTACCTTGATGAATGATTCGCCGTTTTCACGATCCTTGATCTGGAACTTGAGCTTGGGGATGTTATAGGGATAGTCAATGCCCGCTTTCTTGTACTCGTTGGCAGAAGCCAATTTTGCTCTTAGCGTTGTTTTGTCAGTCCTGTCGACAGAGGTCACCTCGATCTCTGCTTTCAGCGGTTGCCCCAGTGACGACGAGACATTGATGCCACCCAAGCCAGCCGCCCAAGCGAAGCCAGACATAGCCAAGCCGGCAATGTATATAGACGCTTTTAGAATTGATTTCAGCACGTCGCCACCCTTTTATTTTCCCATACGTTATTCAGATTAACATCATAGGGTTAGTGATGCAAGCTCAGTTTTACCTTAAGTTCATGCGTTAACCGCCAGTTAAAAACCGGAAATACTTCGCTGAACTACTTGTTTAACAGGATACGCAACATGCGGCGCAACGGTTCGGCAGCCCCCCACAGCAACTGGTCGCCGCAGACGAAAGCGCTTACATATTCCGGTCCCAGTTCCATCTTGCGCACGCGCCCGACTGCCACGTCCAGCTTGCCCGTCACGGCAACAGGTGTCAATTGGCGCACCGAAATTTCGCGCTGATTTGGCACGAATTTGACCCAGGGGTTGCCGCCCTTGATGAGCGCCTCAATCTCGCTCAGCGGCACATCCTTTTTCAGCTTGAGGGTCAGCGCCAGGCTGTGGCAACGCATTGCACCGATACGCACACACAGACCATCCACCGGTATACGCTGGCTGGTACCCAGAATCTTGTTGACCTCGGCCTGTCCCTTCCACTCCTCCTTGGATTGGCCGTTGTCGAGTTGTTTGTCGATCCACGGGATCAGGCTGCCCGCCAGGGGTACGCCGAAGTTTTCAGTGGGCATCTCCGCCGAACGCAGCTTCTCCGCCAGACGACGATCTATTTCCAGAATGGCCGATTTCGGATCGGACAGCAGATCGGACACAGAGGCGTAAGCCACGCCCATCTGGTTCAGCAGTTCGCGCATGTTCTGTGCGCCCGCACCCGATGCGGCCTGGTAAGTCATGGACGACACCCACTCCACCAGACCCGCGTTGAACAGGCCGTTCAAGCCCATCAACAAGATGCTGTTGGTGCAATTGCCGCCGATGAAATTCTTGCCGCCGCTGGCCAGCGATTTCTTGATGAGGTCGAGATTCACGGGATCCAGAATAATGACCGCGTCCTTCTCCATGCGCAGCGTGGATGCCGCATCGATCCAGTAGCCCTGCCAGCCCGCCGCACGCAGCTTGGGGAAGATCGCAGTCGTATAATCGCCGCCCTGGCAGGAAATGATGGCGTCCATCGCCTTCAGCTCGTTGAGGTCGTGCGCATCCTTCAGGGGAACACCTTTACCCTCGGCAGGCGCTTCGCCACCCGCATTGGAGGTGGTGAAAAACACTGACTCGAACAACTCAAAATCCTTTTCTTCGCGCATGCGTTGCATGAGCACCGAACCCACCATGCCGCGCCAACCGACCAAACCTACTTTCATGATTCTTCCTTTTGTCCTGAATTAAAGCGCTGCGACAACCGCATCGCCCATCGCCGCACAACCGACTTTTTGTTTGCCCTCTTCGAAGATATCGCCCGTGCGCAAGCCTTGCTGCAACACCTTGCGCACAGCGCCTTCAATGCGTTGCGTGATGTCGGCACGGCCGAAGGTATATTGCATCATCATTGCCACCGACAAAATGGTCGCCAGCGGATTGGCCATATCTTTGCCTGCGATGTCCGGCGCGGAACCGTGGCAAGGCTCGTACAAACCCTTGTTGTTCGAATCCAGCGACGCCGACGGCAGCATGCCGATGGAGCCGGTCAGCATCGACGCCTCGTCCGACAGGATATCGCCGAAAATATTGCCGGTCAGGATCACATCGAACTGCTTGGGCGCGCGCACCAGTTGCATGGCCGCATTATCCACGTACATGTGCGACGTGGCGACCTGGGGATATTCCTTCGCCACTTCCGTCACGATTTCGCGCCAGAACATGCTGGTATCCAGCACGTTGGCCTTGTCCACCGAGCACAGTTTTTTGTTGCGTTTCATCGCGATCTGGAAGCCGACATGCGCCACGCGGCGGATTTCCGACTCGCTGTAGTGCATGGTATCGAAACCCTGGCGCTCGCCGTTGTCCAGCGTGCGGATGCCGCGTGGCTGGCCAAAGTAGATGTCGCCGGTCAATTCGCGCAGGATCATGATGTCCAGCCCGGACACAATGTCGGAACGCAATGTCGAGGCGTTCACCAGTTCCGGGTATACCATCGCCGGACGCAGGTTGGCGAACAGCCCCAGTCCCTTGCGGATGCGCAACAGGCCCTGCTCCGGACGCATGGGGCGCGGCAGGTTGTCGTACTGGTATCCGCCCACGGCACCCAGCAGCACCGCATCGGATTCCTTCGACAGTTTCAGCGTCGCCTCCGGCAACGGGTCCTGCGCCGCATCGTAACCGGCACCGCCGATATGGGCGTATTCCATCTCGATTTTCAAGCCGTCGCTGCGCAACGCTTCCAACACTTTTGCCGCCTGGGCGACGATCTCCGGTCCGATGCCGTCACCCGGCAAAACTGCAATCTTCATCTGTTTTTCCAATCGAATTTACAAAAACAATTACGCATACAACCACGGCTGCGCCGCACGGTGTTTCGCCTCAAACGCCTTGATGTCGGCCACATGCTGCAACGTCAGGCCGATATCGTCCAGGCCGTTCAACAGGCAATGCTTGCGGAACGCATCCACCTCGAACTTGTACACCGTGCCGTCCGGTGCGGTAATACTCTGCTGTTCCAGATCGACCTTCAGCTTGAAGCCGACATTGGCCTCCACTGCCTTGAACAACGCATCCACCTTGTCCGCATCCAGCCTGATCGGCAACAAGCCGTTCTTGAAACAGTTGTTGAAGAAAATGTCGGCGAAACTCGGCGCGATGATCACGACGAAGCCGTAATCCTCCAGCGCCCAGGGCGCATGTTCACGCGACGAGCCGCAGCCGAAGTTTTCGCGCGCCAGCAGGATCTGCGCGCCCTGATATCGCGGCTGGTTCAGCACGAAGTCCTCGTTCAAAGGACGCTTGCTGTTATCCATGCCCGGCTCGCCGTGGTCAAGGTAACGCCATTCGTCGAACGCGTTGGGGCCGAAGCCGGAACGTTTGATCGACTTCAGAAACTGTTTCGGAATGATGGCGTCGGTGTCCACGTTGGCTCTATCCAACGGCACGACCAGCCCATCCAGCAACGAGAACTTACGCATCAGTCATCCGCCTTCCCATGTTATTTGCCACCTTTGCCCACCTTTTTATCAAGCCAGTCCCCGGTTTTCTTGAGGCCCTTGACGGGATATTTGAGACCTTTTTCGACGCCGCGCCCCACTGCCCGACCGCCTTTCTTGAGGCCGCGCCCAGCCGCCGCTTCACCCTTTTCAATGCCTTCTCCCGCCTTCTTGATCGGGCGCGGCTCCTCAGCCAAGGCTCCCGCCGTAAACAGCGCCAAAACCAATACAATGAAAATACGCTTCATTACTCTGCCGCTTTCTCCAGTTTCTCGCCACCTTGCTGCAACTTTCTGCCGACCCAGGCTTCGGCCTTCTTGACGCCCTTGACGGTAGCCTCGCCGCCCTTCTTGAGACCCTGGCCAACCACTTCGGCGCCCTTTTCAATACCGCGGCCGGCTGCTTCGCCGCCCTTTTTCAGGGTATCGCCCATTTTCTGAGGGACGCTTTTATCTTCCTCTTTTTGAGAAACGCTTTTTTCTTCTTTTTGAGGCTCGCTTTTTTCTTCCTCTGCAAATACGGCCTGATTCAGAAATGCGCCCAACAGCATCGTCAATACGAATCGTTTTTTCATGACACTCCTCCTATCGACTCACATCCACGAAATGCCCGGCGATTGCCGCCGCAGCCGCCATTTCCGGACTCACCAGGTGTGTGCGGCCACCCTGTCCTTGCCGTCCCTCGAAGTTGCGGTTGGAAGTTGCCGCGCAACGCTCCCCGGGCGCCAGACGATCATCGTTCATGGCGAGGCACATGGAACACCCCGGATCGCGCCACTCGAAACCCGCCGCGATGAATATCTTGTCCAGACCTTCCTGTTCGGCCTGCGCCTTCACCAGGCCGGAACCCGGCACCACCATCGCCAGTTTCACGTTGCCCGCCACCTTCTTGCCCTTGGCCACCGTTGCCGCCGCGCGCATATCCTCAATGCGCCCGTTGGTGCAGGAACCGATAAACACCTTGTCGACCTCGATCCCGGTGATCGGCGTGTTCGCTTCCAGCCCCATGTAAGCCAGCGCGCGTTCCCAGTCGGCGCGTTTTACCGCATCCGGCGCGGAAGCGGGGTCGGGCACGCGCCCGTCCACCGCCACCACCATTTCCGGCGACGTACCCCAGGTCACCTGCGGCTTGATTTGCGCCGCATCCAACTCGACCGTCGCATCGAACTTCGCTCCGGTATCGCTGTGCAGCGTCTTCCAGTAGGCCACGGCCTTGTCCCAATTCTCACCCTGCGGCGCGAACGGACGGCCTCTCACGTATTCAATAGTGGTGTCATCCGCCGCCACCATACCCGCACGCGCACCGGCCTCGATAGCCATATTGCACAGGGTCATGCGACCTTCCATGCTCAGATCGCGAATCGCGCTGCCCGCAAATTCGATGGCAAAGCCCGTCCCGCCCGCCGTGCCGATCTTGCCGATCACCGCCAGCGCGATGTCCTTGGCGGTCACGCCCTTGCCAAGCGCGCCTTCCACCTGCACCAGCATCGCCCTGGATTTCTTCGCCAGCAGGCATTGCGTCGCCATCACATGCTCGACCTCGGAAGTGCCGATACCATGCGCCAAGGCGGCGAATGCGCCGTGCGTGCTGGTGTGCGAGTCGCCGCACACCACGGTCATGCCGGGCAGGGTCGCGCCCTGCTCCGGGCCGATCACATGCACGATACCCTGACGGATGTCGCCCATCTTGAATTCGACTACGCCGTACTCGGCACAGTTGGCGTCCAGCGTCTCCACCTGCAAGCGCGAGATGGGATCTTTGATGCCCGCCGCGCGGTTGGTGGTCGGCACATTGTGGTCCGGCACCGCCAGCATGGATGCAGTGCGCCAGGGTTTGCGCTGCGCCAGTTTCAGACCTTCAAAGGCTTGCGGGCTGGTGACTTCATGCACCAGTTGACGGTCGATATAGATCAGCGCCGTGCCGTCGGCATCCTGCCGCACCACGTGACTGTCCCAGAGTTTGTCGTATAACGTTTTGGTGTTCATTTACTGTTCCCGAATTAGCGCGCGATTATGCCACAGCAGATGCGCCGTCCCAAGCAATGGCGCCCGTTTTCGGCAAAGTCACCCCTATCCGATTAGTGCCACTCACCAGCGCCTTGATCGACGCCGTGACAATGTTCGCATCCATGCCCACGCCATAGCACCCGGTACTCCCCTCCGCATCCGCTATCTCCATGAATGCGCAGGCGCGGGCGTCGCCGGCCTCGCCGCTGGCGCCCATCGAGCGCTCTTCATAGCTGCGCACCTGAACGTAAATTCCGGCGCTTTGCAAGGCATGCACCGCGGCATCGATGGGGCCGTTGCCTTCGCCCGTGAGCAAATGCGAAATGCCACCAATATCCACGTTGAGGCGGATGCCTTGCGCCGCGCCATGTTCGAACAGGTGGTGCTCCCGGTAACGCACCGGCGCCACGGTGTCGAGATAAGTGGCCGAAAACAGCTGCCAGATTTCGGCCGCGCTGATCTCCCCGCCGTGGCTGTCGGCGTGCTTTTGCACGACGCCCGAAAATTCCACCTGCAAACGGCGCGGCATGACGATGCCGTATTCCGTTTCCAGCAAGTAGGCGATGCCGCCCTTGCCGGACTGGCTGTTCACGCGGATCACCGAGTCGTAGTTGCGTCCCACGTCTTTCGGATCGACGGGAAGGTAGGGCACACTCCACAACGCATCCGACTGCTGCACGGCGAAGCCTTTCTTGATCGCATCCTGGTGCGAGCCGGAGAACGCGGTGAATACCAGGTCGCCCACATAGGGATGGCGCGGATGGATGGGCAACTGGTTGCAATACTCGACCGTGCGCGCAACGGCGTCGATGTCGGAAAAATCCAGTCCAGGGTCTATGCCCTGCGTGTAAAGGTTCATGGCCAGCGTCACAATATCCACATTGCCGGTACGTTCGCCATTGCCGAACAGGCAACCCTCGACGCGGTCTGCGCCTGCCATCAAACCCAACTCGGCAGACGCCACGGCCGTGCCGCGGTCGTTGTGCGTGTGCAAACTCAGGATGACGCTGTCGCGCCGCGCGAGCTGGCGGTGCATCCACTCAATCTGGTCGGCGTACACGTTCGGCGTGGCAAGTTCCACGGTCGTGGGCAAGTTGAGAATCACCTTGTTGTCCGGCGTCGCTCCCCAGGCTTCGGTCACGGCATCGCAAATCTCCAGCGAAAAATCGAGTTCCGCCGCCGTGAAGGTTTCCGGGCTGTATTCGAGTACCCATTGCGTTTCCGGCTGCTGGTCAGCCAACTGCCTGACCAGCTTCACGGCAGACACAGCCATGTCGACGACCTCCGCCTTGCTCATGCGGAACACCGTTTCGCGGAACGGTTTCGAGATCGGGTTGTACACATGCACGATGGCGCGCCGCGCGCCCTTGAGCGATTCCATGGTGCGCCGGATCAGGTGCTCGCGCGCCTGCGTCAACACTTCGATGGTCACATCCTCGGGAATATGGCCGCCCTCGATCAGTCCGCGCACGAAGTTGAAATCCGTTTCCGAGGCGGAAGGAAACGCCACCTCGATCTCCTTGAAACCGATCTCGCACAACATGTGGAACATGCGCATCTTGCGTTCCGCATTCATGGGCTCGAACAGCGACTGGTTGCCGTCGCGCAGGTCGGTACTCATCCAGATTGGAGGCTGGGTGATGGTGCGATTCGGCCATTGCCGATCGGCAAGATTGACGGGCGGGAAAGGCCGGTATTTGGATGCAGGATGTTTCAACATGATTGCGGTCTCCTTGGGTTATTGGATGAAAACTCAACGAGAACAATCATATAAATAAAGCCGTGGCAGACACTTGCGTATTTCGCCCTTATAATAGCATTATGCGCAATAATGTTGCGCACTTATGGGTTATATTTAAAACCATATGCCACCTTTACGAATAACGAAGGAATATCATGCAACTCGACACTTACGATTTACAGATATTGCGCGTATTGCAAAAAGACGGGCGCATCAGCAACCAGGACTTGGCCGACCGCATCAGCCTCACCCCCTCCCCCTGCCTGCGCCGCTTGCACGCACTGGAAGAATCCGGGCTCATCACCGGCTACCGCGCGCTGCTTGATGCCAAAAAACTTGGCCTGTCATTGATGGCGCTGATCCTGATCTCGATGGACAAACACACACCGGAGCGCCTCGGCAACTTCGAGGCAAAGGTGGTCGAAATCCCGGATGTACTGGAATGCCTGCTGATTACCGGACAGGATGCCGACTACCAGCTCAAGGTGATCGTGAAGGACATGGATGCCTACCAGGAATTGCTGCTGAACCGCATTACGCGGATCGAGGGCGTCACCGGCGTGCATTCCAGCTTTGTATTGCGCCGGGTGGTGGACAAGACTGCGTTGCCGCTCTGAGATCGAACACCGATTCAACACTTTGCTCGTTGAAAGCCGGGGCGAAACATTGAACCGTTCATCTGCCTTGCAGATTTGTTTTCTAAACTTAGGCCGCCAAATTTCCGGAATCAATCTCCTGCACCATCCGCTCAGGTCAAACTAATCTATATAGATCAAAGCACACGAATGGCGTGTTATTCCCACTCTATTCAATGCAATCCCCTGAAAATAAATATCTAGAATCACGCTACCGCAAACTCGAAAACGGTTTTCACGAATCGTGATCGTCCCAGGAGCAGGCATTGTGAATCGGTTGATTTGTGTTATTGGCAACAAAGGGGGTACCGGCAAGACCAGCATCACCCACATGCTGTGCCACGGCCTCGGCCTGCTGGGCAAGCGCTCCATTGCGGTGATGACCGACAACTTTCGCGAGCCCCTGTCCCGTGAAGGGCGCCTCTATACGCCGCTGGATGGGCGTTCGCCGGAGAAACTGGAAAAAATCGTGGCCAAGCTGGAAACGATGCCCGACTGGTATGGCGTCATCGACGGCGTTGCCAACCACCCGGAAATGGACCAACGACTTTATGAGATGTCGGCTTTGGTGCTGCTGCCGTTTCGTGATTCACATGAAGATATCCGAACCGTGCGCAACGACCTCGATACCTACACGCGGGCTTTTGGATTGCCGTCCCAATGGCCGACCAACCCCTGGCAGCAAATGGCGGCGGAACGCACGCTGGACGAACTGATGCAGGATTACCGCGCGCGCCTCCTTGATCCGGTATATGCCGTCAGTTGCAGCAAACTGCTGCTGCATACGCGGATTCCACCGGAGTTGCCCACCGTGCTCGGCAACGTTTGCAGGGGACTGGCCTGGCAGGTTCTGGCGCGGATTTCGCCGGACGAATAGCGCCGAACACTTACACTTTCCCCCGGTATCAAACCTGCGGCGTCGAGACTTGCCCGGAAGCCAGTCTGCGCAGCTTCCACCACATCAAGATGAAGCCCAGCAGTGCCGCAGAGGCGCTGAACGAATACAACGCGGTCGCGCCCCAGTGCTGCCAGATCGGGCCGCTCACCAAGCCGCCCAGCACGCCGCCCGCACCGTAGGACACGCTACCGAACAGTGCCTGCCCCCTGCCTTGGTGCCGCCCCTGGAAGAACTGGTGTACCAACCCCAGCGAACTGGCGTGATAAGCGCCGAAGGTGAGCGCGTGCAGCATTTGCGCGAACAATATCAGCACCACCCAGTCCACCGCCCAGCCGATAAGCAGGAAGCGCAGCACCGCCGCGCCGAGGCTGAACAACAGGATGCGCACAAAGCCAAGACGCCGCACCAGCGCGGGCATCAGGAAAAACACGCCAATCTCGCAGATCACCCCCAGCGCCCATAATCCCCCGACCGCGCTCTTTGCGTAGCCGTGCTCCACCAGGTAGATGGAAAAGAACGTGTAGTAAGGGCCGTGCGCCACCGACATCAGGAAACATGCGCCGAACAGGGCCAGCACACGCGGCTGCAGCACGATCTGCCGGATTGGCTGGCTGTCGGTGTGGTGCGCGATCACTTCGGTTTTCGGCATCTGGCGCGCAAACACCAGGATGCCGATCTCACACACCAACCCCGCCCACAACAGCCAGGCAATGGCGATGTAGTCGAAGGCATAGCCCAGCCCCACCACGGCGACGATAAAACCGATGGAACCCCAGGAACGCAGACGCCCGTAATGCGCGGTGTTCTTGCCGAGGTAAGTCAGCGTGGTGGCCTCCACCAGCGGCATCGAGGCGGTCCAGAAAAAACTCATCAGCGCCAGCACCAGGAACAGCCCCCAGAAACTGGTGGTGGCGAACACCCCGAGATAAAACAACGCGCTCAGGGTCGCCGCCGTCACCACCACGTCCCGGCTGCGCCCGGTATGGTCGGCCAGCCAGCCCCATATGCCCGGCGCGACCATGCGCATCACCGGCTGGATGGACATCAGGATGCCGATCTCGATGGCATCGAAATGCAGGGACTTGAGGTACAGGCTCCAGTAGGGCGCAAACATGCCCACGAAGGCGTAGTAGAAGAAATAGAAACCGGCGATGCGCCAGTGATAGTTCTTGGAGGTCATGGCTGGGCGATTGAAATCGGCGCGCATTATCGCACTGAAAAATATTTTTCACCTGCCCTTGAAATCGGGAATATCGCCCCAACAAGTCTCAGGTCGAAAAAGGAGAACCGCATGGAACAGAACGAAAACGCCCCGCAAATCGAACAGCAGGAGATCCCGGCAAACACCGAATCCCCGGTCGAGCCAACGGGCGATACCACCCCCAGCCCGGAACAAATGCTGCAGGAAGCCGAGCGCAAGGCGCAGGAACACTATGACGCCTGGATGTATGCCAAGGCCGAGGGCGAGAACATCCGCCGCCGTGCCGCCGAGGATGTGAGCAAGGCGCAGAAGTTCGCCGTGGAGCGCTTCTCCAACGAGATGCTGGCGGTGAAAGACAGTCTGGAAGCCGGACTTGCCGTGCAAACGGAGAACATCGAGAGTTTCAAGAGCGGGATGGAATTAACGCTGAAACAGCTTTCCAGCGTGTTCGAGAAATTCAACATCAAGGAAATCAACCCCATCGGCGAAAAACTGGATCCGCACAAGCACCAGGCCATCGGCGTGCTGGACAGCGATCAGGAAGCCAACACCGTGGTCAGCGTGATGCAGAAGGGTTACTCCCTGAATGACCGGATTTTGCGCCCGGCGCTGGTGATGGTCGCGAAAGCCAAGGAATAGGCACTTGAAATATCCAATGCCGCCCTGATCTTGGGTGGCAAGGCAGTAACAGTATTCAACACTGACGAATTCAACTGAAAGGAAAGCATCATGGGAAAGATTATCGGCATTGACCTGGGCACGACCAACTCCTGCGTGGCCATCATGGAAAACGGCAAGACCAAGGTGATCGAGAACGCGGAAGGCACGCGCACGACACCGTCCATCATCGCCTACATGGAAGATGGTGAAGTGCTGGTGGGCGCGCCCGCCAAACGTCAGGCCGTAACCAACCCCAAGAACACCCTGTACGGCGTGAAGCGCCTGATCGGCCGCCGTTTCGAGGAGCCGATGGTGCAGAAAGACATCAACATGGTTCCCTACACCATCGTCAAGGCCAAGAACGGCGACGCATGGGTGAAGGTGCGCGACAAGGAAATCTCCGCACCGGAAATCTCCGCGCAAGTGCTGGCCAAGATGAAGAAGACCGCCGAGGACTACCTGGGCGAGCCCGTCACCGAAGCCGTCATCACCGTTCCGGCCTACTTCAACGACTCGCAGCGCCAGGCCACCAAGGACGCCGGTCGCATCGCCGGTCTGGACGTGAAGCGCATCATCAACGAACCGACCGCAGCCGCACTGGCTTTCGGCCTGGACAAGCAGGAAGGCGACCGCAAGATCGCGGTGTATGACCTGGGCGGCGGCACGTTCGACATCTCCATCATCGACATCGCCGAAATCGACGGCGAACACCAGTTCGAAGTGTTGTCCACCAATGGCGACACCTTCCTGGGCGGCGAAGACTTCGACATGCGCGTGATCGAGTTCCTGGTGGAAGAATTCAAGAAGGAAAGCGGCGTTGACCTGAAGAAGGACATGCTGGCCTTGCAACGCCTGAAGGACGCGGCGGAAAAAGCCAAGATCGAACTGTCTTCCGCACAGCAGACCGAAGTGAACCTGCCCTACATCACTGCAGACGCGACCGGCCCGAAACACCTGGCCGTGAAGATCACCCGCGCCAAGCTGGAAAGCATCGTGGAAGACCTGGTCGCGCGCACCATCGAGCCGTGCAAGATCGCGATGAAGGATGCAGGCGTGTCGAATGCCGACATCGCCGACGTGATCCTGGTCGGTGGCCAGACGCGCATGCCGATGGTGCAGGAGAAGGTCAAGGCGTTCTTCGGCAAGGAAGCGCGCAAGGACGTGAACCCGGACGAAGCCGTGGCGGTCGGCGCGGCCATCCAGGGCGGCGTGCTGCAGGGCGAAGTGAAGGACGTGCTGTTGCTGGACGTGACGCCGTTGTCTCTGGGTATCGAGACCATGGGCGGCGTGATGACCAAGCTCATCAAGAAGAACACCACGATTCCTACAAAAGCTTCGCAAGTGTTCTCCACCGCCGAAGACAACCAGAATGCCGTGACCATCCACGTGCTGCAAGGCGAGCGCGAGATGTCGTCCGGCAACAAGAGCCTGGGCCAGTTCAACCTGTCCGACATCCCGCCCGCACCGCGCGGCATGCCGCAGATCGAAGTGACCTTCAACATCGACGCCAACGGCATTTTGCACGTGAGCGCCAAGGACAAGGCCACCAACAAGGAAGCCAATATCACCATCAAGGCCAGCTCCGGCTTGAGCGAGGAAGAGATCAACCGCATGGTGGCGGACGCCGAGGCGCACGCCGACGAAGACAAGAAGGCGATGGAACTGGTGACCGCCCGCAACCAGCTGGACGCACTGATCCACTCCACCAACAAGTCGATGAAGGAATACGGCGAGCAATTGTCTGCCGACGAGAAGTCCGCCATCGAAGCCGCGCTGAAGGATGCCGAAGGGGTGGTGAAGGGTGACGACAAGGAAGCCATCGACGCCAAGACCGAAGCCCTGGCCACGGCCGCGCAAAAACTGGGCGAGAAGATGTACGCCGCCGAGCAGGCCAAGGCGCAGGCCGCGCAAGGCGGCGCCCAGCCCGGCAACGAAGCCAAGGCAGACGATGCCGATGTGGTCGATGCCGAGTTCACCGAAGTGAAGGACAAATAATAAGTTACTAGTCGCTAGACGTTAGTCGTTAGTTAACCCCTTGGGTTCGCTTTCTACTAAACGACTGGCGACAATGAACTAACGACCAAGGCCGTAGGATGGGTGGAGCGCAGCGATACCCATCTTTGCTTTTAATGCGTATTGATGGGTATCGCTGCGCTCCACCCATCCTACAAAAACCGGTTCGCTTTTCAACTAACGACTAGCGACTAACTACTAACGACTATGTCTAAAAAAGACTACTACGAAGTCCTCGGCGTCAATCGCGACGCCTCCGAGGAAGACATCAAGAAGGCTTATCGCAAGCTGGCGATGAAGCACCACCCCGACCGCAATCCGGACAACCCGAAAGCGGAAGAGCATTTCAAGGAAGCCAAGGAAGCCTACGAGACCCTGTCCGACGGACAGAAACGCGCAGCCTATGACCAGTACGGCCACTCTGCGTTCGAGGCGGGCGGCATGGGCGGCGGCAATCCTTTTGGCGGGGCTGGAGCTCAGGGCTTCGACTTCGGCGACATCTTTGGCGACATCTTCGGCGGCGGACGCGGTGGTCGCAGCCAGGCGCATCGCGGTGCCGACCTGCGCTACAACATGGAGATCACGCTGGAAGAAGCGGCGCGCGGCACGGAAAAACAGATCCGCATCCCGGTCATGGACGAGTGCGAAACCTGCAGCGGCTCCGGCGCCAAACCCGGCACCTCGGCGAGCACCTGCACCACTTGCGGCGGCCACGGCCAGGTGCGCATGCAGCAGGGCTTCTTCTCGGTACAGCAAACCTGTCCGCGCTGCCACGGCAGCGGCAAGCAGATCAGCTCACCGTGCGGCACCTGCCACGGCACGGGCCGCGTAAAGAAACAGAAAACGCTGGAAATCAAGATACCGGCCGGTATCGACACCGGCATGCGCTTGCGCCACAGCGGGCATGGCGAAGCGGGCAGCCACGGCGCACCGCACGGCGACCTGTATGTGGAAATCCACATCAAGCAGCACAGCGTGTTCCAGCGCGACGGCGACGATCTGCATTGCGAAATGCCCATCAGCTTCTCCACGGCGGCCCTGGGCGGCGAAATCGAGATCCCGACACTGGACGGCTCGGCACGCATCAAGATTCCGGCCGAAACGCAAAGCGGCAAGATATTCCGTTTGCGCGGCAAGGGCATCAAGGGCATGCGCACCCACGTGCACGGCGACTTGCATTGCCATGTCGTGGTGGAAACGCCCGCCAACCTCACCGAACGCCAGAAGGAATTGCTGCGCGAATTCGAGACCATCAGCCAGCAGGATGCCGGACGCCATAATCCGCGCGCCAAGTCGTGGATGGGCAAGGTAAAAGACTTCTTCGGTCAGTAATCCTCCATGTAATCTTGTGCAACGGCGCGGCGATTTGTTTTATGATTCGCCGCGTCGCCCACTCAATTGCACAAGGAGCCTCACATGAGCACCACGCTTATCCTGCTCGGCATCTGCCTCGTCGCGCTGATCTACAGCGTCAGCCTGTACAACACCCTGGTCAGCCTCAAACACGGCGTTTCCAAAGCCTGGGCCAACATCGATGTGCTGCTCAAACAGCGCCACGACGAACTGCCCAAGCTGGTCGAGGTGTGCAAACAATACAAGCAGTTCGAACAGGAGACCTTGCAGCGCGTGATCGAGGCGCGTTCCATGGTGCAGACCGCGCGCCAGGGACAGGACATCGAGGCGCTGGGCAAGGCCGAGGGCATGTTGCGCATGGGACTGGGCAACATCTTCGCCGTGGCCGAAGCCTATCCGGAATTGAAAACCAACCAGAATTTCATGCAACTGCAAACCCGCATCACCGGGCTGGAGAACGGCATCGCCGACCGGCGCGAGTTGTATAACGAATCGGTCAACATCTACAACGTCGGTATCGAGCAATTCCCCGCCGTACTCATCGCCAATATGTTTGCTTATACCGAAAAGCCCCTGCTGGAATTTTCCACTGCCGAAAAAACGGATGTGGACATGAAATCGCTGTTCGGCTAAGGAAACTTAAGTAGACTTGGACACGCCCAACGCGAGTCCTTCGTGTTTCTCACGAACGACCATAATGATTAACCCATACAAGGAAACAACACCATGAAGAAACTGCTCGCACTGCTCTGCACGCTGGGTATCGCTCAACCTGCCATGGCAGCCAGCATCACCACTCTGGGCGCCTTGAACCAGGCGGAATTCAGAACACTTTCCGAAGACCTCGGCGCCGCACTCAGCTACAAACCCATTACCCCGGCAGAAGCGCTCGGCACCACCGGTTTCGACATGGGTATCGAAGTCACCCAGACCGACACCTCCAAGAGCGCGCAAATATGGAGTACGGCGACCGGCGGCGGGGACAGCGTCAGCAAAGTGTACGTACCCAGACTGCACATCGCCAAGGGCCTGCCCTTCGGCATCGATGTCGCCGCCTTCTATTCCAAAATCCCCAGCACCAACATCTCGCTGGTCGGTGCCGAATTGCGCTACGCCATTGTTGAAGGCGGTATCGCCACACCGGCAATTGCTGTCCGCGGCTCCTATACCAAACTGGGCGGGGTGGATCAACTGGCACTGAATACCAAAGGGCTGGATATTTCCATTTCCAAAGGTTTCGCCATGCTCACGCCTTATGCGGGCGTGGGGCAGGTATGGGTCAACAGCTCCGCAAACGTCAATGGCGTCGGCAACGTCACCTTGTCGGAGAATTTCACCCAAAGCAAAGTTTTCGTCGGTGCCAACCTGAACCTCGGCCTCACCAACATCGCTGCCGAAGTAGACAAGACCGGCGGCATCCAGTCGGTCAGCCTGAAACTGGGTTTCCGCTTCTAACTTCCCGCCTGCGCGTAGCCCGAAGAGGACGTCGATGCTGACCACCCTTCGCCGCGGGTACGTGCAGCTCGTCACCTCCGGCGCGCAACTGCTGCTACTGTTCGTCGGCATCAAACTCGAATCGCGCACCGGCTGGCTGTGGTGTCTTGGCATCATGTCTATCGTCAGCCTGTTTGCCTGGTATTCGGCGCTGCGCAGACTGCGCACTATCAGCGCCACACCGACTTCACGCATCGCCTCCGCGGCGCAGGGTTATGTCGAACTGATCGGGCGCGGCAGGCCCGGGGCCACCCCGCTCATCAGCAAACTGCGTGTATTGCCTTGCCTGTGGTATCGCTGGAAGGTGGAACAGCGCAACTCGAAAAATCAGTGGAGCACGCTGGACAAGGGCGAGAGCAGCGACTATTTCGTGCTGCGCGACGATAGCGGCGACTGCATCGTCGATCCGGAGCAGGCCGAGATCATTACCAAGCATCGCGACGAATGGACGGACGGCAGTTACCGCTACACCGAATGGAAACTCATCCAGGACGATTATCTCTACGTCATCGGCGAATTCAAGACCGTGGGCGGCAGCAATACCTCACTCACGCATGACGATTTGGTAAAGCAGGTGTTGTCGGAATGGAAAATGGACAACGCCGACTTGCTCAAGCGTTTCGACCTGGACAACAACGGCGTGCTCGACATGCGCGAATGGATACTGGCGCGCTCCGCCGCCAGGCGTGAAGCGGAAAAACGCCTGATCGAAGCGTTCGCCGAACCCGACACCCACTTCATGCTGCGCCCGCACAACGGACGGCTGTTCCTCATCAGCAACCTCGATCAGGACAAGCTCGCGTTGCGCTACAAGCTCTGGGCCTGGGCGCATGTCGTCATCTTCTTCGGCGCGCTGCTCGGCATCACCTGGCTATTGCAGGTACCCGCGTTCTGAGACGTGCCCGATCGGGAATCAGGAGCTGATGCGGCGGCAGTAACAATAAACGAATTGCTGCACCGCCCCGGAAGGCGTGTGATGTTCTTCCCTGCGGTGATCCAGCAATTGGAACGCCGCGCCGAACTGGTCGTGCAACTCGTCCGCGCTGTAGCGCATCACCGGCAGGCCGCTGCATTGCAACGGGCCATCTTCGGCAAAAGTGGCAACGATCACATGACCGCCCGGCTTCACCGCGCGCAACACCGTCTGCACATAGGCCGCACGATCCGCCGGGTCGGTGAGAAAGTGGAACACGGCGCGGTCGTGCCAGATATCGTAACGGTTGGCCGGCAAATCCGCCCTGGTGATGTCCGCTTCCATCCAGCACACTTTGCGCGCCTGTTCGCCAAGGCGCTTGCGCGCCGCATTCAGTGCCGCCCCGGACAGATCAAGCACCGTCAGGTCGGTGTAACCATTGGCCGCCAGATCATCGACCAGCGTGGATGCACCGCCGCCGACATCGATGATGCCCACATCCAGACCCTGACGCGTCGCACGGATGATATCGAGCGAGAGGTCGGCATGCGGCTGGAACCAGCTCACCGCATCGGTCGCCTTGCTTGAATAGACTTTTTCCCAATGATCTTTGGATTGCATGTTGATCTCCCGTTACGGCGCGTAGGGTGGGCACGTTTTTTGTGCCCACGCTGAAACAATTGCCGCAAACCGCGTGGGCACAAGAAACGTGCCCACCCTACCTGTTTATATCCAATCTTTCGGCACAAGATACTTCTCATACAACTCTGCTTCCGGCGTACCCTTCTCCGGATGCCAGTCATAACGCCACTTCACCAGCGGCGGCATGGACAGCAGGATGGATTCGGTGCGGCCGTTGGACTGCAGGCCGAAGATGGTGCCGCGGTCGACGACCAGGTTGAACTCGACATAGCGCCCGCGCCGGTAGAGCTGGAAATCGCGCTCGCGTTCGGTATACGGCGTGTCTTTGCGCTTTTCCAGGATGGGCGCATAAGCCGACAAGTAGTGGTCGCCCACGCTTTGCTGGATGGCGAAGCAACTGTCGAAATCCGGTTCGCTCATGTCGTCGAAGAAGATGCCGCCCACCCCGCGCGGCTCGTTGCGATGTTTGAGGAAGAAGTATTCGTCGCACCATTTTTTCAGTTTCGGGTGCAGCGACGGATCGAACGGCGCCAGCGAATTTTTACAGATCTGGTGGAAGTGTTTGGCGTCTTCCTCGAAGCCGTAATACGGCGTGAGATCCATGCCGCCGCCGAACCAGAACACCTTCTCGCCGTCAGGTTTGTGCGCCATGAACATGCGTACGTTGCAATGCGAGGTGGGCGCGTAAGGATTGCGCGGGTGCATCACCAGCGACACGCCCATTGCTTCCCAACTGCAACCGGCCAGTTCGGGACGGTGTTGCGTTGCAGAGACCGGCATTTTGTCGCCCTGCACGTGCGAGAACGCCACACCGCCGCGCTCCAGCACATTGCCTTCCTCGATAATGCAGCTGAGGCCTTCACCCTTGCCGATGCCGCCGCTGCCGGTGGCACGCTCCCACTTGTCGCGCAGGAATTTTTTGCCGTCGATTTGTTCGAGACGGTCGACGATGCGTTCCTGCAACTGCAACAGGTATTGTTTGACGGGGGCGCTATCCATTTTTTCTCCAGTGGCTACGTCATTCCGGCGCAGGCCGGAATCCAGTTAGTCAGAAATCACTCCGCATCGCGGGGACAAAGTCAAACTGCATGTCAATACAAACACTGGATTCCGGCCTGACCGCAGGTCAGTTTATCCTGAGCTTGCCGAAGGGCCGGAATGACGGGCTAAATATTATTTGCGGATGATTTTACCATCCGACCACGCCCGTATCGTCGACGGTTGCCTGCATTTTCCGATTCTGCCAGGCAATACCCACACTTTATCTCCGAACATTCGCCGGCAATCTGCGCTGGTTTTTGCGGGGCGTTGCCCGCTGCGATTTGCGCTGGTGGAAACCAGCGCGCTGCCCGCGCTGCGGCAGAGTTGTTTGGCAAGCGGATGCGCAGTCAGGCGCACCGCCAGAGTGTCGTGCGCGCCGCGCAGCCAGCGGGGGCAGGAAGGTTTTGCGGGCATCAGGTAGGTAATCGCTTGCGTAGCGTCGTTCTGCAGCCTGGCTTGATCCGCAGGATCAAGCGGCTGCAGATAACGTGCAACTTGCAGAAAGTTCGACGCGATGAGAATGAGACCTTTGTTTTGCGGTCGCCGCTTGAGTTTGAGGATACGCAAAACCGCGTTGCGATTGTCAGGATCGCAGCCCAGCCCATAGCAGGATTCGGTGGGATAAGCGATGAGGCCGCCGCGTTTGAGATGGGCGGCAAGACTTCTGGAAGAAGTGATTGATCGTTGCAAGCGGAACTCTCCGATCAAAGTCCCTCCCCCCAACCCCTCTCACGCCTACGGGAGAGGGGTGCGCGAAAGCGCGGGAGAGGGAGCGAATTATTTCCTGCCGATCGCGCGATAGCCGATATCGCGGCGCATCTGCTGGCCGTCGAAATGAATCGTATTGGCAATGTCATACGCATTTTTCTGAGCATGCCTCACCATGTCGCCAAGGGCCACGACGCACAGCACGCGTCCGCCGTTGGTGACGACTTTGCCGTCCTGCATGGTCGTACCCGCATGGAACACATGCGCATCTTCCAGTTTCTTGGGCAGGCCGGTAATGACATCCCCCTTGCGCGGCGTGTCGGGATAGTTTGCCGCAGCCATCACCACACCGAGTGCGGTGCGCCGGTCCCATTCCGCTTCCACTTTATCCAGCGTGCCGTTGATGGCATGCTCGACGATGGCGGCAAAGTCGCTCTTCAGACGCATCATGATGGGCTGCGTCTCGGGATCACCCATGCGGCAGTTGAATTCCAGCACCTTGAGTCCGCCGTCCGGCGAGATCATCAGTCCTGCATAAAGGAATCCGGTAAATGTGATGCCTTCACTTTCCATGCCGCGCACCACCGGCTGGATGACTTCGCGCAATACCTTCGCATGGATGGTCGGCGTAACGACAGGCGCGGGAGAATACGCGCCCATGCCGCCGGTGTTGGGGCCTTCGTCGTTGTCCTTGAGGCGCTTGTGATCCTGGCTGGTAGCCATCGCCAGCACGTTCTTGCCGTCGACCATGACAATAAAACTGGCTTCTTCGCCTTCGAGAAATTCTTCGACCACCACGCGCGCACCGGCATCGCCAAGCTTGTTGTCGGACAGCATCATGTCGATGGCAGCGAACGCTTCATCCTTGCTCATCGCCACTACCACGCCCTTGCCCGCAGCAAGACCGTCGGCCTTGATGACGATTGGCGCGCCGTGCTTCTCAACGTAGGCCTTAGCCGGAGCGATGTCGCTGAAGGTCTCAAAGAACGCAGTAGCGATGTTGTGGCGCGTCATGAAACGCTTGGCGAAATCTTTGGAGGATTCCAGTTGCGCTGCTGCTTTAGTCGGGCCGAATATTTTCAGGCCAGCGGCACGGAACGCATCCACGATGCCCGCCGCCAGAGGCGCTTCCGGACCGACCACGGTGAGCTCAATGTTCTCGCGCTTCACGAATTCGATGAGTTCGGGAATGGCGGTAATGGCGACGTTCTCTACGCCCTCTTCCAGCGCTGTGCCCGCATTGCCCGGCGCGACGTATACCTTCTGTACTTTTGCGCCTTGCGCCAGACGCCAGGCCAGTGCGTGTTCGCGACCGCCGTTACCGATTACTAGGATTTTCATATTTGCCTCATGTTGCGTAAAACTAGAGTTGCCCACTGATTAAATCTTGCAGGCTTAATCCTGCTACAGCCATTACAAATTACAAACATTTACCAGCTTGCGGCTTTGCTTCCAGAACCCATTCATCGCCTTTTGCAATCAACTCCATTTGATATTCCGCAAGTGTCCTAGTTGCGCACAGATCTTTTGGTGGCCAAGTTGTTTTGATCATTTCTACTTTGGCGGAATCGGTCCAGCGCACAAATCTGAACAATTGATATTCACTTGGCACATAGCTAAAGCGTGTCACTAAAGCGCCGTCTCGAACTTCCCATAAGAAAACCCCAGCATCCCCATATGCCTCGGCCTCACTAGCTGATACGACAAATCTCCCATCCGGAGAAACATGAGGTGTACTGAAAACATCCACTTCCTCCCCTGTTTTTCTGGAGTAAAGAAGCGTACCTCCACCTTCATAAAGACCTACAGTGATCAGAAAAAATTGCTTATCAGCCACCAAGCCCCGATAGACATACCGCTTGCAATTCTCGTAAGACTTGCAGTCCCCCTCATCCCTGAGCTCTTTCATCTTTCCGCTGGAAAGATGCAGGAGCAGCAATTGTTCCTTTCGCTCAACGATGCCCCCGCTATTTGCTATCGCGTCCGATTCTTTTCCCTCTGTCATCCCTGGTTCGCTTAGTGCGGGTTGATTCCCTGAAGTAGCCACTTTGGAAGATACTTGCATCTTATCCGACTTGACTTTTTCCGCTTCATGCTCCTTTCCGGAACATGCTCCCAAAATGCACATAAACAGTACTGTTGGTATTCGTTTCATTCAATGCCCTTTATATGGGGATACCTGCAATGCGGGATCGACAAGCCAGCCCGCAGCGCAATCGGTATTGCGCCGTATGTCGCGTGACCTAACTCACTCATAACGGAACCGAGTCGTCATAAAGCGTTTCCGGCGCGATGTCGATTTCGCCCGGCCAAATCACGGTTCCATAAGCCACTGTGGCGCGATGGAACAATTGTTCCGAGGCAATTCGATCCCAAGGACGCATAGTCAGCAAGGGGCGCATATCAAAGCGCCGATGTTCCCCGTTCTTGAAATCCAAATCCAGTTGGAAGTCCGGGGTGGTTTTAACTTGCACGACATCAAGCGACATTTTTCACCTCACTGAAGCGGGGCAATCCTGAACGGGTCTTCGCCATTCACGGCGAGTTCCCAATCCACCATCAACTCTTCCTTATGAATCTCGATCCAGGCCTGCACCATTTTATGCTGCTTGGGAGGTATCTTGCCTTCCAGGATACTGCCGTCGTCAATCGACACTGCGGCCTCGCTATCCTGATAACGCACATGAATGTGCGGAAGATGATGCCGCCGGTTATCCCGGTAAAACATCAACACCAGGATGCCGTAGAACATGCTGATTGTTGGCATATCTACCTCCGCATATTTGGATTGAGTTTAGTGCCTAAAGTGACGGTAGCCAGTGAACACCATCGCCAACCCATGCTCGTCCGCCGCAGCGATGACTTCCTCGTCGCGCATCGAGCCGCCCGGCTGGATCACCGCCGTGGCACCCGCTGTTGCCAGCACATCGATACCGTCGCGGAACGGGAAGAAGGCATCGGACGACACCACGGAACCGGACAGGCTCAGTCCTGCGTTCTGCGCCTTGATGCTGGCGATGCGCGTGCTGTCCACGCGGCTCATTTGTCCCGCGCCCACGCCCAGTGTCTGGCCGCCCTTGCAGAATACGATGGCATTGGATTTCACATACTTGGCCACCCGCCAGGCGAACAGCAGGTCGGTCAGTTGTTCCTTGGTCGGTTGCACCTTGCTCACGATCTTCAATTGCGCTGCCTGAACGTTAAGCACATCCGGTGTCTGCACCAGCAGACCGCCGCCCACGCGTTTGAAGTCGAACTGGTTATGCGCATTGGACAACGGCAGGGTCAGTACGCGCACGTTCTGTTTGGCAGCGGTGACTTTCAGTGCAGCTTCGGACGCGGAAGGCGCGATGATGAGTTCGACGAACTGGTTGGCGGTGATCTGTGTGGCGCTCTCGGCATCCAGTTCGCGGTTGAAGGCGATGATGCCGCCGAACGCGGAAGTGGTATCGGTGGAGTAGGCCAGCTTGTAGGCGTTCAGCGCAGTATCGGCGATCGCCACGCCGCAGGGGTTGGCGTGCTTGACGATGACGCAGGCCGGTTGGTCGAAAGTCTTTACCAGTTCCCATGCTGCATCGGCGTCACCGATGTTGTTGTACGAGAGTTCCTTGCCCTGCAACTGGGTGTAGCCGGAAATGCCGCCCACCAGCGGCACAAGGTCGCGGTAGAACGCGGCCTTCTGGTGTGGGTTCTCGCCGTAGCGCATTTCCTGCACCTTGGCGAAGTTGAAATTGATCTGCGCCGGGAAGTCGCTCTTGCTGCCGTCGCTGTTGATGGCGGTGAGGTAGTTGCTGATCATGCTGTCGTAGGCGGCAGTGTGCGAGAACGCCTTTTTCGCCAGGTCGAACTTGGTGGCGGATGAGACTTCGCCCTGGTTGGTCTGCATCTCGGCCAGCACGTCGGCGTAATCGGCCGGGTCGGTGATGATGGCAACATGCGCGTGGTTCTTGGCGGCGGAACGCACCATGGTCGGGCCGCCAATGTCGATGTTCTCGATGGCGTCTTCCAGTGTGCAGCCGGGTTTGGCGATGGTGGCCGCGAACGGATACAGGTTCACCACGACGAGGTCGATGGTCGGGATGTCGTGCTTCTTCAGCGTGGCAACATGCTCGGGCAGGTCGCGGCGCGCCAGGATGCCCGCATGCACTTTCGGTTGCAGCGTTTTCACGCGCCCGTCCAGCATCTCGGGAAAGCCGGTGTAGTCGGCCACTTCGGTAACAGGAATCTTGTTGTCGGCGAGCAGCTTGGCGGTACCACCGGTGGACAGGAGCTTCACGCCGAGGTCGTGCAATCCCTTGGCGAATTCGAGGACGCCGGACTTGTCCGACACGCTGATGAGTGCTTGCTTGATAGCCATGCTTGATTTCCCCTTTTTGAAAATTTGATTATTTGATCCGATGGTCCTGCATCTTCTTGCGTAACGTATTGCGGTTGATGCCGAGCAATTCTGCGGCGCGCGTCTGGTTGCCGCCCGCATGGTGCAGCACGGTTTCGATCAGCGGCTTTTCCGCGCAACAGATCACCATGTCGTATATCCCGCAAGAGGGTTCTTCGCCGTCCAAATCCTTGAAATAGTCGTTCACGGCCTTGCGCACATGCTTGGCAATGTCGTTCTCGTTGATCCCGCAATCTTCTGTCATGCTGCAAGCCCTCCCTCGTAATGCAGTCTCGCGCTGCCTGCTTTTTGTTCTTCGAAAAATTCCGTCACGGCGTGCATCTGCGCATCCACGCTTTCCAGCTGGTTCATGCGATGCCTGAACACGGCCGAGCCCGGTAACCCCTTCGTGTACCAGGAGATATGCTTGCGCGCCACGCGCAACCCGGTGTGTTCGCCGTAAAAATCGTAAAGGTCTGTCATGTGCTCGAGCAGCACGCCATGAATATCGTCCACATGCGGCGACAGCAGATGCGTGCCGGTCTGCAAATAGTGTTCAATCTCGCGAAACAGCCAGGGGCGGCCCTGGGCTGCGCGGCCAATCATTACGGCGTCGGCGCCGGTGTGGTCCAGCACGAACTTCGCTTTTTCCGGTGTGGTGATGTCGCCGTTGGCGATGATGGGAATGTTCACTTGCGCTTTCACGGCGCGGATGGTGTCGTATTCGGCATCGCCGGTGTAGGCGCAGGCGCGGGTGCGACCATGGATGGCCAGCGCCTGGATGCCGCTGGACTCCGCAATGCGGGCGATGTTTACCGCGTTGCGATTGGCCTTGTCCCAGCCAGTGCGTATTTTCAAGGTGACCGGCACGTCCACGGAACCGACCACCGCTTCCAGAATCTGAGCCACCAGCGTTTCATTTTGCATCAATGCGGAACCCGCCATCACGTTGCAGATCTTCTTGGCCGGGCAGCCCATGTTGATGTCGATGATTTGCGCGCCGTTGTCCACATTGTACTGAGCCGCCTGTGCCAGCATCTTCGGGTCGGCGCCGACAATTTGTACCGAAATGGGATCGACCTCGCCCGCATGGTTGGCGCGGCGTTTGGTTTTTTCGGAGCCGTATAACAAAGAGTTGGAGGCCACCATTTCGGATACCGCCATGCCCGCGCCCATGCGTTTGCACAGCATGCGGAACGGCCTGTCGGTCACACCCGCCATGGGAGCAACGATGAGGTTATTCTTGAGCTTGTAGCGGCCGATTTGCATGAACCAGTAGTGTTGGTTTTCGAAGGGGGCGGCGATTATAAATTAATCAACTCGCCCATGCTATGATGCTCATGAATTTTTCTGCAAAGTTTCGATATGGAATTCGACATCATCATTATCGGCGGCGGCTTGGTGGGCGCCAGTCTCGCTTCCGCCCTCAAGCACAGCGGGCTGCGCTTGGCATTAATCGAAGGCCAGCCCTTGCCCAGCCTCGATTCCGAGTGGGATAGTCGTATATACGCATTCACTCCCGGCAATGTGGACTTTCTGCACGAATGTGGTGCATGGCAGCGGCTGGATGCGTCGCGCGTGCAGCAGGTGGAAGAAATGCGTGTTTTCGGCGATGCCGGATCCAGACTGAATTTCAGTGCTTATGAAATCGGCGCACCCGAACTGGCCTTCATCATGGAAAGCCGTCTGCTGCAACACGCACTGTGGCTAGGGTTACAGGAACAGGACAACGTCACGCTGCTGCAACCGGCGCAATGCGCGGAATTGTCGGTACAGGAAGACGCCGCTCATTTGAAATTGACAGACGGCCGCGAGTTGCGCGCCAGGCTTATCGTCGGTGCCGACGGCCGCGATTCCTGGGTGCGCCGGCAAGCCAACATGCCGGAAGTGCCCACCCCCTATCACCAGCACGGCGTGGTCGCCAACTTCAATATCGGCAAAGCGCACCGCGGCATCGCATACCAATGGTTCACCCCGGACGGCATCCTCGCGCTGCTGCCGCTGCCGGGCAAACGCATTTCCATCGTGTGGTCGGTCAGCCCGGAAAAATCGGCCGAACTGCTGGCGCTCACTCACGAAGAATTCAGCGTGCGCGTTTCCGAGGCGTCGTACCACACGCTGGGCGAGTTGCAGGTCATCACCCCGCCCGCCTCGTTCGCGCTGCGTGTGCTTAACCTGGCGCATCTCGCCAAACCGCGTCTGGCCCTGGTCGGCGATGCCGCGCACAACATCCATCCGCTGTCCGGCCATGGCGTGAACCTCGGCCTGCACGATGTGCGCGAACTGGTACAAGTGCTGCAACAGCGCGGTGGACTGGATTGCGGCGACCTGCGCCTGCTGCGCCGCTATGAGGATGCGCGGCGCAACGACATCATGTCCATGCAACTCACTACCGACACGCTGAAACACCTGTTCATCAACGACAACCCGCTGCTGCGCACCTTGCGTAATTTCGGACTCGGCCTTACCAACAAGCTTGTGCCGCTGAAAAAAATGCTGGTGCGCCACGCCCTCAACTGATCTTCTCCCAAGGACTTTAATCATGTTCAAGACTCTGCTGTTACTGCTGCTCTCCGTTTCCCTGGCCCATGCTGCCGAAACCGATAAAACCGCTGCCGCCATCAAAGACACGCTGCTGAAGAACTACGCGCAACTCATCGGCCCGGTAGACCAGGTCAACCAATCGCCCATTCCGGGTTTGTACGAAGTGGTCACTGGCGACCATATCTTTTACACCGACAAGAAAGCGCAATACCTGATCGACGGCAACATGTTCGATCTGAAAGGACGCCAGAACCTGACCGAGGCGCGTGCGCGGCAATTGTTTGCCGTGGATTTCAGCAAATTGCCGCTGGATCTTGCCGTGAAGAAAGTCAAAGGCAACGGCAGCCGCAAGATGGCCTATTTCACCGACCCGAATTGCGGCTACTGCAAGAAGCTGGAACAGGAGTTGCAGAACGTGACGGATGTCACCCTGTATCTCTTCCTTTACCCCATGTTTGAAGGTTCGGCGGAAAAAGTGCAGAACATCTGGTGCAGCGACGACAAGATCAAAGCATGGGATAACCTGATGCTGAACAACGTGTCGCCAGCCGCAGGCAAATGCGATGTGCCCAGCAACCAGGTGCTGGCACTGGGCAAGAAACTCCGCGTGAACGGTACGCCCGCACTGGTCTTTGCCAATGGCGTGATCAATCCCGGCTACATGCCTGCCGACGCGCTGAACAAAGCCCTGAATGACAACAACAAAAAATGATGCGTGATCTTCCCCGCCATTTCGCCGCGCTGGGCGTCACGCTCTGGGTGGGCGGCATGTGGCTGCTCGGTTATGTCGTCGTACCCGTACTGTTCAAGGCGCTGCCGGATCGCCAGTTGGCCGGGATGGTGGCGGGCCAGTTGTTCACCGTGCTGGCTTATATCGGCATTGCCTGCGCGCTTTACCTGATCATTTATCAACTGCAGCAATCCGGACGCGCGGCATTGCGGCTCAACGCCTTCCGCGTCACCGTGGCGATGCTCCTGCTCGTGCTTGCCGGAGAATTCATCCTGCAACCCATCCTCGCCGGTCTCAAGCTGCAGGCGCTGCCGCTGGACGTGATGAACAGCGCTTTCGCTCCCCGGTTCAAAACCTGGCATATCATCTCCGAGATCCTCTTCCTGATACAGAGCATGCTGGGTATTGCGCTGGTGCTCTTGCCAAGCAAACCAAAAACCTTGCCGCCCCGAACGTCGGAGCATATTGACGCAACCGCAATGCGCAGTTAGCGTAGGCGTACTTAAACCTGGGGGCGGCATGCTAAACAATCTGCATCGTGAAAACTTTTCCGCCGGAGAGATCATCTTCAAGGAAGGCGATCCCGGAAACAGTGCCTACCTGATCGAGGAAGGATGCGTTGAGGTCAAAGTCAGCAGCACGCAATACACGCGCCTCAACAAGGGCGAATTGTTCGGCGAGATCGCGCTGATCGACCAGCAACCGCGTACCGCCACCGTGCGCGCCATCGAAGACACCGTACTCATCCCCATTCCGCGCCAACTGGTCAAGGAGCGACTGGAAAAAACCGACCCGGTGGTGCGCCATTTGCTGCTGACCATCCTCGAACGCTACCGCTCCACGCGCAGCCAGCCCGCCTTTGAACCGACGCGCTCAACCACCTTCAGGCGCGACATGACGCGCGGCGATGCCACCCATCAACTGCGCCTGGCGCACGACTTGGCGGAAGCCCTGCGGGAAGAGCAGTTCGAAATGTATTACCAGCCGATCTGCGACCTTTCCAGCGGACGCATCGCGGGATACGAGGCACTGATCCGCTGGCATCATCCGGCAGAAGGCCTGATCCCGCCGCTGGATTTCCTGTGGGTCGCGGAACAGACCGGGCAGATACGCGAGATCGGCCTGTGGACGCTGGAGCGCGCCTGCATCGACTGGCCGGTATTGCGCGAACGCATCAATCATCCCAAGCCCTTCGTGAGCGTCAACCTGTCGCCCTCGCAGCTTTCCGGCGACGGCTTCGTGGAAAGCGTGAAATCCATCGTCAGCCGCCACCACATGCCCGCCGCAGAACTCAAACTTGAACTGACCGAAACCGTCATCATCAACAATCCCGATCTCGCCCTGCAACTGCTGGCCACACTCACCGCAGCCGGCAACACCCTCGCGCTGGACGACTTCGGCACTGGCCACTCCGGCCTGGAGTCCCTGCAACGCTACCCCATCGGCACCATGAAGATAGACCGCTCTTTCGTCAGCCAGATGCTTTCTTCCCCGCCCAACGCCCAAATCGTCCAGACCTCCATCGACCTCGCCCACTCGCTCAAGATGGATGTGGTGGCGGAGGGAATCGAGATTGAAGATGAACGGTTGGCGTTGCTGGAGCTTGGGTGTGATTACGGGCAGGGGTGGTTGTTCGGGAAGCCGGCTTCGATGAAGAGTATTTAGGTAGCGCACAATTAACCCGTTCGTGCTGAGCTTGTCGAAGCACGAACGGCCGGTGTTGCGGGCTTCGCCCATCCTTCCGTACGGCTGCGCCTGCTCCGGACGAATGGCTCCGGGTTCACACCACCACAACCTAAAGAGTCCGAATTTCTTTCCGGCGCGATGACTGCCCTCGTCCAGCAAAGTTACGTCAGTGACGCCGAATGCGGCTCGTCGTAATATTTGACAGACTTGCGCGAGCCGGGCTTTTTCTTGTGGGTGATCACGCCGCGGATTGCATCCGGACCGGAGATGGCAATATCGGGATAAGCGGGGTTGAGCGCATGCAACCGCCAGCCGCCCTGCCCGTCGCGCTTGAGCTGCCGGAAGATGGCTTCCTCGTTCGCCCAGCCGATCACGAACGCGCCATCCGTTGCGGGTGCCCCCATCTCGATGACGATGATCTCGCCTTCGATGAATTCCGGTTCCATGCTGTCACCCAACACCATCAGCGCGGTCATCTCGGTGCCGGAACAACTGCTGTCGGTCATGGCATCTTCCTGCGGGGTGGCGGAAACGACGGGGATGTTGATCGGCTTGCGCGTATGCATGAGATGAAATTCCAAGTTGAAGGGGCTGGATGATAGCGCCAAATCGGTAGCGGATGAACCGGCTCACGGGGATATTGCCCGAATGAATCGCACCTATAACTATTCTTCCGCGTTGATGTTCAGCTCAATCTCGCCCACGCCTTCGATCATCCCTTCGATGCGGTCGCCGACAATCACGGGACCGACGCCTTCCGGCGTACCGGTAAAGATCAGATCGCCGGGTTGCAGGTGGTAAAAGCGGGACAGGTGGGCAATGAGGCCCGGAACGGGATGGATCATCAGGCCCAGGTCGGAAGACTGCCGGATGTCGCCGTTGACCTTGAGTTCGATCTTTCCTCTGGCCGGATGCCCGATTGCCGCAGCGGGCGCCAGCGCCGAAACCACCGCCGCATTCTCGAAATCCTTGGCCAGGTCCCAGGGCAATTTCTTTTCACGCAACGTCGCTTGCAAGTCGCGGCGGGTCATGTCGAGACCGCATGCATAGCCGAAGACATGCGCCAGCGCCTGAGCCTCGGGAATCTGGAATCCCGCCTTGCCGATCGCCACCACCAGCTCCAATTCGTGATGATAGTTGGCGGTACCCGGCGGATAGGGAACGGTTGCGCCTGATGGTACATAATGGGTCGCAGCTTTGGTGAAATAGAAAGGTGTCTCCCGGTTCACTTCATTCCCCAATTCCCTGGCATGCGCCTCGTAATTGCGGCCCACGCAGAAGATGCGCCGCAGGGGGAATTGCTCGTCGCGGCCCAGGACTGGCACGGATGGGACTGGGGGCGGGGGAAACAGGTATTTCATGATGGTGGGCTTTGAAGGGAACGAGGTGGGGCAGATTTTATGCCAAACAGCAAGGGGTATGGAGCCGGAGCCTGGGGTAGAATTTGCCCTGCTCGCATCCCGCACATGCTTCGACGGATTCAGCACGAATGGGGTCGCCTCCGCCACAGGCCATTACATAAGGAACTCACATGCCGGACACACGCAGTGAACTTCGCCACGAACGGACTCTGAAATATTCCGCAACGGTGCTGGTGTTTGTGCTGCTTGCCTACGCCGTCTTCCTGATCTCGCAGTCCTGGCGGGAGGCGAAGTCCGAGCAAGCCGAACAGTTGGCAACGATTGCCGCGCTGAGCGAGAACTCGATCGACATTTACTTCACCCAGCTCAGGATCGGCATGCAGAATCTGGGCGCGGATCTGGCCGACCCGGCCGGGAAACCCGATCTCAACCGTGCGTTCAAACTGGTCAACCGGTTTCAGGGGCTGCATACCGAGCTGCGCAATGTCATGCTGATCCGCGCCGATGGCCGGATTTTACTGACCGGTGACACGCCCAACCGGCCCGATCTGCCTACGCTCGCCGATGATCCCGCATTCAACACTTTTCGCGACGAGTTGCAGCGGGGTTCGCCCTTCGCTGTCGGGCGGCCTGGTGCTGGACATATAGACAAAAGCTGGATTGTCTCTGCCCGCTATGCCGTTGCCGACCGTGCCGGCAGGCTGGCCTACATCATCAGTGCCAACCTGCCGGTCGATATGTTGCAGCGTTACTGGATCGACTCGATCACGCCCAACATTACCGCGCTGGGCCTGGTGCGCGACGATGGCTATCTGGTGAGCCGCTACCCCGAGCCGGATGCCGACAGCATGGACAAGTTGTATGACAAACCGTCCGAGGGGGCGATGGCCGAATATCTGCGCGCCAACGACCACCCGCAACAGGGGCTGGTCGAATTGCGCAACGGCAAGGGCAAAATCACGGGTTTACTGGCGGTACGCCGCCTGCGCCACTATCCGCTCACGCTGTTTGTCGAAATGCCCGTGACCGAGGTCAGGACGGCATGGCGGCACGACATGCACGCGCCCTACTTCGCAATGGCACTGGTGCTGGCATGCGTCTTTGGCTTTTTCAGCCTGCGCCTCCATCGCCGCGCGTGGACCGTGGAAAAGCGCCGCAAGGAATTGCGGCGCCATTACGAACAGGTCCTGCGCGAACGCAGCCCGAACGAAATCTTCATGTTCGATACCGGCACACTGCAAATCACCTTCGCCAACGACACTGCACTGGAAAATCTCGGCTATACGCTGGAGCAACTGCAAAAGAAAACCATACTCTCCCTGCATCCGGAAACGGGTATCGAATCTTTCGGGACGATGATCGAACAACTGCGCCGCGGCGAGCGGGAAGCGATCAGCTACCAGACAGTGCAGGCGCGCGCGAACGGGAGCACCTATCCGGTGGAGGTAAACCTGCAATTGATCAAATCGGAAGATGATGGTGAAAGATTCATGGCCATCGTCCAGGACATCACCGCGCGCAAACAGGCCGAGGAAAATATCGAAAAATTCAATGCGCCGCTTGAGCGGCGCGGTAGAGGCTAGGGCTGCAACAACACCTGTTCAGCATGGCACCGGATGCAGCCGATTTCGATCTTGACATGTATGCGCGGGGAACCAGGAAGGCTTCGTTGATTTCAACCGTGGCGCGGATGTCCATCCGGCAGGCACCTTCATCATTACCCGGGTCGCACATCGCGCCTAAGCAATCGTTGAGGCAAGATGCCGGGATGCCGACGTAACTTACCAGGTTTAAAACATGGCAATCACTGCTACCCCGACTTCAGTGATATTTCCTGTTATCCCGCCGCTTTCGGTATATGTATCAAACCCGCCACGTATGCCAATGTTCCTGCTTAGATCGTATTGAACCTTTACACCAACTACCAAACCGCTGGAACTTCCCGTCGCCGAACCATTGCCCGCGCTTTTGATTTTGAAGCTTGACGAGTGGAGTCCGAGATTTCCAAGCAGGAAAATATTGTTTCCCAGACCATATGTATATTGACCCGCCACACTGAAGGAGGTTAGATCAAAGGTTCCGGTCGTTCCCGGATAAGTTGCGGATATCAAGCTGTCTGCATTGGCATTCCGGTAAAGCGAGTTATAGGCCAGCTCAACACCGAAGCTCGAATTGAATTTGTAGCCCCCGAGCAAACCCAACGAAGACGAGTTTTTTATCCCGCTCAGTTTCCCCGTTCCCCCCAGGCTTACGCCAACGTAATATTCAGGCGAAGAAAAGCGGGATCTGGAAGGCTTGCTCGAACGTTCCGGCTTGGCACGGGACGCGGCGGCAGTCGGATAGGATTTGGACGCGGGGACACTTAACGGAGCTGCCGTTTTTTCTTTTGCAACCGCCTGTTCCTTTGCGGCCGCCTGCTTTTTTTCATCCATTTTTTTCAAAATTTTTGCCGCACGGGCATTCCCCTGTGCCGCTGATTTTTCAAACCACTCATAAGCCTTTTTTTCGTCTTTCCGAACACCCTGTCCATTCAAGTAAAAGGCGCCCAGGTTAAATTGGGCTGCTGCGTTTCCATGTTGTGCCAGGATTGAGAATTTGGAAAATGCCGTGCTGTAATCCTTGTGGGACAGGGCGGCATTTGCTTCCTTGATAAGGAGGCGGTCGTTTGCGTGCGCAAGGCCGCTGACAAGAAGCAGTGCCAGGCATAAAGTTGCCGGCAAGATTCCGATTTTCCCGAGTTGTATGCGAAACGTATTCGCTGCAAATCCAAGCGCCTCAAATACTCCGTTTGCAGAAGCAGCGCAGTCCCGGTCGGCACCCTGAAAATGGCTTTGGTCCTGGACCCGATGATGCGCAAACTGTAAACGGTTTTCTTCTTGTGTTTCTGACACAATTGCCCCTTTCCTAGATTATCGTGCGCAACAGCGCGTTCCATTCAATGTGCCCGTCAACCTTGATCTCAAACAGGGCATGCACACTACGTGCCGATCCCCTGGCAGTCAATAGGGGCAAATGCATAAGTGATTGCTGCCGTCATGGTAAACAGATAGCCCCAAACGTCAACTTCGCTTGTATCCAAAATACCCTATCGAGGCGAGAATGAACAGGGGCATCGTATATCCTCCCTGACTTCTTTATTTGCAGCAGATGCCGAAAGAAATATGGCACGCGCGCCAAGCATCGGGACTGAGCTTGGGTTAAAATTCAAGCGGGTTCTCCGTAAATTATTCCAAGCTCGCCGTAAATCCCGCTTTCCCCGGCATGATGCGCATTTCCTATCTCCGCCAGCGCCTGCATGATCTCGGCGCCAAGCCATGCCACACCGAGCGCCTGCTGCGCGGGTGGATTCAGGTCTGTTCATATGACAGGAAGGGCAGCCCTGCCGAGACTTTTTTTCCGGCAGCGCTGCGCAATGAGTTGCCCATCATCGAGGCGGAACTGGATGGGCTGGCGCACCTGCATCGCGAATATCCCGCCGCCGATGAGATTGCACGATTGCTGGTGAAACTGGCCGATGGCCAGATGGTGGAGAGCGTACTGCTGCCGCGTGGCGGCCTGTGCATATCGACGCAGGTGGGTTGTGCCGTGGGGTGTGTCTTCTGCATGAGTGGCCGAACCGGTTTGCTGCGCCAGCTCGGCAGCGCCGAGATCGTCGCGCAGGTGGTGCTCGCGCGCAAACGCCGCGCGGTGAGCAAGGTGGTATTCATGGGGATGGGCGAGCCGGCGCACAATCTGGATAACGTGCTGGAAGCGATTCAGGTGCTGGGGATGCAGGGAAACATCGGCCACAAAAATCTGGTGTTTTCTACGGTGGGAGATTTGCGGGTGTTCGAACGTTTGCCAAAGGAATCAGTCAAGCCCGCGCTCGCGCTTTCGCTGCACTCCACCGACGCCGCATTGCGCGCAAAGCTGCTGCCGCACGCGCCGCGCATTCCCGTGGAAGAACTGGTGGAACATGCCGAGGTGTATGCGCGCGCCACGGGTTATCCGGTGCAATATCAATGGACGCTGATCGAGGGGGTGAACGACACTGATGCCGAGCTGGAACGCATAACGCAGCTCCTCTCCGGCAAATACGCGATCATGAATTTCATTCCTTTCAATGAAGTCGACGGACTGGCCTATCTCCGCCCCCCGGCGGAACGGATTGCGGCGATGGCGTATGCGCTTAACGGGCGGGGCATTTATTCCAGGGTGCGCGATTCGGCGGGGCAGGAAGTTGAGGGTGCGTGCGGGCAGTTGCGGGCGCGGGCCGTCCGGCAGGATGCACTTCAAGAAGGATTTTCCTGATCAATTCGGCGATGCCACCGAGCCCGTGTAGATCACATTGCACTCTCCGCCGGGCAGGAGTTTTCTTCCCTTCTTGAGCAATTTGATCGCAGGTCCGGCAAGGGACTTCAGGATGTTCGGCTGTTCGATTACCGGTTTCCGGAAAGAGCCGCGAATCTTCTGTTCCACTTCTGCACATCCTTTGGAATCGATCAGCGCCACCGTCACGCCCACAAACTCCGCGTTGGCGAGATCGAGCCCGCCCAGGACGGCGACACGATGTGCGCTGGTTGCCATGGCCACGTCCTGCGCATGCAGCACGCCGCTCTCAATCTTCCATTGGGAGACGAAAGTGCGGATGGCGCTGGCACCACCCGAGCCTTTCAGCACTTTCGCAAAGTCGTAGCCTTTGGTAACCGCCAGACCGACAGGCCCGGCAAAGAAATAGGCGCCCACATCCACAAGGTTGAAATTCTGGCTGGACTCAAAGCGGGCGAACTCCAGATCGAGGTCGTGGCCATTGAGCGTGAGGTTCTTTCCGCGCAGGGAGGCATCTCCGCTTGCACTCCGCTTCAACTCGCTTGCGGTCTTGCCTTGCATCGACAGATTCACCGAGAAATCCATCGGGCCTTCCGCGATCTTTTGCGGCGATTGGGTTTTTAGAAACTCCTCGATGCGCAACTGCGGCAGGGAATAATGAATCTGGTAGGCGGGCATCGCACCGGAATAGTCCGCGCGGATACTCCCCGTTCCGCGTCCGCCGAAAATGTTCATCTTGACCGACTTGAAATCGAAGACGCCTTTTTTCCCGGTGACTGACAGTCTCAAACCGGACACGGCGATATCCCGGGCCTGAATATTTGCACAGGCAATATCTGCGGCGAAAGAAAGTTGCCTGGCCGGGAATGTGCTTTCTTCATCCGCATACTGCAGATTGCGCACATCCGCTTTGCAGGCAGCGGCCTCGAATCCTTTTCCGGTCTTCCGGTCCGTGTAATGGAGCATGCCGCCGGAAAGCGATATTTGCGGCAAATCCCCGCTCGGCAATATTGCGGCGGCCGTTTGCGGTTTCTCGAAATTGTATTTGCCGCCGGCGTTCCGCTCGATGGTGATTTCGGGGTGGACCAGCGAGATGTTCGTCATGAGGAATTCATTCCGCAGCAGCGGCAGCAGCTCGAACCCGAGCGTGACCTCTTTGGCCGAGACGACGCTTTTCTCCATGTTGCGAATATGCACGTCCTCCGCCGTGACCAGCAGGCCCGGGAAGAGCGCAATGCGGAGTTGTCCGCCGATGCGGACATCCATCCCCAGCGCCGCCGACGCTGCGGCTTCCAGGCGGGACTTGTAGGCATTGGCATCCACCAGCAACAGTACGGCCGCCACACAAAGAACAAATACCGCGGCGACCACGCTGATGAAGATGAACATTGTTTTTTCCGGGTTTGTCATTGCCATGATTAAGCCTTCCGGTCATTCTGCACTATCGGGTTCAACCCGATAATGCCAGACATCGCGAATGAATCAAATCGGGGACGGGAAATATTCCGTATCAGGAGCGATGCGGAAAAAGAAAAACCCGGCATGCCGGGCTTTCTTCGTGCGCTCAATTCGGGAACCGGCCTCGTACTGCACCGGCTGCCCGTGCATTGCCAATATCAGTGATGCGACTTTGCCAACAACTTGACCATCTTGTAGTTGATTGCAACGAAGCGCCAAAGCTGCCACAGGATGCATGTCCGCATGAAGCGTGTGAATCCCGTCGGCGCCGGCGGATAGTAGGCCTGCTGGTACGGTTCCCTGTTGGTGATCTTGCCCATGCTCTGCTCCTTGTCTGTTTGTGGTTGATCAATCCGGCAGCAGCGACCAGCCCGGACGCAACTTCGCCTGATAGATGAAGGTGTGGTGCAACAGGTATTTCATCCAGTGGCCAGCCAGCCCGATTTCGCCGAAGGTCAGGTCGATGTCACGGCCGAACTCGGGATATTTTTCATAGTCGGGCACGACCGGGAATACGGTCATGGTTGCCGCGGTGCCCTTTAAGATGTGCGAGCCGGTGGAGGCGACGCAGGCCGCGCCCATTTCGGCCATCGAGGCGGTATGGGTCGCCTTATCAGAACCGTTCAGCATGTCGCGGATACTCATGGCGACGGCCTTTGCCATGGCGGCGGAAGGCATGCCGGTTCTGGGTGCGGTCGGGTTGATCGGCGTGCCGTTGGCGCTTTGCATCGGCTTGCTGATCAAATGCGGGGGGGCGAAGGCGATGCCGACCGCGAAAATATTGCGATAAGCCGGTGTCTGGTAGGTCCTGGGCCAATCCTGGGCGCTCCATTCCAGATAGGGACGCTGCGTGTAGTCGGCATCCACTTTCATGAAGCCGTTGGGCGCAAACACTTGGCTGGTGATGTCTTCGTCCGCCTTGTTGTAGGCTTTCAGGCCGACGCCCGCGAACGGCGGAATCAGCATGGAGAAATCGAATCCCAGTTCGTGGAACTGGCCGTCCAGGGTTTCGTAGTGGATTTTGCCGGCTTCGACTTTTTTGACGTGGGCGCGGGTGATCCATTCGATGCCGCGCTCGACCATCAGCGACTCGGCGAATGTTTTGCCGTTGGTGATGTAGCCGCCGCGCCTGATATGCACGCCGCCCATGCCGAAATCGCCGAGTTCGTACTCGTTGCTGATCCAGACGATGCGCGCCATATTGCGCACGCCTGCTTCGCGCAATACGTGGTCGACGTTGTAAATGTATTCGAACGCGGCGCCCTGACAGGTACACATGCCGTGTCCGGTGCCGATCACGACAGTTTGCGGCACACCGGCGCGCATTTTTTCGATGCAGGCCTGCAGCTTGAAATTGGCTTCCTGCGCGTGGCTGACGGTACAGACGGAAACCGTATGGCCGTGATCGGGCCCCAGCCCTTCGGTGGCGCCAAAATTCAATTTGGGGCCGGTGGCGTTGATCAGGAAATCGTACGCGATGTCTTCCTGCATGCCGATTTTTTCCGGGTGGGTGTATTCGACCGTTACAAACGGATTGGCGTGTTGCGCATTGCCTTCCGGATGGATGGACAATGCCCTGGCCTGGCGGAATTCCATGTTGGTTTTGCCGTACAGCCTGGCGAGATCGAAGGTGACATCGTTCTCGGTCATCTGGCCCACGCCCACCCAGATGTTGGACGGAATCCAGTTCCATTTTGCATTGGGCGACACGACGACAATCTCGTGCTCTTTGCCCACCCATTTGTTGAGGTAGCGGGCAGCGGTATGACCGGATATACCCGCACCCAGAATTACGATTCGTGACATTTATTTCTCCCTTTGTAGTGCTGCAAATTCAACCGAACCATCCATTGAATTTTTATCTCCATGTTGTTGTGTTGCGGGTTGCCGGATTCGTAATCCGCCCTGCCCCCCAACCGACGCAAAACTGCAATCACCTTGCCCGCTTGACAGGCAGGCGAACGCCCGACATGCCGGGCCGTTTGAAAATAGTCCCGATCGTGATTGTTTTTAACCAGAGTTATAGCCGGAGGATGATCAACAAAAACTCATCCGTAGAACCACCGCGCTGATGCTGCAACTGCCGAACCGGAATATCATAATATAAGCATGTTCTAATGTGCAACCCTTAATTCCCCGGGAAAAGCCATGGAAATTTTCCGGTTATTAACCTGGTTTGATGTTCCGTCAGTCATTCGAAGTTCGGCGCCGCGCCGATTCTGTGTTAATTTCACCTGCGGGGATGACCGTGTCAAAGCGCCCGCTTCAATTCAAATACCCTCTCTTACTTCATATGAAAAAACTCGCCCCCACCAAAGATGAAATCGCCTTGATGGAGCCGTTTGCGGGCCTCACGTTGCAACACATCCATGTGCCGACAAGCGCAGATCAATTTGCTTCCGCCTGTGCCGAGATCAAGGCAGCGGGCATCGTCGGTTTCGATACCGAATCCAGGCCGACGTTTGTAGTCGGTGATGTGAGTGAAGGACCGCACCTGGTGCAGTTCGCCCTGCACGACAAGGCCTACTTGTTTCAGGTGTATCGCACTGATGGATTGCCGTTTCTGCTCGAGTTGCTGCAGTCGGACGAGGTACTCAAGGTTGGCTTCGGCCTCAGGTCGGACGGCGGGCATATCTTCAGGAAACTGGGCGTCAAATTCGGCGGCGTGGTGGATCTGAATACGGTGTTCAGCATGCAGGGCTACCGCAGGGAAATGGGCGCACGGGCGGCGGTGGGCCTGGTCTTCAAGCAGCGCTTTGCCAAATCGAAGAAGATCACCACCACCGACTGGTCGCAACATGAACTCACCCAACAACAAATGCTCTACGCGGCAAACGATGCCTATGCGGCACTGAAAGTGCTGGAAGCACTTGACCTGCCGCGCGAAGAATTGCCCATCATGGGCTTGAGTGCTGAATCGCCCGCCAAACCGGATATCTGCGAAACACAACCAGCCCGGTGGACAATCTGAAACATGCGTAAATTGGTAGGGTTAGCAGGGGCGCGCCCCTGAAATATCTATGAAACCGCGTTATTCTGGAGTAAATTAACGCCTACAAAAGCAAACCTATTGAAAAATAGGGACGCAAAGTTACCGGTCTAAGGAACTTCACGGTTCTACGACAGCGGGATTGCCGGTTTCCATGCAGGCATCGATTGGAATCCGTTACCTCCCAAGTATTGTCCCACCGATATATTTGCAGCCCCTTTTCCGATAGCGAATGCGCTCAAGGAAGGAGGCGAGCAAATGCAAATCAGAATATCAAACAGCGAAGTTGTCATCCTGGTAATTGTTTCCCTGATGGCGCTTGCTGCCAATTTGCCCGAAGGCGCAGTTGGAAACGTTGTCGACCGCAACCTGTTATTGGTCACACTGGTAGCGACGGTCGTTATCTCTCTGTTCCGTTATCTCAAACTGATGCTGTTCCTCACGGTTTCGGTTTTGGCCATTGGCGCAAACCTGCCGGCGCAATTGGCAAACCAGTTGGGCATCAGCCAAACCGCAATGATTGCGGCGTCCGGCATGCTCGTTTGTGTTGCCTTGCTATACAAGATGTACCACCTGAAGCCGCGCAAAATTCACAAAGACGATGCCCAAGAGACCAGTCCCAAGCTCGACTCCATTGAATCCAGAACCGGTATCCTCACCGCAATACGCAATGGCGATTTCGCTACGCTGCATCAATCGCTGATAACCGGTGCCGAAGTCAATTTTCGCCAGGATGGCGAGATTCCGCTCATCCTGGCCATCGAGAATGGCCATGCCGATCTGGTGCTGTTGTTGCTGTTTTTTGGTGCGACACTCCGCATCAGGAACAAGGACGGGAAAACGCCCATTGAGTTGGCCTTGCTGAACAACGATATGCGCATTGCGGAAATCATCCGCTACGCAGCCAAACAGAACCTTGCCGGTCATGCCAAAACAACCTTTCCGGTTCCGCAGAAGGGCAAGATGGTCATCCTGTTCGCGGACATCAGCGGAAGTACCGCGCTGTACGACAAATTGGGCAACGATTCCGCGTTGCATGTCGTTTCTCATACCTTGAACATCCTGGCCAGGGAAGTCGCCGCGCATAAAGGCACCCTGATCAAGACCATCGGTGACGAGATCATGTGCTCGTTCCCGAGCATCGCCCAGGCAACCCTGGCGGCCAGTGCCATGCAGCGCGCCATTGAGGCGCAGCAACCGGGCGGCGAAAATCCGATTTTTGTACGAATCGGCTTCCATTACGGCGAAGTCATTCGCAAAGATAACGATGTGTTTGGAGATGCCGTGAATATCGCCGCGCGGGTAACGGCTGTCACAAGAGCCCGGCAAATCCTGACCACACAAACCGTTGTTGAAGCATTGCCGGCCGGGTTTGCAGACAAAACGCGCCCCGTCATGCGCGCCGCATTCAGGGGCAAGCAGGATTCCTTCGCGGTATTCCAGATTCTTTGGGAGCCGGATGACACGCTATTTGGCCGCGTTGGCCAACCGGCATTTCGCAAACAAATCGAGCGCAACAGTGAATTGCCGAGTGGCAACCGGGCAATTCGGCACGATCGGCATCAGTACGATGAAACCATCAATATGGAAAGACACACGCAGTCAGTCCTCATCGAATGACCGAACAGCTAATGCGGGTTAGCACATGCGCATGCTACTTCGCTGTCAGTTCCTGCAGCGCCTCTTGCGCAATTTCGCGCACTTCTTCATTGGCATCTTTTAGACATGCCGCAACATAGGAACACGCGCTGGCGCTGCCGGTGAGGCCGAGCAGGTGACATGCATCTGCGCGCACGCGATGGTCGGTATGAAAAGTCAGCTCGGCCAGTTGCGGCAGCATCGCCTGCAGTTCGGGCGTGTTGGCATAGGCTTCCAGCAGCGCACTGACGCCGAGACGCACCGAGATGTTGGCTTCCGGATTGGCAACGATGGCAAGCAGGGATTTGAGACGATGCGTGTCCCCGGCGATGAAAGCCACGGCATGCTTGTAGCCGCCTTCCCTCAGCATATGCTCGACATAATGCGCGGTCCCCTCTTCCCCGCTTGCCCACTCCGCCCATTGCCTGAGTTCGGCAATGCTCTGCGCGCCGGTGAGTGTAAACGCACCCAGGCGCACCCAGGGCGCGCTACGCACTTCATATTCCGCAGCCTGTTCCGGATGCGCGGCGATATTGACTACCGTCAGTTTTCCGATCTGCGCCTGTTTGACCAGTTCGCTCAGCGACTGCAAAACGGCCGGGCAATGCGTGCAGACGGGCGTGATGAAAAGCAGGGCATCGGGTGGCGTGGGAGACATGGTTTATCCTTCAGTTATTCGCCGTGGACAGTGACTATGATACGCCGGTTGCCGCCGTGGTTCCGGTGTTCGCACAGGTATATCCCCTGCCATGTCCCCAGTTTTGGCTGCCCGTCGGCAACCGGAATGTTCAGGCTGTTGCCGAGAAGGCTGGATTTCAAATGTGCGGGCAAGTCGTCGGCACCTTCATCCTGGTGGCGGTACCAGGGCTCGTCTTCGGGAACGGCGCGGCTGAAGTAACTTTCAAAATCCTGGCGCACGGCAGGGTCGGCATTCTCGTTGATCGTCAGTGACGCAGAGGTGTGCATGATAAAAACATTCATTATGCCGATTTTGAAATTGCGCAGCTCCGGCAGCTCGCGCAGCAACTCATCCGTGATCAGATGAAAGCCTCGGGGTTTCGGTTTCAGGTGTATCTCTTTTTGTATCCACATTTCGGCGCGTCGTCCGGTTCGGGTTGATCGGAAGGCTTGCGATATATTATCCACAAATGATCGACCACCGCTGCACAATCCAGGATGCAGACGGCTCCTTTCTGTTTTACCATGTCTCTGCCGCAAGCACTTGATTCGAATTCGCCCCGATTTTACCAGCGCCGACCGCTTGGTCTGCGCCCTCACACAGGAGTCATACATTCATGCCGGCCTGGCTCATTCCCGTGCTCAAATCCATCCTGCCGCATGTCGGCACGATCGTATCGGCGGCAGCGCCGGTATTTACCAAGAAGAATACCGATGCCGCCGCCAATCAGGCGGCATTGCTGCAGCAGCAGATCACCGAACTGCAGGCGGCGGCATCCGAAAACGATGTCCACATCAAGGCGCTTGCCGTGCAAATGCAGAATGCGGTTGAGGCGCTGGAGAAGGGAACTGCACTTGCGGAAAAGAATTACCGGCGCGCAATGGTTCTCGGCATATCGTCATTCGCCATTTCCGCCGCTGCGCTGTGTCTTGTGCTGTACCTGTGGCTCAAGTAAGGCCAAACAAAACATGAGCAATATATGAAAAGTGTATTCGAAGCCTCCAATGGCCTGGACGCACACATGGTCCTGAACCTGCTTGAGCAGCGCGGCATTTCAGGGCGCATCGAAGGCGAGTATTTGCAGGGCGGCATCGGCGAACTGCAGGCGATGGGCTTTGTGCGGGTACTTGTCGGGGAAGAAGACTATGCCGCAGCGCGGCAGATCATCGGCGAATGGGAAACGCTGCAACCGCCGGATGAAGGCAACCAGCCAAAAGAACGCACCGATGGAGGCATCCAGATATTCATTGCCGGCATGTTTTTCGGTGCGGCAATCATGTATTGGCTATTGAAAGCAGTCGCAGCCTGATTTCGGCTGCGCATGCGGATTGTGACGGTTCGTTTCATCCCCCGCTTTTCTCTCACTGTGCTCATTTTCCATCCCGAGACTCAATCACACGAAACTTCGCCCCGGCAGCGGGTCGAAACGCGTATTGGCGATCCTGTGCAGGATCAAACTGGCGCCACGCGTTCAACCCGACAGCAACGAATCTTATAGCGGACGCTCGATGACCACGGCACCGCGCAACTCTCCCGCGCTGTATCCCGTAGCCTTATCCATGGGATATTCGGTCTGCAAACGCGCTTTTACGCCTTCCGGTATGTCGTTGGCCGAGCCATGACAGGCGAGGCACATGGGCTGCGTAACGATGGCTTTGGCATAACGCAGAGAGCTCCGTCCGGAAGGCGCGGTGACCACTTCGGCCATTTCCATCGCATCGGGTTTTTCGCCCTGCATCAGGCGTTCGGAGAATGCGGCCAGCGCCTTGGCATTCCATGCGTCGGGCGTGCCCGATTCGGCATTGCGCGCACGGGTTCCGACCCTGCCCACTTTCCAGCCGGTCTGGCCGGACAAGTCAGCGGCAATTTGCGGCGCCGCTTGCTTGCAGACGCCAACAGCGGCTTCGCGGCCGTTGGCTGTAATTTCCGCCTTGAGCTTGCCGCCGAGCTGGGTGAGCAAGGCCTTGGCGGTACCACGCATTTCGTCGAGTTGTTTGGGGTCGGGCTTGGCGGTTTCTGTAGCGGGTGTAGCGCAGCCGGCGAGCAGCAAGGCAAGAATCAGTGATTTTTTCATAATGGTTTCCTGTTGTGAGTGAGTGGATTCAAGTGTCCAGTTCCCGACCGTGCGCAGGCAATGCTTCACCTGCGCGCGGCCGGGACAAACTGGAATTTGATGTATTGACCGTATGGTCCGGCGTCAGTGGCAGCAGCCCTGAATATTATCACCGCGATTGCGCATGCTTTCACCGATCTGGACAAACTGTGCGTACAGAAAATCGCGCAAATTGACATCCTCCACCGTTTCTTCCAGCGCCTGCTTCATGCACATGAGCCACTGGTCGCGTTCTTCCGGGCCGATGGCATATGGCATATGGCGACGGCGCAGCATGGGATGGCCGTACTTTTCCACGAAGCGCTGCGGACCGCCCAGCCAGCCGGAGAGAAAATCGAAAAACTTGTTGCCGGATTCGGTGAGGTCGGCCGGATGAATTTTACGCGCGGTGTATGCCTCCGGCAGTTCGTCCATCAATACGTAGAAGCGGTCGACCAGTTTGCGAATAGAGGCATCGCCGCCAATGAGTTGGTACGGGGTTACCTCGGGTTGGGTTACGTCGGGTTGTTCAAATTCTTCTTGCATGTCATTTCCCTGGAGTTGTGACTATTTACGGTTCTGTTGAATAAACAGATGGGGGGCTCGCAAGCTCAGGCCTGCTTCCGCAATCCTTTCACCCACGCTTCCATGGCCTCGTTGGCGGGTTTCATGGGCGCTTCCAGAAAGCTCACCACGAATTTGTCGCCCATATCGGCCACGCCGATGGAACGCGGCCGCACGGCCAGCACCTGCGGATTGGGCAGGACGAAACCGAAGCAGAATATTACGTCAAGCGCGCCGCGAATGTCGGGAGCGATCTCGCCGTTGATATTGCTGGTGTGCGCATAATGATCGAACACGCCGATGAACTGCACCCTGGGATTCTCGGCGATCTTCGCCTTGAAATATGCCGCCACGTCGTCCACGTTCCGGCAGGCAGTTTCATTCTTGCCGATCTCCGAAACAAGGACGGGATATTTTTCATGCAACAGGGTTTGTTTCATACTTCTCCTTTATAGCCTAATTGAAATTCAGTATCAGTGGTGGCCATGGTGGTGGTCACCATGCCCCTCGTGCGACTCGGCCTGTCCCAGTCTCAGCGTACCGTCGAGGTAAGCGGCCACGGCCGTGTCGGGATCGGTTTCCGGCGTCACGAGACCCTTTATGCCCATCTTGTCGAGACGCCGGATCAGTCCCTGCCCGGCGCCGCCGCAAATCAGCACATCGGTCCCGTCGAGCGGGTGCGCGCCAGCGCCATGGCTCTCATGAAAAGTCTGTTCCAGCGCCAGTTCGAGCAGGGTCTTGTTGGCGATATTGTTTCTGCCATCGATTTCGTAAATCCAGAACTTGCGGCATTTGCCGCCGTGCCCGGTGATGGTCTTGCGGTTTTGACTGGTGACGGCAATCTTCATTTCATTCCTCGTTTTCATCGTTTTCGGAGTGGGTTCCCGGACTTCGTACTACGTGCCATTGAGCACGGTGGGCAGCACGGACATGCAAGGGCCAACATGATGGAGAAACTCGATATTACTTTCATCTGACATATCAGCAAGGTGCGTGCCAGAATCGTCGCATCGCTGCAGACTCTTTATCCGTGCCCGTTCCGGAAGAGCATCATGAGCAAACTGCTGCCAGCTGCCTGGCAGTGCCTGACAAATTTGTCAAAACTGCCAAGCAGGCTCAGCCAGGATTGCTCCGGCATGACACAAAACCTGCTCGAATCGGAACTATTTGGTTATGAAAACAGATCGACGCGCATCGGCGTGTAAAGAGTCACGCCTTCCCGGGTCATATGCTCGTTGAATTTGGAATGCACTTGTTCAAGTGTCCCGGCAGACAGCATGTGATCGGTATGGGTCACATTGATTACTTGATCTTCAAATTGCCGGAAGTCTGCGAAGTGTGCCGGTTGCAGAAAGAACGTCTGCGAAACAAGCGTCAGCAGTCCCGACGCGACCGCGCGTTGCTCGGCCGCGAATGCCGCCTCGCGCACAGCCCGCTCGTCGTGAAATAGCTTAAGGACTTCATTGAAGCTTCCCGCATAAACCGGCTCCGAGATACAGGCCACCCCGCCCGGTTTCAGCACCCGCCGAATTTCCGAGAATGTGCTGTCCATCAGCTCAATCGGCACGTGGTGCAGGGATTTGAACATCAGCACGATGCCGAAACTCGAATCGTCAGCCGGAATTTTCTCCGCGCCGCCATGCGCGAAACGCACATTGGGCAGGTCGGTGATGGCGAGGTTCTTTGCGAGTTGGGTCTCGTCCACTTCCAGGGCCAGCACTGCGGCCGCCTGTTGGGCGATGCTGCGGGTCTTCTCCGCCTTGCCGCATCCCAGTTCAAGAATTGTTGCGCCTTCCAGATGCAGGAGCCGGTCGATGATCTCCGCCTCGTTTGCCACAAGGACGGCTTGCGGATTTGATATGCGCATGCCGCTTCCGCTCTTCATTCGTTGTGCTCGCGCCGCGATTCCACCACCCGGATCACTTCGCCCTCGAACACTTCTTCTTCGCTCACTTTTTGTTCCTGCTCCGTTCCCGGCGGCGGGACGAAATTGCGCATCTGCTTGCGCAGTTCCCGTGTCTTCCACCACAGATAAGCCCAGGCGATCATGCCGACAACCACAATGATCGCGAACAACACCACCGAAAACATCAGCACCAGGCCGATCAGTGTCGCAGTGACCACCAAGGCCGCCAATTTGCGCAACAGGCTGGGCGGCTTTTCCGAAGTCAAGTATTCATATTTCATTTGCATTGGGTTTGTCCGTGAAGTAAAAAATCAAGCAGGTTGGGCATGCTGCATTTTACCCGACCTGCTTTTGGTAGCGATTAACCCTTGTCGAACCGCATCACCCCGCCTTTGCAGTCCACCTTGATGGTGTCCTTGGCGGCAAAGTGGCCCTCAAGAATCTGTTTCGCCAGCGGGTTTTCCAGTTGTGCCTGGATGGCACGCTTCAGCGGTCGCGCTCCATACACCGGGTCGAAGCCCGCATTGGCGATCTCGGACAGCGCGGCATCGCTGATGGTCAGTTTCATTTCCATCGCGGCCAGGCGCTTCTCCAGGTACTGCAACTGGATGCGCGCGATGGATTTGATGTTCTTCTCGTCCAGCGCGTGGAACACCACCACTTCGTCGATACGGTTGATGAACTCGGGACGGAAGTAGCTCTTCACCTCGCCCATCACCGCCAGTTTGATGACCTGGTAATCGTCGCCGGACATCTGCTGGATCATCTGCGAACCCAGGTTGGAGGTCATCACGATCACGGTGTTCTTGAAGTCCACGGTGCGCCCCTGACCGTCGGTCATGCGGCCGTCGTCCAGCGCCTGCAACAGCACGTTGAACACATCCGGGTGCGCCTTTTCCACTTCATCCAGCAGGATGACGCTGTACGGTTTGCGGCGCACGGCTTCGGTCAAGCCGCCGCCTTCTTCGTAACCCACATAGCCGGGTGGTGCACCGATCAGGCGCGCCACGGAATGTTTCTCCATGTATTCGCTCATGTCGATACGGATCAGGTGATCTTCGGAATCGAACATGAAATTCGCCAGCGCCTTGCACAGCTCGGTCTTGCCCACGCCCGTGGGGCCCAGGAACAGGAACGACCCGTAGGGCCGGTTCGGATCGGACAGGCCGGAACGCGAACGGCGGATCGCATCGGACACCAGACGCACTGCCTCGTCCTGCCCCACCACGCGCTCGTGCAACTTGTCTTCCATCTTGAGCAGCTTGTCGCGCTCGCCCTGCATCATCTTGGAAACCGGAATGCCGGTGGCGCGACTCACCACTTCGGCGATTTCCTCCGCGCCGACCTGGGTACGCAACAGCTTGTTCTTGTGCCCGCCTTCGGCTTCGCGCTGCGCGGCTTCCTTCAATTTGGCTTCGAGTTGCGGCAGCTTGCCGTATTGCAGCTCGGCTACTTTCTCCAGCTTGCCTTCGCGCTGCAGGGAGATCATCTCGGCGCGCACGTGGTCGATCTCTTCCTTCACGTTGGCCGCGCCCTGGGCGGCGCCTTTCTCTGCTTTCCAGATTTCCTCGAGGTCGGCGTATTCGCGTTCCAGTTTTTTGATCTCTTCCTCGATCAGCCCCGTGCGCTTGCGCGAGGCTTCGTCCTTCTCTTTCTTCACCGCTTCGCGTTCGATCTTCAACTGGATCAAACGGCGGTCGAGCTTGTCCATCACTTCCGGTTTGGAGTCGATTTCCATCTTGATGCGCGCGGCGGCCTCGTCGATCAGGTCGATGGCCTTGTCCGGCAGGAAACGGTCAGTAATATAGCGATGCGAAAGTTCCGCAGCCGCCACGATGGCCGGGTCGGTGATCTCGACGCCGTGGTGCAGTTCATATTTTTCCTGCAGGCCGCGCAGGATGGCGATAGTGGATTCCACCGAGGGTTCGTCCACCAGCACTTTCTGGAAGCGGCGTTCCAGCGCGGCATCTTTCTCGATATATTTCCTGTATTCGTCCAGCGTGGTCGCGCCGATGCAGTGCAGTTCGCCGCGCGCCAATGCCGGTTTGAGCATGTTGCCCGCATCCATCGCCCCTTCGGCCTTGCCCGCGCCAACCATGGTGTGCAGTTCGTCGATGAAGACGATGATGCGCCCTTCTTCCTGGGCGATTTCCTTGAGCACGTTTTTCAGGCGTTCTTCGAATTCGCCGCGATATTTCGCCCCGGCCAGCAAGGCGGCCATATCCAGGCTCAATACTTTCTTGTTCTTCAGCGATTCCGGCACTTCGCCGTTGATGATGCGCTGTGCCAGGCCTTCCACAATCGCGGTCTTGCCCACACCGGGCTCACCGATCAGCACCGGGTTATTCTTGGTGCGGCGTTGCAGCACCTGGATGGCGCGACGGATTTCGTCGTCGCGACCGATCACCGGGTCGAGCTTGCCCTGGCGTGCGCGTTCGGTCAGGTCGAGACAGTACTTTTTCAGCGATTCGCGCTGGCCTTCGGCTTCCTGCGAACCCACAGACTCGCCGCCGCGCACGGCGTTGATGGCCGTTTCCAGCGGAGCGCGGGTCACGCCGTGCTGCTTGAGCAATCGCCCGCATTCCCCTTTGTCGTTGGTGAGCGCCAGCAGAAACATTTCGGAGGCAATGAACTGGTCGCCGCGCTTCTGCGCTTCCTTGTCGGTGAGATTGAACAGGTTGGAAAGATCGCGCCCGACCTGCACCTCGCCGCTATGGCCTTCCACTTTGGGCAGGCGCGACACGGCATCATTCAGCGCGGTCTTGAGCGCGTTGACATTACCCCCGGCGCGGGCCAGCAACGAGCCTGCCCCGCTGTCGGCATCGTTGAGCAAGGCCAGCAGCAGGTGCTGCGGCTCGATGAACTGGCTGTCGTTGCCCACCGCCAGGCTTTGGGCGTCGGACAGGGCTTGCTGCAATTTGGTTGTGAATTTGTCGAAACGCATGGTGCACTCCTCAGTGGAATCTCTGACTGCAGGGTAGATGGGGCATGCAGCAACAATTTCAAGCCCCGGCGCCTTCCCTTATACTACGCCTCCATTCAAGGAAATGTGCCATGCCCCACACCACGCTCGCCCACCATATCCGCGCCAACGTTGCCGCCGCCCTGGCCGAGGATGGCTGCGACCACGATCTCACCGCGCAACTCATCCCGGAATCGAAACAAGCGCACGCCACCGTCATCACGCGCGAGGCCGCGGTGCTGTGCGGGACGCTGTGGTTCGAGGAGTGTTTCCTGACGCTGGACCAGAATTGCAAAATCATCTGGAAATTGAAAGAGGGGGATCTTGCCGCAGCAGGCCAGACCTTGTGCGAAATTAACGGCAATGCGCGGGCGCTGCTTTCCGCCGAGCGTCCGGCGCTGAATTTTTTGCAAACCCTTTCTGCCGTCGCCACGCAGACACGTCATTATGTTGAGGCAACTCGCGGTACGCAGGCCAAAATCATGGACACGCGCAAAACCCTGCCCGGCCTGCGCATGGCGCTGAAACATGCGGTGAAGGTGGGCGGCGGCCACAACCAGCGCATCGGCCTGTTTGACGGCGTGCTGATCAAGGAAAACCATATCGCTGCCGCAGGCGGTATCGGCAAGGTGCTGGAACACGCATTCCGGATCACCCCGCCGGGTGTCTCCATACAGATCGAAGTCGAAACCCTGGCAGAGCTGGATGAGGCATTGCTTGCCGGTGCGCAATTGATCCTGCTCGACAATTTCTCGCTGGAAGATATGCGGCTCGCGGTGAAGCATGCCGCGAAACGCGCCGAACTGGAGGCTTCGGGAGGGATCACGCTGGAGGATGTGCGCCTCGTCGCCGCGACCGGTGTGGACCGCATTTCCATCGGCGCGCTGACCAAGGATGTGAAGGCGGTCGATCTGTCGATGCGTTTGTCGCTCTCTTGAAATCTTCATGCGCAACCCATATATTAGAATCTCCTGATTTATTGAGATTACTGCCATGAGCGACCCCAAACATATCGTCTGCCCGCATTGCGATGCGGTGAACCGCGTTCCATCGGACAAACTGGCCGAACAACCCACCTGCGGCAAGTGCAAGAAAGCGCTGTTCGAAGCCCACCCCGTCGAATTGAACGGCAACAATTTCATGCAGCACATTTCGCGCAGCGACATCCCGGTACTGGTGGATTTCTGGGCGCCCTGGTGCGGGCCGTGCAAAATGATGACCCCTGCCTACGCCCAGGCGGCGCAACGCCTGGAGCCGGAAATGCGCGTGGTCAAGCTGAACACGGAAGAGGCACAACAGCTCGCCGCGCAATTCAATATACGCAGCATCCCGACTCTGGCATTATTCAAGGGCGGCCGCGAAGTGGCACGCCAGGCCGGCGCGATGGATGCGGCCAATATCGTGGCATGGGCGAAGTCGAAATCCTGAATGGAGAACATATGAAATACCTGTTCATGCTGTTGACTGTTCTGTGGCTGGCGGCATGTGCCGATCCGTACCGGAATTTGTACGACGGCATCCAGACCAACAACGATGCCAAGCGCTCGCCGACCGAGCGCGCCATTTCACCGGCCCCGAGCTACGACGAGTACAAGAAGGAACGGGAAGGCAAGCCCGCAGAATGACTGCGGACAATCCCCGATGAGTTCAGACCATTTCTCGCCGCTTGCCGAACAGTATGCTTCGTTCCGTCCCTCCTATCCGGACGAGTTGTTCAATTGGCTGGCGAGCGTCGCACCGCAGTGCAAGTTTGCCTGGGATTGCGGCGCGGGGAGCGGGCAGGCGACGGCCGCACTCGCCGCGCGTTTCACGCAGGTATTGGGAACGGATATCAGTGCCGCGCAACTGGCCTCTGCGCCAGTCTTGTCCAATGTCGAATACCGGGTGACACCCGCCGAAACCAGCGGCCTGCCGGATCACTCGGCGGACCTCATCACCGTCGCGCAGGCATTGCACTGGTTCGACTTGCCGCAGTTCTATGACGAAGTCAGGCGGGTACTGAAACCGCAGGGCGTGATTGCGGTGTGGGGTTATAACCGGCTAATCATCGGCCATCCCGAGTTGCAGAGAATCATCGATCACTTTTATGAAGATACGATCGGTATTTATTGGCCTGCAGAGCGCATACACGTCGAGAACGATTATCTGCACCTGCCATTTCCATTCTCCCGCCTCTTTGCTCCGCGTTTCTCCTTGCACAAGGAATGGTCGCGCGAACACTTGCTGGGTTATCTGCGCAGCTGGTCGGCGGTCGGGCGTTTTCAGGCCGCAAACGGATTCGATCCGGTCGATGCACTCGAAAAGGAAATCAAGTTGTACTGGCCGCAAAAAAAATCGTACTGGATAGAGTGGCCGTTGTTCATGCACGCCGGCAAGGTGGATTAGCCAGTTCTGCTTGAGAGTCCCCATCCATCCACTGGCGGAAAACGTCTTTACTTGCCGCCAAATCATATATACAGTGCCACCAAAATAATTGCCCTACTTCAATAAAGGGCAAGTCTGGTGGAGAGTTCTCTATGAAATATTCGCAAGGCACTGCCGAAAGCGCCGAGTTGCTGCGCCTGACGCTTCAGAAAATGGTAAGCCAACCGGCCACGTTCACGCCGCCAAATTATGCCGTATGGTATGAGCATCTGGCGGGAATCAATCCCCCGTTAAGCGAAGCGATGAACAAGCTGCTGGACAGCGATGCCAAACTCGATGACGACACCATCCGGAAATTCTATACACAGCATGTATCCGAATGCAGTTCGGACATTCAGAAAGTATTGCGCGGCGGGATCAAACAGCTGCTGAACAAATTATCAGTTTCCACCGCAGAAGCCACAAGAGAGGCTCTCCAATTTGGTCACCGCTTGCAGACCCACGGCGATGCTCTGAAGGGCGGCCTTGATTCGTCGGAGCTGAATACCTTGATCAATAACCTGGCTGGCGACACCGGCAAGATGCACGGTTCGATGCAGACCCTGGAAGCACAGTTGCAGACCAGCAAGCAGGAAGTGGAAAAGCTGAACCAGGAGATCGAATCTGCGCGCGCACAGGCACTGACCGACCCGTTGACAAGCCTGCTCAACCGCCGCGGTTTCGAAAGCAAGGCGCTGCCGGTCTTTACCGACCCGGCGTCGAAAAGAAACGGCTTCTGCATGCTGATGCTCGATATCGATCACTTCAAGAAGGTCAACGATACTTACGGTCACCTGTTTGGCGACAAAGTCATCTGCGCCATTGCCAACACGCTCAAGTCCAAGGTGAAGGGTCAGGATGCCATTGCGAGAATAGGCGGCGAGGAATTTGCCGTGTTGCTGCCGGAAACCAATATCAAAGGCGCCCTCGCTGTTGCCGAGCAGATCCGGCAAGCCGTCGAGAACGGAAAAATTCGCCGCCTCGATTCGGATGAGCAAATCGGGGGCATTTCAATTTCGATTGGCGTCGCTTCGCACACGGAGGGATGCAATCTGGAAGCACTATTGGATCAGGCCGACAAAGCGCTGTATGCCGCCAAACAAAACGGAAGAAACAGAACCTCGATCTTTGGCTGCCAATAGTTTGGGTTATCTGCCTGGTTTGCGCGCGACCAGATCGATCAATGCCGACATACCGCTGTGACCCGCCCCTTCGCGGATGACATCGTCGTGTTCGCGCAGATGCAGAATCTCCATGTCGTGGAATTCCTTGCGCAACATCGTTTCGGTATACAGATTTTCGGCCTGCGACGGCCCGCCGGTTTTGAACTCGAGCTGGCGCGGCGTGTAGCCCTGCAGGAACAGCAATCCACCCGGTTTGAGGCAGTGCTTGATAGAGGCAAACATCTGCTCGCGCAGCGGCGAGGTAACGAACTGGATGAAAATGGCCGCGACCGCGTCGAACCTGTCTGCACCCCAATTCCAGTGCAACAAATCCACCTGCTCGAATTTCACCGTAACGCCGCGCAGTTGTGCCAGCTTCGCGGCTTTTTCCAGTGCGACCGGTGAAGAATCGACCGACAGAACGTCCAGACCTTGTTGTGCCAGCCACACGCCGTTGCGCCCTTCGCCGTCGGCCACCGCAAGACATGTCATCCCCGGTCTGAGCAAATCTCGCTGAGAAACCAGAAAAGCATTCGGCTCGGTGCCGAAGTGATATTCCTCGCCCGCATAACGCTCGTTCCACACGCTCACACTGTTCTCCAGAAAAACCACCACGCACTCAGCGTGAAGAAAGAGAGAATGATCCCGACCGCCACCATCACGTTCGCCAGCGCCGGATCAAGGTCGTGTTCGGTTGCCACGATTGCGGCCGTAATCATCGGTGGCATCGCCGCCTCGAACAGGGTGACCTGAATAGCCTGGCCGTGTGCGCCAAGCAATTTCACGTAGAGCAGGTAGATTGCCAGCGGTGCGAGCACCAGTTTGAAAACCAGGCCCAACGCGAGGTTGCGTTTAAGTTCGGCGACATGTCCGAGGCGCAATTGCATGCCAACCGAAAGCAGCGCCATGGGGGCAAGTGTGTCTCCAAGGCGCTTCAGCAAGACGGAAAACCATTCGGCGTACTCGACCGGGATGAGCAGCAGGGAAATGACGAGCGCGATGAACGGCGGAAACAGGGCGATGCGCTTGACGATCTCCGCCGCCGTCGGACGGCCCGACGAATAGATGCCCGCCACGGTGATGCCGAGCACCGAAAGCGCAAAGAACGAGCCGAGTTGATCGACCATGATGGCGGTGGCGATTCCGCTTTTGCCGTAGAACGCCTCGACCATAGGCACACCGAAGAACGACGTATTCCCCAGGCCGCCCACCAGAATCAGTGCGCCTGTCGTGGCGCGCGGCAGATTCAGCCAGCGGCCGGCCAGCCAGAAAAAACCCGCCGACAGACCGAATACCAGCCATGCCATCAACGCGATCAATACGATGTCGCTCGAGATGTGCATTTCGTGGATATACAACAGCGCCAGCGCGGGCAGCGAAATGTGGATGATGAAACTGTTGAGCGCGGCGGGCGCATTGTCCGGCATGCGCTTGAAGCGGCGCAACAGCATGCCCGCAATGAAACAAAGGATGAGCAAAAGAAGATTATTCATGGTGCGTCATTTTGACACAGGCTGACCTGCTCAAGACAAAGCAGCCTCACACAAATTTATGAATTCACGCTCGAATATTTGTAACGTTTCGAAATTCAGGAATCGGCATCCCGGATAACGACTTGAAATGTTTCGGGCGCCTGCCCTGCCTCGTGCCGTTGCCACATCATCTGGAAGGCCGCCTCCAGATTGCGCACTTGCCGCGCGGTATCGAATATCGACAGGGAAAGACGATTCGCGCCAAGTTTCTCCCTGATCTGCTGCAATTCATCTGGATGGGTGGCAAGGTGGAATGCGCGTTCTTCATATTCCTGCGGGCTGCCGGCGATCAACTCTTCCAGGCCTGCAGCCGTCAACAACCCGGCGGCAACGCGCGAAGTCATCGTTTTACCCGGACAGGTCAATACCGGCAGGCCCGTCCACAGCGCTTCGGCTGCCGTGGTTTGCGCATTGTAGAAAGCGGTGTCCAGAAACAGGTCTGCCATGCGGTAGCGCGCCAGATACTCTGCATTGGGGGTCAGGGTTGCAAACACCAGGCGATCCGGACTCACCCCGCGCACCTCGGCTTCCTTGCGCAGATTGGCGGCAACGGCCTCGCTGCTTTTGTATAGCCACAGAACGCTGCCTGCAACCCGTTTCAGCAAGCGCATCCAGACATCGAAATCCACGGGGGTGATCTTGTAGCTGGCGTTGTGGCAACAGAAGACGAAGCCCTGCGCAGGCAAGCCCAATTCTTCACGCGAAAATTTCTGCGCCGATATCTCTAGCCGGTTATCGAACATGAAATAACTGTTGGGCAGGTACGCAATCTTTTCGGTAAAAAAACCGGCATTGGCGACAGGAACAACCACCGGATCGGCCACCAGGTAGTCGATGAAATCCGCACCCATTGTATGCAGGAATCCCAGATAACTGACTTGCAGCGGAGATGGGCGCATGGCGAAAATTTCAGGGCGGGAAGTTTTTGTGTAGCCCGCCAGGTCGACCAGGATATCGATGCCATCGTGATGAATGATCTCGGCAGCCGCACGGTCATCCAGTCCGCTGAGCTCCCTGAACACATTGCAGCCATTTTCAATGTCGCGCCGGATATCGCTGCCATCGCCGGGATGCAACGAGTAGCCATAGACTTCGAATTTATCCCGGTCATGCAACGCATACAGACGGCGTGTCACGGTAGCGATCGGGTGAATCCTGAAGTCGGGTGAAACATAGCCTATCCGCAATTTGCCGGTGTGCTTATTGCCATGGGTAAATGCGGTGTAATTCCCGGTCCTGGCTGCAACCCGTGCGGAAACACTTTTTGCGAGTGCCAGGCTGACAGCACTGGAAACCGGCAATGCGCTCGCGCTGAACAATAATGCCGGCTCAACGATTTCTCCAGGCTGACCGAGCAAGCTTTCAACCAGATATTGCAGGTCCTTCACCAACCTGTCCCAACTCCCCCAATCGCAGGCATCCAGCCGTGTAGCTTCCCTGAGCAGATAGATCACCTCGGGGGTGAACTCGCGCAGCCGCTCCGCCCCGGTCGATGCAGCGGCATCGCGCAGGCACTGCTCATATACAGCCGGATCCAGGGCTTGGGTGGCCCGAAATTCCTGTCGTGCCTGATCGAACCGTTTCAGCATGGAAAGTGCAAGTCCGCTGGCGAAGTGGGCTTTGGCGAAAGCGGGATTGATCGCCACTGCATGTTCATAGGCGGCAAGCGCTTCGTCCCAACGGCCCATCGTCAGCAGGATTTCACCCAGATTGAACTGGGCATGCTCCCATTCCGGATGCAATTCCGCCAATCGTTGGTTATTGCTCAGTGCTTCTTCCAACCTGCCCAGACCGATCAGCAGGGCACCACGATTAAGCAGTGCAGACGCAAATTCCGGATGATGCTTGAGCGCCAGATCGTAGCGTTCGAGCGCCGCACGCAAATCTCCCGTTTGCTCCAGCACGACACCCATATTCAACAGCAACTGCGCATCGGTAGGTGCCAGATGCAACGCCTTGCGGTAGACATGCAGCGCATCTTGCTGACGCCCCATATCGAATAGCACTGCGCCTTTGGCGCACCTGGCCTGGATATGGCGTGGTTCTATGGAAAGCGCTCGCTCTAGCGCCTGCAGAGCCTCTTCCAGTTTATTGGCTTGGTGGTTGCATGCGCCCAGCAGAAACCAGGCATGCGCATCGCGGGGGGATGTTTCACACTGCTCGGCAAGGAGGAGCAATGCCTGCTGCACCTTGCCCTGTTCCAGTAGTTGCAAGGCAAGGTTCGACATTCAGATATAGTCCAAGGTGCGGGTCAGCGTTGCACCTTAGTCCTTGGTGAAAACCGCGACTCCTTGGATGTCATTGCTTGTCAGGTTGTTGTGAACCGAGTAGGACAGTCCTGCCCTGGACGCGTTGGTTCCGGCAAAGAAACCGTTGATCGATGTATTACAACCCTGAGTGCAGTCGCCCAGATCGTAGTTGAGAAAACTTCCCGTGAAGGTCGCCCCCGAGCCTATCGTTGCAAACCCACTGATCCCATATGAGGCCGTGACATTCGCCACCGTCATATTCACCCCGACTTGCGCTGAGGTTCCAGCAAAATCGACTGCAAGGCTGCCATTAACGGCATAACCGGTCGAGTTATCGGTCGCCGTCGGGCTGGTGTATCCCATCAGGCTGTAAGTGGCGGTACCTGTTGTAGGCATGACTGCGGTCGGGATACCCGTCACATAATCGAAAACGCCATTCGTCAAGGGGAATGAACCCGCTGTATCACCCACCCAGCGCCCCCATCCGATGATGCCATCTGTCGCGGAAAAAGCGACAGCGGCCCCGCCAAGCGCACCGGTTTGCGGCGTAAAGTCGACATTTACCCAATCGTAAACGAGCAGTTGGCTTGCATTACCAAACGTGGCGGTAACGTCCGTTAGCACTTCGGCATAAACAGAAGGTCCAGCTGCAGTATATGCATAAGCCAAAGCATAACCGGGCCCGGATGCCAAACCGGGCACGATATCCAGATTGCCCGAACTGTCGCGATTATCCGCCACGGAGAAAGTGGGTTCCTGCAGACCGGCCGGTGGCGTCTGTGGTTGCACGTTGGTGGGAACGGGGGCCGTATTGAAATTGGCGACGAATGCCGCGCCACCGGCAGTAACCACCAGAAGCCCCGCTTTATTGCTCAGCGAGATCGCACCTTCCCCGACATTCACAAACAAACCGTCATCACGCAGCGCCATGTTGTAGCCGGTGCCGCGAATGCCGAGCGTAGCCGCAGGGGTCTTGACCCGATAGGTATTCTTGTTGACATGACCGATCGCACCGGTGATCGCCCTGAAGCCGCCTTTCAGCAGACTGAAAAAGCCTTTTTCCCCGCCATCCGCTTTATTCTTGTAGTTGAATTCATCCACGCGGAACTGGGTGTTGGGCTGGAGAGAAATGAAACCGCCGTCGGCAAAGCGAACCTGGGCGCGCGCACCATTTGCGGTACTGATCGTCTCGCCGGCATCGATATCGGCACCTTTGGCGAGCGGACGCCGACTGCCATTCGCCGCTACCGACTCCACTTTGCCGATCGCGAAATCCACGCGGCCTGCGGCGCAATATGCCGTGACCGGAAAAGCGGCCGAGATCGTGGCCAGCAACATCGCCTGGCGGGTCAATTTGAAACGATTTTTTGGGATCATGTTTTCTCTCCGCTATGCAAAGTACGGCACGGTTTAGTTGAAATCGCGGCGCAGACCGATACTGATCATGTTGCGCTTGTAGTCGTTGATGACGATATTGGATTTGTTTTTGGTATAGCTGATCTGGGGCGTCAGCGTCCATAGTTTGTCCATCACGTAGTTGAGACCCACTTTCAGGTCAGTCTGGGTATCTTTGCGCGTGACCAGGAAGATAGTGTCTTCGCCGCCGTAACTGCGTGACTCGATGCTCAGCGAGCCAAACAGTTTGGTCTGGGCATAAATATTCCATTCGCCGCCCGTCCTCAAACCGAAGAGCTTATGCCCCAGTTCGGGCCTGCTGGAGTCCTTCACCTTTTCCTGGCCGACGTACAGGCCACCATAGACCACGGGCGCATAGTCGCCGCTCAACACGCTGGCGTAAGCCGCACCCAGCACATAGCGATTGGCGTCACGCAATGACTGGCCCGGATACTTCAAACTGGTGTACTGGAAATAGCTGCTGGCCTGGCTGCTGCTTTTCTTCAAGTCGCGTTGCCACTGCAAAGTCATGCCCGAGGCGTCGCGATAACGCTCGTTGTCAACATTGAAGCCTTGCAGTTGCAGTGCAGCAGAATAGCTGTCTTCAGCCTGGACCAGGCTGAGGCCGACATTACCGTCCACCCCGCCGGTGTTGAAAATATGCTGCGACGAATTCTTGCGCTGGTTAAGGTTCACGCCGCCAAATACCGACCACTCCGCCGACAGGGCATGACGGACACTGGCGCCGCCGCTGACCGTCGCAAAAGTATCCCTCGTCTGAACGCCGGTGGCATCCAGCGTCGCAACCGCTCCGCCAAACGCAGGGATCGCAACCTGATTGCTGCCGGTCGCGCTGTTGACATTGCTGTCGTTACCAATGGAGGCTTCGAGATAACCGTTCAGCATCGTGCTCTTGCCGCCCTGCCCCTGATTGATGGCATCCAGGAATTTCTGGATGGTGGCATTGACTTCCCTGGGAGGATTCCGGCTCTGGACGGCTTCAAATTCCTGTTTCGCGGCGGCCTTCTCGCCGCTGGCCAAATAGGCCCGGGCAATTTCGGCGCGCGCCTGCAAATGGTTGGGTTTGACAGCCAGAACCCGCTCCAGCGCAAAGATCGCTTCGGTCGGCCTGCCGCTATCCAGTGCCGCGATACCCAGCAGGTAATCATAATCCGGATCACCGGCACGTCTGGACTGCTCCGGCGCCAGCAAAGCATACGCTTCCGCCGCTTTGCCCGATTTGATCAGTTTGTCCGCATCCTGAAGCAGTTTCTGCCGGGCGCCGGCAGTATCTGCCGATGCTCCCGCCCTGGGGTTGTCATTCTGATTGATCGCTTTTTCAGCATGCGCTACGCCCGCCACCAGTGCCAGTCCGGTCAATGCCACTAATGGCAACTTGGAAAATTTCATTGTTCCCCCTCTTCGTCGTCCCAATGTGTATTGCAAGCACTCATCATCCATTCGGGTTAGCCAAATTCTGGTATCGATGAATATGCTGACTGGAATAATGTAAACAGGTCAAAAATGTACAACTATCCATCCCGCATATCAATATAAAACGGCCTCCTCGGGCAAAGGGATAACCATATCTCCAATGCGGAAAACTCTTCATTGCAACCCCACGACCAAGCCGCCCTGCGCAGACAGTCGATGGTATGCAGTTGAACAGCGGACTACAAAGGCACGTTCGCCGCAATAAACGCCTTGAGCTTCACCACATCCGCCTCCATCACTTCGCAGCGTTGCGGCAGATTTTCGATCCCCTCCATTGCGGCGGGACGTTCCGGAAGACGGCCCAGCGCTTCCTGTATTGTTTCGGCAAACTTGGCTGGAAGCGCGGTTTCCAGACAAATCAGCGGCAAACTGGGGCGGCGCTGTTCCAGGCCGACCTTCAGTCCATCGGCGGTGTGCGTGTCTATCATCACGCCGTATTCCTGCCACACCTCGCGGATCGTCTTGAGTCGATCCTGATGCGTGCTTTTGCCGGAGGCAAAATCGAACCTGGACAGCGCATGCCAGTAATCAGTCCCCTTGATGTCGAACGAACCACCCGCATCCACCTTGCTCCAGAACTCACGCACCTTGGCACCGTCGCGCCCGACCAGGTCGAACACGAAACGTTCGAAGTTGGAGGCCTTGCTGATATCCATCGACGGGCTGCTGGTCTCATAGGTATGGTCGGTACCACGCGGGCGATACACGCCAGTGCGGAAGAATTCGTCCAGCACGTCGTTTTCATTCGTCGCCAGTATCAACTGCCCAATGGGCAGGCCCATCATGCGCGCGATGTGGCCCGCGCAGATGTTGCCGAAGTTGCCGGACGGCACAGCGAACGCGACCTGCTCGTCGTTGGACTGGGTCGCTGCGAAGTAGCCCTTGAAGTAGTACACGATCTGCGCCGAGACGCGTCCCCAGTTGATTGAGTTGACCGTACCAATCTTGTATTTGGCCTTGAACGCGTGGTCGTTGGAGACGGCCTTCACCATATCCTGCGCGTCATCGAAGAAACCATTGATGGCGATGTTGAAGATGTTGGGGTCCTGCAGCGAATACATCTGCGCGCGCTGGAAGGCAGACATCTTGCCGTTGGGCGACAGCATGAAAACGCGGATGCCGCGCTTGCCGCGCATCGCGTATTCCGCGGCGGAACCGGTGTCGCCCGAAGTCGCGCCGAGGATGTTCAGCTCTTCGTGCTGTTTCGCCAGCGCGTATTCGAACAGGTTGCCCAGCAACTGCATGGCCATGTCCTTGAACGCCAGCGTCGGGCCGTTGGAGAGTTCCTGGATGAACACACCCTCGCTCAGTTTGCGCAAGGGCGTGATCTGCGTGGCATCGCTGTCTGCGCGGCCGTTGCTGTAGACCTGCGCGGTGTAGGTCTTGTCGATGATCGCCTTGAGATCGGCCGCTGGAATATCAGTGATGAATTTCGACAGCACCGCATACGCGAGATCGGCATACGACAACTTGCGCCAGGCTTCCAGCTCGGCGCGCGTCACTTGCGGGTATTGCTCCGGCAGGTACAAGCCGCCGTCCGGCGCGAGGCCGCCCAGCAGGATTTCGGTGAAGGTTTTGGCGGGCGCATTGCCACGGGTGGAGATGTATTTCATTTCAAGTATCCTCAAACTCTCAGTTCCTTCCCCTTGAAGGGGGAAGGTCAGGATGGGGGTGAAAATCTCAAACTTCTACCCCCACCCCAGCCCTCCCCCTGCATGGGGGAGGGAGCAGCGATTTATTTCCCCAACTCTTCCATCCGCAACTTGGTCACCTTGCCGGCCACCACGCTCAATGCCTCGATCTTCGTCAGCGCAGCATTGATACGCTTCTCGCGCGTCTGGTGCGTGAGCATGATGAGGTCGGTCTGCTCTTCGCCTTCTTCCGGCTCCTTCTGGATCACGGCGTCGATGGATATCTGCTCGTCCGCCAGGATGCGCGTGATGTCGGCCAGCACGCCCGGCTTGTCCTGCACGCGCAGGCGCAGGTAGTAGCTGGTGATGACCTCGTCCATCGGCAATATCTTGAGGTCGGCCATCGCGTTCGGCTGGAACGCCAGATGCGGCACGCGATTCTCCGGATCGGAAGTCGCCATGCGCGTCACATCCACCAGGTCGGCGATCACCGCGCTGGCGGTCGGTTCCGCCCCGGCGCCCTTGCCGTAGTACAGCGTGGCACCCACGGCATCGCCCTGCACCAGCACCGCGTTCATCGCGCCTTCCACATTGGCGATCAGGCGTTTCGCCGGAATCAGCGTGGGATGCACGCGCAACTCCACACCCTCTGCAGTGCGCCGGGTGATACCCAGCAGCTTGATGCGATAGCCGAGTTGTTCGGCGTATTTGATGTCGACCGCGTCCAGTTTGGAGATGCCTTCCACGTGTGCCTTGTCGAACTGCATGGGGATGCCGAACGCCAGCGAGGCCAGGATGGTGATCTTGTGCGCCGCATCCACGCCCTCGATATCGAAAGTCGGATCGGCCTCGGCGTAGCCCAGACGCTGCGCTTCCTTGAGCACGCTGTCGAAGCTCGAGCCCTTGTCGCGCATTTCGGACAGGATGAAGTTGGTGGTACCGTTAATGATCCCGGCGATCCATTCGATACGGTTCGCGGTCAGTCCCTCGCGCACTGCCTTGATGATGGGGATACCGCCCGCCACTGCCGCCTCGAACGCGACCATCACGCCCTTGTCCTGCGCGGCCTTGAATATCTCGTTGCCATGCACGGCCAGCAGCGCCTTGTTGGCGGTGACCACATGCTTGCCGTTGGCGATGGCTTTCAGGACCAGCTCTTTCGCCACGCCGTAGCCGCCAATGAGTTCAATGACGATGTCAACTTCGGGATCGGACACCACCGCGAATGCATCATCCGTCACGCGACAGGCTCCGCCCGTGACTTTCTTGGCGAGTTCCACATTTTTGTCCGCCACCACGGTGATGCGGATAGGACGACCGGCGCGGCGCGTGATCTCTTCCGCGTTGCGTTGCAATACGGTGAAAGTGCCGCCGCCGACGGTGCCGATGCCGAGGAGTCCTACGTTGATTGGTTTCATGTGTTTAATCCTAGTCGTTAGTCATTAGTCGTTAGTCGTTAGTTGGCGTTGTCCGCTTAGCGGGTTTAACTAGCCACTAACGACTAACGTCTAACGACTGGTTTCATGTTGCTTGCGATAGTGTTCCAAGAAACGCGCGATACGCCCGATAGCCTCGGTCAGGTCGTCTGCATTGGGCAGGAACACGATGCGCAAATGATCCGGATGTTTCCAGTTGAAACCGCTGCCCTGCACCACCAGTACTTTTTCCGCCTCCAGCAGTTCGAGGATGAACTTCTGGTCGTCCTTGATCGGGTACATCTTGTGGTCGAGTTTCGGGAACAGGTACAGCGCCGCTTTCGGTTTGACGCAGGTCACACCGGGAATCGCGGTGAGCAGGTTGTAGGCGAGTTCGCGCTGTTTGAACAACCTGCCCCCGGGCGCGACCAGATCGTTGATGCTCTGGTAGCCGCCGAGCGCGGTCTGGATCGCGTATTGCCCCGGCACGTTGGAACACAGGCGCATCGAAGCAAGGATATTCAGGCCGTCCATGTAATCCTGGGCATGTTTCTTGTCACCGGAGACGACCATCCAGCCGGAACGGTAGCCGCAGGCGCGGTAGTTCTTGGACAGGCCGTTGAGCGTGACGAACAGCACATCGTCCGCCAGCGAGGCAATGGAAGTGTGCGTCACGCCGTCATACAGCACCTTGTCGTAGATCTCGTCGGCGAAGATGATGAGATTGTGTTCGCGCGCGATCTGGATGATCTCTTTCAGTATCTCGTCGGAATACACCGCGCCGGTCGGATTGTTCGGGTTGATGACGACGATCGCCTTGGTATTTGGCGTGATCTTTTTGCGTATATCCTTGAGGTCGGGATTCCATTCGTTGGCCTCGTCGCACAAGTAGTGGCGCGGTGTGCCGGTCGCCAGTGCGACTGCCGCCGTCCACAGCGGATAGTCGGGGGCGGGCACCAGCACCTCGTCGCCCGGATTGAGCAGACCCTGCATGCACATGACGATGAGTTCGGACGCACCGTTGCCGATATATATATCGTCGATGGTGACGCCGGGTATCCTCTTTAACTGGGTGTAATGCATGATCGCCTTGCGCGCGGCGAACAGGCCCTTGGAATCGGAATAGCCGGACGAATTCGGCAGATTGAGGATCACGTCCTGCTGCACTTCTTCCGGCGCGTCGAAGCCGAACGGCGCCAGGTTGCCGATGTTCAGTTTGATGATGCGCTGGCCCTCTTCCTCCATCTGCTTGGAACGCGCCATCACCGGGCCGCGAATGTCGTAGCAGACGTTGGCCAGTTTGGCCGATTTCAAAACCGGCTTGGGCGAGGGGGTATCTTTTTCGGATTTCACTTGAGTGCTTCCTAATCTGCCGGGCTGGCGCGAATGGTAGAATCCACCGCATACAGACAAGGCGTTGCAAAGGCCGCGATTCTACCGCGCCGCCGCTACCCGCCGCAAATGGAGACTCCGCTTTGACACTGCAACTGCATATCAATCCCGATCAGTATTTATTCACCGGCCATGGGGAAGGCTATGTCTCCATCAACGGCAAGCGCTACCACCAGCCCCTGGTGGTGACGGCCGCCGAGGTGCGTACCGACTGGACAGCCACGGATTTCGCCAGCCTGGACGCGGCACACTTTGAATACTTCCTTGAATTCAAGCCGGATGTCGTTCTTTTCGGAACCGGCGCAAAACAGCAATTTGCCCGCCCCGAACTGTACCGGGGACTCATCGAAGCCCGCATCGGCATTGAATTCATGGATACCCCCGCCGCCTGCCGCACCTACAACATCCTCGTGGCCGAAGACCGGAAAGTGGTCGCGGCGGTTTTGCTATGAAATTATTTCTGACCGTTCGCCCCCTTCGATACACCCGCTGCGCGGGCTACTCAGAACAGGCCGAGTAGGCGAAGCCGTATCGAAGGGCATGGGACCTCCAAAATGGCTTTCTGGTATATATCTTGCGCTGTAGCGATGACTCCTACTACTCAGGCCATACCGACAACCTCGATAAACGTATCGGCGAGCATCAGTCCGGCCTTGGCAGCAGTTATACTTCCAGCCGTCAGCCTGTTGAACTTGTCTGGTCGCAGGAATGCACGACCCGAGAGGAAGCTCTGGCTGCCGAATTACAAATCAAGGGCTGGAGCCGCAAGAAAAAAGAAGCCATGATGCGCGGCGCATGGGCCGATGTCGTACAGTTGGCCAAGAAGGACTTTGGTAAATACAACAAACGGAAATATTGATCCTCAACCCGCCCGCTCACCCTTCGATACGGCGCTACGCGCCTACTCAGGACGAACGGGCTAGATTTCGCGGAACGCCATGACCCACCCACTACACGCCGTCATCACCCAGACCGAACAAGTCATTCTCGGCAAACCGCGCCAGATCAGGCTGGCGCTCACTTGCCTGCTGGCGCGCGGGCATTTGTTGATCGAGGATTTGCCCGGCGTCGGCAAAACCACGCTGGCGCATGTGCTGGCGAAGACGCTCGGCTTGCAGTTCCAGCGCATCCAGTTCACCAGCGACATGCTGCCCGCCGACATCCTCGGCGTCTCCATCTATCAGCGCGAGAGCAGCGAATTCAAGTTCCATGCGGGACCGATCTTCGCGCAGATGATCCTGGCCGATGAAGTGAACCGCGCCACCCCCAAGACCCAGAGCGCCCTGCTGGAAGCGATGGAAGAACACCAGGTGACCAGCGAGGGCGAGACACGTCCGTTGCCGACGCCGTTCTTCGTCATCGCCACGCAGAACCCCACCAACCAGATCGGCACCTTCCCGCTGCCGGAATCGCAACTCGACCGTTTCCTGATGCGTATCCAGCTCGGCTATCCCGATTCGCAGGCGGAACGGGGCCTGCTGGCGGGCGTGGAACGGCGCGACCTTATCGCCCAACTTACTCCGCAAATGGAAATCGCCGAACTGATGGCGCTGCAGCAGCAAGTCCGGCAAGTATTCGTCTCTCCCGCCCTGCTCGACTACGTGCAGGCCATCCTGCGCCACACCCGCGAATCGGCGCGTTATGTGCACGGTCTGTCGCCGCGCGCCGGTCTTTCCCTGCTTGCCGCCGCCCGCGCCTGGGCCTTGCTCGACGGCCGCAATGCCACCATTCCGGAGGACATCCAGGCGGTATTGCAGGGCGTTGCCAGCCACCGCCTGCAAAGCGTGCAGGATGTGCAAATCTCCGATGGCGACAAGCTTGCGCGCGAGTTGATCGAAGCGGTGGCGATTCCATAACAGTCGTTTCTTTAAAACTGACACCGACTCTGCGCCACCATCCACCGTTGCCCGGCAGTGCTAGAATGACGACAGAACCTCATTGAAAGGCCGACCATGAATGAGATCATGTTTGTAGTAGAGGAAGCACCGGAAGGTGGATTGATTGCCCGTGCTCTCGGTGAATCGATTTTTACGGAAGCGGATGACATTGAAAGCCTGCATCAGCAAGTTCGCGATGCGGTGCATTGTCATTTCGACGAAGGCAAAGCCCCCAAGATCATCCGGCTGCATTTCACCCGCGAGGAAGTACTGGCAGTATGAAGCTGCCACGCAATTTGACCGGCGCACAACTTATCACAGCCCTGCAGCAACTCGGCTATCAAGCCACTCGCCAAGCCGGCAGCCATGTGCGCTTGACCTGCAATCACCCCAAAGAGCATCACATCACAGTACCATTGCATGACCCGCTACGCATCGGCACTCTGGCATCCATCCTCGCTGACGTTGCTACACATCACGACATGACAAAAGACAGATTGATCCAGAAAATGTTCGGAAAGTGACGGTCTCCGTCTGTGTTCGCCTCATTCAAACAAAAATTCCGCAACTGGGCCCTCCGCCGCACCGTCGAAAGCGGCACGGTGGTGCTCAACCAGCGCCGCATTTACATCCTCCCCTCGCGACAGGGATTCGGATTCGCCTTTGTGCTGGTGCTGATGCTGCTGGGCGACATCAACTACAACCTGAGCCTGGGCTATGTGCTCACCTTCCTGCTCGCGACCACGGCCGGCATGACCATGCTGCATGCCTTCCGCAACCTGGCGCAACTGGAGATACACGCGGGCTATGTCGAACCGGTGTTTGCCGGAGAGCAGGCAAAATTTGTGTTCCACTTCAACAACCCGGGCAAGTTGCCCCGCTATCAGATCCATCTGCACGATGACGATGGTCACCACACCGTATTCGACCTGCCGGAACAACGTTCGACACCGGTTGAGATCGCCATCCCTGCCACACAACGCGGCTGGCTGGATAGCGGGCGCCTGACGCTGTACACGCGTTTCCCGCTCGGTCTGTTCCGTGCCTGGTCGTATATCCACTTTGAAGTGCGTGGTCTGGTCTATCCCAAACCAGCCGCAGCACAACCGCTGCCCGCCGCCTCCGCCGAAAACGGCGCAGGCAAGGTAACTGCGGCGGGTGACGAGGATTTTGCCGGTCTGCGCAATTATGTGACAGGCGATGCGATGCCGCGCATCGCGTGGAAAGCGCTGGCGCGCGAACAGGGTTTGCAGGTGAAGCAGTTCTCCGCGTTTCAGGGGCAGGAACTCTGGCTGGACTGGTCTTTGATGCCGGATATCGCACCGGAACGAAAACTGGAATTGCTCACGCGCTGGGTGCTGGATGCGGATACGCACGGGCTTATGTACGGCCTGCGCCTGCCGGGCATCGAGATTGCCCCACAACACAATCCGACGCACCGCGCGGAATGCCTGCGCAGGCTGGCACTGTTCGGCGTGGCCGAGACATGAAACTCACCGCCCCGCTCATTTACGGACTGACTGCCTGCATCCTGCTGGTCAGTGCGCCGCATGCCGAGCACCTGCCGTTGTGGGTAAGCGCGGTGTGCATCGCCCTGCTGGCATGGCGCGCCTACCTCACCTACAGCGGCAACCCGTTGCCCGCGCGCTGGCTCTTGCTCGGCATCACCGTTGTGTGCGTGCTGGGCATCGCGGTTTCTTACCACAGGCTGTTCGGCCGCGAGGTCGGCGTCACGCTGCTGATCCTGCTCATTACGCTCAAGTTGCTGGAACTGCGCACGGTACGCGATGCGACGGTGCTGATCTATTTGTCCTGTTTCATCATCATCACCAACTTCTTCTACTCGCAGAGCATCCCCACCGCGCTGTACATGCTGTTCACTTTGCTGGTGATCATGGCGACCTGGGTGCAAATGCAGACGGGAACGCTCGCGTTCAAGCCGCGCCTGCGTATCGCGGGAGTGTTGTTGCTGCAAGCCATTCCGCTGTCGCTCATCATCTTCGTGCTGTTCCCGCGCGTGCAGGGGCCGCTGTGGGGTATGCCCCAGGATGCCTATGCCAGCAGCGGTTTGTCCGACACGATGGCGCCAGGCACGATGAGCAGATTGTCGCTGTCCGATGCGGTGACATTCCGCGTTACTTTCAACGACAAGGTGCCGACACGCGAACAGATGTACTGGCGCGGCCCGGTGTTATGGGATTACGACGGAACGACCTGGAAACGCGGACGCAACGCCACCCTGCAACGCCCCGTGCTGACCGATGCAGGCAACCCGGTGGACTACACCGTAACGCTGGAACCACACAACAAGCGCTGGCTGTTCGTGCTGGACCTGCCCGAAAAAATTTCCATACCCGCCGATCTTGCCCCGGATTTCCAGGAACTCAGCCAGAAACCGGTATCCTCGCGCATCCGCTACAGCGCCACCTCGCTGCTTTCTTATCGCGCCAGCCTCAACGAACCGCCGCAACAACTGCAGCGCGCGCTCGCCTTGCCGCAAGGCTACAACCCGCAGGCAAGGAAGCTCGCGGCAGAATGGCGCGCAAGCAGCAACAGCGACGTCGCGGTGATCAACACCGCACTCGCCTATTTCAACCAGAACGGCTTCGAGTACACGCTGGAACCGCCTTTGCTCGGATTGAACGGCGTGGATGAATTTCTATTCGGGACCAAAAAGGGATTCTGCGAACACTACGCCGGCAGCTTTGTGGTGCTCATGCGCGCAGCCGGTATTCCGGCGCGTGTGGTGACCGGATATCAGGGCGGCGAATACAACGAACTCGGCGGCTATTACATATTGCGCCAATACGATGCGCATGCCTGGGCGGAAGTGTGGTTGCGCGACCGGGGTTGGGTACGTATCGACCCCACTGCCGCCATCTCGCCGACCAGAATCCAGGACGGCCTGAATGCCGCCCTGCCCGGCAACATTGCATTGCCTTTCCTCGCGCGCACGCAATCGCCGTTCCTGCTCAAGCTGCGCTTCAATCTCGATGCGCTGACCAACGAGTGGAACCAGTGGGTGCTGGGCTACGACACCGAACGCCAGTTCGCCTTCCTCACCCGCATGGGTATGGAAGACATCACCTGGCAGAAACTGGCGCTCAATATGCTGGCAGGCGTTGCATTGTTGACGGGCATTTTTACTCTCATCATGCTGCGCCGTCTGGTCGTACGGCGCACCGATGCGGTACAAGCCGCCTGGCTGAAGGCCTGCCGCAAGCTGGAAAAAGCCGGTCTGCCGAGGGCGCCGCATGAAGGCGCCATGGATTATGCCGAGCGCATTGCCGCCGCCCGTCCCGACCTGGCCGAAGACATCTACGACATTGCCGCGCGCTATGCGTCGCTGCGATACGGCGGCGAAGCTGAAAAAGACGGCTTGGCCGCTTTAAAGAATGCAGTACATGCCTTCAAGCTATAATCCGCGCCACGTTCATTTAAGCAAACGATCATGCAAATCACCCGCCGCCTGGAATTCGATGCCGGACACCGCATCCCCAACCACAACAGCCAATGCAAGCACCTGCACGGCCACCGCTACATCATCGAGATCACACTGTCGGGCGACGTCATTACCACCGAGGGCGTTTCGGAACAAGGCATGGTGATGGATTTTTCGGATGTGAAGCACATCGCCAAGGAGCGCGTGGTCGACAAGTGGGATCACGCTTTTATCGTGTATCGCGGCGACAAGGTCGTGCTGGATTTTCTGAATACCTTGCCCGGCCATAAAACGGTAGTACTGGACGTAATCCCGACGGCGGAGAATCTGGCGAAGGTTGCGTTTGATTTGCTGCAGGATGCCTACCACGACACCTACGGCAACCATCTGCGATTGGAACGCGTGCGCCTGTACGAGACGCCCAACAACTGGGCCGATCACACGCGCTGACAGACCGTTGAGAATTACTGCACTTTTCCGTACTTGCCCACCACCACCAGATCGCGCCCTGCCGCCTTGGCCTCATACAGAGCGTGATCGGCCGATCTCAGCAACACATCCAGTGACAAGCCGCTACGCGGCATGGCGGAAGCAACCCCGCAACTGATCGTCACGCGCCGCGATGGCGTGGCATGCGGGATGGCAAGTTCGTTCACATGCTGGCGCACATTTTCCGCCACCCAGCGCGCACCGTCGGCATCCGTCTCGCCCAACACCAGCACGAATTCCTCGCCGCCGTAACGCGCCGCCAGATCGGCCGCGCGCGGCGCGGCGCGCGCCACCTGGGTCGCCACGGCGCGCAGGCACTCGTCTCCGGCGCGGTGGCCGTACTCATCGTTGAACAGTTTGAAATTGTCGATGTCCAGCATGACCAGCGCGATGGGTTTCTTCATGCGCTCGCAGCGCCGCCACTCGCGGATGGACAATTCGTCGAACATGCGGCGGTTGGGAATGCCGGTCAGACCGTCCGTGGTGGAAAGACGTTGCAGTTCCTTGTTGGCCGCATTCAATTGATGCGACACATCCACCAGCGAGCGCTGCATCTCCACCAGGCGCTGCATGGCGCGCATCTTGGCCTGCAACACCACTTCGCTGACCGGCTTCAACAGGTAATCGTCGCCGCCGGCCCGGATGCCGCGCGCAAGGTCTTCATCCTTGGTCATGCTGGTCAGGAAAATGATCGCCGTCCAATCGTCTTTTTGTTCGGTCGCCCGGATCTGTTCGGCGATCTCGAAACCGTCGATATCGGGCAATTGCGCATCCAGCAGGATGATGTCCGGGCGTTCCTTGCGATACAACTCGATGGCGGCAGCGCCGGTTTCGGCGGTCAGCGGATTCCTGATATCCATGCGTTCGAGAAAATTGCACAAGACTTTCAGGGTGACCTTGCTGTCTTCCACTACCAGCACTTTGATTGCGTCTGCTCGTTTTCTCATTTTTGGTTGTTCGGGAATTTCGGGGCATTATAAATCCAAAATACCGCCCACCTTGTTGTTTCATGCACTTATCCGGACATTACCGGGATTGGTTCAGTGTCCCAGTCTCCCATTTCTCCTGCAAGCCGACATCGTAATAACGCACACAATTCCCCCCCTTATCCTTGGATTGATACATGGCGGCATCGGCCTGTTTGAGCAGGACGTCCATGGTCTCGGTGTTGCCCTGGTACAGGGCGATACCGATGCTGGGCGAGCAGCAGTGCTCATGTTCCTTGAGTTGATAGGGATGCGATAACGTTTCACGTATTTTTTCGGCCACCAGTCCGGCATTGTGTGCGGCTGCTTCGCAATTGCTGCTGGAACTCTCCAGCAGCACCACGAATTCGTCACCCCCCAGGCGCGCCACCGTGTCGATTTCGCGTACGCAGGATTTGACGCGCGCCGCCAATTCCACCAGCAGCAGATCTCCGTAGTCGTGCCCGTGCGTATCGTTCAGTACTTTGAAACGATCCAGATCAATGAACAAGATCGCCCCGTAGTCCCGGTAACGCTCCGAAGCCAGCAGCGCCGTTTGCAGGCGCTCCAGGAACAAACGCCGGTTGGGCAACTGCGTCAGCGCGTCGTAGAACGCCATGCCGCGTATCGTTTCCTCCTCCTGTTTGCGCGCCGTGATATCGCTGAAAATCGCCACGTAGCGGGTGGTTTCGCCGTGCTCGTTTCTCACCGCGGTGATGGTCAGCCACTTCGGGTAGATCTCGCCGTTCTTGCGCCGGTCCCAGATTTCTCCCGCCCACGAACCCGTCTCCAGGATCTGCTGCCACATCGCCGTATAGAAGGCCTTGTCCTGCCGCCCGGAACTCATGATGCGCGGATTCTTGCCGATCACTTCCTCGGCGCTATAGCCGGTAATTTCGCTGAAGGCGCGGTTGACGCGCATGATATTGGCCTGGGCATCGGTGATGAGAATGGCATCCTGCGTTTCAAAAGTCGCAGCCGCCACACGCAATGCCTCTTCGCTGTTTTTGCGCGCCGAAATGTCGCGGCAGAACGCCACCATCTGTTGTGCCTCGCGCATCAGGCTGACCGACACTTCGATATCGATCTCATGGCCATCCTTGTGGCGGTGGCGCGTTTCGAAGACGTCAAAACCCCGTTCTTTGATCCTGGCGATATGCAATTGCACTTCTTCCGGCGATTTCTCCAGCGCTTCCAGTTGGCTGATGTGCATCCCCGCCAATTCGTCCAGCGAGTAGCCGGAGATATTGGCATAGGCCTGGTTGGCTTCCAGCAGATAGCCCTGCATATCGGCCAGCCAGTATCCGTCATGTGCGATCTCGATCACCGCCTTGTGCCGCCTGAGTACCGACTCGGCCTGCAAATGCGAGGAGATATCGACCCCCAAACCGACCAGCACCGGCTTGCCGTCGTACAGGATGCGCCGGCCGTTGAGACGATACAGGGTTTTGCTGCCGTCTTTCGCCAGCAACCACGCATCAAGCTCCGCTTCGCCCGTGTCGAAGACCTGGCGAATCGCGTTCTCGATACTGACTTTATCCTCGCCCTCGAAGTAATCCAGCGGGTGACTGGCCGCCACCTCGCCTTTCTTGCGCTGCAACACCTGTTCCAGGTGGCGGTTCCACATCAGGAAATGCCCCTGCATATCGATCATGCAGAAAATCCCCGGCAGGGATGCGATCATTTCCTTGCGGAATGCGTTTTCCTTCCCGACCTGGTCGCTATCCGACAGCTTGTCCAGCATGACGTTGAACGCGCCGGTGATTTCGCCGACCTCGCCGCCCGCCTTCTCCTTGAGACGGGTCTTGCGGTTTCCCGCTGCGATTTCGCGCGCGTCTGCGGTGATGCGTTTGAGCGGGGAAAAGGTATAGCGCAACAGCAGCATGAACGCGACGCCCACCACCAGCATCGCCAATATGATATCGACGATGTTCGGCAAGGGAATACCGGACGCCTGCTTGTCCACCATCTGCGCGGGAATGAAATAGGCCAGCAATAAATAGCGCGACGGATCGCCGATATCGAAAAATACCCGTTCCGCCGCCAGGTAGCCCTTCATCCTGCCTTTCACGGCATGGAAAGGCATTTCGTTGCGCGTTGCCTGCGCTTCCAGCATCGGCTTGAGCGAGGGAAAATCGTCGGTGATCGTTTCCTTGTTCCCGAACTCGAATGTGAATGCATGTTTGGCATCCGGATGGGACAGGTAATGCCCGCGTTGATCGGCGATATAACCCAGCACGCCGTGCGGCAGCCCCGCCAGGGAAGAAGAAAACAGCGGGAGCACATCCTTGCTGATCACCACCATGCCGAACACGCGACCGCCCGCGTCGAACACAGTCGTGACTGCGCGCAGTACGGGACGATGCGGCGCCTCGATTTTGCCCCGTTCCTGATTGAGCGTGAATTCGGAGAGATGCACGCGCCCGACCGTCATCGTCAACCCGACTTTGAAGAAATCCTGGCCACCTTGCGCCTGCAACGCTTCGCGCGGAACAATATCTATCCGGCCTTCGCGTTTCTCGACGCGCACCAGTTCCGGCCCCTCGCCGGCCGCGCCGATAAAGCGCGCCTGGTAATAGTCCGGGTGCGCGCGCAAGAATGCGGCAAAGGTTTCCTGCAGTTGCGTTTCCCAGGTGGCATGGGAAATCCTGTCGCGGGGATCGACCCCGCGGTTCATGCTGGCGCGCACCATGCCCGAGACCGGCGGCGTGTTGGCAAGAAACAATACATCCTTGCGCAGGGTCTCGATATCGCGCCCCAGACGCTGTTGGTCGACACGCAGCGCCGCTTCCAGGTCGACGCTGCGTTCGCTCATATAGGAATCGCGCAGGCGGTTGTTCGCGTTGTCGATCCACAGCACCGCCCCGGCCACCAACAGCAGCAACACCCCGAAGGTAATGCGCGTTGACAGGCCGATGCCGTATCTCATTCAGTCATCCTCTGCACGGCGAAACACAAGTCCTGCCATGCCTTGGCTTTCTCGGCCGGACTGCGCAGCAAATAGGCGGGGTGATAAGTAACGATGAGTGGAGTACCTTTGAGATCATGCACCGTGCCGCGCAGGGAACCGAGCGTAGCCTCGCGTCCCAGCAGGGAAGTCGCTGCAACCTTGCCCAGTGCGACGATGAGCTTGGGTTTGATCAATGCAATCTGCTGCTGCAAATAAGGCATGCAGGTAGCGATCTCGTCCGGCTCCGGGTTGCGATTGCTGGGCGGGCGGCATTTGACGATATTGGCGATGTACACATTGTTGCCGCGCTTGAGCTTGATTGCGGCCAGCATGTTGTCGAGCAATTTGCCCGCCTGTCCCACAAACGGTTCGCCTTGCGCATCCTCGTCCGCACCTGGCCCTTCGCCGACGAACAGCCAGTCGGCATTTTCATCGCCCACGCCGAATACCGTTTGCGTGCAGCCCGCGCGCAATTTGCAGGCGGTGCAGTCATGTACCGTCTGTTTGAGTTCTTCCCAGTTCAACGTATCTACGCGGGATGGGTTAAGCCCTTCGACCGGGCTCAGGACAGGCTCCACGATACCCATCGCAGGCTGTTGGGTATCGGCTTCGCCTCCACCCAACCTACAGGCCGCTTGAGTTTCTGCTACCGGTGCAGATGCTTCAGGTGCGTCAGCGACGGGCGTGCCGCGCCGCACCCACAATGGAAAAAGATTAAGTTCGCGCAGCACATTGTCGTCTCGAATATTCACAGTTCCCGTCCCATCAGGATCGCATCTTCGCGTCCATTTTCCGCCTGATAATAATCGCGGCGCAATCCGATATCCGCAAAACCCGCCTTGCGATAAAGGCCAATTGCCGCCGTATTGGAGGCGCGTACCTCCAGCACCACACGCCCCATGCCGTGGCGCCGCGCCAGCACCATCATCTCCTCCAGCAACTTGCGTCCCCGGCCGTGGCGTTGCTGCTGTGCAGCGATGGCGATATCCAGCAATTCGGCTTCGTCCACCGCCAGCATCAATACTGCATAACCAAGCATCCCTTCCGTTTCCGACTCATACACTTTGCATTGATATTTGCTGCGCAGCGCATCGCTGAAATTGCCGCGCGTCCAGGGATGGCTGTGCACTTCGCGCTCGATGCGCAACACGGCATCAAGGTCGGCTTCGGCCATGTCGCGCAGGATCATATTCAAATGCCCGTTCGCACTGAGCCTGTCGAAGTGGAACGTACCGCGTCTCGTTCGCTGGTTTTCAATGCCACCTTGTCACGCAGATAAAGCGGCAGGGCCAGCGCGGCATCCACGCCCTTGCCCTGCGCAAACTGGGCGGCACCCAATATGGCAATTGCGGCAGCACGCGGGAACACGGTGCTTTCCAGGCAATCCGCCCGAAGATGCCCGTCGTACCTGGCCTGCAGGGCAGCACCCAGTACGGCAAAGCCGTTCCCGGCTCCGCACCAGCGTCCCTCGAGCAAGGGTGCTTCCTCGGCCTTGCACAGACAAGGTTCGATCGCCGCCCGCCAGCCGCCATCGCGTCTTTCGTATGCCGCCAAATACAATTCGCCCATGCGCGCATCCAGCGCGGTGAGCACTTTTTCCTTGCCGCTGGTTTCGGCCACAGCCTCCAGCGTGCAGATGCCCACCACGGGGATGTCCGCCCCCAGCGCCAGCCCCTGTGCCACGCCGCAGGCGATGCGCACACCAGTGAACGAGCCTGGCCCCTTGCCGAAGGCGATGCCGTCGACCTGCTTGACCGTGACGCCCGCCTCCTTGAGCAGCGCATCCAGCATTTCCATCAGCACTTCGGAATGTTTCTGCCCGACCAACTCGCAACGTTCGCTCACCGTGCCGTCCTGCCACAGCGCGACGGAGCAATATTCGGTGGAAGTTTCTACAGCGAGGATTTTCATCAGACCAGCAATAGCGCGACCGCCTGCGCCGCGATGCCCTCGCCGCGCCCGGTGTAACCGAGGTGCTCGGTGGTGGTCGCTTTCACATTGACGGAATGGCGCGCGATGCCGAGATCGTCGGCGATGTTGCCAATCATTTGCTGGATGTACGGCGCCATCTTCGGCGCCTGCGCGATGATGGTGGCGTCCACGTTGCCGATATGAAAACCCGCCACCTCGATCTTGCGCGCCACGTCGCGCAGCAGCAGGCGGCT
>JAHJNJ010000049.1 GCA_018820925.1 Gammaproteobacteria bacterium | reverse complement strand
TGTCTACCGATTTCACCACCCGGGCATATTGGGAGGATTTTCAACAATTTATAATTTTAAATGGAGCGGGAAACGAGGTTCGAACTCGCGACCCCAACCTTGGCAAGGTTGTGCTCTACCACTGAGCTATTCCCGCAAAACACACACTTAGTAATTTAAGTGAGCGGAATTATAGCCACATTTTTTTCCTTTGTAAAGAGTTTTTTAACTAAATTTTAAAAAAAATCAAAAATAATGATATAATCGCCTTTATAATATATAGTGTAAGGATTTTTTATGAGAAGTGATACTATAAAAAAAGGGTTTGACAAAGCTCCTCACCGCTCTTTGCTTAGAGCAACCGGATTAAGAGATGAAGATTTCGACAAACCGTTTATTGGGGTGGCGAATAGTTATATAGATATTATTCCGGGGCATTTTTTCCTGCATGAGTACGGAGAAATTGTAAAAGAAGCTATTCGTGAAGCAGGCGGAGTGCCATTTGTTTTTAATACGATTGGTGTTGATGACGGAATTGCAATGGGGCATGACGGTATGCTTTATTCACTTCCATCACGTGAAATTATTGCAGATTCTATTGAAACTGTCATGAATGCGCACAAGCTTGATGCGATGATTTGTATCCCTAACTGTGACAAAATTGTTCCGGGTATGATTATGGGAGCATTGCGTGTAAATGTTCCTACCGTTTTTGTTTCAGGTGGCCCAATGGCTGCTGGACATAAAAAAGATGGAACGCCCATTGACCTTGCAACTGCATTTGAAGCTGTTGGTCAACACGCTGAAGGCAAAATGACAGATGAAGAACTTTATGAAATAGAATGTGAAGCATGTCCAAGCGGCGGTAGTTGTTCGGGTATGTTTACTGCGAACTCAATGAATACACTGTGTGAAGCTATGGGTATTGCGCTTCCTGGAAACGGAACTATTTTAGCTATGACTCCTGCTCGTATTGAACTTGTGAAAAAAGCTGCTAAAAGAGTTGTTGAGCTGGCAAAAGCAGAAGACTCTAAATATAATATGCGAAATATTTTAAACGAGAAAGCTATTCATAATGCTTTTGTTGTAGATATGGCAATGGGTGGAAGCTCAAATACAGTTTTACACCTATTAGCAATTGCGAAAGAGTCAGAAGTTGATTTTCCGATTGAGAGAATCAATGAAATAGCTGATAAAGTAGCTCATATTGCTAAAATATCTCCATCACTTAGTACTGTTCATATGGATGATATAAACAGAGCTGGCGGTGTAAATGCAGTTATGAAAGAAGTAAGCCGTCGCGGTGGAATACTCCATACAGATAGTTTAATGATAACAGGTGAGACTCTTGGTGAGAGAATTGCAGATGCTAAAATTTTAGACGAGACAATAATTCATACAAATGAAAACGCATACTCAAAAGTTGGCGGTCTTTCTATACTTTTTGGAAATCTTGCTACTGAGGGTGCAGTTGTAAAAACGGCCGGTATTACAGGAAATATGAGACAGTTTAAAGGTAAAGCAGTTTGTTTTAACTCGCAACAAGCAGCATTAGCTGGAATTATGGGGCATAAAGTAAAATCCGGTGATGTTGTAGTTATTCGTTATGAGGGTCCAAAAGGCGGTCCTGGTATGCAGGAGATGCTTGCGCCGACTTCACTTATTATGGGAATGGGACTTGGCGAGAGCGTTGCACTTATTACTGATGGCCGTTTTTCTGGCGCTACACGCGGTGCAAGTATTGGCCACGTTTCTCCTGAAGCTGCCGAGGGTGGAATGATAGCACTTGTAGAGGATGGTGATGAGATAGAGTTGGATGTTGATACTCACTTGCTACAACTTAATGTAAGTGAAGAGATACTTGCAGTAAGAAAAGCTGCTTGGAAACCTCATAAAAATGAAGTAAAATCAAAATGGTTAAAACGTTATGCTTTACTCGTTTCAAATGCTTCAAACGGGGCAGTGTTAAAAACTGAATTTTAAAGCTTCAAAGGCTTTAAAGTAATCTTTTGGCAGTATTACAACAATAAAGATATAGGATTATATAAATTGAATGCAATTGCAATAAAACATAACGACCAGATAATAGACCTTCAAACTGCTAAAGAAATGGGTTTTGAGGGCGAACAGATTCACCTTGATAACTCTGCAGAGTCTCTAGAAGTTCTTCGCCACTCTACAGCTCACCTTATGGCTCAGGCTATAAAGTCAATCTATAAAGATGCAGAATTTTACGTAGGACCTGTCGTAAAAGAGGGTTTTTATTATGATTTTAAAACGAGTGAAACTGTTGGTGAAGCTGATCTTAAAAATATAGAAAAACAGATGCTCTCTTTTGCTAAGAAAAAATATGAGATTGAAAAATATGAAATCTCTATGGATGAAGCAAAAGAAAAGTTCAAAGATGACCATCTCAAACTTGCGGTCATGGAAAGAATTCCTAGCGATAGAGTTTCTATCTACAAGCAAGGTGAATTCGAAGATTTGTGTCGTGGACCTCATTTACCAAATATAGGGCTTATCAGATATTTTAAATTGACTAAAATTGCCGGAGCATATCTTGGCGGAGATTCTAAAAATGAAGTTTTAACACGTATTTACGGTATTGCATTTGCAGATAAAGAGTCGTTAAAAGCATATTTAGATCAAATGGCTGAGGCTGAAAAACGCGACCATAGAAAACTTGGAAATGAGATGAAGCTTTTCACATTCCGTGAAGAGGTTGGGGCAGGTTTTCCTATTTGGCTTCCAGCGGGCGGGCGTTTGCGTGCAAGATTAGAATCTCTTTTATTTAAAGCACACCGTAAACGTGGATATCAGCCTGTTCGTGGTCCTGAGATGTTACGTTCAGACCTTTGGAAAACATCTGGGCACTACCAAAACTATGGCGAAAATATGTATTTCACAAATATTGATGAGATAGAATTTGGTGTTAAACCAATGAACTGTGTTGGACATATTAAGGTATATGAAGAAGATTTACACTCATACAGAGATTTACCTCTGAAATACTTTGAATATGGTGTAGTTCACCGTCATGAGATGACAGGGGCGCTTCATGGACTTTTCCGTGTTCGTGAGTTTACTCAGGATGATGCGCACATTTTTTGTACAGCTGACCAAATAGAAGAGCAGATCATAGAAGTAGTGGATTTTGTTGACAAAATCATGTCGACTTTTGAGTTTGATTATAAGATGATGATTTCTACAAAACCTGAAAAAGCTGTCGGAGACGATGCTGTTTGGGAAATATCTACAAACGCACTTAAAAACGCAATGGACAAAAATAACCTTGTTTACGAAATAGATGAAGGTGGCGGGGCATTTTACGGTCCTAAAATCGACATTAAAATTACGGATGCAATCGGGCGTGAATGGCAGTGTGGAACAATCCAGCTTGACTTTAATCTTCCAGAGAGATTTGGACTTGAATACAACGGCGAAGGTAATGAAAAAATCCAGCCGGTTATGATACATAGAGCAATTCTTGGTTCATTTGAGCGTTTTATTGGAATTTTAACTGAGCATTACGCTGGTGAATTTCCGATGTTTATTGCGCCTACACAAGTTGCAATTGTTCCTGTTGCAGAGAGTCATAAAGATTATGCTAAGGAATTATCAGATAAACTTATCGACATTGGTGCCGATAGTGAAATATTCGCTAAAAATGATTCTTTAAATAAAAGAGTTCGAACGGCAGAAAAAACGCGTGTTCCTATGATAGTTGTC
>JAHJNJ010000035.1 GCA_018820925.1 Gammaproteobacteria bacterium | reverse complement strand
TTGCCAAATCGATGCCTATTGTCGTAATCTTCGATATCTTCATTTTTGGATGCCCCTTTCTATGTCTAGTGGTCGTAATGCCACCACTACTTTGGCACTTCGATGCCGTATTAGGAAGTGGGCGTCCATTCCATTACGTTATGTTTCTTTATGACCAAGCGTAGGAAAATTCTTCTGTGGGTTGGCCTCGTATTGTCGTTACCGGCCACATATTATGCGGGTGTTAGCGTGGTGTTCTATGCTTGGCTCACTGCTGCTGAGCCAGAGCGCTGGCCACCGGAAAGGGCTGGTATTTGGGTGGCCGTTGCACTTGCTGCGACAGTTCTGTTTATAAGTTGCTTTGTATATTGCCTAGTGTCTCTCATTAAAGAGGCAAACAGGCAGTACCGTGAAGAGCAACATAACCTGTCGTTCAAGCGGGACGCCGCGCAAGCGCGGCGCCCCTTAACTTAGCGTTGGGCCCCATAAAATCTGTACCATGAAGATACGCCCCCTTGAACCTAACGACTTCGATGCCATTTCGCCGGTTATCGACGAATGGTGGGGCGGTCGCCCAGTTCGTGGTTTGTTGCCTCGTTTGTTCTTTGAGCACTTTCAAACCACCAGCTTCGCACTCACCGATGAACAGAATCTGGCGGGCTTCCTTGTTGGTTTTCGCTCACAGTCGTTTCCATCGGTCGGTTACGTTCACTTCCTCGGTGTCCGTCCAGACGTAAGAGCGAAAGGCTATGGTCGTTTGCTCTACGAGCATTTTTTCTCAGTTGCTTCCGGCCTCGGTTGCACGGAAGTCCGCGCCATCACATCGCCAGTCAACGAATCGTCAATTCGTTTCCACCTTCGGCTTGGGTTTCGGCTTCTTCCTGGAAACGGCGAAGTTGGTGGTTTCCCGGTAAGCCTAGGTCATGGCGGATCCGGACAGCCCCGCGTCTTGTTCTCCAAACAACTCGCTTCCAAACCATGACATTCCGTGGCCCAACCCATTATTCCACGGGACCTGCGCGAAAAGCCGCGCAGGCCCGTGAATTCAAACGTTATGCGACAAGGGCCTCTGCCACTAGACCGGGAACGCTGTAATGAAATGGGCAATTGAAATTCAAAAGACAAGCCTGGAGCAAAGGAACCTAGCTGATCTTCTCAAAGGACTAGGATTCGATCTCATACAGGGAATTGAATACCCAGCATTATCGTCTCCGACTATTGATGTCTGTGCGACGGCAGCGGATGCATTTGAGATGGCCAAGGACGTGAGAGCAGCATTCAAGGGCCCTGCGAAGATTGACCCGGAATTTGCACTTGGATCAGTGATTGACTACGCAAGTACGCCACCGCGCCGCCATGCGTTTCTAGAGGTCGCTCCATGTGTAATGAAGATTACCTGCGGCACTGCAACCATAACGATCTCTCCGCCAAAAGGACTCTCTTCAGACGAATTAGCCAAGTGGCACGAAGAACACAACGAACGCCAATATCAAGTTGCACTGGAGCGCCAGCGGGCTCTTCTTGAGCCTGCTTTTATCGATCCAAAGGCTGCGAAAGCAATTGAGCTACTGTGCATTGAGAATCCATCTGGTGAAACGTTGTACAAAATCTACGAACTTGCTGAAGGACACCCAAGCAACAGACCCGCATTTCATGCCGAGTTTGAGATTGATAAAGAGCAGTTCAATCGCTTCAAGGATGCCGTTCATAATCCAGCGGTTACCGGCGACTGGGCAAGGCATGCGTATCACCAGGAGCCAAATACCCTTGATCCAATGACTAGGGCGGAGGCAGAGCAGTTTGTGCGCCGGGTCGCCGATAGGTGGCTTCAGTCAATTCGGCGAAGCAAATAGGGGGTGGGGTTGTAATAGAGATAAGGGGTCTACCATCGAATTTGTTTTGAACAATTACGCTGCTATATCCAAATACTCAACCACACTTGATGCTGCAGGAATCGGCAACCCATCTTCGCGCATACCGTCTATATGAAATTGGATTGCGGCTTGGATTTCTTTTTCGGCTTCTTTAACGGTGCGGCCAGTGGCGACGCAGCCGGGTAAATCTGGTGCGTAGGCAGAAAAGTTGTTACCGGCTTTTTCGACGACGATTGCATAGCGCATTTTTTTACTCCTTTAATCCTGCTTGCTTGAAGATGCTGTTCAATGTTCCGGGTGCCAAATCGTCGCTGGGTTTGCCTGCGACAGTAACGCGCCCTTGTTTCTCCGGGTGCTTGAATTGGCGATGACTACCGCGTGTGGCGACGAGTTGCCAGCCATCTTTGCGCAGCATTGCCAATATCTCGCTCACCTTCATGGCGGTTAGCATAGCAAAATTGCTGCAAATAATCTGGCTCTTGATCCAGTTTCAGCGATAAGGGATGTTCAGCATCATTTATCTTTCCAGGATGCAAAGCCAATAGGGCGCTTATTGTTGGGCACAGATGGTGCCATAAGCTGGCGGATGGCGTTGATCAATTCTGCAATTGCGCGGTCGTGGCCTGCAACTTTACGTTCGAGTTGGTCGAGTTTGGATGAAAGCTCCTTGTTGCTGGAGACCAAATCACGCAGGTGGACAAAGGCCCTGACTACGTGGACGCTTATTTCAATTGCTCTTTGTGAGTTCAACACACTGGCAGCCATGATCGCGCCATGCTCAGTAAATGCGAATGGTACGGTTCGGCGACCACCCCAACTTGCGGTGCCAGATTGGTACTTCAAGTTTGCAAATTCATCGGTTGTAAGCTGAAACATAAAATCGGTCGGGAATCGCTCGATATTTCGCTTGATCGCACGATTCAGGGACTTGGTTTCTACACCATAAAGTTCAGCCAAGTCTGCATCAAGCATGACCTTTTGCCCGCGTATGAGCAGAATTTTTGATTCTATGTTTTTTGTTGTCAGGAGTAATTTTTTGTCTGCCATAAACCGCCCCTTCATGGATCACAAAGAAAAACCCTGCGAATGCTAACGATTTACTTGGCGCCGCGCCAGAGCAACGACCGTGTTGTGTTGAAAGCAGAAGTAACACTGCCTGGTTCGGGTGGCTGCTTTGGCCAAGCTTGAGATGTTTAGCAGCAACGGGCCACCAACAGTTTCCGAACGACAGCGGTCATTGATGCTGTTCCGCCGAAATAAACAATTCCGGATCGACCATTGTTCCGTTAAGCACAACGCTCCAGTGCAGATGCGGGCCGGAGGCGCGGCCGGTTTGTCCGGAGAGTCCGAGGCGTTGACCTTTGTTCACTGTCTCGCCGGTTTGCACATCGATTCGTTCCAGGTGGCAGTACATGGTGATCAGTCCGTTGCCGTGGTCGACAAAAACCGTTTTGCCGTTGAAAAAATAATCGCCAACTGCCAGCACTTTTCCTTGCGCACTGGATTTGACGGGAGTGCCGCTTGCTACTGCCACGTCAAGCCCGGCATGCGGTGAGCGTGGCTCGTCGTTGAAGAATCGGCGCAGGCCGAAGCGGCTGGCCAGTCTGCCCTGGGCGGGAACGATAAGCGCCAGATCGGTATCTTGTGTAACGCGCCAATGGTGTTCCAGCGCCCGGATGTCGGCGATCTCGCGTTGGGCCCGGGCCAGGTCGGTGGCCGACAGTTCTATCTTGCTGGTATCTTTGAGCGTGATGCGCTGCTCGGGATAGTCTTTCGGGTTGACCACGAAGGTCTCGGCTTTTGTTTCGTCGCCGATCTTGACGCTTAGTTCGTGCGATCCCGGTGTCATATCCAGCGGAATGCCGACCACCGCATACCACTGGCCGTTATCGGATGTGACGAGGATCGGCTGATCCCCCAGCCATGTTTGTGGTTTGTCTGCTTCAGTCGAAACGCTGCCGAGCGGAACAATCGCGACGCCGCCGGGTACATTCGCAGCCTCGGGAAGTCTCGCATGCGCTAGCAGAGGCAAAGCCAATACGAACAGGCTGAATCGGAAACAGATGCGGAGTGCGGTGGCGGTAAGCGGATGCATGATTTTTCTTGCAGAAATACAGTGTGGGCGGCTTGCAGAGACTATTCTAATGCAGTTCTCGGCTGAAGCAATGAAATGTATCGGAACAGAACAGATTTATGGCCGCTTCTTCAGCGAAAGCGTCAATTTGAACCTGGCCACCGGTTCGTCGCTTAACGCGGGGACAGTGGCAACAGCCTCGAACTGTTTTTCAACCCGCTCGCCCGATGCGGCTGCCTGAGCGACCAGCTCCGCGATTTCTTTGCCCTGGCTGCAACAAAAATCCACGTCGCCTTCGGCGCGCTTGAGGAACTGCGCCTCGAAATCCTTGAAGACCAGCGCAATGTTTTCTGGCTGCTTCTTGATCAGGTGCATGGCGAAGACGCCGACCGCACAGTCCGCTCCGGCGCAGAGTGCGCCGAAGTACATCGAGCCGAGGTGATTCCTGGTTCTGCGCCGCAACGGAATTCTGACCACCATGCGCTCGGGCGAAATCTCCGCGACCGAAACGCCGACATAGAACAGCAGGGGAATTTTGGAGAGTCCGATCCAGCGCAGGGAGAAGGTTTCGCGTGTGGTTTCATTGAACAGTCTTTGGAACCAATTCAGGGGTTGAGGGGAGCGGCTTGGCATATGAGAGAGTCGAGGGATGGTTTTTTGATCACGGTGCTTACTCTAAACACTCCCCCATATCGGGGCAAGACTTTCAGGATATTCGACGTGAAGCATGAATTGGCGAAAGGTCACCGGCCAACGCAGCTGCTTGTTTTTTCGAACGGAAGCCATCCTGTTGTGGTGTTTTGAACAAGCGTGCTCTCTTGCTTGTCATGGGCGAGATATTTTGTTGGTATGATTCGCATCGCGTTGTGGCTGGATGATGTGGAAACCTTCTTTCTCTAATTGTCAGGGCTCTGAATGTTCGCGATATTTCCATGAGTTCACTCGAAATCGAAAACCATCGCTTGCGTCGCCAGCTTCAAGTGCTGATGGATGAGGCGCGCGTGAACGAGAACAAGTGGCGCCGTCTGGATCTGCTGGAAAAACAGTTGATTGCCACGCCTACCTTGCCCGATCTGATCCGGGTGATACTGGGGGACTATAAAGCGGCGAGCGAAACCGATGTCGTGACGCTGGTGCTTGCCGATCCGGATCATGAAATCAGGCGCATTCTGGAACATGAAAAATTCGGCAGTTCCGAATTGCCGGGACTGGTGCTGCTGGACGCGCTGCATTCCGACGAGCTGACGCCGTACATCGGGGTCATCGACACCGAGCATCACCGTGCGATCTTTGATCCGTGGCCCGCCGACTGCCGTTCGATGATCCTTCTGCCCCTGAAACGCCAGGACAAGGTGATCGGCAGCCTGAATCTGGCGAGTTGCCGGGCCGACCGTTTCACCCCGGACAGCAGTACCGATTTTGTGGAAAGGATGGCCAATATCCTGGCGATCTGCATCGAGAATTCGCTCAATCACGAACGCTTGAAACAGGTCGGGCTGACGGATCCGCTCACCGGGGTATTCAACCGGCGCTATTTCGAATCGCGCTGCCAGGAGGAGATTTCCCATACCCGGCGGCACAAGGCGCCGCTGTCCTGCATGTTCCTGGATATCGACAAATTCAAGCGCATCAACGACACCTATGGGCATGCTGCCGGGGATGTCGTGCTGCGTACCGTGTCGCAGTTGATCAAGTCCGGATTGCGCGGCAACGATGTGATGGCGCGTTTTGGCGGCGAGGAGTTTGTGGTGTTGTTGCCGCAGACCGGGTTGCAGACGGCATGTGAAATTGCCGAACGGATACGTATCTCGGTTGCGGCATATTCTCATCCGGTTTCCGCCAAAGAAAATCTGGCGGTGACAATTTCCATCGGTGTGGCGCAGGCGCCGGATGAACTGGATGAGGATGACATGGCGGTTGCGCACAAGATGCTTGCGGCGGCGGATACCGCCGTATACCAGGCAAAGAAGAGTGGTCGCAACAAGGTGGTGAGCGAAGCGGATCGCCCGCTGGCGGCGAACGTGATGAATGGCCTCAACAAATTGCTGAACCTCGGTTGATGGCTTCGAGCGTTTCGGTTTCAACCTGGAAAACGCAGATGAAGATGAATGCTCTGATAATTCTTTGCGTTATGCCGCCTATGCAGGTGCGTTCTCCAGCTTCAATGTTGCGTTGGTCGAGCTGGATACTACCCGCTTGATCAAGCCGCCCCATAACGGGCGGAGGTCACTGTTCGGATAAGCGCTTCTTGTCCAGATGCCGTTGCAAGCCGTGCACCAGATTTTGCGTGAGTTCGGCTTGCAGTTCTTCGAGCGGCACGATGACGCCTTGCGCGAGGCATTGGGTGACTTTCAGTCCTTCGTAGCCGCAGGGGTTGATGTTCTCGAACGGTGTCAGGTCCATGTCCACGTTGAACGACAGTCCGTGGTAGCTGCAGCCTTTCTTGATCTTGAGGCCGAGCGCGGCGATCTTGGCGTCGCCGACATACACGCCGGGCGCATCTTCGCGGCCTGCCGCTTTCACGCCGTATTCCGCGAGCAGGTCGATGACGGCCTGTTCCATCAGGCGCACCAGTTCGCGCACGTTGATTTTCCAGCGGTGCAGGTCGAGCATCAGGTAGGCGACGATCTGGCCGGGACCGTGGTAGGTGATCTGACCGCCACGGTCGATTTTTACGACCGGGATATTGGTCGGGTGCAACAGGTGTTCAGGCTTTCCTGCCTGGCCCTGGGTGTAGGTGGGCGGGTGCTGTACCAGCCAGATTTCGTCCACGGTGTCAGCGGTACGTTCGGCGGTGAAGCGTTGCATATTCCGCCAGGTCGGCTCGTAGTCGACCATGCCCAGCGCTTTGATGTGTATCGGCGGGTGTTGCATGGAGTGTTCCTCCTCTTAACCACCTTCCTGACCCCCACCCTGCGGGAGAGGGTGGTAAACGCGGAAGGCAATGTTTATTACAGCACCATTTTAACCATCGGGTGCGAAGTCAGGTCGCGGTACAGATTGTCGAGCTGTTCGCGCGAGGTGGCGCGGATGGTGCAGGTGAGACTGATGTATCTGGCGTTGCTGCTGCTGCGCATTTCGATGCTGGCAGCATCAAAATCCGGCGCATGCACTTGCACGACGGTGGCGATGGTTTGTGCGAAGTCCGGCCTGGTTTCCCCGAATATCTTCAGGGGAAACTCGCAGGGATAGTCGATGAGGGAATCTTTCGGTTCAATCATTTGCGCATCACTTCGCGTTTGAATGTCTGGTACAGAGGATACAGTCTGGTGAACATGGTGCCGGGTTTTCCGTCACCTACCGGTTTGCCGTCGAGCGTGGTGATGGCGAGCACTTCCCTGGTGCTGGAGGTAAGCAGCAGTTCGTCCGCACTGAGCACTTCCGCCTTTGTGACACGTCTGACTTCATACGGAATGCCGTTGGCTGCGGCGAGTTCGAGAATCACATCGTAGGTGATGCCGGGCAGCATGAAGTTGTCCTTGGGCGGGGCGAGCAGCTTGTCGTTCTTGACCACGAAAATGTTGCTGGCCGCACCTTCGGTGAGGAAAGCGTCGTCGCGGATGAGGATGGCTTCGGCGCAACCCGCATCGACGGCAGCCTGGCGCAGCAGCACATTCGGCAACAACGCAATGGACTTGATGTCGCAACGCAGCCAGCGATTGTCCACGACCGTGATGCAGTCGATGCCGTGTTGCAGTTGTTCGGCGGAAGGCGTGGTGAGCGGGTTGCTCAGCGCAAATACGGTGGGCGGCACGGGCGGATTGGGGAAAGCGTGGTCGCGTCTGGCGACGCCGCGCGTGATGTGCAGGTAGAGGTATTGGTCTTCGGGTTCGTTGCGCTGGATGAGCTCGTTGAGGATGTCCGTCCACTCGGCTTCGCTGTGCGGGTTCGGCAGTTTGATACCGTCCAGGCTGTGTTGCAGGCGCTTCAGGTGTTCCGCCAGGCGGAAGGGGCGGCGCGAATACACGGGGATGACTTCGTACACACCGTCGCCGAAAATGAAGCCGCGATCCAGTACCGGAACCCTGGCTTCTTCAATCGGCATGAAGGCGCCATTCAAATAGATACTCATGCTTTGCTCCTTTACTGGAACAGCAACCGGATGTTATCCACTCCGCGCGAGAACACGTTGGCCAAAGGTATATCTTCCAGCGCGCCAACGGGAAGGTCGAGAAAGGGTTTGTCGTTCAGGCTGAGGTGCAATGTGCCGAGTTGCTGGCCGCGATTGACCGGAGCCAGCATCGGTTGCCGCGTTTCCAGCGTGGCCTTGAGTGCGTCGCGCTGGCCCTTGGGGAGGGTGATATAGCGGTCGGCGAGGAAACCGAGACTCAACTGTTTGGACGTGCCTTTCCAGATGCGTTTGTTGCTCACAGCCTGTCCTTTGCGGTACAGCCTGATGGTTTCGAAGTTCTGAAAGCCGTAGTTCAACAGGCGCTGACTTTCGCTGCTGCCCAGTTTCTCGGTTGCGGTACCAATCACCACCGAGATCAACCGGTGTTCTTCGCGTTTGGCGGAAGCGGCCAGATAAAATTCTTCGGATTCGTTAACGCCTGTCGCCAGGCCGTCCACGTAAGGATCCAGCCATAGCAGACGGTTGTGGTTGAACTGGTTGATGCCGTTGTATTGATATTCACGCTGCGCGTAGATGTAGTAAAACTGCGGGAAATCGCGTATCAGCGCGGCGGAGATCAGAGCCATGTCATGCGCGCTGCTGTAGTGCTGCGCGTCCGGGGTGCCGGTGGCGTTGATGAAATGCGTGTTTTTCAAACCCAGTCGCTGCGCCTCGACGTTCATCGTGTCGGCCAGTGCCATCTCGTGATTGGCCAGCGTTTCCGCCAATACGCGCGCCGCATCGTTGGCGGATTGCACGATCAAACCGCGCAACAGCTCTTCTACCGACACTTCCTTGCCCGCGTTCAGGAACATGCGCGACTCTGCCGTTTGCATGCGCGTGGCATAAGCCGAAGGAATAATGCGCTGGGTGAGCGTCATCTTGCCCTGTTTGATTGCGCCGAACACGACATAAGCCGTCATCAGTTTGGTCAGGTGTGCCGGCGGAACATGCGCATCGGCGTTTTGTTCCACCAGAAATTGTTCGCTGGTGTAGTCGTATAAAGCGTAAGAATTGGCGGCAAGGACGGGAGAATCGGAGGCTTGCTCCTGGGAATATGCGAACGCCGGGAACAGGGTGAAAAAGAGTAATAGTGCGTACTTCATGGATATATACAGGATGGCAATGGCGTGATTATAGCAAGGACGCGGCTCTGCAGGCGATGGACTAGAAGAGGTATAGATACTGTGGCGTGGGGTATAGGCACGGTCTAGTCCATTAGGCATATTGTTTTCGTGCCTTATCGGGACTACAAATGCCACCCTCGGAAAGATGCTCAAGGAGAATGTCATGCAACTCATCAGCGAAAGATTGGGGCAGGAAATCGGCAGGCTGCCGAACCGCATCAGCCAAAGGCTGGAGCCGGAGTCTATCGGGATAGATTTTGTGGAGGTTGCCGAATCGCATGTGCTGTTTTTCGGACGCGTGAAAGACTTCGTACTTGGCGAGTTACCGGAATCAAGAGAGGAGCTTGCGGAAGTCAGCCAGAATTGCGAGTTGGACGGGTGGCTGAGGGGGGAGGGCGTAGCGCGCTTCGGACAATTGCGCGCATTTAGCCGTTTGCATGATGCCCACGTCGAATTTCACTACCACGCCTCGGAAGTCATGGCGAAGATACATGAGGGAAGCTGGATCGCTGCGGAACATATGCGCAAAAGCGAATTGTCCCAGTCGTTGCGGCGGGTGTTGATCACGCTCACCGAATTGAACGAGTCGATCAACAAGCTGGTATTAAGCGTCAGTTGAAGCTGTTGTAGAACTGTGCTGCCTGATTCGCCTGTTCTACTGCCTGCTCCGTGATTTCTTCGGCACGCTCCGGATCGATACCCAGCGCCGCCCATTCTTCCGGGGAAACGTAATTCCCGACAAATTCACGCAACCCGAGCGGCGGCAACAGCTTCTCGGTGACATTGATGATACGCACCAGCGGCTGGCCTTCTGCTGCTTCCGGAACATCCGGGGTATGGTGGTGGCGTATTACAGTAACAATCTCGCTCGGCAGATTCCAATGCGCGGCCAATTCCGCGCCCAGTTCATCATGCGTTACTTCCAGTAATTCACGTTCAATTTCAATCGCGAGTTTGTCCGGCTCGATGACCAGCCGCGTGTGCAGGTCGTCGCTGCGTTGGGTATCCAGGTGTGCCAGTGCCAGGTAACCGATATCATGCAGCATGCCCGACAGAAAGATCAGGTCGTCCTGCGGCCGGTTTTTGGCGGGCATCGCGCGCACGACCGGCAACATGGCAAAAGCCACGCCCATGCTGTGCATCCACAATTCCTGGGGGTCGAAGCGGCCGATGGGTTTGCTCACCAGGGACATGACGGCGATGCCGGTGGCGACCGACTTCACCCGGGTCAATCCAAGCAGCATGGCGGCATCCCTGACGGTGGAGATATGGCGCGCGGCGCCGAGCAGAGGGGAGTTGCCCAGGCCGATAATTTTGGCCGAGATGATCGGGTCTTGCGCAATCAGCAACATCATCTCCCGTTCGCCTTCCTCGCTGTCCAGTTTCAGCGCCAGTAATTTTTGCGCGATGACGGGTAATGCGGGCAGGGAGTTCAGGTTGCGGACGGCTTGCCGGAGATCGATGGGTGCGTTCATGACATCAGGGTTGTGTTTGTGCTTGGGGGCATTCTAACCCCAAGCGAAAGTTGTAGTCGGAAGAATTGCGTGTGATTCAGAGACCGGTAGGCCGTTTCGCCAACTTGCGTTGCAGGGTGCGGCGGTGCATGTTCAGGATGCGCGCGGTGGCGGAGATGTTGTCGCCGTTTTCGTGCAGGATGCGCTGGATGTGTTCCCATTCCAGCCGCTCTACCGTGGCGGGTTGAGCTTCAAACTGTACATCCGTACTGGCGTTGTGGCCAAAGGCGGCGACGATTTCGTCGGCGTTGGCGGGTTTGGAAAGATATTGCGTTGCACCCAGTTTGATCGCTTCCACCGCAGTGGCGATGCTCGCATAGCCGGTCAGCATCACGATGCGCGTGGCCGGGTCGAGTTCATGCAGTTTCTGCACCAGCACCAGTCCCGAAGCGCCGTCCATTTTCAGATCCAGCACGGCGTATTCCGGCGGGTTGGCGATGGCGAGCGGCAGCGCTGTCTCGACGCTGTCGGCAGTGGTGACGGTGAAGCCGCGTTTTTCCAGCGCTCGCGACAATACCGCGCGGAACGTTTCATCATCGTCCACCAGCAACAGTGAAGGTTTTTCGGCCGGGGTCATGCCGAGACACTCCTGAGCGGCAAAATCACTTCGGTGGTGGCGCCGCTACCCCCTTCGCGGTTGGACAGGCGCACGCTGCCGCCCAGTCTTTCCAGTGTGGCGTTGGCGAGAAACAGGCCCAGGCCGCGACCTTCCTGTTTGGTGGTAAAAAAGACCGAGCCGGCACGGGAGGCAACCTCGGAGGTGAGTCCGGGGCCGTGATCGTGTATTTCCAGCGTGATCTTCACGTCGTCCCAGCGCAGCACGATATCCATCTCTTTCGGGGACGCATCGGCGGCATTGTTGAGCAGGTTCAGCAGGGCAGAACGCAATGCCAGATCGGCGCGCACGCGCGGCGAAGGCTGGATGCCCTTGACGTGAAAGCGGTAACTCACGGTCGGACGCAACAGCTGCCACTCGTCCAGCACGGTACGGATGAATTCTTCCAGCGACAATTCGCTGCTGGTTTCCCGGGCGTGTGCGAGCAGGGAATCGAGGATGCGCTTGCAGTTGCGCACCTGGTCGTTGAGGATGCTCAGGCTTTCCTGGTGTTCGGGGTCGGGGCAGTCGCGCCGCATTTCGCCGATGACGACCGACATGGTAGAGAGCGGTGTTCCCAGTTCGTGTGCAGCACCAGCGGCCTGGGTACCCAGCGACACGATACGTTCATTGCGCAATATTTCCTCGCGCACCCGGTTGAGCTGCGCATCGCGGTCGCGCACTGCGCGCGCCATTTCCACGGCGAAATAGGCCACCACCAGGGCACTGATGACAAACCCCAGCCACATGCCGAGGACATGCGTGTTGAATGCGTCTTCCGGTAGCGATGGGGTTGCAACTGTGGCCGGCGGGGCAGACATCGCCATGTGTTGCGAATGATCCATTTGTTGCATCGCGATGGCAGGCTGGTGTTGCGCGTGTCCTCTGCCCGGCAGGGGGACATACCACACCATGAGCAGGCTGTAGCACGCCAGCGTCAGCGCAGCCATACCCCAGGTCATGCGTCGCGGCAGCGTTGCGGCAGCGATCACCAGCGGCAACAGGTAGAGCGAAACAAAAGGATTGGTCGAACCGCCGCCGTAGTAGAGCAGCACCGTCAGTTCCAGCACATCCACGCTCAATTGCAGGAACAGCTCCAGATTGCCCACCGGAAAATTGAGCGACAGCCGCCACCACGTCAGCAAGTTCACCAGCGTCAAAAACACCACTGCGCCCAGCATCGGTGTCCAGGCGAAATCGGGGCTCAGGAAGCGGTGTATCAGGATCAGGGTCGCGAACTGCGCGACTATTGTCCCGCAACGCAGCAGGAACAATCTGTGCAGGTGCGAATGACCGGTCTGGGTGGCAAGAAGTGATGAATTCATGAATGCGGATTCTACCGGAGACGCCTTGCGCAAGGGGTGCGGCAATATGCCGCAGGGCCGTGATAATAAATTTTCATACAATTTGCGACAGTTTTTTATAAGTCAACTCAGGGGGATTTTGCAATGAATTTGAAGCTGAAAGCGAGTGCGGTGGCTGTGGCGTTGACGTTTGCGCCCGGCGCATTTGCCGAGGAAACGGCAACGGTGCAGGAAGCGGCAACAATGCCGGAAGTTGTCGTCAAGGCAAACAAGCTGCAACCGTTGCCGGATGTCGGCACGGTCAAGGAGCAAGGTATCGCATCGAAGCGGGCGAGCACCAGCGATACGGCGAGCATGCTGGACGGGCAGCCTGGCGTGAGTCTCTACGGCGCGGGCGGCGTATCCAGCCTGCCAGTTATCCATGGTCTGGCCGACGACCGTATCCGCACCAAGCTGGATGGCATGGATTTGATCGCTTCCTGCCCCAACCACATGAACCCGCCGCTCTCTTATGTTGACCCGAGCAACGTCGATTTGATCAAGGTCTATGCCGGCATCGCCCCGGTGAGCGTCGGCGGCGACAGCATCGGCGGCACCATCGTGGTCGAGACGCAGGCGCCCGAATTTGCCGCAGCCGGGCAGGGCAGTATCGCCAAGGGCGAAGTGGGCGCTTTCTACCGCAGCAACAACAAGGCAAAAGGCGCCAATGTCGCGGCCACCTTTGCCACGGAGAAATTCAACGTCAGCTATAGTGGCGCGACCAGCAAGGCCGATAACTACAAAGCGGGCGGGGATTTCAAAAACTATGACTTCACCGGACGCATCGGGCACACCCTGCCGTACGACGAAGTGGGTTCCACCGCTTATCTGACCCGCAATCACACTCTGGGATTCGCTTTCAAGCGTGACAACCAGTTGTTTGAAGCCAAATTCGGCTTGCAGGACATGCCCTACCAGCTCTATCCGAACCAGCGCATGGACATGCTGAATAACGACCAGAAGAGCCTGAACCTGCGTTACCTCGGCCAGCAGGACTGGGGTTCGCTGGAGGCGCGCGCATATCACGAGACGGTGGATCACTTCATGGATTTTGGCGCCGACAAACGCTACTGGTACGGCAACGGTGCGCCACCAACAGGTTCCGGCGGTTCGACTGCATTAAATGGTTTTCCGTGTAGCCCGATCAGCGCTACCTGTGCGGCGGGGATGCCGATGTACACACAAGGCAAGACCACGGGCGCCAGTGTCAAGGCGGATGTCTCACTCAACGAACAAGACCTGTTGCGCGTAGGCGGCGAGCTTCAGCAATATACCCTCAACGACTGGTGGACGGCATCCGGCGCCATGATGCAACCCTATACTTTCTGGAACATCAACAATGGCAAACGCGACCGCTCTGCGCTGTTCGGCGAGTGGGAAAAGCGTTCCAGCCCGCAGTGGATGTCCCTGGTGGGCGTGCGCTTCGAAAGAGTCAGCATGAATGCCGATGTTGTGCACGGCTATAACCAGGATACATTTCCGACAGTGGTAGCCACTGGAGCAAACAACCAGATCAGGGATGCGGCAAACTTCAACAACGCCGACCGCAGCAAAACCGACAACAACCTGGACCTGACCGCGCTGGCGCGTTACACCGCCGACGAAAGCCAGGACATCGAGTTCGGCTTCGCCCACAAGGTTCGCTCCCCCAATGTGTACGAGCGCTACACCTGGTCCACCTGGCAGATGGCTGCGCTGATGAACAACTTCGTCGGCGACGGCAACGGCTATCTGGGCGATGTCAACCTGAAGCCGGAAAAAGCCAACACCCTGTCCGTCACCTTGGACTGGCACGCTGCCGACAGTAGTTGGGGATTCAAGGCTACGCCTTACTACACACGCGTGAGCGACTACATCGATGCCGTGCAGTGGAATGGCACCACCGATCTGCCCGCCACGACGCTTGCGACGAACGCGTTCAGCGTACTCAAATACGCCAACCAGTCGGCGCGGCTGTATGGCATCGACCTCTCGGGCCACATGGCGCTGGCCGAAAGCGGCTGGGGGGCGTGGGGCATGACCGGATTGATCAACTATACCAGGGGCAAAAATCTGGATACCGGGGACGATCTGTACAACATCATGCCGCTCAACAGCAAGCTTGCGCTGACCCAGAAAGTGGGGGGCTGGGACAACCGTGCCGAATTGGTGATGGTGCAAGCCAAGAAAAATGTTTCTGACATGCGCAATGAAATCAAGACGCCGGGCTATAGCCTGGTCCATCTGCGCGGCAGTTATTCGTGGAAGCAGGTTCGCGTCGATTTTGGCGTGGAGAATCTGTTCGACAAATTCTACTATCTGCCGACCGGAGGTGCCTATACCGGCCAGGGTACAACCATGACCAACCCGGCGCTGCCCAATTACCCGCAATGGGGTACAGCCGTTCCGGGCATGGGACGTTCGCTGTATACGGGACTGAATTACAAGTTCTGATAATCTGGTTGTAAAACAACAAAGCCGCCGGAGTCTCCGGCGGCTTTGTTTATTCTGGCTGGCTCGGCAAGTTGAATATCCGATTCAACAACTTGGCAGGAGATATTCGACAAAGAGACTAGGCGATATTCCAACAAGAAGGTAAACGGAGCTTTCTGATTATCCGAATCGGGCTAAAATGGTGCGCTACACAAAATAAGTGACGTTTTTTTAATATCAAGACGGAGAGCAAAGATGAAGAGAATTTTGTGCGTTGGTTTATTGGCAATGATGGCTGCAGCACCGGCTTTTGCAGATGAAGTAAAAGTGACCAAAGCATGGACGCGCGCCACCGCACCGGGGCAGGACAGTGCGGCTGTGCAACTGACCATTACCAGCAAAAGCGACGCGACCCTGGTCGGTGTAATGAGCGGATCGGCACAGCGCGGAGAAATTCACACCATGGTCATGGAAGGCGATGTGATGAAGATGCGCGCGATCGACTCTTTGCCGTTGCCCGCCAAGACGCCCGTCACCCTGGGTGCGGACGGCAATCACCTGATGTTGATCGGACTGAAAAATCCGCTCAAGGCGGGCCGCAAACTGCCTTTTGCAATCACGGTGAAACTGGCCAACGGTAAAACAACGACCATCAGGATTCTGGCAGCAATCAAACCATTGGATACAACCGGCAATGACGGGCAGATGCACATGCAAATGCAGCCGGCAATGCAAATGCAACCGGCAACGCAAATGCAACCGGCAACGCAAACCGAAGCCGCGATGCCGCAACACGAGCACCAGCATCAGTAGGAGGACAAAATGTGGCGCTTACTATTCTGTGCAGGTTTGTTGCTGGCCGGCAATGCCTGGGCCGGCGCTAACGATGTAATGGTGGACAAAGTCTGGGTGCGCGAGAGCGTGCCGGGACAAACTTCCGTCACGGTGCAGATGAATCTGAGTGTTACCAAGGCCGCCCGTCTGCTGTCGGTAAGCAGCCCGGTTGCCGCGGCGGGTGAAATACAGAGCGTGGTGATGCGCCATAAGAAGTTGCAGACAGGAACGGTAGACAGTTTGAAACTGCCTGCGCACAGCACCACCATTTTTGGCACACGCGGCATGTACCTGACTTTGGTGGGTTTGAACCAGCCGCTGAATGCGGGCGACCGTGTTCCCGTTACGCTTGTCATAGAAGTTGCAGGCAAGAAACAAACCGTCAATACTGAAGCGGCAGTAAAAGCATTGGAGTTGAGCTACAAGCACTATAACGACCCGACTGTAAAAGACCATCGGTAAAGCACGATAGTGTTGATACCAAAGGGCGGCTTCCAGCCGCCCTTTTTTATGAATTGGAATTTATACGCCAGCGAGTTCCGCCTGCTCATCCGCAAAATAACTGCTGCGCACCAGCGGCGCGCAGGCCGCGCATTATTGATTTCGCTTTCAGCACATTGTCTCAAATTCGATATTCCAGATCGTTGTTTTTCCTCTAGACCGCCGCGCTCATGTTCAATACACTGGACGCGCAGTGGGTAATTGTATTTGCCCCCGGTGAGGGGGCAGAAAAGTTTTCTGTGATAATTGAATTGCTTGGCTTTATCTTAATCTGCTACCGGGAGATCGGGCCGCGCTTTGGATGCCGATTCGCCAATCCTGATGAGAGCAAAGCTCATTGACGAGCGATACAAACACGATTACATGAATAGTAGAAAAGTGACCAATGGAGTGGGGCGACGTGGATCGTTGCCGGCAAAACTTGCCGCACCTGCGCTTGCGAATGTTGTGCAGCGCACGCGGCTGTTTCGCCTGCTTGATGAGGCTTGCCGCAAGCACGGCGACAGACCACGACATTTCAGCAGAGGTGTGCCTATGGGCGGGGAAAAATGACAGAGCAGGAATCTGCCACCGTACTGCCAGCGAAGCTTACTGCGCCAAGGGCTGATGGTGCAGTGCCACGTCTGCGGCTGTTCCGGCTACTGGATGAAGCTTGCCAAAGGCCTGTCGTCTGGCTCGGCGCACCGGCGGGCTCAGGCAAGACCACCCTGGTGGCCAGCTATCTGGCTGCGCGCAAGATCAAACCCCTCTGGTATCAGGTTGATGCACGCGATGCCGACCCCGCGGCATTCTTTGCCTATTTGCGCCAGGCAATCGGGAAACTGGCGCCACGTAAACGTGAAACCCTGCCGCTGCTGACACCGGAATATGCGCTCGGACTACCGGTCTTTACCCTCAATTTTTTCGAGCAGCTCTTTTCTCGTCTGCGCAAACCAGGCGTTCTGGTATTCGATAATTTTCAGGAGTTGCCGCCGCTCTCCCCGCTACACGAGTTAATGCCACAAATCATTGCGGCGCTACCGGGAGATGTAAGGATTATCTTTATCAGCCGGACTGATCTCCCGGCGCGTTTCGCGCCGTTGCGTGCCTCGCGCAGGATTGCCCAAATCAGTGCAGAGGAAATGTTGTTGCAGGCCAGCGAAGCAGTCGAAGTCGGTCGGCAACTGATGACGAATGCTTCAAGCGACAAGTTTGAAGCGTTAAACAAGCGGGTCAATGGATGGATCGCCGGTTTGATCCTGCTGCTGGAAGGGGCCAATGATGCGGTGCCAGAGCCAGTGCTCAACGCCTCGGTGTTTGATTACTTCGCAGCCGAAACCATGAGCCGCGCCGATACGGAAACCCAAACATTTCTTGCCCAGAGTGCCTTGTTGCCGGTGATGGATGTGCAGTCAACCGAAGCGTTGACCGGCAACGGGCATGCCGAGGTGATTCTGCGGGATCTGGTGCGACGCAATTACTTCGTCAGCCGTATTCCCGGCGAGGTGATGCGCTACGAATTCCATCCACTTTTCCGTAACTATCTGCTCGATGAGTTGGCGCGACGATCCAATGCGGAAGAGCTACGCAACCTGAGGCAGCGTGCGGGACGCATCCTGGTTTTACAGGGAGAATATGCGGCGGCAGTTGATCTGCTGGCCAATGCCGGTGCCATGGAGGATCTGATTGCGCTGGTACTTGGTAATGCGGAAAAACTGGTTTCCCAAGGGCAATACCAAACATTGGCGCAGTGGCTTGGGGCAATACCTGAAACGATGTATGAAATCCAGCCCTGGATTGTTTACTGGCTTGGCATAAGCAGATTGCCCTTCAATCCATTGCAGGCGCGCAACTATTTTGCGCAGGCGTACGAGTTGTTCGAGCAAGCAGATGATGCGACGGGTCTCTATTTGAGCTGGACCGGCGTTGCCGACACCTACCCCTTGATGTGGGATGAGTTCCACAGCCTGGAGTCATGGCTGGAACGTTACGAATCACTGAGGAAACGGCATCCCGATTTCCCCTCACCGCGGTGCGAGCTTATGGTGATGAACGCCCTGTTTGGAGCCCTGGTGTTCCTGCGGCCAAATAGTCCTGAGTGTCGTGAAGTCTGGGTCGCGCTGGAAAATATGCTCGATAAGATACCTGATATCGATTTCAAGGTCAGGTTAATCACCTTATTGGGTACCTATCGACTCTGGTGTGGCGACTTTGCGGCCACACAGCGCTACAGCGTCATGTTTGAGCAGCTAATGAAAAATGAAATGGTGACGCCGTTGTCCAGGATACATTCGAGCACACTGACAAGTAATTACTACTGGATTGTTGGTGAACCGGAGATGGCTCTTGACATAGCGGCAGCGGCCCTGCAATTGAGCGAGAAGACAGGCATCTATTTTCTACGGGCGTTGATAGCGTCCCAGATGATTTACGCATCTGGTATTCAAGGGGATGTAACGAACATGGGGCGTTCTCTTGAGAGCATGCATATGTGGTTAACCGCTGAGCATGCCGTACGTTGTTTGGATGAGGCGCATTACTTTTATCTGCTGGCGTATTACCAAAGTCTGTGCGGTGAGGATCTGTTGGCGGTAAGTTCTGCACGCCGAGCGTTAGAGTTGTCGAAGAAGGCGTCTGCTCCAATGCCTATTGCCTTGTGCCAAATAGAACTGGCTAGACAGTTGGTTCGAGTGGACGAGTACGCTGAAGCCGACACTTTACTGAATGACGCGTTTGAATTCATGAAGTCAATGGGTAATCGGCATCAGGAATATTCGATCAGATTGCAACGTGCCTATGCGTTTTACAGGCTCCGAAATGTCGAGGCCTGTGAGAAGGAGCTTGGACGGGCCTTAACCTGTTGCGTTGAAAATAACTATACTTTATGTGTCATATGGGACCGCGGTGTTATTGCCTTACTTTGTGCCTTTGCTCTGGAGAGAAATGTTCAACCGGATTTCGTTAGACGGCTGATCCGCAAATATTCATTAGTGCCGGAAAACACAACTGAGGTAACCGATACATGGCCCTGGCCCTTGAAGATATACACCCTCGGCCGTTTCACCCTGCTCAAAAACGCCGATTCGGACATTCAACCGGCCAAGACGCAGAAAAAAACTCTCGACCTGCTCAAGGCCCTCATTGCATTCGGCGGGCGCGACGTGTCCGACCAGAAACTGTGCGAAGCACTGTGGCCGCAAGCCGAAGGCGACCTTGCACACCAGAGCTTCAAAGTCACCCTGCACCGGCTGCGCAAACTGATCGGTGCAGATGCGCTCGTGATACAGGACGGCAAACTCTCTCTTGATGCGCGCCATGCCTGGGTCGATGCCTGGGCTTTTGAGCGCCTGCTTGGCGCACTCGAAAATGCCAGCACGGAAGGAGACATCGCCGCACGCGTCGGTCAGGCAATCAAACTCTATGGTGGCGCCTTCCTGCAGTCGGACGAAGAAGTCTGGACGCTGACCCTGCGCGAGCGCCTGCGAAGCAAATTCCTGCGCATCATCGGCCAGGCCACCGACTGCCTGTGTTCCCAGACCCACTGCGCGGAGGTGATTTCCTGCTACCAAAAGGGCATCGAGATCGACCCCCTCGCCGAAAGCTTCTATCAGGGGCAGATGCAATGCCACTCCTGCCTCAAACAACCCGCCGCAGGCATCGCCGTCTACCAGCGCTGCCGTGAAGCGCTCGAGCGCGAACTGGGCGTCTTTCCATCGAGCAAGACCGAAGAACTGCACACCCAATTGCGGCAACTCTCGGCCTGAGCACACTGTAAACGATCCCTGACTTGTAACCTCCCGGTAACCCCTGCCGCAGTAGCTTACGTTCCTCATGAACGAGCAAAGCTACATTATCCGTATCTACCGTAGCGCCATCCGTTCCGAGCAGGTTCGCCGTATCAGTGACGCCATTGCCCTGGACGGAATCGTCGAATCCCCGGTCAGTGGCGAGCACCATGCTTTCCACGATGCCGAGGAACTTTGGGACATTCTCTCGCGACAGCAGTCCGGGCTGGGTGGCAAGAGCGTGAACAAGTCCCGCAACAAACGATGACTACAACCCCAACGGCGTTGCGGGAGTATTCGATCCTCGTGTAACCCTCCTGTAACCCCCGGGGACGTATATTTTCGCAAACATGAAGCTAGCGTAATTTGTTAGCGAGGGTCAAAGAAATTGGGGGGGCATCGTATGTATTTCTCACGTCATATCGAAACCGATCATTGTTTCGATCCCTTTCCTCTGCACTTTGCGTTCGTGCATCGGTACAATAAAGCGAGGCTGCAATGATCAGGAATAGCTGGCAAATCGCGGCAGTAGCGCTGCTGCTCAATATTGTAGTTGCCTGTGGCGGAGGTGGGTCAGGCGGCGGCGGCGGTCAATCTGATACTGCCGGCGGCAGCCAAGTTTTGCTAAATGGTCCTCTTGCCACAGCCGAAATCGATGCCTATCGCCTCACCGACTTGGTCACGCCCGTCGAGTCGGGCAGCACCTCGGGTGGTAACGATATCCAATCGGCAGGGAAGTTTGATCTTGTCCTTGCCGGTATCGCCGATGATGAGTGGATTCTGGTGGCGGCAAAAGGAGGAACAGACCTCGCTACCAATGGAACGCAAACCCCCAACACAGGAACGCTGTATGGAGTGGCACGCGCCAGTGCCTGGCGCAAAGGTGCCAAACTCAATGCACTCACAGACATTCTCTGGCGCTACAGTGAGGATTGGTTTGACGAGGTCAGTCCAACCGAGTTTGCTGCCCGGCTCGATCAAATAGCTCAAATGTTGTTGCAAAGGGATCTTGACGGAGGTGGCGTAGGCGCCAGTGATCTCCTGCTTTTCGACGCACACAAGACGCCTTCGGATAATCTTGCCTTCGACTACTCGAAGCTATTCGACGCCGATGGCTTTGCCGCGAATATTTATGCAAATGCTTCGGACGCCAGTGTCAGGCTCCCGCTTGGTGACCTGTTCGGGCCCCGAATCGCCTTTAGTCCCCCCATGCAAATGGAAGAAGAGACCAGGGTTAGCCTGACGGTTTTCGGTAATGGCAGTCTTGCGCTCCAATCCCATGATGCTGGCATCGCGCTCTTGAGCGGCACGGAAAACAATCAGTTGGTCGACGGACAGACGCTGATTGACGCAACACAGGAGGATAGCGATGACAATCGGAACCTGTATTTCATCCGCAGTTCGCAGACGCTAACCTTCAAAGCGGTTCCGCTCGGCGCCAGTTATCCTGCGATGGATCAAACGCAAATACTTTCCTGGGACGGTTGCGACATCGTCAGCGCAGATCAATCGCAGTGTACAGTTGATCTGCAGACCAACCATACAGTAACGGTCAATTTTGGCTACAAGGAAACGACCCTTATCGCCAATCACGAGTTCATCGACCTTACCGACCGCGCCGACACCGTACTGAGTAACTGGAACACCGGCGTCGATCCCGCTCAGATGCAACTGGAAGTCAGTATCAATGTACTGGACACGGAACTCCTTGCGCAAATGGATGCAGTGGCCAGTGGCTCTGGCACCGCTTACTACATGGCCGGTATTGACTCGACCGCAGGTGGCGCCCCCTTCCTGCTGAAAGTCCTTGGCGTCGCGAGCCATAATACGAACCACTGGGTGTTGAATATGGAGGAGGCCGCTCTTGAGGATGTTATCCAGCAAGGGAGCGGAATGGTCGAGCGGACCATGTACCCAGAAGATCTGGCCCCGGATCAACCACTCAGCGTGCGGACTCTGTCGAAAGAAACAACGCAGCTGGCCACAGGCAATCCACAACCCGTCGCTTATCTCGTACCATCTGTCGATCCGACTGATCCTACTTTCCATATCAACATCGGGCAGTTGCCTGCTAGTTACTCGGGGGCTATGGACGTGGCGGCAAAAGGCACTACTGGTGGGTATACCATCACGGCGTCAGACGGCACCTCGCTAACCTTGAGCGGCAGTCTCGATGTGACGGTGGCAATTCAGACAGGAATCCAATTCAGGGCATATGGATTGGGTGGGGTCAAAAGCTTCAAATTCGTCCCCAAACTCGGTGTGAAGCCGCAGATCAATATTTCGGGAAATATCAGTCGCGTCTTCCAGAAAGAGGTGACGCTACTGACCCTGGAATTTACGCGGATCAAATTCATGGTGGGTCCGGTGCCGGTATGGATTACTCCGACGGTGGGAATCGTACTCGGGTCTGATGGTCGCCTCAGCGCGACCGTCCAGACTGCCGTTGCGTACGACATGTCGGTGACTGGCGGGGTTCAGTATCGCCGTGGCCATGGTTGGAGCAAGATCAAGAGTGCTTCCGTGGGGCGGGATTTCGACGGTCCAACCGTCACTGGGAATGCAAATCTCAGGGCATATTTGTCGGTCGAACCGACCTTGTTTATCTATGACTTGATGGGGCCGGGTTTGAAAATGCAACCCGGTCTTGGCCTGAATGCAACCATGACAGCCAATATCGCTTCTCCGCAATGCTATGACATGAGTTATGCATTGATCGGAAGCGTTAACGGGGATTTTTCTTGGTCATTGAAGGGCCGGCTGGCCAAATTGATTGGTTTGAACAAGAGCTTCGATTTCCCCATTTTCCGATGGGACACTGCTCTTTCCCGGCGTAGCTACAATCCTTGTAACAACAGTCCGTCCGCCCTGAAAGTGATTGGTGAGGTCGGCGAAATTGCCATGGTGCAATATGGCAGCCAGGACCGCGCGATCCACTTCACACTGCAAAACAATAATGCGAGTCCGGGCTACGCTTTGCCTTGGTCGGTCCAAATCATACCCAGTAATGGTCATGTCACCGTGACGCAAAGTACAGGGCAGCTCGCCGCTACGGCCCAGACGGACATGTCGGTACAACTCGTCAATACGGCAAGTCTTTCTCCTGGCACACATACGACACGTGTCGTCTTCACCAATACTGCCACCCAAAACACGGATAGCCCGAGGACAATTGAAAAATTCATTACGGTGAAGGTGCAGGAACAATTGACACCTCCCAGCATTACGGCGGGCAGTTTTACAGTGGCGGGCCCGCCGGGCAAGGCCAGGATCAGTTGGTCCTATAGTGGCAACATCGATTACGTGGAGGCATTCAAGCTCTGGTACGCGCCGGGTGCTCCGGGCAACTGCCCGGCCGTCGATGCGGCGGACTGGATATTGGCGGGCTCGGTCGGGCGCATGACCCGTACCATTGACGCTGACGTTTCCTATGAAGACTACTGCTACCTGATCGAAGCGGTTGGCAAAGCGGGATCGGGATTGGAGAGCAAATCCGCGCCGTATTTTGTCGCGTCACCGTTTGTCGTCACGGAATTTAGCGCGGCGACGGATTTCTGGACGGCGTTCCCCGATTCCGCTTGGGTGGATTTTGACGACGCCGAATCCGGCGATGTCGCCGATACGCGATACGCAGCCCGGGGAATTTTCTTTTCGCGGGATGATAGCCAGCCGGTGGGGATATGGACTGAGGATCTGATTTATCCGACCTATCCGAACCTGGCTTCTTCAGGTGGCGGGGTTCTTGTTGTTGGTACGGTGATAACAGGGACGAACAACATCAATCTTAACTTTACCGAGCCGATGTACGCGATTGGGGCCTATGCGGCTTCGACCACACACTATGGCAATGTGAAACTTTCGGTCTTCGATGATCAGGACCGGTTGGTGGGATATGCCATCCTGGCGGGTAGCGATAACGGCAATCTGGACCAATTCATCGGTCTTGGCAGCCCTATACCTTTTGTCAAAGCCCGGTTTGAAGCGCTCGACAGCAACGCAGCTGTGCGCCTTGATGATGTGAGCTGGTCGCTGGTTCCGGACAATTGAACCCGGGCGACTCCAGGCTTTTGGTTTGAGAATCCCCGGCAGTTTTTCGCCACGCACATCGGGAACCGTCAGAACCGTCAGGGACGGAGCCCAATTCTTTTTTTGTGTAACTCCCTTGGCCGTAGTCTCTCGGCAACGAAACCGGCTCAAATCGTTGCCGGAGATGGCTTGAGAAATGGAGTTGGCCATGAACGCCGCATACCGCGTTGCGCAAATACTACTCACGATGGGGCTTGCCTTGCTGTTCGTTTCATGTGGTGGAGGCGGATCCACCGCGAGCGGTCTGGATATCAGTTCCTGCCCGAAATGGACGGTGGGGGATTCGATGACCTATTAGCGGACGGAAACGGTTAGTGGAGTACCGACCACGTCGACGCTGACCTATACCGTGACTGAGCACACCGTGAATCCGGTAACCCTGTCTGACGGCGCGGCAACCTCAACTTATTCCATTTCTGCCGGGCAATATGTTCCGCAGTCAGATGGCAGTGACAGCTATACCTCGACCACGGCGTTCTGCCCGCCACCGGGTATTGGCGAGAGCTATGAATACACAACCTGGATCCCCGCCTCGGTGGGGCGTGGTGGTGACTATGTGACGACTACTTGAGACGGTCCGCGCGCACCACGTGGGCCGTCTTTATTCTTGGGGGCTCAAAATTCAAGAACGATTTAGCTGTCCAGGCAGGGGGCGACGGCAATTCCCGATGCCAGGTTTGAAAGCACCAAGATTCAAAGGTACGCAAGATTCAGTTACGCGCTTAACCGATGGCGCAATTCTGACCTTCCTGCTTGGGTACTGAGGCCTTTTGTAACCCGCACGTAACCTCCCCGGAAGTAGTGTCGTAAATATGAATGGGCGGCAGACAAGTCACCGGTACATTGGAAGGTGTGATGGAAAAGGGGGATGTCATGAGGAAAGGCAGCGGTTGTCAGAGAGCGTTGTATGGAATGTTGGTTTTGTTGCTGCTCGCAGGCTGTGGCGGCGGTGGAGGAACCGGTGCGGGCGGGGGAAGCAACAATATCCCTGTCGCCAATGCTGGGCTCGACCAAGAGGTGACGACCGGGTCATCCGTTGTGCTGGATGGCAGCGACAGTAGCGATGCCGACGCCGATACGCTCACCTATTCATGGACGCTGATAACCCGACCCGCCGGTAGCAGTGCGGTTCTGGCGACTTCCTCGGCGGTCAATCCAACTTTCACCGCAGACCTGGATGGCCAGTATGTGGCCCGTCTGGTCGTCAACGACGGCGTCGTCGATAGCGCAGCAGATGACGTTACGATCACGGCTGCGAGCGGAAACATTGCCCCGGTTGCCGATGCCGGCCCCGACCAGGACGTGGCGCAGGGAGCTTCCGTCACGCTGGATGGCAGCGGAAGCACCGACGCGAACTCCGATACTCTCAGCTACTCGTGGACGCTGGACACCGTGCCATCGGGCAGCGGTGCAACGCTGACGGGGGCAGATACCGCCAGCCCAACGTTCATTGCAGATGTGGAAGGAAGCTATTTGGCCACGCTTGTCGTCAATGATGGAACGGAAGCAAGCGCCCCGGATACGGTCACAGTGATCGCTAGCGCCAGTGCCACGCCCCTCCCCCCTACGTACGACTTCGGTGCCCTGGACCAGTCGTACATTGACATCAGCCAACCATGCGATACGTTGTCGGGCACGACGATCGGCGGCGGCAACATCATCAACCAGACATGGACTGCTGCTGGCAGTCCCTACCACATCCAGGGTGACATCACCGTCCCGCAGGGGAGTTCGCTGAGCGTTCAGCCAGGCGTTATTGTCTGTGTTGCTTCAAGCGACGCAATGGCCGCCGGGGTGAGTGCGACGAGGGTGGAGATAACGATCGATGGCACATTGTCGGTTTGGGGTTCGGCGCAGCAGCCGGTCGTCTTTCGTTCGGTGGAGGCGGCGACGACCGCGACACCGTGGCAAGGCCTGATCGTCAGCGGGACTGCGAGCGGCACTGTCGACCACCTCTTCGTTGCAAATGCGGTCAACGGTATCGACAACTCAGGCGTTGCTATCAGCGATTCAGTGTTCATGAATAACGGGACCGGTGTTCGCCTCAATCAGGGTGTGCTTCAGCGTTCTGTCTTTGTGGGCAACATTACGGGTATCTACGCCATTGGGACGACTCAGTTGCAGAACCTTCTTGTCTATCAAAATCAGAGGGGAGTCGAGCTGTATATGCCGATTTCCGCACAGATCAACAACAGCACGATCGATTCGAATGTGTATGGCATCTATGTTTCAGCAACGACTTTTTCGCAGGCCGCAAGCGTAAGGAACTCGATCATCACGCGGAATCTCGGCTACGGTGTGTTTTTTTCCAACACGGTATCTGGAGGATATGTGGACCTCTATTCGAGCGATGTCTGGAGCAATACCACCACGAATGCCAACAGAATCAACTCTTCCAACGTCATCTCCGCCAATCCGCTGTTTGCGGCGGCGCCGTACGATTACTCCCTCAGCACCGGCAGCTTCTGTATCGACACTGGCGTGGATTTGACGACGAGCGGCGTCACCACCGACATTGCCGGAGCTCCCCGCCCGCTTGATGGCGACGGCATCTCAGGCGCTGCCTTCGATATGGGGGCTTACGAGAAGTAGGTCCGCACGGGAAACGGAAGCGAGTTGTTTTTTTGATAGAAGCCCGAGGTGAGTAGTATTCCATTACCTTGGGTCGTTTCCCGCTGGTACAGGCCGTTCTACTCAGGTCCTGGCTCGTGGAAGACAAGCGAATTCACTCACACCCCCGCCCGCTCCGCCTGCTCATCCGCGAAATAACTGCTGCACACCAGCGGCGCACAAGCCGCATGCGAGAAGCCCATCCTCTTCGCTTCAGCTTCGAACATCTTGAACGCATCCGGTGTGACGTAGCGTAGCACCGGCAGGTGGCAGTCGCATTTTGTGGTTCTGCGTCGCTGCATTCGCATTTCCCGCCATTCTCAATATACGGTTGATCCTTGGAAATCAGCGCATTATTTATATAAACTTGATACATGTGGCGGGGGGCTGTTTCATTCGCCGCGCACGGGTGGCACGTTCAGGTCTTGCATTCACGTTGTAAATGAGGGCGTGCTGCACACACGCTGGTTCGTCTTTGCCGTTGAACAAAATTGCGGATCGACATGAAGGGCGCAAAATGACCAAGGGAAAAGAGTCTCCATTTCCTGCCAAACTGACCGCGCCGAAGGTTGGCAAGGCAGCTCCGCGTACCCAGTTGTTCCGGTTGCTGGATGAGATGCGTAACAAGCCGGTAATCTGGATCGGTGCGCCCGCAGGTTCGGGCAAGACGACACTGGTGTCCAGCTATCTGCTGGCGCGCAAGATCAAGCCGCTTTGGTACCAGTTCGATTTGCGTGACGCTGACCCGGCGACCTTCTTTTCATTCTTGCGCCAAGCCGTCGGAAAGCTTGCCTCGCGAAAGCGCGAGACGCTACCGCTGCTCACGCCGGAATACGGTCTGAGTCTTCCGGTGTTTGCTCTCAACTTTTTTGAGCAAATGTTCGCAAGATTGCATTCCCCGGCGCTTTTGGTCTTCGACAACTTCCAGGACTTACCGGAGTCGTCTACGCTATACGGACTGCTGGAACAGCTGGTTTCGGTATTGCCCGAAGGTGCAAACGTCATCTTCATTAGCAGGAGCGACGCGCCGTCAGGCTTTGCCAGGTTGCGTGTGGCGCGGCAGATGTCGAGCATTGGCGCGGCAGAAATGGCGCTCAGTGCCGAGGAGGCACGCCAAGTGGGGGAATGCGTTGTTCCTGGAGGAATGCCCGCTGCACAGATCGACGATTTGAACGCGCGGGCGGGCGGGTGGGTGGCGGGCCTGATCCTGCTGCTGGAAGGCGCCGGTTCGGCACTGCAAGACAAGGATATCGATGTAAATCTGTTCGACTATTTTGCAGCCGAAGTCATGCGGCGTGCCGATGCAGAGACACAAGAATTCCTCTCGTGCAGCGCCTTGCTTCCGGTCATGGATGTTCGGTCGGCAAAGGCGTTGACAGGAAACGACCGTGCCGGCGCCATTCTCCAAAGTTTGGTTCGCCGCAACTATTTTATTGGGCAGCGCCAAGGCGACGATTTGAACTACGAGTTTCATCCTCTGTTCCGTGCCTATTTGCTGGACGAGTTGCGGCGCCGCTGCGATCCGGAAGCGCTGCGCAAATTGCAGAGGCGGGCAGGAGCGATACTGGCGGAAAGTAGCGACTATGCCGCAGCGGTCGAACTACTCCGCGACGCCGGCGCATTTGAAGAACTCGCCGCACTGGTGCTTACTCATGCTGAGAAACTGATCGCTGAAGGGCGTTTCCTCACGCTGAAACAATGGCTGGAGGCGATCCCGGAAGAAGTCCAGCGGGCGCAGCCGTGGCTGCTTTACTGGAAAGCCGCCGCGTTGATGCCCATTGATTTTGCCGCCAGCCATGCCCTGTTCGCTAAGGCGTTCGATGTGTTCTTGAGTCAGAAAGATCGCATCGGGATGGCGTTGGCCTGGTCGGGGGCGGTAGAGACAGTCGTGCATTCGCTGAGCCACACAGAACGTCTGGACGAGTGGATCGAAAAAATGGATCTGTTGCGCACCCACGCCGGTTTGGACGACGACCAGGAATTGCAGGCGCACATAGCGCCCCAGGTCATTGCGATCTACGCATTGCGCGGGAAGATGGATCCGCAACTGGAATACTGGTTGGCACTGACTCAAGCCTTGTTGACACAACCCATCGATGCAACGCAACGCATCATGGCCTCGTTTGCGCTGGTTGCGTTTTTTCATTGGTCCGGCCAGCCGTCCAGGTCGGAGCCGATCCTCAAGTTGCAGGCCAGAATTCTTGAGGAGAACGACGTCACACCGCTGGCGACGATCATCACCAAGCTGTGCGGTGCCTGGTTTAGCTGGATTTACGGACGCTTCGATCTATGTCTTCAAGCCATCGAGGAAGGTCTCGCCATCGTCGAACGCACGGGCGTGCAACACTGGACCTTTATCCTGGTGGTGCAGGGCATTACCAGTGCGCTGGTGCGGAATGACATGCAGGAAGCCGAACAGTACTTCTCGCGCCTCGAATCGTTGCATCCATATGCGCGTGACATGGATCGCGCCTATTACCACAACGAGATCGGCTGGCTGGAACTATTGAAAGGGCGTACCGAATTCGCGCTGAACCAGCAAAAGCTCGCGGTCGAAATCGCCGAATCGGTGGGCGCCCCTTTCGTCGTGGCGGAGACCAGCTTTGGTTTGTCGCAGGCTCACTACGCGCTCGGCGACTTGGAGTCCGCCCGGCGCTATCTGGATGCGGCGCGTACGAAGGGCGAGATATACGGCAGCCAGACGCTGGCATTTCAGTGCGCGCTGATCGACGCCTACTACCACCTCGACGGCGGCGACGAGCGGGGGGCTGCGGACATTCTCATCGTCGCGTTTGGTCGCGCCAAACGGCTGGGACATTCGGCATTCGCGTGGTGGCGTCAGGACGTGATTGCCCGCATCTGCCAGTTCGCGCTCGATCGAGGCATCGAACCGGTATTCATCCGCAACCTGGTTCGCCAGTTCCATGTTGTGCCTTCCGATACGACGACGTGCGGGGATAGCTGGCCATGGCCGCTGAAGATATACACGCTCGGACGCTTCGCCGTGGTCAAAGACGACGACTCGGTCATTCAATCCGTCAAAACGCAAAAGAAAACGCTGGACCTGCTCAAGGCTCTCATCGCGTTCGGCGGGCGCGACGTGTCCGACCAGAAACTGAGCGAAGCACTGTGGCCGCAAGCCGAAGGCGACCTTGCACACCAAAGCTTCAAAGTCACCCTGCACCGGCTGCGCAAACTGATCGGTGCAGATGCGCTGGTGATACAGGACGGCAAACTCTCGCTCGATGCGCGCCATGCCTGGGTCGATGCCTGGGCTTTTGAGCGCCTGCTTGGCGCGCTCGAAAATGCCAGCACGGAAGAAGACATCGCCGCACGCGTCGGCCAGGCGATCAAACTCTATGGTGGCGCCTTCCTGCAGTCGGATGAAGAAGCCTGGGCGCTGAGCCTGCGCGAGCGCCTGCGAAGCAAATTCTTGCGCATCATCGGCCAAGCCACTGACTGCCTGTGCACACAGAGCCACTGCGCCGAAGCGCTGGCCTGCTACCAGAAAGGGCTCGAAATCGACCCCCTCGCCGAAAGTTTCTATCAGGGGCAGATGCAATGCCACTACTGCCTCAAACAACCCGCCGCAGGCCTCGCCGTCTACCAGCGCTGCCGTGAAGCGCTCGAGCGCGAACTGGGCGTGTTTCCCTCGAGCAAGACCGAAGAACTGCACACCCGATTGCGCCAGTTATCTGCCTGACGACATCGAATTCAGGTAACGCCGCTTTAATCCGTTCGCCCTGAGCCTGTCGAAGGGTTTCTTTAGCATTGCAGATGTAACTTTCCGGTAACTCCGGTCGGCGTAACGTGCGTTCGCCATGAACGAACAGAGCTACATCGTCCGCATCTACCGCAGCACCTGCCGCCGCGGATCGGCACGCCGCAACCACGACAACGTCGCCCTCGATGGCATCGTAGAGTTCCCCGCCAACGGCGAGCACCGGGTGTTCCACGATGTTGAAGAGTTGTGGCGCATTCTTGCCGGGAACGCGGTGCCCGAAGGCAGCCATAAATCCTCCGCCCGGCCGCGCCGCAAGCGTTGATACCAAATCCGAGCTACTACTCTGCTATTCAGGCCCGTGTAACTCTCCTGTAACTTTGCCGGCTGTAATCTTGCTCGCAGGAAACACAGGAAAGCGTCGAACAAGTTCAGGAATCACCCGCTACCGCGACTGCGGCCCGGATATCAAAATTTGCAAATGGGAAACGTCATGAAATGTCTGTCTCGGAAATACATGATGCAACTGGTTGTGCTTGTCACAACGATCATTGGGCTTGCCGGGTGCGGCGGAGGCGGAGCAACCGACACCACCGCGCCCACCGTCACAGCCACCACTCCGGCCAACAACGCCACCAATGTATCGGTGAGCGCACCCCTTACCGCAACCTTCAGCGAAGCGCTATCCGCTTCCGCGGTCAGCGCAGCCAGCTTCACGCTAAGCGACGGCGCAAATAATGCAACCGGCACCATCAGCTACAGCGGAATGACGGCCACTTTCACCCCGGATCCCAACCTGGCCTTCTCCACCACCTACACCGCCACCATCACCGCCAGCGTCAAGGATGCCGCAGGTAACACCATGTCGGGCGATTACTCGTGGACATTCACCACCTCCGCCATACCGGACATCGATTCAAATTTCGCTTGTGCCCGGGTACTCGATCCGGTTTCCTCAGGAACTTGTGCTGTGTCTCCGGGAATGGGAAGCGCGACATTGATCCAGGGCAATGTCGTTCAGCCGCAGGGGCTACAATCTGCAGGAGAAGTATTGATCGACAATGGAACGATAATGTGCAGCGGATGTGACTGCAGCAGCGTGGTCGGAGCATCAACTGCAACCGTTCTGCGCTGCCCGGAAGCGGTTATTTCGCCCGGCCTAATCAACGCGGCAGTCCACGCCACTTTTGGCAGGAATGCTCCCTTTGGAAATACAGAACGGTTCGAGCAGCGTCACGACTGGCTTGTTGGAGCCCGCGGGCATACCCAGCTCACTGTTGTATCCGATTCAACCGGAGGGCCAATCTGGGAAGAAATCAGGGAGGTCATCGCCGGTACGACAAGCGGGGTTACTTATGGGGCTGCGCAAGGGTTGATGCGCAACCTTGATGACACCGTCTCTAGCGGTTTCACACATGCGACAACCAGTACAATTCTCTTTCCACTGGGGGATAGCAACGGCGTACAACTGACCTCATCCTGTGGATATCCATCAATCGTTCCGTGGGCCAGCATTCAGAACAATACAGCCACGTTACTGGATGTCGCCCAAGGCATCGATGCTGCGGCATTAAATGAATCCTACTGTCTGTCCGGTATTGGCGATGGCAGCGAGAACATTCTTCTCAACCCAACGGTGATTGTCGGCGGCTCCGGACTGACACTAGGGGATATCAATTTGACCGCATCGAGAGGGACAGGCTTAGTCTGGACTCCCCGCTCCGACACTTCGTTATACGGAAATACTGCGCCGTTGCCAATTTACAAACGTACCGGAATGCCGATTGCGTTGGGTACATATTGGCCTGCATCCGGTTCGGCAAATATGCTTCGCGAATTAAGTTGCGCCGGGCAATGGAACAGAGCATGGGGCGACAGCGTGTTTACGGACCGGGAACTTGTCAATCTGGCGACTTCAAATGCGGCTGCGCTTAGCGGCTACGGCGATGTTCTCGGTACGCTCGAGCCGGGAATGGCTGCCGATATTGTCATCTGGGACGCGGCGGTGAACGTCGGCTATCAGGCGATATTGCAGGCAACAAACAAAGATGTCGTACTCGTGCTGCGGGGTGGAACCCCCCTTTACGGTGATGAGGCCCTGATTGGAACGCTTGCGGCTGCAGACAATTGCGAAATTCTCGATGTCTGTGGTCGCACCAAACGCTTATGCGCCCAACGGGAGCTAGGTACCAGCCTGGCCGACGTTATGGCGACTGCGCTAGGTGTCTATCCGCTCTTTGCCTGCGGTTCCTGGGCGAACGAACCAACCTGTATCCCGTCCCGGAATTCACCGGATGCCTATACCGGCATACCAACCGCATCCGACAGTGATGGAGACGGCGTCGCGGACACATCCGATAACTGTCCTGACATGTTCAATTCACCCACGCCGTTATCAGCAGGCTTGCAGGCAGACAGCGACAATGATGGTACGGGCGATGTCTGTGACATGAATGATTCAACCGTAACGGTCGGCCCGTAATCGGCGCATCTCCGTATAGCCTGTTTGTAACTGTTGGTGCGGTAATGTCACGTGGACAAAATCGAGACATCTTTGTTACTCGTACCAAAACGAGATGGAGGAAAGCATGAACGCTGAATATCGCGTCGTATTGATACCGCTCGCAATCGCGTTTGTCTTGCTGTTTGCCGGGTGCGGTGGCGGCGGAGACAGCACAACTTCGAACACCTATTCCAGCCCGGCCTGGAATCTGGGCGATTCCATGACCTACCGGAAGACGGATACGGTCGGCGGGGTGGCAACCGTGAGCGAGCCGACTTATGTGGTGACGGAGCGCACGCCGACCGCAGCCTCCCTGACCAATGGCGCCACGACCAGGCGATTCACTGCCGCAGACGGGAGATACGTGCCCGAGTTTGAACGCGCTACCATGGCCTATCAGGATGACTATACCTCCACCACTACCTACAGTCCTCCACCGGCAGTCGGCGAAAGTTACGAGTACACGACCTTCGTGGCCGGGCCTTGGCCCGGGTCGGGCTATGTTATAACGACAGCCATAACGGTCTCAGCTTCCACGCCTGCTACCGTCTCGGTACCGGTTGGCACCTTCAGCGCCCGCGAGGTGGTGCTGGAAAAACCGGTGAATGGTGGCGTAGCGACCATTACCCGCTACTACGTCAGCGGGATTGGGGTGGTGAAGGAGGTTGAAGAGAATCCTGACACCGGGACCATCCGGGTGGAGGAGTTAACGGGCTATAACTTCAGCGGCCCGGCGCTGGGCAGCGAAAGCAACCCCATTGCGGCGGTGGCACCGGCAACTTACGGCGGCCGGGTCGGAACCGGCAAATTGTATTTCAGGATCAGCGGCCTGCCGGCCTCGGGCGGGGAAAACATCTACTTGACGAGGATGTCCGATAACGCCGACCTGCAGGTCTATTCCGACGCCTTTGTCACCCTCTCGTGCAGTTCGTCAAATCCGGGGGTGACCGACGATCAATGCCAAGCCACCACCTCGGCTGCCGGCGAACTCCACATTATTGTTGACGGCAGCCTCACTACCGACGGTACGTATTTCGTTCTAAGTGTGGGGAATTGACTGTGCCAGGGAGGCACTCTGCGTTTGTGTAACTCCCGTGTAACTCCCTTGGCCGTAGTCTCGTACTCAGGAAACCGGCAGCAGTCATTGCCGTGTTTTGGAAAATAGTCGGAGGTTGCGATGGGACAGTTCATGAAATCCAGTTTCTATATCGGTCTTGCTTTGGTGCTGCAGTTGGCGGCGTATGGTGGGGGCGGGTCGGGAGGTGGGTCTTCCGACACCGTTGCGCCTACCGCGTCGACGAGTCTTTCCGCCAACAATGTGCCGACGTCGGATGTCGCGGCCATAGAAATCCAGTTCAGCGAATCGATGGATACACAGCTCGAAAAGATCATCAACGGTCTGCCGGTCGAGGTCAAGTGATGCGCCGCCGGGGAGTACACGGCAGTGGCGGGGCGTTGCTCGTCTGCCTCCTGCTGTCCGCTCTGCTCGGGACGGGCTGTACTGCCCGTGACCGGATGCTGTTCGGCGATGGCTTGGCCGTTCTGGGAGGCAAGGGAGGGGAGGTGGCGCGGGCCGATGCCATGCCAAGTACCCGGCAGATGGCAGCCGAACTCAAGCCCCAGCAGCCGCCCCCGGTCTGGACGACGCCCCTGCCCGAGGAATCCACCGATTTCGCCATCTATCTCAACGGCGGTCGGCTGCTGGTAGGGACGGTGGAGTCGGGTGCCACCCTCGGCATTCCCGATTACCGCGACCTCATCCTCTACGACACCCGCAGGGGGGCCGAGCTCTGGCGCAGCAGCCGACCGGAACTGCGCAAAGGTAGCTACCGGGTGTTGGCGACTGAGCCGCTGCTGGTTCTGGCGGGGAACAACAAGGAGGAACTCTACCTCGCCGGCTACGATCTTCAGACAGGTAACCGCCGCTGGGAGCGCCGCTTCGACGATCCTTTCCGCTTCCTGGTGCAGCAGGATCGGCTGTTGGTTGCTGGATTCCGCAAGCGGGGCTGGAGTCTGACGCTGCTTGATGTTGCCAGCGGCGCGGTGCGCTGGGAGCGGCAGGTCGCAACCCATTCCCCGAATGACCAGCCGCGACAGGTAGTGCTGACCGGGCAGGATGCCCTGCTGGTCAGCGGCGAGGTTCAGGCAGTGCGGTTGGCGGACGGTGAGGGGCATTGGATCTACCGGCCGGAGTCGTTGCGGCCCCTCTCGCTCTCCTTCGTGAAAGAACATCTGCTGCTGGTTGGTCTCGAAGGGGCGGTGATGCTTGATGCCGGTCTGGGGACGGCTCGCTGGCAGCTCGCAGATGACAACCTGGCGCCGGTACGTATTTCCGCCCTGCATGGCGAGCGGCTTTACCTGTTGCGCGGGATAAGTACCATGCTCGGCGGGCCGGGCCAGACCGCTGGTGGCGGTAATCGGATCGAGGCTATCGACCTGCGACGGGGAAAACGGCTCTGGAGTTACAACCTGCCACAGCCGGCCGCCAGCGCCCTGCTTCCGATGGATGGAGGGCTCTACCTGTCGACCCGGAATCAGTTGCTCTGCCTTGACCCGGTGTTGGGAAAGCCGCTGTTCCAGCGCACCCTGCCCCAGAAGATGATCGCTGCCAGCCCGACCGAGGCTGTCTTTGCCGGCCAGCCCGACCTGCTTGTCCCCCATGGAAAATCGGTGGTGCTGGCCCGGGTTCTTTACGGAGTGGCGGCCTTCGCGGCGCAAACTGGCAAAACGCTCTGGGCCCAGCCTCACCACCCGGAGCCGTCCTCCAACCCCTACACCGCCGACCAGCAGGCCAACCTCTTTCAGCAGACCCTCAAGCTCTACGGCTACCTGCCCGCCAAACAGCAGCGGCAGCCGCTCGGTCTTCGGACGGGCGACCAGCTGCAGGAGAGCAGCATCCTGCAGGTGATGCAACGTAGCGCCGATGTTTCCATAGCCCAGGCTGATCGGACCCTGGACGACCGCAACACCACCCGCCTCGGTCGCCAGGCGGCGCACAGTTCGAAGATCAATGCCATCAATTCGAGCATGATCGCCGAGCGGATGGCCCATAACCGTGCCGCAATCGAGGCGATGAACGATCTGATGTTGTCGCTGTTCGATCTCAACACGGCGCTCGCCAACGCGCTGAAACAGCAGGCGCATCAGGGTCTGTTCGAACGGCTGATGATGAAGATGGATGCCAGCAACGGTGCTCGGAGCGACGCCTTCCACGGCAACTACTATCTCTGGCCCTTCCAGGAGCGGGGGCGCGGTCTGACCATTGTTGATCTGAACACAGGTCGGCGCAACGACCTGATCTTTGCGCCGATGGTACCCCCCTTGACCGATTATGGGCTCGACCTGCCGACCTACGCGGTGAATCCCGCCGGCGACCAGTTGGTGACCTTCGGTGTCCCTTTGGATGCCGGCCGCTACGAGGACTACGTCAAGTGGAAGTGGCGTATTCCGCGCGCCGCAACCATGGCTTTTGATCTTACCAAGCTCAAATACGCCAAGCGCAGTTCCACCGCCGACTACTGGCAGAAAAACCTGCGGACCGACCTGGTTGAATGGGCTTCGCGCGGCGACCTCGACAAGGTGCGGGAGCTTTTGGCCAGAGGGGTGGGCCCAAATCAGGAGAAGTACACCATCACTCCGTTGTGGATGGCGATCTTCCGTGGTCATGAACAGATCGTCAAGGAACTGATCGCCCATGGGGCGAACGTTAATTGGGAACACACTATGATGCGCCTGCGGCCTCTGGAGATGGCACGCAATGTGGGAGCGTCCAAGGCGATAATTTCGATGCTGGAAGCGGCCGGAGCCAAGGAGTTATGAATGCATATGTCAAGGTATCTGATTGTGTTGCTGGTTCTGTTCGTGGGCGCGTGTGCAACTGCAGGTAACAAAGTCGACAGAACTCATATTGGCGATATCAAGGATGGCGTTCAGGGCAAGGCAACCGTCAAGAAATGGTTTGGCGAGCCTCACTCGATAAAAACGGGCCTCATCGGACATCCGCGCGGATGTACAGAACGCTGGACCTATGAATATGCAAAAGCGAGAGGGTTCGGGACGGTGACTTATTCCGAGATTCTGGTTATCGATTTTGACCGCAAGGGCGTCGTGTGCGATCACGCATTTTTGAAATCGGGAAATGAATAGGTTCGAGGGTGGGCATCTTTGTGAACGCCTGCGCGTTGTAACTCATCAGTAGCCCGGAAAGCAGTACCGTTATCTCATGTTGGGAGTGGGGGTGGAAGATCCATCCCCAACGCACTTCCGGATCTACGATCAGATAGGAGCATGCGATGAATTGGCATACTGGGTTGCGAATGGTTCTGTTGGTGGTGGCTGCAGCGGTTGTTGGTGGTTGTGCAGATGCGGCCTATCACAATGCGAACGACCACGGGCAAAACTCCGAAAAACTGAAGGGTCAGGCAAACAAGTACTTTCAGGACGGCCAGTTCAAAAAGGCCGCCGACACATACTTGGCGGGGTAACCGTCAGGGTCGGTGCCCAATTCTTTTTTTGGCGCATATACGCCCCGGCCGCCCTCGACGGCATCGTCAAACTCCCCGCCAACGGCGAGCATCAGGCGTTCCACGATGTGGAAGAGTTGTGGTGCATCCTTGCGTGCAATGCCTCGTCCAAAGCCGGTACCAAACAACGCACCAAACCGCGCAGCAAGTGCTGATGTCAAACCTGAACGCGCGGCTCATTCATTCAATGTCTGTGTAACTCCGGTGTAACCCCGCTGGACGTAGTCTCCTACTCAGGAAACCGGCGGCGCGGTATCGCTACAAAGAGAAATACTTATTGAATTACAACCTGCTTGGAGAACAACATGAAATTTTCATCCATAAAGCTGTTACCGATCATCTGTGTGTTTCTGGGACTTTCTGTTTCGCATCTCTCTGCGGCTGCCGACAATGCCGTTGCGGGCGGGATACTGGTCAACCCGATCGGGTCGATCAAATCGATTTCCTACGAACGCATGGTGATGCCCGGCTTTTCCGTAGGCGGGCGTCTGAACAGTATCGGCTACGACACCTCGGATGGTAGTTACGAAGAATCGGGCAGCGGCTCAGGGGTCGAGGTGATGGCCAGCTACCACTTCAACCGCAACGGCTTCAGCGGCCCCTACATCAGCGTCGCACTCGGCCAAGCGGATGTGGACTGGAACTGGTACGACTACTACGCCACTCCCCGATCCGGAGAAGGGAACTCCAAACTGACCAGCTACACGGCAACTTTCGGATGGGACTTCGTCATGGGATCGGGAAACTTTACCCTACGCCCTTCAGTGATGGTGGGCAGTTATAGCGGGGCCGGTACGGACAATACGGGAACCAAGACCAGCAAGATCGGTGCGGTTGCCGGTGTCGGCGTTGCGGGCATGTTCGCTTTCTGATTTACAGTTCAATAGATCATCCATTGGGGAAAAGTATCTTGCCCCAATGGATAGCTAATTTATCGGGAGATCGATATGTCCAAAATGCTGGTTATTCTATTTACGGCTCTCTTGACGGTGACAGCTTGCGCCACGGCGGGTAAAAAAGTGGATCGGACTCATATCAGCGATATCAGGAACGGCGTGCAGAGCAAGGTCCAGATTCGTCAATGGTTTGGTGAACCCTATACTGTTAAAACTGAACTTGTTGGACATCCATCCGGTTGTGTGGAGCGATGGACCTACGAGTTTGCAAAGGCGCAAGGGTTCGGAACTGTCACGTATTCGGAGATACTGGTGGTTGATTTTAATGGTGCTGGGAAGGTGTGTGATCATGCCTTTTCCAAAAGCGGCAAAGAATAGAACCTTTCACCAAGCGTACGCAGAGCGGCGGGGGATCGTGAGCGGCTCGCTGACTGCCGGTTGTCAGGTAGGGGCTGTTTATATCCCTGCTTGTTCTGCCTGTTCATCGGCAAAGTAGCTTGAGCGAACCATGGGCGCACATGCGGCATGCGAGAAACCCATTTCTTTCGCGGCGATCTCGAAATCCTTGAACGTCTCCGGCGTGACATAACGCAGCACCGGCAGGTGGCCGTCGGAGGGTTGCAGGTACTGGCCCAGCGTGAGCATCTCGACATCGTGCGCGCGCAGGTCGCGCATCACTTGCAGCACTTCCTCGTCGGTCTCGCCCAGACCCAGCATCAGGCCGGATTTGGTCGTCACCTGCGGGAAGCGCGCCTTGAAGTCTTTGAGAAGTTTGAGCGAGTGCGCGTAGTCGGCGCCGGGGCGGGCCAGCGGATACAGGCGCGGCACGGTTTCCAAATTGTGGTTGAGCACGTCGGGCAGTTCGACGGCCAGTGCATCCAGTGCGATGTCGAGGCGACCACGGAAGTCGGGCACCAGGATCTCCAGTTTGGTGGATGGCGAAGCGGCGCGGATGGCGCGCAGGCAGTCGGCGAAGTGTTGCGCGCCTCCGTCGCGCAGGTCGTCGCGGTCCACGCTGGTGATGACGACATACCTGAGTTTGAGGATGCCGATGGAGCGGGCGAGGTTCTGCGGTTCGTCGGCATCGGGCGGCAGTGGTTTGCCGTGCGCCACGTCGCAGAACGGGCAGCGGCGCGTGCAGACATCGCCGAGGATCATGAAGCTGGCCGTGCCCTTGCCGAAGCATTCGCCGATGTTGGGGCAGGAGGCTTCCTCGCACACGGTGTGCAGGTGCTGTTCGCGCAGCATGCGCTTCACTTCGTTGTAGCCCGCACCTGTGCCGGACTTGACGCGTATCCACTGCGGTTTGCGCAGGCGTTCCTGCAGGGGGATGATCTTGATGGGGTTGCGCGCGGTTTTGGCGGCGCCGGTTTGTTTATGGTCGCTCATGGCCGAATTGTAGAACATTCGGACCTGTGCTCCGGTTTCAATGCGCGGGAAAGCCCTGTACCATGCAAGGGCAAGTAGTACCCGAGCATAAAAGTATGGTATATTAATGCCCCAATGGTTACGCCATTTCCCCTTTACCAATAAAAATCAGGAGACTGCCATGGAACACCAATTGCCCCCTTTGCCTTATCCCCGAGAAGCACTCGCGCCGCACATGTCGGCCGAGACTTTCGACTACCACTATGCCAAACACCATCAAGCCTATGTCACCAACCTGAATAACCTGATCAAGGGTACGGAATTCGAGAACGCCAGCCTGGAAGACATCATCAAGAAGGCTTCTGGCGGCGTTTACAACAATGCAGCCCAGGTTTCCAACCACACCTTTTTCTGGAGTTGCATGAAGCCGCAGGGCGGCGGTACACCGACCGGTGCGCTGGCTGCCGCGATCGACAAGAAATGGGGTTCGCTCGACGAATTCAAAAAGGCCTTTCAAACGTCCGCTGTGGGCAACTTCGGTTCCGGCTGGACCTGGCTGGTGAAGAAGGCCGACGGCTCGCTGGACATCGTTAACCTCGGTGCTGCGGGAACGCCTCTGAAGAGCGGCGAGGGCAAGCCCGTACTGACCGTCGACGTGTGGGAACACGCTTACTACATCGACTACCGCAACGCGCGCCCCAAATACGTCGAGACTTTCCTCAACCATCTGGTGAACTGGGAATTTGCGGCGAAGAACTTCGCTTAAGTCTTTGCAGTGCACGCAGAAGCCCGGCCATGTGCCGGGCTTTTTATTCTCCGTCATTCCGGCCCTTCGTCAGGCTCAGGACAGGCTGACCTTCTTTCAGGCCGGAATCTAGCTCTGGAAATGAATCCATTGCGCAGCAATGGCAAAAAATTTGATAGTGGGTTTGACTTGTGCCATTTTCCAGCCTGTTTTTGTCCTGCCATGCCATGGATACTTGCCCTCAGTAACTTTTGTGGAGGGAATATGCAATTCAATATGGATAAATGGTCTTACAAGACAGTGAAATTGCTCGCGGAATCAGTTGTGTTACAAGTATTTGTGGGCTTCAGTCTGGTAATCGTATTTATTGCGGTAATTCGTTGGCGAAGTTCAGGTGACGGGGCAAGCGCGAATTGAAACAGGTGACGATGCTAGAATGTTCTCATCTTGGTTGGCAAGCAAGGAGCAAACATGAACCAGAATATTGAAGAGTTGGCAAAAGCAACAATGGCGCTGGACATCGAAGACAGGGCAACGCTGGCAGGCAAGCTGTTGTTGAGTCTGGATGAGCCTACGCCTTCCGAACTGGAGCGTCTGTGGCTGGACGAGGCGGAACGCCGTCTTGATGCCTATCGTGCGGGGCGTGTGCAGGGCATTCCGGCGGATGAAGTGTTTCGCCGCGCCATTTCCGAGTTGTCGTGAAGAGCGAGTTTTTGCCCGAAGCGGATGAGGAGTTTCGGGAGGCCGCGCGGTATTACGAGAGCGAGGCTGCGGGTGTGGGCCTGTCGTTCTCACAGCAGTGCATAAGGGCGTAGCCGAAATAATCGAGTTGCCTCTTGCTTCGCAGGTTGTGCGGGCAGGCATCCGCAAAAAGGTGCTGAAGCACTTTTCATACAATCTGTTTTACGCAATTGAATCGGATACCATCGTGATCGTCGCAGTGGCGCATCAAAGAAAGCGTCCGAATTATTGGCGTACTCGATTTAGAACACGCTGAGTTTCAGCATTCAAGGCCGGAGCATCCCTCCGGCCTTCTTTGTTTTTCATGTGTCACGGACTTTCAATTCAACTTGGTGTTCAAGGCGGTCGTCTGACAGCGGCAGCGTTTCTTGCGCAAGCAGATTTCCATCCAGCCAGAGTTGTTGCGCGTCATCCGTTGCGACATCCAGTCGGCTGATCGCGATGTGATAAACGGTCTGCCGGTAGCGGTAATGGATCTTGTAGCTGCTCCAGCTTTTCGGCATGCGCGGGGTCAGGCGCAAGCGGTCTCCTTCCAGGTTTACACCCAGCAGGGTTTCGATCAGCAGGCGATACATCCAGCCGGCCGATCCCGTGTACCAGGTCCAGCCGCCGCGGCCGGTGTGCGGCGCGAGCGCATACACATCCGCCGCGACGACATAGGGCTCGACTTTGTAGGTGGCGATCTGCTCGGGTGTGGCGCCGTGATGGACGGGATTGAGCATGCCGAACAATTCCCAGGCGCGCTCGTGGTCGCCCATGCGGGCGAAGGCCATGGCGCTCCAGATTGCGCCGTGCGTGTACTGGCCGCCGTTTTCGCGCACGCCGGGAATGTAGCCCTTGATGTAGCCGGGATCGAGTGTGGATTGGTCGAAGGGCGGATCGAACAGTTGCACCAGTCCGGCATCGCGCCGCACCAGACGGCTATCCACGGATTGCATGGCCTGCAGCGCGCGTTGCGCATCGCCTGCGCCGCTGAGCACCGACCAGCTCTGCGGCAGTGAATCGATCTGGCATTCCGGGCTGCTGTGCGAACCCAGCACCTCGCCGTTGTCGAACCAGGCGCGGCGATACCATGCGCCGTCCCAGGCGTGTCGCTCAATGTTAAGTTGCAGTTGCTGCGCTTCAGTGGTGCAGCGTTCGGTGAACGCGGTGTCTTCGCGCGTGCGCGCCAGTTCGGCAAATTTCGTGAGCACGTCATACAGGAAGAAAGCCAGCCACACACTCTCGCCACGACCTTTGATGCCGACCAGGTTCATGCCGTCGTTCCAGTCGCCGCAGCCCATCAGCGGCAGGCCGTGTTTGCCGAAGGTCAGCGCATGCTCGATGGCGCGCACGCAATGTTCGTAAAGCGTGGCCGATTCTTCGGAGCGGTTCGGCAAGTCATAGTTGGCTTCCTCTTCAGCTTTGAGCGGACGCGATTCGAGGAAGGGCACTTGTTCGTCGAGCACGCCGCTGTCGGCAACGCAGGTTACATAGCGACAAGTGACGTAGGGCAACCACAAATAGTCGTCGGAAAAATGCGTGCGCACGCCGCGCCCGGCGGGCGGATGCCACCAGTGTTGCACATCGCCTTCACGGAATTGATGCGTGGCCGCGCGCAGCAGATGTTCGCGCGTGAGCGCCGGTTCGGCATGCACCAGCGCCATCACATCCTGCAACTGGTCGCGGAAGCCGTAAGCGCCGCCGGATTGGTAAAACCCGGTGCGTCCCCACAGTCTGCTGCTCAGGGTCTGATACAACAACCAGCCGTTTGCCATCGCGTTCACGGCGGGATCGGGCGTATCCACGTTCACCGCGCCCAGCGTGCGGTTCCAGTAGTCCCACACGTGTTCGAGGGCTGTGCGGCTGGCATCCGCAACGCGAAAGCGCCGGATCAGATCCTGCACTTCGCGCGGATTGCGGCCGACGCCGAGACGGAAACTGGTTTCGCGTTCCTCCCCGTCCGCCAGATCGACCGCGACCTGCATCGCGCCGCATGGATCCAGCCCGGCGCCGACCTTGCCGGAAAGGCGCGTGTGCAAGAGCGCGGCCGGATGCGCCAGGCTGCCGTTCCTGCCGATGAATTCCTTGCGGTCGCCGGTGAGGGTGCGTGTTACATCGTTCACATCCATGAAGGCGATGCGCCCGCTGTAATCGGTACTGTAGTGATTGCGCGCCAGCAAGGCGCCGCTCTTGAGGTCCACCTCTGTTTGCACATGCAACAGATTCTTTTGCCGCGAGTCGCCCAGTACCCATTCGCAGTAGCCGGTGACGGAGAGGCGGCGCGGATGCCCCGAGACGTTGCGCAATTTCAATAACGACAATTTCACCGGGGCATCCATCGCCACATACACCCACAATTCGGAGACGATGCCGTTCTCGGTATGTTCAAACACGCTGTAGCCGAAACCGTGGCGGATCACATACGGGGTCCTGCCACGCGCGGGGCCGGGGGTGGGCGACCAGAAATGTCCGGTCTGTTCGTCGCGGATGTAGATCGCCTCGCCGGCGGTGTCCTGCACCGGATCGTTGTGCCAGGGCGTGAGCCTGAATTCATGCGCGTTCTCAACCCAGGTGTAGGCCGCGCCGCTTTCGGAAACGACCGTGCCGAAATACGGATTGGTCAGCACGTTGACCCACGGTGCGGGCGTCATCTGGCCGGGCTGCAAGGTGATCACATATTCGTGGCCGTCGCGGGTGAAACCGCCCAGTCCGTTTTCAAACGCCAATTCGCGTTGCATGAGCGGCGCGGGCAATTCGGCAGAGCCGGAGTGGGTGGGCGTCAGTGCCGGGACGAGCGGCTCCACGACAGCGCGCGGCTCCATTTGCTCGGTCAGTGTTCCCTTCTCGTCATCCAGGACGATGCGCGCCGCGGATTGCAGCAGCACCAGATCGTCGTTGGAAACCTGCTCGAGGCGGCGCACAAAAATGCCGCCCGGCTTGTCCAGCATTTGCGCTTCAACGCCGGATGAAATCAGGCTGGTGATGGTGTCGTGCAGATTTTGGCGGTAAACCGAAACGTCTTCGTGCAGGATCATCAGTTCGACCGTCAGTCCTTTCATGCGCCAGTAGGAATGCGCCTTGACCACTTGCCGTACCAGTTCGACCTTTTCAATGTCGCTGATGCGCAACAGCACCAGCGGCGCGTCGCCGGAAATGCCGTAACTCCACAGTGCACTTTGGCCGCGCCGGTTGTTGTGCAACACGACCGGGCTGGCGCGGCGTGTGGGGTCGGCATAGATCAGCGCGCCGGCCAGTCTGGCGTAGAGTTGAGCTTCCGCTTCCGTGGCATTGAGCAGGTGCAGCGTCACCTGGCTGTGTGTCCACGCCAGGTCGAAGGTGCGGTCGGCCATGCGTACGCTCTGGTATTTTTCCACCTGCGCCAGCGCGGCTTCGCGGCTTTCCGTAACGCCCAGCACCAGGTCGACGATGACGGTTTCATGCGGCCCCAGCGCGACCGTGCGCCGCAACGCAACCACGGGATCGAGCACGGAACCAACGGTGTTGGACAAGGGCGCAATGCCCTGCATCGCGGCCGGGTTGGCCAGGCTGCCGCCGCGTCCGACAAAGCGCGCGCGATCGGTTTCGCAGGAGACGGTTTCCTGTTCGTCGCCGCGTCCCAGCATCATGTGCAGCAGCCACGGCGGTTTTTCCTCAAGCGAACGGGCACGCCGCGTGCACAGGATGGCGGAAGATGGCTGCGCAAACTCGGTCTGCACGAACAGGTTGCTGAATGCGGGATGCGCCGCGTCCGCAGCGGGCGTGGCAAGCACCACTTCGGCGTAGCTGGTCAGTTCAATCACGCGCGGCGAGGGGGTGCGGTTGGTGAGGGTGATGCGCCGCAATTCGATATCGTCTTCCGGCGACACGCTGATCTCGGTGTGGGTTTCGATGCCGGCATGTTGCTGCCGGAATTCCGCGCGCGACTGCGTGAAGATGGCCTCGTAACCTCGGGTCTTGCGCAACGCGGGTTGATACGCGGTGGACCAGAATTCGCCCGTGTCCACATCGCGCAGATACGCAAACATGCCCCAGCAATCGCGCGTGGCATCTTCGCGCCAACGCGTGACCGCCAGATCGCGCCAGCGGCTGTAGCCGCCACCGGCACTGGTGATGGCCACGTGATAACGGCCGTTGGACAACAGGTGAACTTCTGGCACCGGCGTGGAAGGGTTCGTCAGTACGCGCATGGTGTCTTCGTCACTTGCGCCGGGTATCTGGCTTTGTTCCAGTTTCAGATCATCCGAGAATACGCTGGCGACGGCTCTGGGTACGCGCTCCTGCAACAGCAGATCCGCGGCCTTGAGCATCGGACAGGCCATGAAGCGCCGCTGCATGGGATCGTTGCGCAACAGGTTGACCAGCGCCAGCAGGCTGATGCCCTGATGGTGTGCCATGTAGGAAAACACCGTGGCGCTGGATTCGTCCGGCGGCAAACGTGCCGGTGTGTAGTCCACGGCCTCATAGAAACCGTAGCTGCCGGCGCGGCCCTCGTCGGCCAGGCGTTGCAGGTTTTCGCAGGCGGCCCTTGGTGTGATGAGCAGGGCCATTACACTGGCGTAGGGTGCGATCACCAGATCGTCGGCCAGCCCCCGTTTCAATCCCAGACCCGGTACGCCGAACGCGCGGTACTGGTAGTTCTGATGCACATCGATGCGGTTATAGCCCGATTCGGAAATTCCCCAGGGCACGCCATGCGCGTTTCCGTACTCGATCTGTTGCTGCACCGCCGCCTGGCAACTGTGATCCAGCAGGGTCTTCTCGTAGTTGGGCATGACCAGCAGCGGCATCAGGTATTCGAACATCGAGCCGCTCCACGACACCAGCACCGGCTCGCCGCGCGAGGCGATGAGCAGGCGGCTCATGGAGAACCAGTGATCCTGCGGCACCTGCCCCTGGGCGATGGCGACGTAGCTGCACAAGCGTGCCTCCGAGGCCAGCAGGTCATAGAAGCTGGCGTCGCTGCGGTTCTCGGCGACATTGAAACCGATGGCAAACAGGTTTCGTTCCGTGTCGAACAGGAAGGTGAAGTCCATGTCGGCCAGTTCGTCGCTTTGTCTGGCCAGGGATTCCAGTGCCTGCAGGCGCTGGCGCGCATGCTCGCTGGCTTCCAGCAGGCAACGCGAGTGTTCGGCCTGACCCGCGTCCGCGGCTAGCAGGGGGGAGAGCGATTTGGCCAGCAGCGCGATTTCGCGCAGGGTGAGCGGCTGGTCGAAACGAAATAGTTTTTGGGCGAGGTCACCGGGTTTTTCGGCGAGGTCGCCGGAGGCGCGCATCAGGCTTTCATTGGCGTGCAGCCACGGTGCGAGGAAACGCAAATCTTCCAGGTGCTCTTCGCTACTGTTCAACAGCAATGCGCTCCATTGTTTCTGCTCGGGTGCGGCGTCTGTGAATGCAACGGCGATGTTGCGTGCCGACTCGGTCACGCTTTCCAGCAGTGCATAACCCGCGCGCAAGGTAGCGGGGGCGGTCGCCAGTTCCGCGTCGAGTCGCGCCAGTTCGGCGTTGTCGTCCGACAATTCCATGAGTATCTGCAGCGTGTCGCGCAGGCCGGCAAAGATCTGCGGTGTGTAGACGGGCTCGTCGGCCTGTTCGCGCAGTCCGGCAGCGAGTGTGAGCAAATGTCCCGCCAGGTTGCCGCTGTCCACGCTGGAAACATAATGCGGATGCATCGCTTGCAGTGTGCGCGTTTCATACCAGTTGTAGAAGTGTCCGCGATACCGTTCCAGCTTTTGCAAGGTGGCGAAACTGTCATGGGTGCGGCGTAGCAGCCGCGCCACCGACAGGTAGCCGAAATCGCGCGCGGCCAGATTCGCCAGCAGCGCCAGACCGATATTCGTCGGCGAGGTGCGCGATGCGATCACCGGGCCGGGGATTTCCTGGAAATTGTCCGGCGGCAGCCAGTTTTCCTGCGCGGTGACAAAGGTGTCAAAGAAATGCCAGGTCTTGCGCGCTGCGCTGCGCAGGAAGTTCAGCTGCGTCGCCGTCAGATTGGCTGCCGCGGATTCGATGGGTTGGCTGATCCACCATGCGATCCATGGCGAGATGGCCCATAGACATAGAATTGGCAATGCCAGGGGAAACTGCGCTGGCTGCATGACAGCCAGGAAAATTCCCGATGCCACTGCCAGCAGGGGGGCGCTCCACATGTGCGCATAAAAACCGGCCAGGTCATTGCGTGCCGACAGATCGGAATCGCTGGAGGTTTGCCATTCCAGCAGCCGCTTGCGTGTGACCAGCAAACGCCACAGCGTTCTGACGATGGCATCCAGGCTGATGAACGCGTCGTAGGGCAAGAAGGCCAGCGTGAGCAACATCTGTCCGAGTTGGCGCGCGCCCGCATCGGCCACACCGCGCAAATGCATGCTCCAGGGCATGTCGGACGATTTGCGCAACGCGCCGGTGAGCGCCAGCAAGCCGGGGAAGGCGATGAGGGCGACGACCAGCAGTAGTCCGAGTGCGCCCAGTTGCGGGAACAGCAGCCAGGTGCCCGGCAACAGCAACAGCAGCGCGACCGGCACCAGGCTGCGCCGCAGGTTGTCGAGTATCTTCAACAGCGACAGCACAGAAAGCGGATTGGCAATGCGTTTGGCAGCGGCACCGGGCACGCGCGGCAGCAGCCATTGCGCGATTTGCCAGTCGCCGCGTATCCAGCGGTGACGCCGCGCGACATCCACGTTGTAACGGGAAGGATATTCCTCGAACAGCTCCACATCGCTGACCAGTGCGGAACGGGCATGACACGCTTCCAGCAGGTCGTGACTGAGTACGGTGTTTTCCGGGAAGCGTCCGTGCATGGCGCGCTCAAAGGCGTCCACATCGTAAATTCCCTTGCCGATGAACGAGCCTTCCTGGAACACGTCCTGATACACGTCCGACACTTCGCGCGTGTAGGGGTCGATGCCCGCGTCGCCGCCGAACAGGCGCACGAACCAGGAACGGCGGGCGCTCGGCAAACTCACGCCGACGCGCGGCTGCAGAATGCCGTAGCCGCTGGTGACGATGCCGCGTGCGGCATCGAACACCGGACGGTTCAGGGGATGCGCCATGGTGCCCGCCAGTTTCCGCGCGGCATCGCGCGGCAGTTGCGTGTCGGTGTCCAGCGTGATGACATACTTGATGGACGGCAGGATGGCGGTGTCACCTATGATCGCCGAAAAACAATCGCGGTCGCCACCGCGCAGCAGCGCGTTGAACTCCGTGAGTTTTCCGCGCTTGCGTTCGTAACCCATCCATACGCCTTCCGCGGCGTTCCAGCGGCGCGGGCGGTGCAGCAGGAAGAACAGGTTGTTGTCCGTCGGGGAATATTTGCGGTTCAGCATCTCGACACCGGCCTGTGCGCGTTGCAGCAAGGCCTTGTCGCCGGGCAGCGTCTCCTGTGCCGCGTCGCGATAGTCCGTCAGCAAGGCGAAGTGCAGGTGCCGGTCGCGGTTCGCGAGATGGTGTATCTCCAGGGTTTCGATGAGGCGGTCGACACCGTCCTGGTTTGTGAGCATGGTGGGAACCACCACCATGCTGCGGCATTCGGCTGTAATGCCTTTTGAATAATCCAGTCGCGGCAGCAGGCGCGGTTTCACCAGTCGCATGGACAGCCAGTTCAGCAGCGTCACGGCCGGTTGGCTGGTGCACAGGATGCCGACGAGCATGAAGAAGAACAGTTCCCAACCGTGCACGGCCAGCGCCCCGGCCTGCTGCACCAGCATGAATGTGGCGAGCAGGGTCGTCGTCACAATGCCGCCCGCAAACCAGGTCAGCGGAAAACGGCGAATGCTGCGCTCGATGAACATGTGCCTGGGCCAGCGCACATTCGCCAGGTTTCCCAGCAGGGCGTGGCCCGCATCGATCAGGTAGAAACCGACGTGGGCGCTGCGATCTTCATTGCCGTTCTGGTGCGCGCCGTCTGCGGCCAGTTGCACGGCCTTGTGCGCAACCTCGGCTTCCGACAACCTGCTGTAGCGCGAGAGGGCTTCGACTGCATGGCGATAGCGATCGCGCGTGGAAAAATCCATTTTGTCGTACACGCCGGCAGGATCGGCAAGCAATGTCTTTTCGACCAGACTCTGCGTCTCGACAAAATCTCTCCAGTCCATTGCGCTCAGGTAGCGCAGGCTGGCAATGCTGTGACTGACGGACAGGCGGTTGGCGGCCTGGCTTTGGCTCTCTTGCTGGCTCAGCAGTTCGATGGTCAAACCCTGCTCGGCGAGCCGCTGTTCCAGCCAGCTGCGCGCGAGGTGCAGCACCGGACTTTGTCGCGACAAGCGCTGGCTGAATTCTGCTACGAAGGAACTGGACAGGGGCAGCTCCGACTTGGCCATGTCCGCCACGACGACGACGAGGTGGGAAGGATTTTTTTCTGCCATTGCCTGCAAACGGTCTATCCACATGATGGCAACTTCGCGATCCGCCCGCGCAATGGTCAGGCGCGTGGCAACGCGCTGCAGATTCTCGATCAGCCCCAGGCGCAACATGATGGGAATGGCCCACAGCTCGCCCAGCTTGAGGGAATCCACCGTCTGGTAGGCGGCGATGAAGACGCTGAGCGGTTCGGTATCGATCTGCGCATCCACATGCGAGATCAGCTCGCGCACGATGTCGTATACACGCGGCAACCCGGCGGAAGGGCTGTTCAGGAGGCGCGGCAATTCGCGGCTGTAGCTGCGCGGGAAATGCCGCCTCGCCAGCAGGATCTGTTCTTCGATCAGGTAGAAATTATCGAGCAGCCATTCGGCGGCGGGCGTGACGCGTCGCGCGGCGTTTTTATCGAGTGTCGAAAGATTGAAGTTGCGTAAGATGTCTTCGTTCTGGCCCAGCCGGTCCAGCAGGCTGTTGGAACCGCGGCGGGTGACGACCAGATGGTAATCCGCCAGTGTTTTGGCATGCCGCGCCAGTTGCTCGACACTGAACAACTCGCCGCGCAGAAGCGGCTCGCCAGCGTGCGGGCGTGGGCGCATCAATTTGGCTATCCGGCTTTTCAAGCGTGGCAATAGTGTCTGCATAAGTGTTTCGACTTTTCGTCACCCCGTTTTCCGTCCCCGGTCTTTGCGGATGAAATAATCCGATTGGATGGGGCCGGAACAAACGGTGGCAGGCGAAAAGTTTGTATTCCTTTCTTCTCGTAACAACTCGTGAAGAGAAGTTGATTGATGGCACGCGGCTTGCCGTGCTGTTGCAGTGCGAAGTACCGGAAAAACCGTGACGAAATCGCTTCAGTCAAGTCAGGGCTGAAATCTGTAAATCCAAGGCGGGTCTAATCGGGCGACTGAATCTCTTCAGCGAGATTCAGCAGGGCAGGTTGGGCTGTATCTTGGTGTCGAGCGGCACAAACCGGAATAAACGTGCGTCTGTGCCACCGCATTTACACCATTTGAACACAGAAGCGATTGAGGCGTCGGTTTAGTAGCTGTTTTCGCCGCTGCGGACATTTGTATAAATGGAGTCAGGGCTTCATGACACTCGGTTAAGGAAGGTCTGAATAAGTAACAACAAATGAGAACGACGCGCTCACATTCTGCTGTGGATATTCGAATCGGCTGGAAATTGCTCTGGCAAGGGTCATTTCGCCGCCCCTTCCGGTCGATTCCCCGTTCATCAGACGCACCTTCCCTGCTGAAGTCGCAACAAATGATGTCGCGCCATGAACAGATTTGCCAGTGCCGCCACGACGAACAGACGATTGCCGTTCTTCATCATGCCGCGATAGCTGACCTTGGCGAAGCCGAAGATGCGCTTGATGATGAGGAAGGCATGTTCAACCTTGGCGCGCGCACTCGACTTTCTACTGTTCTTCGCCTGTTCCCGTTCGGTGAGCCCTCTGTTACGAAACCCCTTCTGGTTGGTGAAGTCGCGCGCCTTGGGTGCGGCCTGGGCGATCAACTCCTTTTGGCTGGAATAGGCCGAGTCGCCGTACACCCGCCGCTCGTTTCCGTGCAGCAGGTCGGGGATGCTGTGCTTGTCATGCTCGTTGGCGGGCGTGGCAACTATCGAGTGAATCAGCCTGGTCTTGCTGTCCACACCGATGTGCGCCTTCATGCCAAAGTACCACTGGTTACCCTTCTTGGTCTGGTGCATCTCCGGGTCGCGCGCCTTGTCCTGATTCTTGGTCGAGGACGGCGCATTGATGATCGTCGCGTCCACGATGGTGCCGGTCGATACCTTCATCCCATGGGTTTGCAGATGACGCCCCACTTCCTCGAACAGGCGACGGCCCAGTTCATGCTCTTCCAGCAGGTGGCGGAACTTGCACACGGTGGTTTCGTCCGGAGTTCCTTCCCGCCCCAGGTCGATGCCGACGAATTCACGCATGGAGACGGAGTCGTAAAGGGCTTCTTCCACGGCGGGGTCGGAGAGGTTGAACCAGTTCTGCAGAAAGTAGATGCGCAACATGCGCTCAAGACCAACCGGCGGGCACCCATTTCCGGCTTTGGGGTAGACCGGTTCGATCAATGCACACAGGCAGACCATGGCACGACCCGATCCATCTCGGCCTGAAACTTCGCACGTCGCGTCGTCTTGCCGTAGAGATCAAAGTTGCCTGCAGAGAGCGTTGTTTGTTTCATCGTTCGGTTCCGTTTGTTCGATCTTCGCTTCTGACATTATGAATCGAAATCGTTCGGGACTTAATCAGAGATTCCTTAACTTATTTCCAAAGAGAATTGCCTGAGGTGTCCTTTATTTGTGTTTTCCAGGCGTTGCGGATTTGCATTTTCAGGTTGGCCGGTAGCGGCACATAGTCCAGATCGGAAGCCAACTTATCGCCGTTGGTGAATGCCCAATCGAAAAATTCCAATACTCTTGTGGCATTTACCGGTTTTTCCTGAGATTTGTAAATCAGGACGAAGGTGGCGCCAGTTATAGGCCAGCTATCCTTGCCCGATTCGTTGGGCAGAATTTCGTAGAAACCTTTGCCGGTGTCCGAGCGTGCGTTGGCAGCGGCATTGAAACTGGCATAGTCAGGCATGACAAAATGACCATCGCGATTCCTCATTTGGGTAAAGGTTAGCTTGTTCTGCAAGGCGTAGGCATATTCCACGTAACCGATGGAATTTCTGATGCGCTGAACGTACGCGGTGACGCCTTCGTTTCCTTTGCCTCCGGTACCTGTTGGCCAGTACACCTCCTTGCCAACCCCTACGCTTTTTTTCCATTCCGGACTTACTTGGGCAAGGTAGGAGGTAAAGATGAAAGTGGTGCCTGAGCCATCGGAGCGGTGAATCACGGTGATTGCTTCATCCGGCAGAGCGACTCCGGGGTTATCGGCAGCAATACGCCAATCATTCCACTTGGTGATTTTGCCCAGAAAGATATCGGCCAGGATGGTACCGTTCAACTTCAGTTTGCCAGGTTCGACTCCATTGACGTTGACCACTGGCACCACACCTCCAATTATTACAGGGAACTGGACCAGACCGGCCGATTCCAATTCATTCTCTTTCAGTGGTGCGTCAGTTGCGGCGAAATCCACAGTTCTGGACTGGATTTGCTTGAGGCCGTTGGAAGACCCGATGGGTTGGTAATTCACGCCTGTGCCAGTTTCTGTTTTGTAGGCATTTGCCCACTTGGAGTAGACGGGGTAGGGGAAGGTTGCGCCAGCACCCGTGATGTCGGCGGCGGATACATAACCGGCAGACAGCAGTGCCACGGAGAGACTGATGTAACGGAGAAGTCGATTCAGGTTGATCATGTCAAATTTCCCATAACAATAGGGTTGTCGCGTACTTTCTGTATTGCGGCCTGCTACAGGCCGGCAAAACAGGACTGGCGATGACGCGAACTAGATTTCGCCATACCTGTTTGAAGCGTCAATTACCAGCTTTGAAATATCCTTAATATTATTTCCTATTCGTTCAATTGCTTTTGCCACGAATAAAATTGCCAATGAAGAGGAGATGGTGCGCGGGTCGTCGGTCATGGATTGGATCAAGTCTCTTGAGATATTGTTAAACATCTCATTGATCAAATCCTCAGAGCCAAGCAATTTGTAAGCGGTAAAGCTGTCGAGGCGGGCAAAACTGTCAATAACTTCGGCCAGTTTTTGCTGTGCCAATTGTGCGGCAAGACGAATCCCCTGGATGTGCGGGCTTGTCATGAGCTTCTGGCGGGCAAGTTGCTCCACGATAAGCGCTATTTTTTTCGCCTCGTCTCCGACATGTTCCAGAAGCATCACGATCTTCGTGGAGATAATGATCGACTGCAGATCACATGCGGCCGGTTGTTGGCGTGCGATGGCGATTACGCAAAGGCTGTCAATTCGCATTTCCATCTGGTCGACAGAATAGTCCTGGTCAACTACTTGATGCGCAATAGCGGTGTTTGCTTCAAAAAATGCCAGCAACGATTGACTGAACTGACTTTCAACCAGCTTGCCCATTTCCAGAATGTGCGCACGGATTGAATTTAAATCGTCATCGAATTTTGTAAAAGTGTGTGCCTTTTGTTGCATACCACCCCCTTCCCCGACTTTAGAGTTTTACTGTTTCAAATTTGTTACAAACATGAGGTGGCGGCTAGTCCCCTGACAAGCCAGTGCGATTTCCGGATGCTCGGTGAGGGCTGAATCAGACCTTTATTGGTGCGCCGGTAGTGAAGAATTTCAATGTTGCCGGCTGAACTCCTAAGCCCGGTTTAATGACATTTGCGAGTCGTCGTAAACTGAAAGGCCGGGAGTGTAGATGTGAAAGCCATTTCGTCCCCTTGATTTTGCCTCGTACATGGCAGTATCGGCTTTGGCAAGCAGGAGGGCGACATCGGCGGCGTCCTTCGGGTAGATGGCGATGCCGATGCTGACGGAGACCGACAGCATGCGCCCGGAAATATGCAGTGGTTTCTGCATCGAAGTGACGATTCTCTGTGCAACGATCTTCGGATCCTCTGCATCTTTCAGGTTGTCCATCAGAATGGCAAACTCATCACCGCCCAGGCGGGCGATGGTATCTGCCTCGCGCGCGCAGGACTGCAGACGACCGGAGACAGCGCACAAAAGCAAATCGCCGAAACTGTGTCCGTGGGAGTCATTGACCTGCTTGAAGCGATCGACATCGACAAACAGCAGCCCCACCAGGGTGTTGTTGCGCAAAGCTTCGCGACAGGCCTGCATCAGGCGGTCGCCAAACAGCATGCGATTGGGTATTCCGGTCAGGTGGTCGTAGTGCGCCAGGAAATACAGGTCGGCCTGCTTGCGCTGTGTGATTTCATGAAGCAGATCGTGGCCATTGGCAATGCCCAGATATGCGCCATCTGCGGTAACGATAAACCCGGTCACCATGTGCTGCATTCCGGCGCCGATGATCATTTGCGCGACATCGTCAATGGAGGTTGATTCATCGACGATGATCGGTGCCGCTCCGGGAAAAACCGCCAATCCTTCAGTCAAGTCATCTTTCAAAAACTGTAATACCGGCTTTTTTCCGTGAATCTCCGGGATATATTTTCTTGAGAAATACTCGACAAAAAGATGCCTGTTGATGATGCAGGACGGGATGTTGTTGTTGTTCACGACCGGCAAAGCATAGAGTTTTACGTCGGCGAGAAAATGATCAAGCACTTCCAGGCAGGTCGCATTTTCCTCAACGGGTGACTGATATTTGCATAATTGCCGTACAGAAGGACTCTCCGATTTATTGCCGGGGGTTAAATGCAGATACTTATTATTCATTTAAACTCCAAAGTGATATCGGGAGCGGGAACCCGTACAGGGCGTGGATGCAGGATTTTCTTCCTGCGATGCACAAAGCTGCGGCAAAGCAAATGATAGGGTTGCGAACGCTCGACATTGACCTCGGCCAGGAAACAGTACCGCCATCTGGCAACAATACAAAATAGACGTGTCAGATACATGACAGGGGAAATGAATATTTCGCTTTGAGTAGAAAACATTTCGAATCGCCCCGTGCTTTTGTTGCGTATTCCGAAGCTGAACTGCCGGCAGTTGCAGCCACCAAGACTGTTACGAAGTGCACGCCGCCCTGCAGAAAGCCGCTCCGATCCATCGCCGCCAGCATAATTCCCTCCGAAATGCATGACCGGCAACAGACTTGCGAAAAGCACCATCAACATGAGAGGCGAACGCAGGTTGTTTTTTCAAAATAATCCCGCAGACCCGATTCGGGAAACGCTGCCAGGCACAAGCATCCTGAATTGATCCTGTTTCATCCGTGTGACACTTAATAGTCCGCCAGGACCAGCAAAACAACTGACGATGTAATGCTCTGGTTATATTCGCCGGACGATAATGGTGGATTACCCAACCATCCATCCGAAGATATATCTTTGTGGCCAAACTCCGCGTCAGTCGGTTATTGATCTCCCTCGGTTGCCTGATCTGCTTTCAGATGGCTTCCGCTGCGGCAATTGTTCCGGCAAATGCGGTTAATCGCCTGCAGGCCGGCCAGGCGGTTGATGTGATCGTGGAGTATGAGTCTTCAGCCGTCGAACAAGAAGCCGGCAAACGACGCAAGCTCGCACCGGGACACCGGGATGACGCTTCGATTCTTGCCTACAAGGCCGTCCAGTACCGTATTCTCAAACAGCAAGTCGACAGTGCATTGAGGTTCCCGGAAATTCAGGACAAGAAAGACTACAGTCATCTTCCCATGTCGTTCAAGCATGTCCAATCGCTTGCAGCCCTGAATTCGCTGGCATCCCGGCCCGGCATCAAGGCCTTGTACGAGGATGGAAAAGCCCACCATGTGCTCGCGCAAAGTCTGCCATTGGTCAATCAGCCAACGGTGGCCGCAGTCGGGGAGCGCGGGAATGGAACGACGGTGGCGGTGATCGATGACGGCATCGACTATACCGGCGCAGCATTTGGTTCGTGTACCGCACCCGGAATCCCGGCCGCTTGCCATGTCGTCGCCTCACTTCAGTTCGGGACAGGGTCAACGAACACTGGCCACGGCACCAATGTCGCGGCGATCGTGCTGGGCATCGCACCCGATACCCGCATTGCGATGCTCGATGCGTTCTCGGGCACTTCGGCCAATTTTTCGGACATCCTTTCGGCGCTCAACTGGGCAATTGCCAACCGCGTGGCAAATAACATCGTGGCAGTCAACATGAGCCTGGGGGATGGCAGCCTGAATACAGCGCCGTGCGCCAGCGGCAATCCTTTTGCGACGCCGTTGACCAATGTGATCAATGCGGGGATGTCTGTGGTTGCATCTGCCGGTAACGAGACTTACACGAATGGGCTGGGCAAGCCGGCCTGTACTCCCGGGGTGGTCTCGGTGGGCGCCGTCTATGATGCAAATATCGGCGCGATCAACTGGGGCAGCACGCTCTGTTCCGATGCGACGACAGCTGCGGACAAGGTGACGTGCTTTTCCGACAGCGCGAGTTTCCTGACCATGCTGGCACCGGGCGCGCTGATTACCGCTGCAGGTTTCACCATGGGCGGCACGTCGCAGGCCAGTCCGCATGTGGCAGGTGCGCTCGCGGTTCTGCGTTCGACTTTTCCCGCCGAAACGCTGGTCCAGGCGCAAACGCGTCTGATCGACAGCGGCACGCCGGTGACCGATGCACGCAACGGCGTGGTCAAGCCGCGCCTGAACTTGCTCGAAGCAGCAAGACCCGCAAATGATGCGTACGCCAATCGAGTTTTGCTGAGTGGAAGCACAGGCACTACAAGCGGGACGAGTATGCTGGCCACCAGGGAAACAGGGGAGTCCAATCATGCCGGGAACAGCGGCGGAGCTTCGGTCTGGTGGAAATGGACTGCGCCCGCTGGCGGACAAGTCAGTTTGAATACTCACGGCAGCGGGTTTGATTCCCTGCTGGGGGTTTACACCGGAACGGGAGTCAGCGCACTGCTGCAGATTGCCGCAAATGACAACGACGGCTCGTCCGGTAACACGAGCGGCCTGTTGTTTCAGGCACAAGCCGGGACGGAATATGAAATTGCCATCGACGGCTTCAATGCTGCGGCCGGCGACGCTGTGTTGAATTGGAGTTTGAATACGGCAGCAGCGGCAAACCTGTCGTTAAACCTGGCGGGACCAGGCAATGTATCCCCCGCTAGCACGGCCACCTACACGCTGACCATAACCAACGCGGGGCCGCAAACTGCCACAAACGTCGTCGCCACCCTGACGCTTCCCGGTGGAACCGGTTTCGTTGCGGGACCAGCCGGATGCTCGGCCACTGGCGCAACCGTTACCTGTAACTCGGGCGATATCGCGAGTAGCGGAAGTGCCATCCTGTCGATTCAATTGTTGTGGGGCGACGGTGTGACGATTGAAACGCTTGCAGCCAGCGTCTCATCCGATGTTCCCGATCCGGTGGCGGCGAACGGCGCGGCAACGATACAGGTGGCCATCATCGACAACAACGAGAACGATGTGCCGGTTTTGCCCTGGTGGGGACAATTGCTGCTGGCGAGCATATTGGGTGGTATGGCGATAGTCGCCCGCAGAAAAAGCTCGGACAATTACAGCAACGTGTGACACCAGACGGTTGCCTTATCTTGTTCATCCATCAGGTTAACAGGGTTCATCAATCGTTCATGAAAGGATGGCAGACTGCTTGGCTGCATTTTTGCGCATGAAGCCGGGAGTAGGTGTGAGTCCTTGTTTGTCCAGAACGGTCGCCATAAAAATCATTCCGGGAAGCGGGGTTGGATTACTGGTTTTGCTGTTTGGCCCGCCCGTTTTTGCCGACCAGTTCGACACCGTGAATTACACTGCTTCAGCGGGCTACTATTACGACAGCAACATATACCGTTTGCCTTCCTGGGCTGATCCTCAATTGTGGCTCGGGACACCGGGCAAGTCGGATCGTATTCAACAGTTATCGCTGGGCATTGACCTGGATAAAAAATACGCCAACCAGGAATTGTTGCTTAGAGCCAAAGGGACCAACAATAAATACCGCACATTTTCAGCTCTCAACTATAACGACACCGCCTATTACGCCGCGTGGAATTGGAGTCCGGGTTCGAAATTGCACGGCACATTGAGCGAAAACCGGACCCAGACCTTGTACAGTTTTGCCGATGTCCTGACCAATAGCCGCAACCTTAAAACCATCTCCACTCCCCGCCTGACCGCGGATTGGTGGTTCCAGAGCAACTGGCATCTGCTGCTGGGCATCGCCAGAGAAGACTCAACCAGCAGTGTGACTACTGCCAACAGTTTGAGTTATCGAACCAATACAAAAGAATGGGGCCTGAAATACGATCCGTCCGGCGGGAATTGGGTCACGCTGATGTCGCGCACTATCCGCGGAAGCTATCGCAATGCGGGACTGTACTATGTGGCGCAAATCGATACCGAATATACGGAAAAGCAGCAGGAGATCCTGGTCAATTGGCAAGTTACGGGAAAGTCCGTCCTGAGCGGCAACCTGAAAAACATCAAGCGTCAATATCCGGTATTTTCCCAACGCGACTACAGCGGGATGGAACGGGGCCTCAAATATGCATGGGGTGCCACCGGCAAGACTTATCTGAACGTGGCGATGAACAGAAGGATCAGCAGCTGGTTTGATACGGCCAGCAGTTACTATGTTACCGACACAGTGTCGATCTCGCCCGGCTGGCAGGCCAGTCCGAAAGCAAACCTTTATATATCGATACTGCGCAGCAATACGGATTTCCGCAACCCGGTAGTGGCCAACACGCTTGCCCGCAGCGATGTCTACCAATCGCAAGAATTCGGTATTGGATGGGCGCCGGACCGAGCATTGAATTTCAACCTGTCGCTGCAACATTCCACGCGCACTTCCAACTACGCGAATTACGAGTTTTCCGACAAGAGTGCAAACTTGTATTTCCTGGTGACGTTCTGACCTTTGAATTATCCCCGGCGAAAAAAAACCCCGCCGAAGCGGGGTAATGATCATAGCAAACGGCAATGATCAGGCTGCAAACGTATTGTTGTTGAATGCCGATTTCCTGTTGCGGACCAAGAATTCGAGCTGGCCCAGACCGGTGAGCATCAGAGCACAGGGTTCGGGGACGGCGGCGATAACGCAGGCCGGGGCGTTGCTGCCGAGATCATTCCCGGCAATGCCATTTGCCAAGAGATCAGTCAAACCGGACAGTTCCGCCAACGAGACGGCTGAACTTCCGTCCAGACTTCCCATTGCGATCAGATCGATATTTGCGCTGGCGTAGCCGGCCTGGCAAAGCGCCAACACCAGCAAAGGCAACAGTTTCTTGTTCATGTGCACGGTTGAACAAGATGCCTTGAATCTATTTCGCATGGCAGTTTTTAAATAATGAGAATTATTCGGCGCAAGAGGATGCTAATGGATCAGTGTGAAGAAAATGTATGAAGAAAAGGCCGGTGGTTAATCCAAACGGACTATGGTTTGTGTCACCTTTGTTACTACGAATTGCATGGCTGAAACAAATCGGCAGACAGTCCACGCGCTGTAACTATTGACCGGTATGACGGCCTGATGAACAAATTTGGATTAAGGAGCATTCGCCCCAACAACACACGCATAGTCTGTCGAACCATGAACGGAATACAGACCGCATTCAACGTGATAGCTCGCTGTCTTTCGATAATGTCATTGATCCTGAGCGCAATCGATGGGTCAGTCCGTGCGGACAGGTTCATCAATCTGTCATCTAAATGCTCTAGATTGCGCAGTCGCTTAATTCCTGTTGCGCAGTTTGCAAGATTGATCAAGGTGCCCCGCCTTTGTTCCGGGTCTGGATTGCCTGTGCCGGATGACATTGACGAGATGGGTGCCCAAATGATGTGAGCCTGCGGAGAAATATCGGAATTTATTTTGATGTGTAAATTTAAAGTTCAAAGAGGATTTATGACAAACCTATTTTGCAATTCCATCATGAACAAGCGCGTGAATGTGACTCTGGCATCCCTATTGATGGCGACTGCCGTGTTATCCGGATGCGGCGACAAAGCCAAAGCTTCAACTCAAGTGGCTGCGAAAATCAATGACGAAGAAATTACCATCAGCCAGGTGAATGCGGCGCTGTCAACGATACCGGTCGTGCCCGGCAAGACAATTGACGATGCCAAGAAAGAAGTGCTGGACAATTTGATCGTGCAAAATCTTGCCGATCAACAGGCGGTCAAAATGAAGCTGGATCGCAAACCGGAAGTTATGCAGTCAATCGAGAGCGCGAAAAACACCATCCTGGCACGCGCTTATATGGATCCGATCATCACCGGTATTCCCAAGCCGACTCCGGCAGAGATGCACAAATTCTATGAAGAGCACCCGGAATTGTTCGCCAACAGGAAAATCTTCAACCTGCGGGAACTTGAAGTCGAATCGAAGCCGGAGCTGGCGGCATCGATACGCGAGATGGCAGGCAAAGGCGAGAGCCTGGATGCGATTGCCGCTTCCTTGAAAAGCAAGAACATTACTTCGACTATCCAGTCGGGCGTGAAGCCGGCCGAACAGCTTCCGCTTGAGATGCTGACCAGGTTAAGCCAATTGCCCTCAGGCAAATTGATGGTTGTCGAGCTCAGCAAATCGATCAGCGTGCTGCAAGTCGTTTCCGTAAAAGCGGAACCTGTCACGGAAAACATGGCAACGCCGGTTATTCAGGAATATCTGAACAACAGCCGCAAGAAAGAGGCGCTGGAGAAGGAAATCAAGGCGCTCAAGGCGGGAGCCAAGATTGAGTACTTTGGCGAGTTCCAGCCGGGAGCCAAAACGGCAGTTGCCGAAGCGAAACCGGCTGCAATGGAAGCGGACGGCAAGGCAACGGAGCAGGCATCTGTTCCCGATATTGCAAAAGGTGTCGGTCTCAAGTAAGGGCAGTTTAGAGATATCCATTGATCCGGCCGGGTGAAGTATTTACACCGTTCGGGCTGAGCCGGTCTTGAGCCCTTCGACTTTGCCCGGCATTTTCCAGGCACAGCCAATGTGGTGTTGCACGCTATCCGGGGCTCACGTTTGCAGTCAAAGTTTCATTGCAGGTCGGGTTGGCGCAGCGCAATACGACATCATGAAACAGGAGCGGCAGCAACGCCCGGTTACACCCGCAAGGGTTTGCACTGTAAGTATCGCCAGGAGCGAAGTACCGCACTAGCCAACAAATTGAAGGTTGGAACGCAATTGTTTGTCAGCAACAACCAATCTTTCGGAGACGTTATGTTTTGCAAAGGAATAACGCGGCTGCTGCTTTTACTGTCGCTCGCCGTATACGGCGTGATCGGGCAGGCCGCAGAGGACAATGACTATCGCCTGGGTGCAGGCGATACGATGCGCATCGTGGTTTTCCAGAATCCGGACTTGACGACGGAAGTTCGCGTTTCGGAGAGTGGTGTCATTTCCTATCCCCTGCTGGGCTCGGTTGAACTGGGCGGATTGACGGTTGCCGGGGCAGAGAAAAAAATTGCCGGTTTGCTCAAGGAAGGCAAGTTCGTCCAGCAACCCCAGGTCAACATTGTGCTGACCCAAATCCGTGGCAATCAGGTGTCGGTGCTGGGCCAGGTGAACAGGCCCGGACGCTATCCGCTGGAAACTTTCAATACGCATGTTTCCGATGTGCTGGCTTTGGCCGGGGGAGCAAATGGCATCGGTTCGGACAGCGTCATCTTGACCGGCGTGCGCAACAACAAACCCTTTCGCAAGGAAATCGACATTCCGGGCCTGTTTCTGGATGACAAACGCAAGGACGACGTGCTGGTGGAAGGAGGGGACCTCATCTACGTCCAGCGCGCCCCGATGTATTACATCTACGGGGAAGTCCAGCGGCCGGGCTCTTACCGCGTCGAACGCAACATGACCCTGATGCAGGCGCTTGCCCAGAGCGGAGGCCCGACCCTGCGCGGCACGCAGAAAAACATGAAGATATTCCGGCGCGGTGCGAGCGGCAAGCTGGAAGAAAAATCGCTTGACCTGACTGCGCCTGTCAACAGCGAAGATGTTCTCTATGTTCGTGAGAGCCTTTTTTAAGCCATAAAAATGACGGTATTCAAATGAACATTCAGCAATTCATTTTCATCCTTTTGGCACGTTACAAGATAGCGCTTGCGGTGTTGCTTGTCACAGTTGCGGGTGCATTCCTTATAACACTGGTTATGCCGGATAAATACGTTGCGTCAGCCACCGTGGTGCTGGACGTTAAATCGGATCCGCTGGTTGGTATGGCAATGGCCGGTATGGCATTGCCCAGTTATGTATCCACGCAGACCGATATTATTACCAGCCAACGCGTAGCCCAAAGCGTGGTCACACTGCTCAAGTTCGACGAGAACCCGCAACTCAGGGAGCAGTGGCGCAATGCAACACAAGGCAAAGGGCAGTTTGTAGCGTGGATGGGCAACGTGCTTTCGAAGAAGCTTGAAGTCAAACCGGCACGGGACAGCAATGTCATCGATATTTCCTTTTCATCGGAAGACCCGGCGTTTGCTGCAATCGCCGCAAACGCTTTTGCACAAGCCTACATCGATACCAATCTGGAATTGAAGGTAGAACCGGCACGGCAATATGCACAATGGTTCCAGGTGAGAGTCGCGGCCCTGCGCACAGAATTGGAGAATGCCCAGGCGCGGCTTGCCGAATTTCAGAAGAAGACGGGCATGGTTTCCTCCGGCTACAGAGTGCAAAGTGTGGAAAGCTCCAAAATCGCCGAACTTTCCGGCCAACTGGTGATGACCGAAGGACAGTCGGCCGATCTTCAGAGTAAACATAAATATGCCGGTAGTGGCGACACGTTGGCTGAGGTCATGCAAAACCCGGTCATCCTGAATCTCAAATCGGAGATCATCCGGCAGGAAAGCAGGCTACAGGAAGCCAGCCTTAATCTGGGCAAGAACAATCCCCAATACCTGGCAATGGAAAGCCAGATCGCAACGCTCAAGCAGAAAATGGCTGATGAAACGCAACACATTTTGAACAGCATCAATACAGCGAACAGCATCAACAAGCAGAAAAAATCGGAATTGAAAGCGACCATCGAGTCCCAGAAGCAGCAAGTGATTCAGGACCTCTCCCAGCGCGACCAGATCGCCGTGCTGGAGAGAGACGTGGAGTCGGCACAGCGAGCTTACGACACGGTGGTGCAGCGCTACACGGAAACCAATCTGCAAAGCCAGTCCAACCAGACCAACATCACCGTCCTCACCCCGGCGATAGAACCGACCAGCCGTTCTTCCCCGAACATGTCGAAGAACATGCTCATCGCCGTATTCCTCGGAACGCTGCTGGGCGTGGGCGCGGCATTTGTGGCCGAAATGCTGAATCAGCGCATCAGGACAAGCGAATCGCTTGAGTCTGCAACAGGCATACCGGTACTGGTTCAATTCAAGAAAGACTCGAAACCGCTGGGTGTGAAGGAGCGGTTGAGAAGGCTGGCGGACGCAATGAAGTCGAAGCTGCGGTTTCGCAAGGCGGTGACGGTCGCCTAGTCGCCGGCCGGTTTTTGGAAAACCGGCAATTCCGAAAGATGTCCGAGCAGATTGCTGCAGCGAGCGTTTGAACTTATCGACTTCAAAATGAATGACACAAACATGCAGATGAAATCCGAAATCAAAGCCGCCAGATCGATAGGAGCCATCCTGATCGATTCCGGAAAGCTCTCCATCAATGACGCGGAGCAAATAATGCACCTGCAGAAGACGGAGAATCTCCGCTTTGGAGACGCCGGCATCAAACTGGGGCTCCTGACCGAAGTCGATATCCAGCGTGCGCTTGCACACCAGTTCGATTACCCGTATCTGATCAAGGGCGACGGGGCGGTTTCGGATACGCTGGTGGCTGCCTACAATCCATTCGGACACCAGGTCGAGTCGTTGCGCACCTTGCGCAGCCAGCTCATGCTCAGGCGGTTTACCGGCGAACCGAATCGCAAAATGCTGTCCATCGTCAGTCCGGGGCGCGGTGAAGGGCGCAGTTATCTCGCCGCCAACCTGGCGGTGGTGTTTTCCCAATTAGGCGAGCGCACCCTGCTGATCGATGCCGATATGCGCAACCCCAGCCAGCATGAACTATTCAAGCTGGAAAACCGCCGCGGTTTCTCCTCGATTCTGGCCGGCCGCGACGATGTGCAGGCTGTGCAGAGAGTCGATAATTTCGTCGATCTTTCCGTGTTGACTGCCGGTGCGACACCACCCAACCCGCAGGAACTGCTGGGCAGGCCGTCGCTGAAATACCTGTTGGGCAGCCTGAATGAAGCATTCGACGTCATCCTGATCGACACCCCGGCCTCGGCGAGTTTTGCGGATGCGCATATTCTTGCAGCGCGGGCCGGCGCGGCGGTCATGGTGGCCCGCAAGAATTTTTCTCAACTCGATCAGGTGCGTCTGCAAACGGAAAGCATGGCCCAGTCGGGCGTGGACGTTGTTGGCTCCGTATTGAGCGAGTTTTAACAACCCTGAACGGAGTCCCAATTCCAGTGGCAACCCTCTCTAACCCGATGCCGGATGTATGGTGGAAAACGACATGGCCCATTCTATTTGGACTGTGCGCGTTGTATTTGCCGACGATCTACACTTTTGCCAATCGCGTATGGATAAACGAAGATCAGGCTCACGCTCCGATCATCCTGCTGGCAGTGGCATACATTTTCTGGCAGAAACGGGATTGCCTGCTGGGAGAAACCCAACTGAAGCGTAATCCGGTGACAGGGTGGGCGCTGTTGATTCTCGGACTGCTGATTTACCTGTTAGGCCGCACGCAGGGCGTAAAGTCCCTCGAAATCGGATCGCTGGTGCCGGTGTTGCTCGGGGCCTTGCTGATTACGCGAGGTGTCTCGACAATCAAGGCACTGTGGTTCCCGCTGCTGTTCCTGCTGCTGACGATTCCGCTGCCCGGCCCGTTGGTTGACGGTCTGACGGGGCCGCTCAAACAATATATTTCCGAGTTGGCCGAGTCCGTGCTGTATTGGGCAGGCTATCCAATCGCGCGCAGCGGCGTGACGCTTTCCATCGGGCCGTACCAGTTGCTGGTGGCGGATGCCTGTTCCGGCCTGAATTCCATGTTTTCGCTTTCCGCCATGGGCCTGCTGTACCTATATCTGATGCGATACACCAGTTGGATACGCAATGGCGTCATGGTCGCCAGTCTGCTGCCCATCGCATTCTTTGCCAATCTGATGCGCGTGATCATTTTGGTGCTGGTGACCTACCATTTCGGCGATGCGGTAGGACAGGGCTTTATCCACGAATTCGCCGGCTTCCTGCTGTTCTTCGTCTCCATGTTCTGCCTGTTGGCGCTTGATGCATTGCTGGGCTGGGCGTTGGTGAAACGTCCCGGGGGAACGCGATGAACCGGCCGTCCATAAGAAATCTGCTGGTGGGCTTGGCCATGGTTGCCGTGGCGCTTGCGGCGTTGCTGTACAAACCGCCATCGGCAGTGGCCCAGGGATCGAAAGTCGACCTGGAAACCATGATTCCGAAGCAGTTCGATGGCTGGCAAATGGACGATCCCCGCATGACCCTGCCCAGTAGCCCGGAGCAGGAAGAAGCCCTCAAGAAGATATACAGCCAGATACTGACCCGCACCTATGTCAGCAGTACCGGCACCAAGGTCATGCTCTCGGTTGTGTATGGCGACGGCATAGACCGGCAACTGAATATTCATCGACCGGAGATATGCTATCCGGCGCAAGGATTCAGCGTATCGCGGTATACCGACCAGGTTATCAATACCCTGTTCGGCGGACTGCCGGTACGCAGGCTGGTAGCAACGAACGGATCGCGCATCGAGCCGATCAGCTACTGGATCAAGATAGGCAACAAAACTGTGAACAACACGCTGGAGCGCAAGCTGGAAAAGATCAAACAGGGACTCATCGGGGGCGCCGACTCCGGAATACTGGCGCGCGTATCCACGATCGGCGACGACCAGGTGCTGGCCTTCAAGGAACAGGAGGCCTTTATCAATGCCATGCTGCAGTCGATTCCGGCAGAACAGCGCAAGCAACTGATAGGCGACCAAGAGGCGGATTTAACTATTGCGAAGGATATCAAATGAACAAGGTCGCACTCATCACGGGCATCACCGGCCAGGACGGCGCCTATCTGGCGGAGTTCCTGCTGAAGAAAGGCTACATCGTGCACGGCATCAAACGCCGCGCGTCGCTGTTCAATACCGATCGCATCGATCACCTGTATCAGGACCCGCATGTCAGCAACCGGAACTTCATCCTTCACTACGGCGACATGACGGATTCCAGCAGCTTGACGCGCATCATCCAGCAAGTGCAGCCGGACGAGATATACAACCTGGCCGCACAGAGCCACGTGGCCGTGTCGTTCGAGGAGCCGGAATACACGGCCAACTCGGATGCGCTGGGCGCCCTGCGCGTGCTGGAGGCCATCCGCATTCTCGGCCTGGAAAAGAAGACACGCTTCTACCAGGCCTCGACCTCTGAACTTTTCGGTCTGGTGCAGGAGACCCCGCAAAAGGAAACCACACCGTTCTACCCGCGTTCCCCCTATGCGGTCGCCAAGCTGTATGCCTACTGGATCACCGTCAATTACCGCGAAGCCTACGGCATGTATGCCTGCAACGGCATCCTGTTCAACCACGAATCGCCGATCCGTGGCGAGACTTTCGTTACGCGCAAGATCACGCGCGCCCTGTCGCGCATCAAGCTGGGCCTGCAGGATTGCCTGTATCTGGGCAACATGGATTCCAAACGCGACTGGGGTCACGCCAAGGATTATGTCGAGATGCAATGGCTGATGCTGCAACAGGACAAACCGGAAGATTTCGTGATCGCCACCGGCGTGCAATACAGCGTGCGCGATTTCGTCAATGCTGCGGCCAAGGAACTTGGCATGGTCATCACCTGGAAAGGCGAGGGCGTGGAAGAAAAAGGCTACCTCAACTTGCCTGATGGCAGCGAAAGCGAAAATTGCGTTGTCGCCGTCGACCCGCGCTACTTCCGCCCCACCGAAGTCGAAACGCTGCTGGGCGATCCGACCAGGGCGCGCGAAAGACTCGGCTGGATACCCCGCATCACCTTCGAAGAACTGGTTGCCGAAATGGTGCGCGAGGACCTGAAGTCTTCCGAGCGCGATGAGCTGGTCAAGAAGCACGGCTATGCCGCGTTCGACTATCACGAGTAAATATAAGGGCATAGTTCAGGGTGAGGCGCGAGGGTGAACCATCATCGTATTTTGATGGTGAGTCTCGAAAAGGTCTTTAGACGGCAAGAACTAAAGATGCTACATGGCATCGCAAGATCGATCAGGTAGAACACATAACCGGGAAACATGAGCCAATACGGGCGGAGGATGAAATGAACCAGATTGAAAAACAGAGAGCCATGCATGACTCGTTGTACAAAGCCGGTTCGCGAGCGCATATCCTGTCCGATGATAAGTTGGTCAATTACGTGACTAAATGGCGGATGCATGAAGCTTTTCGTAGACTTGACGGAGCTGCAGGGGACAGGATTACCGTGGATACGCCAATCTTGTTCATGTGCGCCGGCGAGGGGGGCGAAGCATCGATGTTGTGCGACTTGGGATTCCGTGATGTAACGGTTTCAGATATATCGGCACGGGGAGTCGAAGCAGCGATCAGCCGGGACAGTCGCCTCAAAGGATTAGTGCTCAACGCTTTGGCCGCAGACGTTCGTGATGGCGAGTATGGCATTGTTGTTGTGCAAGATGGCCTACACCACTTGCCCAGTCCGGTACAGGGGTTTACCGAGATGATGAGAATGGCCAGCGTGGCGGTTGTTTTTCTGGAGCCACACGACTCACTTGTCGGAAAGCTGATTGGTACAAGATGGGAGCAAAACGGTGAGGCAACCAATTTCGTATTCCGCTGGACCCGCAAGTTGGTGAACGACATCACTTGTTCATACCTCTGTACCGAAAATTTCAGGAACCTGAGTTTTTCATTTTGGCATCACAACATTGTCTTTCGTAAACTGGGTGCCAGGATTGGGGGCGGGGGAATCGGTATTGGCGTTATTTCAGCATTGAAGGTATTTCTCGATCTCCTGTTCGGGCGTTTTGGGAATCAATTTTGTGGGCTGGTTGTACTGGATAGAAAATGAACGCAAACGTACTCTCATCTCCACGTTACTCCCGCCCCGCCAAAGTCGAAACGCGGCTGGGAGATTCGATCAACGCCCGCGAAAAACACGGCTTCGTCGTATTCGACTTTCACGAATAAAAAGCTATGGACAAGAACGCAAAAATCTATGTTGCGGGACATCGCGGACTGGTGGGGTCCGCGCTGATGCGAAACCTGTGGGACAAGGGCTACAACAACCTCCTTACTTGTACTCACGAAGAACTGGACCTGACGGACCAATTGGTTGTGCGTGAATTCTTTGCGACCGAGCAACCCGACTACGTGTTACTTGCGGCCGCAAAAGTGGGCGGTATCCATGCCAACAACACCTACCCGGCGGAATTCATCCACGACAATCTCGTGATTCAGAGCAACATCATTCACGAGTCATGGCGCAACAACGTCAAGCGGCTGATGTTTCTGGGTTCCTCGTGCATCTACCCGCGCGACTGCCCGCAGCCGATGAAGGAAGAATACCTGCTGACCGGTCCGCTGGAGGCGACCAACCGCCCCTATGCACTGGCCAAGATCGCCGGCATTGAAATGTGCTGGAGCTACAACCGGCAGTATGGCACGCGCTACCTCGCCGTCATGCCCACCAACCTGTACGGCCCGGGAGACAACTACCACCCGCAAAACTCCCACGTCATTCCCGCGCTCATTCGCAAGTTCCACGAAGCCAAACTCAGCAACGCAGCCAGCGTTTCTGTCTGGGGAAGCGGCACGCCCAGGCGGGAATTCCTGTACAGCGAAGACATGGCCGATGCCTGCGTGTATCTGATGTGCCTGCCGGATGAGCAGTACACAGCGCTGTTGGGACAAGACTGTAACGACGGCCTGCCGCCGCTGATGAATATCGGCGTCGGGCACGACCTGAACATTCGTGAATTGGCCGAGGCGATACAAAACGTGGTCGGGTTCAATGGCGAGATTGTTTTCGACAGCACCAAGCCGGACGGCACCATGCGCAAGCTGATGAATGTGGAACGCTTGAATGCGATGGGGTGGGTGGCGACGACTACCCTGCAAAACGGCCTGACGACGGCGTATCGGGATTTCATCTCAACAAACGTGGCTTTGTCAGAGTCGGCAATCCCTGTTGTCTGATTGCCTTTGGACTCTGAATGATGGTCGCCACAAAAACAGAAAACATGTCCGAATTCACCATTGGCATGGTGGGGCCGGCTTCGCCGCGTGAATTCGCCGAATTTCTGGATGTTTCGCCGCAGGATTTGCCCGCCGGCATGGGTGGCTCACCTGTCAATTTATTGACCAAGGAATTGCTGAAACGCAACTGGAATATCAAGTTGTTCACGCTGGATGCGCAAATTGAAAAAGAGCAGGTTTATCGCGGAAGGAATTTGACGGTATGCATCGGCCCGTACCGTCCGAGGGCTCGCCATCGGGCGCTCGACCTTTTTTCGGCTGAACGGGCATATCTGCAGTCCGCCATTTTGCGCGAGAGGCCCGATGTCCTGCACGCCCAATGGACATACGAATTTGCGTTGGCAAGCCAGGCTACCGGTGTACCAACATTGGTTACTGCGCATGATGCGCCCATCAACGTACTCCGCTACAACCCGACTATCTACAGACTGTTAAGAGCTGTCATGGCATGGAAATCGATACGGCACACCCGGCGACTGGTCGTTGTATCGCCCCATGTAGAAGCCCATCTGCGCCGCTACCATTTCCTCAAGGGGGCCGCAGTGGTTGTGCCCAATGGGCTGCCTGACACCTTGTTCTCGCAGCGTTCAAAAGCAAATTCCGATGGCACACGCATTCATTTTGCTACGGTCCTGAATGGCTGGGGAAATTACAAAAATGGACAAGCGGCCATCGAGGCATTTGCCCAAACTCGGAAAAGTATTGCAAACGCAAAACTGCTGATGTTCGGTGCGGGGCATGGCCCCGGAGAAATTGCCGAGCAATGGGCCAGGCAAAAAGGCCTGCAGGAGGGCATCGAATTCATCGGGATGCTGCCGCATGAAAAGCTGCTTTCCCGTCTTGCAGATAGTGTAGACGTATTAGTTCATCCCGCACTGGAAGAAGCCCAGCCAATGTCCATCATTGAGGCCATGTCGATGTCCATTCCCGTCATAGGCGGCATGTATAGCGGCGGCGTGCCTTGGACGCTGGATAACGGTGAAGCCGGAATATTGGTAGATGTACGCCTGCCGGCAGAGATTGCAAAAGCGATGGTCAGTCTTGCGGGCAACAGGGGGTTGTTAAGCGAGTGGGGTGCGCGCGGCCGCAAACTCGCAGAAAGCAGATACCACATTGGTGCCGTGGCAGATGCCTACGAGTCACTTTACCGGCAAACAAGGGGGGGAGCATGAAAACCCTGTTGTGTGTTCTGCCTGTGCTTAACCAGTTGAGCCCCTTAGGCGTGTTGTGTATTGAGGTGGCTGGCAATTATTCCCAAGTGTTGTCGGATGCACCGCGTTCATCCTGTGGCATGACGAGTCCAGGATGACTTCAGACATGGCGACCAAACGCGGGGGAATCCGGTTATGCATACCATGTGTTGCCGGGCGCGGGATCGGCTTGGGCAACGAGTTGTATCCCTGGGCCAAGGCATGGCTTGCGGCGCAGGCAATCGACGGCATTGCCCTGCCGCCAGCCTTCGGCCTCAACCCGCGTCAATACTGGCGCTATTTCGGGACGCCGCGCACGGACTGGATCAGCCACCGTGCATTGCTGCATACATTGCCGCGTTACCGCTTTACTGAGCAGGATTATCTGTCGACCGGCGAGCGGGATTACCGCAAGGCGGTTGCCCTATTTGCCGAACGCAATGGCTGGAAAGAAAGGCGCTTGTTTGCACTCGAAACGGGCGGCATGTGGGGAGGATTCCTGGCTGTACGCGAAGCACGCGACTTCATTCTTGGGCGCTTGTATGCCGCGCGCGGTGCGGCGGAAAACCTGACCGACTGGCGCACGCGTCTCGATCCGGACAAGCTGGTAGTGGCGGTGCATATCCGTGCAGGCGATTTCAAGGCGGCGAACGCGGACATTGATTATCGCGGCTGTTTCAATCGTTCACTGCCCCTTGCCTGGTACATTGCGGTGTGCGATCAACTGCGCGGGCATTTCGGCGACAAAGTCCAATTCCAGTTATTTACAGACGGGCAGCCTGAGGCACTCGCTCCGTTTATCCAGCGCTTCAACCCGGTTACCGGTTTTCACCAGCGTGATTCGGTGTGCAGCGACTTGCTGGCCATGGCAAGCGCCGATCTCCTGGTTTGTTCGGTGTCCTCCTACAGTTTGTGGGGCGCGTTTCTTTCGCGCGCACCTTATGTGTGGTTTGCGCCGCAGTTGCAGGAAGAACAGGGAACATTCAGCCTGTGGGGACATGAGGCCGCGCAACGCCCGCCTGCCGGGGCTACGGCTCGATTCCGCGCGAGCGTGATTGCTGATCGTTCAGCCTGCTGCCCGCGCGGTGTGCCTGTCTCCGCGTTGGGTGTAATTTCTTCTGCTCTGCTAAGCCGCCTTGAGCACGGGCTGAAGGAAAAGCATGCAGCAACCGATCTGGCGATGTTCGGAGTGGTGCCGCTGAACGGGGACGCAGGGTCATGAGGGCTCAGTTGTCTTTCTGCCGGGCAGAACGCGGAGGGCTTCATCAATGAAGAAGCCTGCCGTGATTACCAAATTGGAGTTGCAGCCCGGCAAGCCTGCCACCGGGCTTGCGCACCGAAGCCTGGGGGCGCTCAAGTGGAACTATCTTGGCGCAGTCGTCAGGATGCTGAGCCAGTTGGTGATCGGCATTGTGTTGGCCCGACAGCTCGGGCCCGAACCGTTCGGTCTGATCGCAATCGCTTCGCTGATCATTGGGCTGGGCAATCTGGTTGCCGACACCGGATTGGGCGTTGCGCTGATCCAGAAAGAGCAGGTTTCCCCGCGCGACATCCGCTTTGTCTTCACGCTGCAAATGCTCGCGGGGTTGACGCTGGCCTTGCTCGCAATGGTCGCCGCGCCCTCGATTGCTGGATTTTTTGGACGTGCCGATGCTGTGCCTGTCTTGCGCTGGATGAGTCTGCTTTTCGTTTTTCAGGCATTCGGCCAGACCGCCTCCGCGCTACTGCGCCGCGACCTCAACCACAAGCGATTGCAGATAATTCAAATATTGAGCTATCTGGCCGGATATTTGCTGGTGGGTATGCCGCTCGCTTTTTCCGGACTGGGTGTGTGGGCGCTGGTGAGCGCACAGCTTACGCAGAGCGCCATGAATGCAATCGCCGTGTATCTGAGCACGCGCCACCCGCTCAAGCCCGCATTCAACGCCGACCAATCCGGTCTGTTCAAGTTTGGTTCCAAAGTGCTCGCCAGCAACCTCACCAGTTGGGGTATCAGCAACTTGGATTCGGCCATCATTGGGCGCATGTTGGGCATCGTGAATCTTGGCGTATATAACCGTAGCATGAACCTGATTGCTTCCCCCATGAACGCCGTCGTATCCACCCTGCAAGGCGTGCTGCTGCCGCTCTACTCGCGCCTGCAAAGCCGGGCTGAAGCCGTGCGCGATACGTATCTTGCCTCCATCTGCGTTATGTCTGTCGTATTGGCTCCGGCCTTTGCGGCATTAGCCGCCATGCCGGAAACGACGATCCTTGCCGTATACGGACAGGAGTGGCGGGCAGCCATCGTTCTGATTACTCCGCTGGCGCTGGCCATGCCGGTCAACGCCGTGCTCGCGATGGGCGGGCCGATGATGTTGGGCATGGGCCGTGCGGGCATGGACGCCGCATCCCAGGCGATTGGACTGGTCGTGATGGTGCTTGCCGTGATTGTGGCGTCCCGCTATTCATTGTCTGCTGTGGCTTGGGTCGTGCTGGCGGTGTATCTGCTACGCGCCTGGCTGGTAACTCATGTTGCGGCGGGATTGATTGCCGCCCCCGCCCGTGCGCTGCTTCGCGCGTTGATCGGTCCCCTGATGCTGGCTGTGCTGGCGGGGTTGCTGGCTTGGCAGGCCGATTACTGGTTGACCTTTGTGCTTCCGCAGCCGGGCCTGCGCTTTGTGCTGGTGCTTGCCTCGGCCGCGATCATCGTATTGATTGCGATTGCATTGTGGGGCCGCTGGATTTTTTGCTCTGAGGCAAAAGGCCTTATGCGCAGTGCGCAGCCGCACCTGGGCCCGCGATTGGGCGGCTTGATGATGCAATGGAGTGCGGCATGACACGGCCCGCGATCCTGATTGCCAGCCTCATGCGCGAGCAGGGATGGTGCGGTGTACAGACGCATTTTCGGGCGGTCATGGGCTATGCGCGTCAACAAGGTTACGAGGTGAGCTTGGCCGAGCCATACCTGGTAAGCCGCTGGATACGAAAACTTCCGTGGCTTGCCGTTCGATTGCTGAAGGTATTTAGCCGAGAGAGAGCCGCACTATTGCACCGCATGTTCACGTTCCAATACATGCGCATTATTTTGCGGAAAAACCTGCGCATGCTGAAGGGAAGGGCTGTCGTGATCTACGCACAGGATCCGCTCAGTGCAAGCGCTGCGCTGGCGATGCGGCGCGAAGGATTCCAATTTCGTTTGGTGGCGGTCCTGCACTTCAATATTTCGGAAGCCTACGAATATCAACTCAATGGCCTGGCCAGCGAGGGGAGTGCGGCGTGGCGCAGCCTGATGCGCACCGAACAAGAAGTCCTGCCGCAGCTCGACAAAGTCATTTTTGTTTCGGATTACATGCGGCGCATTGTGCTTGAGCGCAACCCGGCACTGGCGGAAGTCCAGGTCGAGGTGATTCCAAACTTCCCCGAGCACGCCACCGCAATGCCATCCGCGAATCAGCCTGTGCGCGGGGATATCATTTCCATCGGCACGCTGGAACCCCGCAAGAACCAAGGCTATCTGTTGCATGTGCTGGCGGAAGCACGGCGACGGGGATACATCTACAGTCTGACTTTGGTGGGTGATGGACCCAGCCGTGCCGAATGGCAGGTTTTGGCGCAGCAACTCGGTGTGGCTGGGCAGGTTCAGTTTTTGGGCTACGTGACCGGGGCTTCCGGCCTGATTTCGGGACACCGCGTATTTGCGCATGCTGCCCGCATGGAGAGTTTTGGCATCGTTCTGGTCGAAGCCATGTCGCATGCCCTGCCCATATTTGCCCCGGCAGTTGGTGGTATTCCGGAAGTATTCGACGATGGTGTGGAAGGCGTGCTCTGGCCGCTTGACGATGCTCCCGGCTGCGCTGAGAAATTGATAGGGATACTCGAAGATCAGCAGGCGTTTTACCTGATGTCTCAGGCAGCGGCAAAACGCTACCAGACGCGGTTTGCGCCGGATGTGCTGGGACCGAGGTGGGTCTCCGCCATTACCGGCGAAGAGGTGGCCTGAACATGAGCAACGAAATTATCTACACCCTGCTTGGCCTGTTTTTCCAGGTGCTGCCATTTGTGGTTGTCATGGTTTTGGCGCTGGCGATCTGCATATTTGTCGTGGGTGCTTATAGCAGCCCCGTCTTCGGGGTGTGGGCGGGTGCAGTCGTTTTTGTTATCTCTCAATCAGGTGGAAATATCGCCTTGCCGCTAGGTGTATTTCTTACTGTTGAGGATATGTGTTTTCTGATGCTGGGTTTCGTGGTCGCCGTCAGATTAATGCTTGGGCATCTGCCAGCGAAGGATCTCGTGGTGCGTCTCTGGCTGTTGATGACCGTAGTGTGGGGGGGATTGTTTGTTGTAGGGTTGGTCCAATACAAATCGGCCGCAGGCGTCGAATTTCGAAGCACATTTTACATGGTGGTTCCGGTTCTTTACTTGATGAGTTTCCGTCTCTCTTCGGAGCAGGTAGGGAAAATATTCATGGCGTTCTATTTCATAGCGTTGGCATTGGTGTTGCTCGCGATATACCGTTGGGGCGCCTATGCCATAGGGGAAACCGGGGATTGGTTCGATCGCCACGCGCCTCTGCGGGTGCTGAATGCTGCGGGCGCAATGCTGATCGCCATGGCCATGTTGCCCGGTTCTGCAATGTGGATAAAGCTGAATGCCCAACGCCAGGCGATGATGTACACGGTGCCGGTATTGTTGCTGGTGGTGATGGTATTGGCACATCGCACGGTCTGGATTTCCACGCTTGCCGCTCTGGGCTTTGCCTGGTGGCTGGCCGGTAGTCGCCGCAAAGGTGGCCAGGCAGGGTTGTTGGTGCCACTGCTGGTGGGGGCTCTGGTGCTGGGTGCCTTGTTCGCATTGGCGCCCAAGTCCGTTGTGACACAGGAATTTGAGCGTTCGGTGGCTGAAACTCAAAAGAAGAACAGCACAATCGCCTGGCGCATGGATTCATGGAAGGCTCTGGTAGAAGACTGGGCTGCTGCGGGACCTCTGGTGTGGCTGGTCGGTAAGCCATTTGGTTCCGGCAACCAACGCTTCATCGAATCGCAGGGGCAGGAAACCAAAGTGCAAGCTCACAGCCACTACGTGAGTCTGCTTACGCGCGGCGGCCTGCTGGTTCTGTTTTCATACGTTGTGGTGCAAGTTGTCACCGTGCGCAGGCTGTTGAGAGGTCGAGTGGAGACCCCAGACTGGCTGGGTGGCGAAATACTTGCCCTGTTCATTGTTGCCACCATGGTGTATGCCATTGGCTACGGCATAGGTTCCATGCAGGCCTACTTTATGGGATTGGCCTATTCTCTGGTGGTGCAGGCCGTGCCTCATCCATCTGTCGTGCGGTCGGCCACGGCAAAATTCGTTCTCAGGTAACGTTCCATGCACCTCGCTGCCTTGCTTACCTGCCATAACCGCCGCGACCAGACGCTGGCCTGCCTGCGCGCGCTGCATGCGTGCAGCCTGCCTTCGGATTGCGAATTGTCTGTGTATCTGGTTGATGATGGCAGCAGCGACGGTACTGAAACGGCAGTGCGCGCAGAGTTTCCGCTGGTCAACGTGATCGATGGCGATGGCAGCTTATTCTGGAACGGCGGTATGCGACGCGCGTTTGGTGTTGCCATGCAACAGGATCATGATTTCTACCTGTGGCTCAACGATGACACGATCCTCTATCCCGAGGCACTGCAGCGTGTATTTGTTTGCAGCGACGAAATGGCATCGGCGCATGGCGGACGGCGCGATGTCATCGTCGGAGCTACCTGCGATGCGGTCAGCGGGCAACTTACTTATGGCGGTTTGGTAAGCCGCAGCCGCTGGTCGCCGAACACGCTCGTTCATTTGCCCGAGGCCGACCATCCACAATCCTGTCAAACCCTCAATGGCAATTGCGTGCTTATTCCGCAGCAGGTGGTGCAGGCGATAGGCAATATCGACGACGCCTTCGTTCATGCGATCGGCGACTGGGATTACGGTTTCAGGGCGCGCCGCGCTGGCTTTGGCATCTGGATGGTACCCGGCTTTGTCGGGACATGCAGCTCAAATCAACCTGCGGTGACTCTTCCTGCGGAGGCAGCAAACATCAGGCTGCAATTGCGCAAGACTTGCGGCCCCAAGCGCGTACCGCCGCATGCATGGCGCGTGTACGTGCAGCGCAACTGCGGCCTGTTTTGGCCGGCATATTTTGTCCGTCCCTATGTGTCTGCAGTGCTGCGCGCGTTTGCCGCCAAGTTCCGCCGCGCACGTGGATAGGTATTGCAGAAGATGAAAAACTACCCGGACCGCCGAGATTTTTTACGCATCGCAGCTGCGGGAGTGCTGGGGTCTTTGTTCCCGCAAATCGCCACTGCTACCAGTGTTCTTGAAGCGGAGGCGATGCATCTGGTGCAGCCCACATTTTTTGGTCTGCATATGGGATGGCCGGTGGTTGCACCTTATGTCGCCAATTTTCCCAGTGTGCCGGTGGGGACATGGCGCGCAATGTTGCCGCAGTTGCACTGGTTCAGTCTGGAGTCGAGCAAGGGGGAGTGGCACTTCGACAAGCTGGATATTGCCATGCGGCTAATGGAATCGCGCGGAGTGGACGTGCTGTTCGCTCTGGGCGAAACGCCGCACTGGGCATCGTCCAATCGGTCCGTAAAGGGACCCTACAAATATGGGTCGTATGCGCCGCCGAGCCATCTGGCCGACTGGGAAAACTACGTGCGCACCGTGGCGCTACGCTACCAGGGCCGCATTCGTCATTACGAATTGTGGAACGAGCCCACAGTGCGCGAAGTGGATGGTGCCAAAGCGCATTTCACTGCCGGCCAGCTAGTCGAGTTGGGTCAGGCCGCGCATCGCATTATCAAGGAAATTGATCCTCAGGCCAGACTGACTTCTCCTGCCATGGTGGGTGGGGAGAAAGGGGTGGCGCGCATGGATGCCTATCTGGCTGCGGGCGGTGATAAATGCACCGATATCGTGAGTTTCCATTACTACGGACTTCCCGAGCAGATTCCGCAATACCACACAGCGCTGCTCAAGGTCATGGCGCGACATGGCCTGACACAACTCCCGGTGTGGAATACGGAATTCGGATATCTCATCGCCGATCCCGCCACCTCTCCAGACACTTACCCGATTGGAGGCGGATCGTTTTCTCGGATTTTGCCGCAAACCGAGGCTGCCGCGTGGCTTGCGCGTTCGCTCATCATTGCGGCTTCGCTGGGCATCGAGCGTTTTTACTGGTTTATGTGGGATGGCAAGTATCTGGGTCTTACTCATTTTGTGGGGCATAAGATCAACGCTGCTGGCGTGGCCTACGGCACCGTGGCGGGTTGGTTGACTGGTCGACAGATTGGCGAGGTGCAGCGCACAGGGGGCGTGGATTTTTGTCTCTTAGTCGAACACGGGAAAATGATCGGTCGATTGATTTGGGCTCACGATTACGGGCCGATGCGCTGGAATATTCCGAAAAGCTGGAATGCGGCGGGGATGGAGTCGCTAGATGGGGTGAGTCGGAAAATCTTCCCAACAGATGACATCGAATTGTGGGCTAGTCCCGTGCTGATTCGATCACTCAGTTAACTGCGTAATAGGGGGCCAGAACGTGACTTACAACTTTGATTTGTTGCATGACATTGCCATTTTGTTGGCGACAAATTTGTATTTCGAAATGCATTCCCCGGAATTCATGTCATGAAGATACTTTTGTCTGCATTTGCCTGTAAACCTTATGCTGGAAGTGAGGGGGGCGTTGGATGGCGTTGGGCTGTTGAGTTGGCAAAACTGCATGAAGTTGTCGTCGTGACTGATGTCACACGAAGTGAAGCCATAGAAGCCGAGCTGGCTGACCACCCCATTGCGAATTTGAGGTTCGTATATTTTCGTCCTCGCTGGCTGGCCCGAGTGCCGCTCAATTCCATCACGGCGCAACTACTCTACACAGCTTGGCAATTTTCGCTGCTGCCGTTTGCCAAGGCACTGCACAAGAAGCAAACATTCGATTGGGCATTGCATATTACTTACAGTGTATTTCGACACCCTTCCTTTCTGGGATTCTTGGGCATCCCCTTTGTTTTTGGCCCCCTTGGTGGAGGAGAGGACGCACCGTTCAGACTCAAGAAATCGTTTGAACGTGGTGAAATGATCAGGGATATTCTGCGGGCCATAATCAACAAATTAGCTTTGGTGGATCCATTTCTATGGTGCGCATATGCGCGCACAACGGTGATTCTCACTGCCACACAAGAAACCAAAATGGCACTGCCTTGGCCATTTCGCAAACGTGCCATCGTTTACCCGAATCTTGGTGTCGATTCTGATGCAAATACCTTGATTCCCACACGCAAAGAAGGGGACCCGATGCGCATTCTGTTCGTAGGTCGCTTTCACGGATTGAAAGGGGCTCATCTCGCCATACGCGCGGTAGCTGAAGCGTTGCGTCGCAAGGTGAATGTCGAATTCACCTTGGTTGGACAAGGCCCCTATGAATCCGAACTCCGCCGGGTAGAGCAGGCTGAAGGCGTTGCCGGGCAAATCCGTTGGATCAGCCATATGCCGCAACAGGAACTTTTTTCAGTGTATCAAACCATGCATTGTTTTCTTTTTCCCAGTCTGCATGACTCTGGTGGTTCTGTTGTTCTGGAAGCACAGGCAAAAGGCTTGCCGGTGATTTGTCTTGGCATTGGCGGGCCGGCTACTTTGGTGTCGGCGGAAACCGGAATTGTGATTGATGTTCCTGGTTTGAATGAAGAAGATGTTGTACAACGGCTGGCTGATGCAATCATGGTCCTGGCTAACGACGAGATTCGCCGCGCAGAGATGGGGCGTCGCGCGCTTGATCATGTTGCTTCAACAATGTCGTGGGAAAGTCGGGTTAGAGGAGTGTTGCATATGCTTGATGCATGTAGCCATGAATCGTCCAACCGGGATGCGATTGTTCAGAACAAATGAAAATGGATGGGATTCAAAATCAGATAGTGACAAGGCGGACTGGGCTGGGGACTGGTGTCGGAGGAAATGCAGCATGCATGGCTTAACAAAATCATCCAGCCAAACGGCGCGAACGGTCTGCATTATTCAGCGTCGCCTTACGCATTACCGCGTCCCGCTTTTCGAAGCTCTGCGCGAGAAGCTTGCCGACCGGAACATCCGTCTGGATCTCCTTGTCGGTAAGGGCACGACAGCGGAAGAAGAAAAAAACGATGCAGGTGAACTGCCATGGGCCAAGCCGATTCCGACCCATTATCTGGCCGGAGAGCGGCTGTGCTGGCAATCTGTACAGGGTCATCTTGGGGCCGCAGACCTGGTGATTGTCACGCAAGAGAACAAACTGATCCTGAATCACCTTCTTATGCTGGCACCGCGTCGTTTCAAGCTCGCTTTCTGGGGGCATGGCGCAAATCTTCAAAGTGGTAATCCGCGCGGCCTTAAGGAGCGTTTCAAACGCTGGACAACAAATCGAGTTGACTGGTGGTTCGCCTACACGCAAATGAGCGCCGATCTGGTGATGGCGGCGGGTTTTCCCGGTGACCATATAACGGTATTGAACAACGCAGTTGACACATTCGAACTTCGACAACAACGACAGTCGGTCACTATTGAAGAAACCCGCGCCTTGCGCGAGTCGCTGGGTTTTGGAAGCGGGCCGGTGGGCGTTTTCGTGGGTTCGTTGTACACCGACAAGCGGCTGGATTTCCTGTTTGCTGCTGCCGAGGCAATTCGTGGCGAAGTTCCTGAATTTCATCTATTGATCGTGGGAGAGGGGCCGGAGCGGGACAAGGTGCAAGCCTGGTGTGCCATGCATCCATGGGCTCGCTGGGTTGGCGCGCGCTTTGGCAGGGAGAAAGCGGCTTATCTCTCGGTGGCGCAAGTGATGTTGAACCCGGGGTTGGTTGGATTGGGCATCCTGGATGCGTTTGTGAGCGGCGTGCCCATGTTGACGACGGATTGCGGGATTCATAGTCCTGAAATTGTTTATCTCGAAAATGGTGTCAACGGCGTAATGACGGCTGATGATCTGGACGCTTACGTGCAGGCGACGGTGCATCTGCTGAGTGACATGCAGGCATTGGATGCTTTGCGAACAGGATGTCGTGACAGCGCAAAGGAATTCACAGTGGAAAACATGGCGCGTCGCTTTGCGGATGGGGTAGTACGTGCGGTTGCTGCCTGATTTGTAATCTATGGTGGGGGATTGTTATGACCAGCAATTCGGATGATGCCGTGATGGAGGCATGCTTATCTGGCAAGCAGCTATATGGCAATGATTTTTCTCAGGACCAGATTGATGCATGGTTCGCAGATGAAGCTGAAGGGTATTTTGAACTGACGCAATCTGGCAAAGGGGAGTATGCGTATGGCTATCATGCACTGAACAAAAGGCATGGCTATTCAGTCCTGCCGAAATGTCGTTTCGGACATGTATTGGGTATCGGATCGGCATATGGTGACGAACTGAAGCCCATTCTTGCGCAAAGCGATCGGGTTACCATTCTTGAACCGTCGGACGGTTTCACGAACACCGAGCTGAACGGCGTGCCGGTGAACTATGTCAAGCCAGTGGCTTCAGGAGACATGCCCTTCGATCCCGATAGTTTCGACGTGATTACGTGTCTCGGTGTTCTACATCACATCCCGAATGTCAGCAAAATTGTGAATGAGTTCTATCGTGTCGTCAGGCCGGGGGGGTATGTGCTAGTGCGCGAGCCGATCATCTCCATGGGAGATTGGCGAAAGCCACGTGCTGGTTTGACCAAACGAGAGCGCGGGATTCCTTTGCCTGTTTTGCTGCGGTATGCAGATCAAGCCGGATTCAGGGTGGTGCGCCAGCGCAAATGTATGTTCTCGCTTTCCTCCAGGATGAAGCACTTTGTCTCCGGGCCGGTTTTCAACAATGAAGCCCTTGTCGCAATTGATGTATTAATTAGCTCATTGCCGATTTGGCCCGGTGTTTATCATGCGCGCAATGCCGTGCAAAAACTGCGCCCGACGGCGGTATTTCTGGTGCTGCAAAAGCCACTTCTTGATAGGAATGACGCTTGAATTACTTGCGAATTCTTATAGTGCACAACGCCTACCAGCATCGCGGCGGCGAAGATTCGGTCGTCGAAGCTGAAATCTCGCTGCTGAGGTCGCGTGGTCACGACGTGGAAACGTATTTGCGCAGCAATGACGACGTGGGCGGCATGTCTTCGCTGGCGCTGGCGCGGCAAACGTTGTGGTCGTCTCGCAGCTGGCGAGACATGGCAGAGCGAATCGACAGTTTTCGGCCGGACATCATTCATGTGCACAACACTTTTCCCCTGATTTCGCCTTCGTTGTATTGGGCGGCTGATCGGGCAGGGGTGCCGGTGGTGCAAACGCTGCATAATTTCCGGCTGATGTGCCTGAACGCGCTATTTTTGCGCGAGGGCAAAGTGTGCGAGGACTGCCTCGGTCGTTCACCCTGGAAGGGCGTGTTACGCAAGTGTTACCGCGGGTCAGGTGCGGCATCGTCAGTGTTGGCGGGCATGTTGTCGTTGCATCGCGGACTGGGCACGTATCAAAACCAGGTGACGCGATATATCGCGCTCAACGAGTTTTGCCGGAGCAAGTTCATCGAGGGTGGATTGCCTGCCGAACGCGTAGTGGTGAAGCCGAATTTCGTGGACTTTGCCGCACCTCAAACTGTGTCACGCGAGGGCATGCTGTTTGTCGGGAGGTTGTCTGTTGAGAAGGGCATCTCCACGCTCATCAAGTCCTTGGCTTTGTCACCCGGTACGCGGTTGCGGGTGGCGGGAGACGGCCCCGAATCCGGTTTGCTGGACGGCGTACCCGGCGTGAACAAATTGGGAAGTCTTCCGGGAGAAAAAGTGCGCGAGGAAATGAGCCGCACCCTTGCGCTGGTGGTGCCGAGCATCTGGTATGAAAACTTTCCGCGCACCATTGTTGAGGCATTTGCATGCGGGCTTCCGGTAATCGCAAGCCGCATCGGAGCATTGGCCGATATTGTGCGTGATGGAGAAACCGGATTGCTGTTCGAGCCGGGTAATCCGCGCGATCTGGCCGACAAGATGGCCTGGGCACAGGCTCACCCCCAGGCAATGCTTGAAATGGGGAAACGTGCCCGCCAAGAGTACGAAGAAAAATATACGTCGGAGCGCAATTTCGGCCAGTTGATGGCGATCTACGCGGAAGCAATCAAGGCGCACAGAAGCGAGGCAAGACAGGGGTAAAACCACGTTGGACGAAGGCATGCCCTATTAAAGTTGGCTGCACTACTCATATTCAAACCTGCGTGATGCCGGCTTCTAAATTCCATTGTGGATTACATTGATAGTGTTCACTTCATTTCATTTTTTTCAGTCCCGCCGACTAGTCCGTTCGGTCTAGTACTTTAGTACACCTTCGTACGATTTCTTTCACATTGCTTTTGTAGAGTGCATTCGGTCGGATGCCCCTGTTTATTGCAATGTTAACGACGTTACGGAGAACGCAATGGGTCTTAAATTTTTACTTTCAAAACGACTCGTCGTTCTCGGGATGGCGGCATTGTTCGTACTTTCGGGACAAGCCATGGCCGCCACGACAGATCTGGGGCCGCAGTCTGCACCGGTCAGCCTGACTTACGGGGGCACCTATATTGCACCGCAAAACCAGTTTTATGACGAATTCCTGTTCAGTATCGAGACGAACACGGTCGACTCCATCACTTCCACGATCAACCTCGGTAGCCTGTTGGGCATCAACAATCTGCAGACGCGGCTATATAGCGGGACAGTCACCACCACCGGTGTGCCCGACGGCCTGCTGCAGGCATGGAGCACGCCGATACCGATTTCCGGAGCTGGTTATGACGGAATGATTGCCGTGATTTCACCGATCACCCTGGGCGCGGGCAGCTACGTGCTGGAAGTCAGGGGCGATGTGGTCGGAACGTATGGAGGCAGCTACTCGGGCGTGCTCAATATCTCTCCCGTTCCGGAGATCGCAGAATGGATGCTGCTGATCGCCGGTCTGGGATTCATGGCTTTCGTTACCACACGCCGCAGGCGGCTTGCCGAACAAGAAGCCGGGGAGTTGTCCGGGATGTACGGGATATACCGCGAAGGCGCAAAAGTGCTCGATTCCTTTATCCATGCGCTTTCATGGGAAGAAACACTGGCTCGCATAACCGTTTGGGCCAAGGCGCGTGAGTCGCGTTATATTTGTATCTGCAATGTTCATTCCGTGGTTACCGCCACTCAGGATGAAGAATTCAAGCAGGTGCTGCGGCATTCGGATATGGCCACGCCTGATGGCATGCCGATTGCGTTGATGTTGCGCAAATTGGGATTTGCAGGACAGGAACGCATCAACGGCCCGGACCTGATGTGGAAATACTGTGCGCAGGCGGAGCGCAGCGGCGAAGCGGTGTATTTCTATGGCAGTTCTTTTGAAACGCTGCGCCGCATGTCGGTGAAGCTGCAGGCCGCTTTTCCGAAACTTCAAATCGGCGGCGCCTATTCTCCACCGTTTCGCGCCGAAGGCGAAGCCGAGGAGGACGCGATCATCGCATCCATCAACGCTTCCGGAGCCGGCGTTGTATTTGTGGGCCTGGGATGTCCGAAGCAGGAAAAGTGGATGGCCGCGCATCATCATCGCATCCACGCAGTCTTGATCGGGGTCGGAGCGGCGTTTGATTACCACGCCGGCACGGTGCAGCGTGCGCCGCTGTGGATGCAGCGCAACGGTCTGGAATGGTCTTACCGTTTATTCTCGGATCCGCGCCGTTTGTGGAAACGCTATCTGGTGACCAACACGCTTTTCATTGTCAGGGCAAGCCTGCAATTGCTGCAGCATGCACTTAGAAATGTGTACTTGCCCCGCACCGCCAGCCGCCACCCGGCCATGATCTATGGTCAACAAGAAAATGCATCGGGAAGAGTTCAGGCTTGAGGTGGGGAAGATTTCCTGATCAGCCATAAATCCTGGCAGGTTGAAACTTGCCGTAGTACGCCTCTCTCCATTTGTGGGGGGAGGGGGCTGAGTTTTGCGGCTAATCAGGAAGAATATTTGGATTCGGAATCGTGAAATGATTTTAGTTACCGGCGGGGCAGGCTATTTGGGTACACACACTTGTGTTGAACTGCTTAAGGCGGGACACAGGGTGGTGGTGATCGACAATCTCAGCAATAGCAGGGTTGAAGCATTGCAGCGCGTGGTAAGAATTACCGGTAAGTCGTTTGCGTATTACGTTGCGGATGTGAACGACCGGGATGCGTTGCGGGAAATATTTCTTACCTACCCCATAAAAGCAGTGATTCATTTTGCAGGACTCAAGGCAGTGGGCGAATCGGTATTGAAACCGCTGCAATATTATTACAACAATGTCAGCGGCAGCATTGCCCTGTTTGAAACGATGGTCGAATTTGGTGTGAAGCGTCTGGTCTTCAGCTCGTCCGCTACCGTCTACGGCGATCCGCATGCGGTGCCGATACGGGAAGACTTTCCGCTGGATGCGACGAATCCGTACGGGCGCACCAAATTGATGGTTGAGGACATCCTGCGCGATTTGGCGCAGTGCGATCCGTCCTGGCGCATCGCGTTGCTTCGCTATTTCAATCCGGTTGGCGCGCATGAAAGCGGCCTGATCGGCGAAGACCCGAACGGCATTCCGAATAACCTGATGCCTTTCGTGAGCCAGGTGGCAGTGGGCAGGCGCGAGGAATTGTTGGTGTTCGGCAACGACTACCCCACCCGTGACGGTACCGGGGTGAGGGACTACATCCATGTGGTGGATCTGGCGGCGGGTCATCTGGCCGCATTGGAAGCGCTGGACAAACAAAAAACAACGCTGACAGTCAATCTCGGCACCGGGCGCGGCTATAGCGTGCTGGAAGTTATACAAGCCTTCGAGAAGGCGAGTGATCGCTCTGTCCCGTTTCGTGTTGCCGAACGGCGGCCCGGAGATATCGCATCATGCTATGCCGATTCGGGGCGCGCGTCCCGGTTAATGGGATGGCAAGCAGAGCGCGATCTGGAGACGATGTGCCGTGATGCATGGCATTGGCAATCAATGAACCCCAATGGGTATGCCGAACCATGAGAGGCGCTGTGCGGGGCAGGCACCAGATACGCGCCAATCCCACTTAACATCAGAATGCGGCAAATTCGCGCTCTTGCTTGCGCTTCGTTGCAAGGAAGCCAAGCAGAGCGAGACCGCACAGCATCAGCAAATATTCACTTGGCTCCGGCACAGGGTTCACAGCGACGGTTCCGACAAAGAATCCCCCGGTGTCAGGATTCGTTACCGTGCCAATGAGGCTCAAGCCATAGGTCGTGTTTGAGTTGAGGCCCGAAAATCCCAACTGGCTGACAAAGCTAGAGCCGACCGAGCCTGCGGCAACGACTGTGTTGCCATTTGTGACATCGATCAGGTTGAAAGAAGTGAATCCGGTGGAAAAATAACTACCGTTAAAACTGGAAATGGATGTGGCGCCGCCCGTGCTGGCATTCGTGGTGAAAGTAAATTGGGCGTTGAAATCAGAATAGCCCGGGGCAATGTTTTGGCTGAAAGTGGCGAGTCCCTGATTATTGAATGTCAGGGAAGCGTCCAGTACGGAAGTGGCGGCAGAAGCATTGATGCCGGCAAGACCCAGGCCAATCGTTAAGGCCGTTGCAACCGCGCTTTTTGCATAGTGTTGCAGTGTACAAATTTTCATAAGGAAATCTCCGGAAGAAATGAGTGGCGGGAGCATTAATTAAAACAAACACCTGTCGCCATGAATAGTGAGGGGCGGATACTATCCGTCAAGAATATTGCGAATGTACGTTCAAATTCAGGTGCGGCATGAGCCGTTCGGACTAGTGCGCGAAAAAATCTGTCACATTACGTCCGTGCAACAAAACTGAAAATCGTTCCGTGTAGAATCCAGCCTCTCGGCTACGATGACAGAAACAATATGCAGAAAATCAAAGGTATGATCCTTGCCGCCGGGCAAGGCACTCGCGTAAGACCGCTCACGCAAAATCTCCCCAAACCCATGATCCCCATCCTCGGCAAGCCGGTGATGGAATACCTGATCGAGCACCTGGCGCGCTACGGCGTCGACGAGATCATGGTCAACGTCGCTTACAAACACTACAAAATTGAAAACTATTTCGGCAACGGCAGTCGCTGGGGCGTGGACATCGGCTACTCGTTCGAAGGCAAGTACGAATACGGCGAGATCACCCCGAAAGCGATGGGCTCCGCCGGCGGCATGCGCAAGATCCAGGATTTCGGCGGCTTCTTCGATACCACCACCATCGTGCTCTGCGGCGATGCGCTGATCGATCTCGATATCGGGTCTGCGGTACAGGAACATAAAGCCAAGAAGGCAATGGCCAGCGTCATTACGCTGGAAGTGCCGAATGAGGAAGTCGGCAACTACGGCGTGGTCGAGACCGACAAGGACGGCCGCATCATCGCATTCCAGGAAAAGCCCAAACCGGAAGAGGCGCGTTCCAATTTTGCCAGTACCGGCATCTATATATTCGAACCCGAGGTGATCAACCTCATTCCGCCGGGCATGGTGTTCGACATCGGCAGCCAGCTATTCCCCATGCTCGCGGAAAAAGGCATGCCGTTCTATGCGCAAAAACGCTTCTTCAACTGGATCGACATCGGCCATGTGCATGACTACTGGGTGGTATCGCAGCGCGTGCTGAACGGCGAAATCGCGCAAATGCAGATGCCCGGCAAGGAAATCAAGCCCGGCATCTGGGTGGGTATCAACACGCGCATCGACTGGGATCACGTCAAGATCAAGGGGCCCGTATATATAGACTCCGGCGTATGTATCGAGGCGGGCGCCGAGATAGCCGGCCCGGCCTGGATCGCGCGCGGTTCGCACATCTGCAAGAACGCGCGCGTCATCCGCAGCGTGCTGCTGGAATACACGCGCATCAGTCCCGGCATGACGTTCGAGGAATGCATCGTTTCGCCGAGTTATTGCGTCGAGCACCGTAGCGGAGAGACTTATTATCTTGGAGATGACCGGACGCAACTGCGCTGGGGCGATGCGCGCGGGCGGTGAAAAAGTCTGATTATTGATCTTTCCGTAATTCACTACACATATCTTCAGCAGAACTCGTAGGGTGCAATAAGCGTAGCGCATTGCACCGGATGTCTGAATGTCCCATACGGCGCAATGCGCTACGCTTATTGCGTCCTGCCACCGCTAACCCGCTTCGAGGGTGCCGCCGAGAAGTTGCGCTTCCCGGTTCACCGGGAGATTTCATTCCAAATATCGCCCGGCAAGATGCGCTCCTGCATCGTCTGCCCGGATTCAGGCATCACCTGTTTCGCCGCCGCGCATATTCGAGCAAGGAAGCGATCACCGCTGCAGCCAGCACATCCACAGCCAGATCATCCAGTCCGGCAGTGCGGCCCGGCAGGAGCTGCTGGTGTATCTCATCCGCCGCGCCCACCAGGGTCACGGCCGCAATAAGCAGCCAGGGCCGTCCGCGCAGAATGGAAAACCACAACATGCAGGCGATCATGCCAAAGGTGGCGAAGTGGGCGACCTTGTCCAGCGGCGGGTGGAACAACCCCACCGCGACCGGCTTGGAGCCGATCCAGAACAGGCCGGTGATGAGGAATAACGCGCAGCCGAGGCAGGCGAGGCGAAAAAGGTGGCTGTCGCCCGTCGACCGCATGCGCGACAGGAGCGATGCGGTCACTGGAACAGCTTCGGGTTCATTGAATGGCAATTTGCGGCACCTTGAATGAGTTGCAGCGGATATCGACTGTCGCCGGGCCGTTTCAGGGCTGGATCGTTTCAATGACCTCGCGCCCGTAATGATCCTGAAAACGCACGATATCGTCCTCGCCCAGATAGGCGCCCGACTGCACCTCGATGATTTCCAGCGGCACTATACCGGGATTCTTCAGGCGGTGCGGCGTTCCCAGCGGGATATAAGTCGACTGGTTTTCCGCCAGGATCAATACCTCATCCCCGCGCGTCACCTGCGCGGTGCCGGTGACCACGATCCAGTGTTCGGCGCGGTGATAATGCATTTGCATGGACAGGCTGGCACCGGGTTTGACGACGATGCGTTTCACCTGGAAACGCACACCGCTATCGATGCTGTCGTAGTTCCCCCAGGGACGATGCACCTTGCGGTGGGCGACAGGCTCGGAGCGTCCGGAAGCTTTAAGGGAAGACACCATGTCCTTCATATGATCGATATGTTCGCGGCTGGCGACGAGTACCGCGTCGGGTGTTTCGACGACGATCATGTTGTCCAGACCGACACATGCCACCAGCCTGCTTTTCGACATGACCAGGCTGTTGTTGCTCTTGACTGCGACGACGTTCTCGCTGAGCGAATTGCCGTTTGCATCCTTTTTGCCGATATCAAGTAACGCACTCCACGCACCCACATCCGACCATCCGGCATCCAGCGGGATCACGATGGCGCGCGATTCACTGCCGCTTGCACGGGTGAGTTTCTCCATGACGGCGTAGTCGATGGAGTCGGAAGGACACTGCGCAAACGACTCGCGGGGAATGCACAAGAATCGTTGATCGCAAGTGGCTGCAGCGAACGACTGCTGGCAGGACATCAGAATGCCGGGACTGAACTGCCCGATAAGCTCAATCCAGGTCGAAGCCTTGACCATAAAGATGCCGCTGTTCCAGTAGTACTCGCCGCTGGCCAGATAGCGCTCGGCGCGATACAGGTCGGGTTTTTCGACGAACTCGGCGATCGAGAACAGACCGTCGGACAATTGTTCTGCGGTTCGGATATAGCCGTAACCGGTTTCAGGCGCATCGGGAACGATGCCGAAAGTGACCACCTTGCCCTGTTGTGCTGTTGCCAGCGCCGATTTCACCGCGTGACGGAAAACATCCAATTGGGCAATGACATGGTCGGCGGGCATGACAACGAGAACAGGATCATCCGCTTTGCCCAGCGCATACAGCGCAGCCAGGGTCAATGCCGGTGCGGTATTGCGGCCGACGGGTTCGAGAATGATGCCCTGCGGTTGCACCTCGACTTGACGCAACTGTTCCAGAGAAATAAAGCGCGAGGCTTCGTTGCAGATCAGCAACGGCTGCTCTATCTTGATGTCCGGCCAATCGATGGAATCGTCCAGGCGTAGTGCAGTGGACTGGAGCATCGTGGTGTCGCCGCACAATGCCAACAATTGCTTGGGATATTCCTCGCGTGACAAAGGCCACAGGCGAGTGCCGGAACCGCCGCTGAGAATCACTGGTAGCAGATGCATGATTTATCTTTCTGACATTGGGCGTAAGTGGATCGGAGTTGTCCGGGGGCAACTGCTAATAAGCATGCCGGTCCTTGACCAGCACTTGAACCGTTTTGAGAACGATGTAGAGGTCGAGCCGCAGGGACCAGTTACGCAGATAGTCCAGGTCGAAATCGATGCGCTTTTTCATCTTGTCGAGCACTTCCGTTTCGCCCCGGTAGCCGTTGACCTGGGCCCATCCGGTGATGCCGGGCTTGACCTTGTGGCGCACCATATAACCGTCGATCAGCTTGCGGTACTGCTCGTTATGCGCCACCGCGTGCGGACGCGGGCCGACGACACTCATCTTTCCTTCCAACACATTGATGAACTGCGGCAGTTCATCCAGGGAAGTCTTGCGCAGGAATGCGCCAAGCGGAGTGATGCGTCTGTCATTCTTTTGCGCCTGCGGAATATGGGGCCCATCCTCGGTAACGGTCATCGAGCGGAACTTGTAAACGATGATTTCGTGGCCGTCCAGGCCGTAGCGCCGCTGCTTGAAAATGACGGGACCCGGCGAACTGAGTTTGATGCCGATGGCAATAATTAACAGTAGCGGCGCAATCAGCACAAGAATCAGCGCCGACAGCACAATGTCGCTCAAGCGCTTGATGACACCGCTGAAGCCGGTAAAAGGAGATTCGCACACGGCCACAACCGGCAAACCGGACACGGTACTGAGCCTGCCCTGAATGAGATCGGTGACAAAAATATCCGGTACGAAATAGATCGATGCGGTCGTGTCGCGCAATCCGTCCAGCAGCGCCATGATGCGCGGCTGAGTGGACATCGGCAAGGAAAGGTATATCAGCGGCACCTTGTTTTCGTTGACAAAGCGGGGCAGCTCGCCGAGTTTGCCGAGCAGCGCGCGTTCATAAGGATGCTTCAGGCGGCTTGCGACGCGGTCGTCAAAAAATCCGAGGATCTTGATGTTCGAATAAGGATCGTCTCTTAACCGCGACGACAACTCCATGCTCTGTTCGTTGACGCCCACGACAACCGCATATTTGGTTTCCCCTTGCAGTTTCAGGATAGAAGGCGCGACCCGGCGTACCAGCATATGCACAGCCACCTGGCTGGTCGGTGCCAGCCAAAGCCAGGTAATGAGAATGCCGGAATCGAAATAGTCGAGATAACGGCTGGCATAACCGAAGAAGCCCAACAAGATGACTTTGACTGCCCAGTCAAAATAGATGTGGCTGATTTTGCGCAACATCGGCAAATTCAATTGCGCATCGCCGGGGAAACTGATGGCAAACATCAGCAATGAAAGAATCAAATAGGGCGGGGTCAGTTCCGATTCCTTGATCATCACCAGAAGATAGAGCGAAAAGATGACCGTCAATGGATCGACGAAAGCCCCGATCAGGCTCAGGATACTTGAGCGGTCTAACGTGATGGAAGTGTGATGGCGAAAGGATGGAGGCGCTTTGGTTTGGGTAGTCATGATGGCCAGTTGAACATTTCCGGTACCGAAATTGTTTTGAATTCCCAAGTGAAAAACCGATGCTGCCGGCGCCTGCTCATTCAGGTGCCACCTGAACTCAAGCGCTGCAACATTAAATTCCCCCCAGATGGGGAGCGCTATCATCCATCAAGATTGTTACGTTTTTGTGGAGCCGCCCCATGCGAAATGAAAAGAGGTGCAGGAATCAAGCGGGGAGCGGTGCGATCCATCTCGTGCGAGTCATGAGCAACATCGTTGCCGCACGCGACAACGGGATGCGAGCCCCTGTCAATTGAATTCCCTTCATTCCATCCGTTCGCGAGCAGGCCGGCTGCAGATCGCGGCCCCACAGTTAGTCCATTCGGACTAATAAGACTTCATAACGTTGTCACCAACATTCATTACGCTCACCAATCATGAACATATGAACAATGGCTTCATGTGCGAAACAAGGATGGCGTCGCATGAAATGTAACGGCGCTTATGGACTCTGCCGGTCTACGGCTGAATTAAGGAGGAATAACATGTTCAGGAATTTATTTGCACTTTCTGCCGCCGCAGCGGTTATTGGCATCATCGCAGTACCCACCCAGGCAAATGCCTCTGTGAGCGTGCCTTCAGGCGGCGCGTTTTCCTATACACAGGACTTCGATTCCCTGGCTGCAACTGGAACGGCCAACCTTTGGACAAACGACTCAACGCTGCAAGGTTGGTCATTGTTTACGTCGAACGGCGCCGATATCGCCACCTATAACAGCGGCACCGGCAGCATCAATACCGGCAATTTCTACAGCTTTGGCAATACCAATAGCACAGACCGCGCCCTGGGTGGGGTCGCCTCGGGCGGTGCGTATTTCGGTTCACCGTCCAGCGGCGCTGTCGCGGGGTATATCGCGGTTGCATTTCAAAACAACAGCGGCTCGGCGCTGAGCAACTTCACTGTCGGTTTTGACGGCGAGCAATGGCGCAACGGTGGAAATGCCAGCACTCAACCCATGGTGCTTGAGTACGGCTACGGAAGCAGCTTTGCAACGGTGTCGTCGTGGACGGCACCCGCGGGAAGTTTCAACTGGATATCACCGGTCGCAACGGCGACTGCTGCAGCGCTCGACGGGAACGCTCCCGCAAATAGCGTGCTGGGGTTGGGCGGTACTGTTGCAACCACCTGGGGCGCGGGCGACACACTGTGGATTCGCTGGGTTGAGCGCAACGATGTCGGCAACGACCACGGTCTCGCCATCGATAACCTGAGCTTCAGCGTGTCCGCCGTACCCGAGCCTGAAATCTACGCTTTGATGCTGGCAGGTATGGGCATGATGGGTGCGATGGCACGGCGCCGCAGGAACGGCGTTTGATCGAAATATCGCCGATTCGGTTCGTCTAATTAGTGACCCCGCCAGCAAAAGCTGGTGGGTTTGGGCTACGGTCTGAATATCGAGGAGCGCGTTCAAGTTCTGATTCACACCTCACTTCGACTTCTCTCTGCAATGTAACGGCAACATCAAACCGTGATAATCGAATTTCCAGTCAATTCCAACTGAAGCTCATCACATGCGGTTGGCCGGTTTTGTAAATGCACAGGTTGCCATTACTTTGAACAATTCGACTAAATCCGGGCCGCAGCAACTCATGGGATTTTTCCTGAGCGCCAGGGAACTGCGCTTCGCCCTGGTTTTTCTGCTGCTCTTCTCCGTGCTGCAATTCGCTTACTCGGCGAGCCGGGGCAGTCTGGTCGAACATCTGGTCATCGACCTTGCCACGGTGCAGCCCAGCGTCGCCGCCATCAACCTGATCGCACCTGACGCAGGTGCCCAGGCCAAAGGGAATCGCATCATTTCGCCGCATGGATCGCTGTCGGTACTCAACGGCTGCGAAGGCACGGAAACCGTGTTCCTGCTGCTGGCCGCCATCGTCGCCTTTAATGCCCCCTGGCTGCAAAAACTCAAGGGGGCAGCGTTGGGTACGCTGATTGTTTATGCGCTCAATCAAGGCCGCATCGTCTCCCTGTTTTTCGCGGCCCAGCACGACCGCAAGTGGTTCGACCTGCTGCACGGTTTTGTCGCGCCGACACTGATCATCGTGCTGAGCGTGCTGTTCTTCCTGTGGTGGATCGGCGCAAGCGCGACCGGTAGCGATGGACAGAAAAGCGCTGCTTAAATTCGCGGCGCTATTCCTGCTCGCCTACACGGTGCTGCTCGCGCTGTCGCTGCAATTCGGGCGTCAATACGTTGAGTTATTGCTACCCCTTTACCGCTGGGAAATCGGCTGGTGTGCGCCGGACTATTCCGTCCAGAGCCTGGCAGTTCAGGAAAGTCGCGGCGAAGCAGTGGTGGCATTAAACGTCAAGTTGATGCGATACACCTTCGTTGCAGGACACCTTCTTCATCCGGGGGGCGACATAAGCAGTTCGACACTGGCCGGCCATGCGCTGCAGCACGCGCTGCTGATTTTCAGCCTGCTCGCGGCCTGGCCCGCATCCGGTTTCTCCCGCCGTATTGCGCTGTTCTGCCTGGCCGTACCCCTGCTGCTGCTGGTGGAAATGCTCGACGTGCCGCTCGTCCTGTTGGGCAGCAATGAAGACATCATTCTGGCCAATGTCGCGCCGACTGCAGATTCCTTATTGGTGAGCTGGATGAATTTCATGAATGGCGGCGGACGGCTGGCTTTGCCGATTGCGGCTGCACTTGTCGCCATCGGAACCGGGCGCATTCTCGGCCAGCGGAATTGATCCTGAAAAAACAGATGGGATCCATAGGGTAATATGCGCGATCTCACGTGAGCCATTCGGCTCATTGGATTGCCCGGATTCAATAACACGGTTGTCAAATTCCAAAATTATGCTGCGGCACTCATGCTTGAAGAGCTTCTTCAGGGCACAACAAATTTTGGAGACAACAATGGATCACCTTCTGGCGGGCTCGCGCCCGGCTTCCGTCCCTGAGTTTCAAGTCGCACACGACAAGCGCAACGATACTGATTCCTTGCATCGCATTGCATCACTCATTGGGCTGGTTTTCGCGCTTGCTGCGGCACCCGCCTTCGCGGCCACGCTCGCCGGATGGGATGTGCATGGCTTGACGGGCGGCTCGGGCAACTTCGGTGCTTCGCCGCTGGCAGTCACGACCAGCGATGCGAACCTTGCGGTTGGCGGGCTGACACGCGGCAGCGGTATCGGTACCAGCGGCACTGCCGCTGCGCGCGGCTGGGGCGGCAACGACTGGCTCAACACCAGCGCGGCCAATGCGGTTTCCGGCAACGACTTCGCCACGTTCACGGTCACGGCCAACAGCGGCTATCAGGTTTCGTACAGTTCCATCAGCAAGTTCGACTATCGACGTTCCGGTACCGGCGCCAGCAGCGGCGTGCTGCAGTATCAGATCGGCGGCGGCGCATTTGCCGATATCGCCACGCTTAGCTACACCTCGACCGCATCCTCGGGCGCTTCGCTTGCCGCCATCGACCTGAGCGGCATCCCCGCGCTGCAGAACGTACCTGCAGGCACCACAGTGACCTTTCGCATCGCGAACTATGGCGGCACAAGTTCGAGCGGCACCTGGTATGTCTTCGATGCGGCCAACAGCACGGCCAATGACCTGGAAGTCAGCGGTACCGTCAGTGTTACCAGCGGCATCATCAACGGTGCCTGCGGCACTGCCAACAACCAGTCTTTCCCATCTGCTCCTGCCAGCAACCTGTGTGCAGCCGGAACCGCTTCCGCCGTTACCGGCAGCGGCCCGTGGAACTGGACTTGCGCAGGTAGCAACGGCGGAACCACGGATAGCTGCTCGGCCACGCTTCAGGTGGCCAATGGCGGCCCCTTCACCATTTTCCATGTCAACGACACCCACGCCCGGCTGACGCCGCACATGTGGCGCATTCCCGGCCATGGCACCGGCACTGTACAGCAGCCCTACGAGGCCGTCGGCGGCGCCGCCTACGTGGCCGGCTTGATGCAGTCGCTGACTGCTGCCAACCCTAACTCGCTCGTGATCGACGCCGGCGACATCTCCGAGGGCAACCCGATCGGCGACATGAACGGCAACGGCAGCATGACGCAGTTCTACACCATGCTCTCCGACAAACTGAAACTCGTGGCCGGCCGTAACGGTCGCGGCATGGATGCGGTGGTCGTGGGCAACCACGATGTGCGCGACGCGACTTATCTCGCGAACCTGGAAGCCCTGAATGCCTCCGGCGTTCCGGTGCTGTCGGTCAACGTGCGCGACATTGCCACACATCTGCCGCATTTCTCTCCCTACAGCGTCGTCACCGTCAACGGCACCAAGGTCGGCATTATCGGCTACACCACGCAATCGGCTGAAGTCGGCGCATCGCTGGCCAGCACGCTGGAAGTCGTCGACTGCGACTGGAGCGGCACCGCCGCGCCCTGCCACCTGTCCGACTATGTGAACACCCTGCGCAATACCGAGCACGTCGACGTGGTGGTGCTGGTTGCCCACATCGGCCATAGCGCGCTGGTCGATCCGGTGGCTCCGCTGCTGGTCGACAACGGCGTTGCCAAACTGCCGGAAGTCGTCGTCACAGGACACTGGCATACCTGGACCGACACCGCCTGGCAGCCCTACATGCTCAATTACAAGACCACCTTCACCGAGTCCGGCAGCTACTTCAAATATATCGGCGAGTTGAATGTCAGCAATACCGGCGCTTACGTCAGCGCCGCACAGCATGTGACCCGCAACGCCGACATCACGCCAGATGCGGACGTGCAGGCCTTCGTGGACAGCCTCACCGCGCAATACAACAGCACCCACGCCATCGACGTCCACGATGTGGTGGGCTACACGGCCAACGACCTGCAACTCGACAACGACATGCGCTGGTGGTCGCCCAACGAGTATCCCTGGAGCGGCAACAATACGGCCGGCCAGTGGATTACCGACGCCATGCGCTGGAAATGCGCGCAACTGTTCGGCCAGTGCGACCTCGCGGTGGAGGCGGGCGGCGGTGTGCGTTCCGACATCCCAACCGGTGCGGTGACCTACCTGCAGATCTACGAGACCTTCCCTTGGGTCGACGACACCTTCGTCCGCATCAACATGAGCGGCCAGGACATCCTCAACTTCCTCAAGGCGACCAATCTGAATGCCGGTTTTTCCAGTGAGTTGGACGTGTCAGCTGTTGACGGACAAATCACCAGCGTCAAGTTCAACGGACAGCCCATCGTGCTGAGCAGCACCTACACCGTGGCGATCAACAACTATATGTATGCCCATCCGCCCGGCAGCTACACCTGGCCCGCCCAGACCAACATGCTCGAAGATCCCACACTGGTGCGCGACGGAATCGTGGAGTTCATGAGCACGCAGCACGGCACGCCGGCGACCGCGTACCAGACCGGCAGCCCTCGCTACCACTTCAACGGCGAATACTCGGGCGGCTACCGCGCGGTCATCACCATGATGAATGACAGCGACACCAAGCCCACCTACGACGCCGCCTTCGTGCGTTTCCTCAGCGCCACTCCGGAAACGCTGGCGCGGCGCGGCGGCGAACAGGTTCCGGCCAATCTGGTCAACGCCGATGGCAGCATCAACCCCGCCAACCCGCTTGCGTCGCAGGAAGTATTCCGCAGCTTCCTGGGCTTCAAGCCCGGCACCCTGCATGCCGGCGACATCATCGAAACCTGGGGCAAGGCCAGCTTCTACGGCGGCAATCCGGAGTTCGTCGACCAGGAAGGCATCCAGTCCAGCGGCGTCGAGATCAAGATCGTCGGCCACGACGCCAGCCTGGCCAAGCCGGTTTACATGTCGTCCATCAACGCCTTCCTGAACGAAAATTACAAGAACCACTACGTCAAATTCCTGGCCACCAGGACCGCCGCTGACACGGTGACAGACCAGAACAACCAAACGCTCAAGATATGGGACGTGACCGGTTATGCCGCCAGGACGCTGCCGGGCAATGTGGGCGACACGCTGGAAATCAGCGGTGTGCTCACCATGGAAAACTACGGCTACCGTTTGCGCTGCGACAACGCGACTGTCAGCACAGCCGCTCTGCCGGCTGCAGCGGCAGTGACCTCGCATATCGATCCCGTGCTCATCGAGACCAGCGCGCCGTTCACGCTGAACGCCACGACCACTATTGGCGGCGGCTTCAACCTGGCTCCGATCGCCGATGCGCAGGTCGTCAGCGGCTATGCCACGAGCAACTACGGCACCAGCAACAACCTGTATATCCAGAGCAGCAGCATCGGCACTTACGGCAACGAGCGCGGCTTGCTGAAGTTCGACCTGTCCAGTATTCCGGCGGGCTCCACCATCACCGGCGCCACGCTGCAACTGTGGAACTGGAAAGCTGCCGGGGCATCCCTTCCGGTCGAAGCGCGCAGCATCGCGGATGACTCCTGGACGGAAACCGGCGTCACCTGGAACAACCAGCCCGCGTTGGGCGGCGTTCTCGATACCCGCAGTCTCGCTTCGGGCACCAGCAACCTCTGGTACAACTGGGACGTAACTACCTTCGCTCAGGCGGAATTCGGCGGCGACAAGATCGTCTCGCTGACGCTCAAGCCGGTCACCGAGGGCTCCGCCGACACCGTTGCTCCCAGCTACGGCTTCGATGCCAGGGAATACGGCAGCAACGGGCCGGTGCTCCATGTGACCACGCAAGCGACCGCCTCGTCGGTAGCCAATGTGCGTTTCTTCTACCGCTACTCGAATGACAATGCGAACTGGGGCGCCTGGACACCGGTGGCCGCAGAAGACACGGTCGCGCCGTACACCGCAGACTTCAACTTCCCGAGCGGCCAAGGCTATTACGAGTTCTACAGCGTTGCCACCGATAATCTGGGCGGCGTCGAGTCAACCCCGTCTTTCGCCCAGGCCGCCGTGCATTACCAGGCCGCGTCCGGCTCTGCCCAGAGCATCAGCTTTACGCAACCCGCCGATGTCCAGGTGGGGGCAGGGCTCACCGTGTCGGCTACCGCCACTTCCGGCCTGCCGGTGATCTTCAGCAGCCAGAACGCCGGCATCTGCACGGTCTCCGGCAACACGGTGACCGCTGTCGCGGTGGGTACCTGTAACCTGACTGCCGAGCAGGCAGGCGATGCGGGCTACTGGTTGCCGACCAGTACCGCCCTGAGCTTCAATGTTCAGGGCATGGTGCAGACCATCTCTTTTGCGGCGCTCAGCGATCTCACTCTGGGCGGCTCCGTTGCTCTCAGCGCCTCGGCCAGTTCCGGCTTGCCCGTGCAGTTCACGTCACTCACGACCTCCGTCTGCACAGTCTCCGGCACCACGGTAAACCTGCTGGCTCTGGGTAGTTGCAGCATCGCCGCCAACCAGCCGGGCGACGCAAGCTACGCGGCGGCGGCGACCGTGACGCATGGCTTCAACGTCATGTCGGCAACTGCCGACGACAACAGCGACGTGCCCCTGCCTGCGTGGGCCATGTTCATGCTGGCGGCTGGTCTGCTGGGGGCAATGAAAGCGAGAGTCGGCAGGCAGGGTTAGGAAAGGGTTTCCCACGTTCAGGAATTGCAAGTTGGCCATTTACGGGAGATGAAGTTTTCCCGGGAATGGCCTCTGCGCTTTTGATCCCGATACGAGTAGTCCGAACCTCTTGGCACTCGGTTATGCCAAAACCAGTATCAGCATCATGATTCCCTCCCCCTTGTACCCGCAGGGGGCAGGCCGTGGTTGTAAAGCCGCTGAAGTGGCAACAACCACGCACCAGGGTGAGGGGGAGGGAGGGGGTAGAAATGTTGCGCCTTCGCCGAGTCAACCCCCATCCTAACCTTCCCCCTGCCAGGGGGAAGGAATGGGTTCGCGGTATCCGTAGGTGCGAATTCATTCGCACATGATCCATTGAGTCGTAGGGTGCGCTTGCGCACCAGCCTGGTAGGGTGGGCACGTATTTGGTCCCCGCAAGGGGGAGGCCGACAGGTTCCCAACGGCTGCGCCGTTACCCGTTCGCTCTGCCCACGCTGTAGCGGCATTTGTTTGCGCGTGGGCACCAAATACGTGCCCACCCTACATGCTGTTTCTGTGTATCAGCAGCAATGCTTCACCACTGCAAACGCAGAAAACCGGTATCGGTTTCCGACACGGCAAACTTGATGACATTGATGCCGCGATGCAACGGGTATTGCGACAAGGGATTGAAAGGACCGACACCGGATACGGCGCTTTCCACCAGAAGCTGGCCTTTGCGCGGGATGAATATTGTCAATTCGAACTTGCCCGGTTCGAACTCGCGCAATCTGGGTGCAAAAGGACGGGCCAGCGGTTCACCTATAAAAACGCCTTCTCCCGGCCACGCCACGCTTTTCCAGTAGGCCTCGACAGCGCTGGCGCCGGTCGCGTAATAAAACATGGCCATGCCGGGGTTCGGAAATTTCTGCGGAAAGCTGCAGGGTTCGACTACCGTGCCATAACTGGCCGTGGCACCGGCTTCCAGCCAGCGCAGGCTGCTCATTTGTGCGGAGCCGGTAAGCTGCCCGCCGGCCGAGGTCAAATGATCCGCCAGCGCGCCGGGCCGGAAGCGCAGTGTGTCCAGCTGCGGCACTTGCGGCAGTCCGGTGAAATAGAAAAGAACATCCTTCCGGTTGGCGATGGCATCGGTTTTCAGTACTTCGACCCTGAACACGCCCGCCAAGGCTATTGCAGTCTTCTCGAAATCGCCCGCCCGCGTATTGCGCGCTTTATCCGTTGTGCTTAGCAGATAAGCCCGTCCCGCAGGAAAACTCCGGTCCGATGCCACGCCGCGATCGATCAGCTTCCTGACCTGTTCGAAATTTTTCCCGGCCAGCAGCATTGCCGGCCGCATTTCCAGGTTCTTCGCCGGATAGAGACTGGGCGAATTGAAATAGGGACTGGCTTCGGTAGCGCCGCATTGGGAAGAACAATACTTTTCGTCAAAACCGAAGGCCAGCGCGGAAGTGATGGACATGCACCCCACACGGTACGGGCTCGTCCAGGCGACCGCGTATGCCTGAACATGTTTCGGTGTGGCCCGGTCGATTTCCATTTTCAATTTATTGAACTCTTCTTTTTCCAGCGCATGACGGCCCGGCGGAAAATGCACATGGATGATATTGCCGTCCGGGATATGGCGGGCTTGTTTGTAATACTCGCCCACGGCTTTTGATTGCGGATCGTCATCGTTAATGATGAGCGCAAGATCATCCGCCGTCAGCCCGGTGCGGGGAAGCAGAATCACCGGTTTGGCGCGCACCTCAGGTGTTGCGAACAGCAGCGTGATTGGCAGAATAAAGAAAAGAAGCGGAGTGCGCAGTTTCAAGATTATTTCCCGGGCAAAATATTACGGAAATGTATTGCCCGCATGATAGAGCATATTCGCAACATATCTGTTGCGTCCCGCACAACGCTCCACCGAATGTCACAAAGCGCTGTCATATTTCAAAAAGTGTTCACGTACACCGAACCGGCCGGACCCAAAAAGTTGTCACAAAGAATTCATTTGAATGACATGCAAGAAAAATAGAATGCTCCTCTTGTAAAAATGTGTCAGCAGTGCCGTTCAAATATTTGCGAGACAACCTGCCGGGAATATTCATGAAATTTAGGCGAAAAGTAAGTGTTGCGGGTCTGGTATTTTGCTTCTTGCTCTCCATTGGTTCAGCGGTGGCGGCGACGGACGATGACCTGAACCTCATTTCGGCGGCGGGCCGGGACGACCTCAGAATCTACACAATGATGCTCGCCATGGGCGCGAATCCCCATGCGCTCGACAAAGGCCAAAATACGGCCGTGTTGATGGCCGCGTATTACGGCAGACGCGAAATGGTGCGCCGCCTGATCGAATCGCATGTCAACGTCAATATTCTGGGCAGCATCGGTTTCACTCCGCTCGGTGCCGCCGCCATGCGCGGCGATGTCGAGATCGTCAACATGCTGATCGCAGCCGGTGCGCGTCTGGATGTGCACGACTATGCGGGAGGTACGCCGCTGCTGAACGCCATTCGTCACCAGCGCGACGAGAACGTAAAAGTGCTTTTGCGGGCAGGTGCCGGCGTGGACATTGCGGACGACAGCGCGGATCACAAAGGCGAAACACCGTTAATGGCGGCCGTGCAGACCGGGCGTCTCGACTATGTCGAAGCGCTGCTGGCCAGGCATGCCCTGACCGGCACGAGAAATCCGGATGGCAACACGGCGTTGTATTACGCCATCTTCGAAGGTTACGACGAAATCTCAAAGCAACTGATCCAGGCAGGAACGGTGGTTCGGGGATTGAACAACGGTTATACGCTCCTGCATTGGGCGCAAGTCATGGGCAGAACTGACATCGTGCCTCTCCTCGTGAATGCGGGGGCGGTAGATTGAGAAATATTTGTCCGAGCAACCCACCTGGACGCGTTTTAAAGACACCATGAAATTCATCAGAGACGATATAACGCTTGAAGGCGAAGAGCCGGCACGCTTGGGTGCAGTCATCGACAGTTCCTTGCGTGTGTTGAACGAGCAGCAATTTTTCTCCTGGGTTCAGGGAGAAGTGCAGTATCTGCTGTCCCACGAAATCCTGATCTGCGGGATATCCTCGGGCGCGGGCGCCAGGATGCGCTGTTACCGGTTTTCGAGCACCCGTTATTTCCGGCTGGAACACTTCGATGCGGTATGCGACCCGATCACCGGCCTGTTCACGCAGATGATGTCGCTCACGCGCAAAACAGGCAGGCCCTGCGTGTTGTCGCCGGATGTATCCATGGGCGGCTGCGACGAGTCGTGGATACCTTTGCTGGACAGTTGCGAATTGCGCAATGTCGCCGCCTACGGGCAGCGCGGCACGGACGGCCAGTTAAAGAGTTTTTTCTGCTTCGCCCGTATCGGCGACGAACTCTGTCCGCGCATCATGTATATCCTCGAAGTGTTGACGCCCATCCTGGATGCGACATTTTCGCGTGTGGTGTCGCAGCAAGGGATCAAATCCCAAACGTATTTTGCCAATGCCATCACGCTGAGCAAGCGCGAAATCGAGGTGCTGCACTATTTGATGGCGGGCAAGAGCAACCAGGTGATCGCCGAAGACTTGAAACTCAGTCCGCTGACGGTCAAGAACCATGTACAGAACATCATGAAGAAACTGAAAGTAAAAACGCGCGGCCATGCCGTTACCACCGGCTTCAAACTGGGACTGCTCATGGCGCATCACGAAACACAAGGAGAAAACAATGTTTAATTTGGCACGTATCGCAAGCGCACTGATCCTGCTGTCCGTAGTTCATGGCGCGTATGCCGGCGAAGAAGAAATCAGGAAGACGATCACGGAGACCGCGCCGGAAGTGAAGATCATCTCCATCACCAAGCTTGCGTATGGCGGGCTGTACCAGGTCGTCACCAACGGCTTTAATATTTTCTACACCGATGAAAAAGGCGAAATCGGGTTTTTCGGCAACATGGTCGATCTCAAAACAAAACAGAACCTGACCAGGCAGGAAAAGGACCGGATCACCGCGGTGGATTTTTCAAAATTGCCGCTGGACAAAGCCTTCGTCAGGGTCAAAGGCAAAGGCACACGCAAGCTCGCGCTGTTCTCCGACCCTGAATGTCCGCATTGTCTGGGGCTTGAGAAAGAACTCGAAGGCGTGAATGACGTGACCATCTACACCTTCCTGTTGCCGCTCGCCGACCTGCATCCGGACGCCGTGCGCAAGTCGCAGATGATCTGGTGCGCCAAGGACAAAGCCGGGGCATGGGAAGACATGTTGCTGCGCCAGAAAGAACCCAAAGGCAGCAACACAGACTGTGAAACGCCGCTCAAGGATATTGCGGACATCGCAACAAAGAACTGGATCAACGGAACCCCCGGCATCATCTTCAGCAACGGCAAATTGCTGTTTGGAAATCAGCCGAGAGAATTGATCGCCAAGCTGCTGGATGAGTCTGCGCCGCAGCCTTGATTTAACCCGAAAGAACCATTGGGCCGTCATTCCGGCGAAGGCCGGAATTCAGTCAAAAAATTGTGACTCCGCGAAGCGGACAAAACCATGGGTGTTGCCCCACGGCGTGGGAAATTTGTTAATAATCTGGATTCCGGCCTTCGCCGGAATGATGCAGTCAGTAGGGTGGGCACGTATTGTGTGCCCACGCGGAATCGGGTGCCGCTACAGCGTGGGCACATGAAACGTGCCCACCCTACGTTGTCATTCGGTTTGAGAGTTTGAAACCATGCCCCTGATCCGTTCTCCATTAATTCGTTCCTGTTCCGGCTTCACCTACATCGGCCTGCTCATCCTGGTGGCCATCATGGGCGTGACGCTGGCCACGATCGGCACCTTCTGGCACACCGCCCAGCAACGCGCGAGAGAACAGCAACTGCTGTTCATCGGCAACCAGTTCAGCAGTGCCATTTACGCTTACTACCAGACCCCCCCGAGCGAGGGAGCAAACGCGGGCATAAAACAATTTCCGAAGCGGCTCGAAGATTTGTTGCAGGACAACCGCCACCAGGACACGGTACGCTACTTGCGCAAAATATTTGCCGACCCCATCACCGGCAATTTTGAGTGGGGGTTGATCAAAGGGGCGGACGGCGGCATCGTCGGCGTGCACAGCCTGTCCGAAACCGCACCGCTCAAAACGGAAAATTTCGGCCGGGGCAACGAAAGCTTTGCCAGGAAAATGCATTATTCCGAGTGGCGATTCACCTATCGCCCCGGCAACAACCCGACGCTATATGCAAACATCGCGGTGAATACAACGCCCGGCGGTTCAACGGCAGGGGACGGATCAACCGATAATTCAATTCCCGGGAATACAACGCCCGTCAATACAACTCCGCCCGAATACCAGGTTCCACCACCCGATCCGTTGCCGTCCGATCCGACAGCCGACCAGCGAAAAATGCATCTTTGCCAGATCATGCGCGTCACCGACGCAAACACCTGCGCGCAAGTCGCAATCAAATTCGGCAGTGCCGTCGGGGCGATCTGCATGGCTTCGGCAAGCGAACGCTACACCATATGTACCGGCCAGCAACTGGTGGCCCTGCCGCCGCTTATCGTTCAATACGAATAATCCGAAATAGCAGGGTGGGCACGTTTCTGTGTCCACCCCGCCAATCATCTTCATGACCTTTTTGTTTCCACCACAATAGTCCGAACGGACTAGTCACCCCTAGTCCGTTCGGACTAGCAAGAACAATTCATTCGTGCATTGATTTTCATTTTCCATTGTTAAGGTGCAACTCGCCTGAGAGCCGGTTCAGTTTGCGTACACATAGTCTGAACGGCTCATGCCGTGCGCGAAATTACACCGATGCTTTGTAATGTCATCTCTGTAGATTGGCGCTCGGCTGCACAGGAATGTTGTGAGTCAGTAGTTGTTAAGGCCAAACCCGTTGCGAGGCGGGGACGGAAAGCCACGGATCTCAATGCAGCGCGAGATGGCCGGGTTGCACATGCAGTAGCGGGCAGCGGCATCGTCCGTCGCGAATGGCTATGGGGCCGCTCCGCGGTTCCGGGCTTTCTTAACAGTACTTCCCTCGCAAGGGGGTTCATTATGAAAGGGAAATAAATGAAAATGAAAATGAAAATGACCCTGGTAGCGGGTGCCCTGGCGCTGGCAGTTGCCGGTCAGGCCAATGCGACCATCGTCGACATGAACAGCGGCAGCTCCAACCTGGTGCTGTCGGTTTGGGATACCGTGAACAATGTCTCCTACACCCGCGATCTGGGCGTGAACATGTCCACTTTCGCCGCTACCGTGTCTGGCACCACTGTTGCTACGCTGGCTGCCGGCACTCCCGGCAACATGACTTTCACCGCCGATGCGCTGCTGACCAGCTGGATGGTCGGCAACAACAACCTGGTGTGGAACGTGATCGCCGGTGACAAAACAGGTACCGCTACTGGAATCAATCAACAGCGTTTCCTGACGACCGGTGTGGGCGCACCTGCGATGGCCAATTCTCAATTGACCGGTGGTGGCACAAGCCTCCAGACCTACTTCGCTGCTTCCAGCACTGCCACCGGTGCAGGCACTTCCGCAGTGTCCAACCCGGTGTCGGGCGCGGCAGCTCCTTATGCCGGCACCACTTTCACTGTCATTAACGGCGGCGGCGGTAACGCTGCTTGGGGCGCAGGTGGTTTCACCACCACAGCCGCCATCGGTTCTTCGATGGACTTCTGGTATCTGACACCGGCTGGCGGCTCCACCGTCACCTCGGCTGCCGAGGCCATGTTCCAGAACGCCGCCGGTGCTTCGACCTGGACTCTCGCCAGCAACGGTACGCTGACTTACACCGTGGCTGCCGTTCCCGAGCCCGGCGAGTGGCTGCTGATGCTGAGCGGCCTGGGCTTGATCGGCTTCATCGCAACACGTCGTCGCAACAACGCAGGCAGCATGACTTTTGCCTGAGCAGGACTGTAGCTACCCCCCGCCTCGATGGAGGCGGGGGCGATGCAAGGGAACACGCAGTACTTGCAGCAATACCCCAACCCGAAACCTTGATTACTGGAGATTCCAAATGAAATTGAAAGCCCTCGTAGTATCCTGCGCACTGGCCTTCGCCGGCTCCGCAGCCGCCCTGCCCGCTTCCACCACGCCCGACGTGACCCTGTACGTGTCCGGTTCGTCCGCCCTGTCCAACATGAGCGGCAACATCGCCACCCACATCCTGGATGCGGCCACGATCGACGTGTTCTACAGCGGTACGCTGACAGCTCCCAACGGCAAGGATTCCCGCGCCTATTTCGGCCGCGCCAACGCTGCCGCGATCGCCACCTATCCCAACCTGGAGACCGCTCCCGGCTCCGGCATCGGCAAGGCCATCCTGATCATCAAGCGTGACAAGGGCGGTTCTTTTGAAGGCGTGAACCCGGTTGCACTGTCCACCCCGACCGCTGCCCTGGATCTGGCTGGCTGCGGCGCCACGACTGCCGTGATCGATGCAGGCACCGGCCTGGCAGTGCATGGCTGCCCCACCAACATCAACCGCGTTCCGGATGCCGGCCTCTCCGACGTCGAGCCCGCCACCCTGGAAGCTGCCGTCAACCTGCCGGCCGGCCAATCTGCCCTGACCGCCGCGCAGATCGCTGCGATGAATGTCCAAGGCGTCGTTGGCGTGATCATGGCGCCCGTCGTGACCGACACCGCCCCCGCCGGCGTGCACAACCTGAGCAAGGCACAAATCGGTGCACTGATGGGTGGCCTGGCTTATGACTGGAACCAGATCGACTCCAGCATTCCCGCCGGCACGACCTCCATCGTCGTCTGCCGCCGTGGCGCCGGTTCCGGCACACAGGCGACCATCAACGCCCACATCTTCGGCAACCCCTGCATGACTGGTGCGACCAATCCGATGGAGTACACCGCTACTACCGCTACATTGGGCGACACCGTGAACCCGGTTGCTCCCGGCAACATCGTGGTGGTCGAGAACAGCTCTTCCGGCTTCGTGAAGTCCTGCATGCTGGCTGCGCGTGACGGCGGCATCATCGACACCAGGACCGGCGCGTTGACTGCCGGCCCGACTTCCGTCCGTCTGGGCGGCGGCGACATCGCCATCGGCCTGCTGGGTGTGGACTCCGGTCTGGCTGCCGGCTACGTGTTCGCCAGCGTGAACGGCTCTGCACCGACCGTCGAGAACGCTGCTAACGGCCATTACGACATCGTTGGACAAGCCACCGTCCAGGATCGCGGCGACTTGACCGGCGACAAGGCTTCTGTTTACGCCCTGTGGAGGCAGTACACCGGCGATCCTTCCATCCTGGGCGTTGCCGGTTCCGGTGGTGCTCCGGTTGCGGGCGTGCTGGCCCTGTCCGAGAACGGCTTTGCTGCTACCGTTCCGTTCGACCCGACCAACCCGGTGATGCGCGTGGGCACCTTCGGCAATATCTGCTCGCCCGCTGCGTTGCTGCAGTAATCTGTTTGCGTAGCACGTTTCAGAACACCCCGGCGCAATGCCGGGGTTTTTTCTTATGTGGCTCACGGATTTTCACTGCAGTCGAATCCGGTTTCGTCGATCTTTCCCTTTATGCAGCGTATCCACATAAAAAATGGAAGGTCGCGGCGATTCTGATCAAAATTCAACCCACCGCAACAAATCATTCAAGCGTCTGCAACACTCATCGTTCATATTGTGGCTGACAAATTTTGATATCTGGAGAATGAACATGAACGAACGGCAATGCGATGATCCGTATATTCCCACGTTTCTTTTGGCGTTTGCCACCAGAGCAGAGACCAAAGGGCGTGGTGAGGAGGAAGTCGAAGACTTCCTCAAGAATGTCCAGGGCTGGTCTGAATGTATTCCTCCCGATGAAAACGACGAGTGGATCTGAAACGCCCGGATTTAGCCTTTAATCAGAAGTCTTCGCACATAGCTCAAAGATCGTGCGAATGGAATCGCACCTGCAAAACATCAACCCTTGTAGGGTGGGCGCGTATTGGGTGCCCACGCGGTAGCGCGTGATTCCGCATGGGCACGAAAAACGTGCCCACCCTACGTGGTTTGTCGAAATGAGAATGAAATCTTGCGCTTCGACAAGCACAACCGGCATTCAGGTTCAATGCCTGCCGAGTCAATAGTCCGTTCGGACTAATTGTGACACTCCGTTTGTACATTTAAGTTCATACAGCGTTGTTAATGTGCAGCACGCAAGAATTCCGGGCTTTGTCCGGCATCTCCGGCGTGCCTGTGCATGACGCTGCAGCGATTCAAATTGGAGACAGGCTCCCGCCCCGGGGGCCTGTTTGTTGTGTTTGAAATATTGATTTTGCAACGGGCAATTAATGGCCGTGCAATGAACGTGCAGCAGACTTGTCGAGATGACTGAGCTACTGGTAACGAATAAATGAGATTGACCCAAATTTTATGGCTGTGTGCAGGACTCATGCTTGTCTGCACCAGCCGGGCGGAACCGGCGGAGTCGGCAGCGCAAGCAACACAGGCAGAGCCGGCAGCACCTGTAGCGCCGGCAGAGCCGGTGGCCCCTGCAAAGAAGAACAGTTTCAACGTGATGGAGTATCGCATCGAGGGAAACAAGATGCTGTCTGCAACCCGCATTGAAGAGGCTGTGTACCCCTATCTCGGCGAGGACAAAACCATCGCCGACGTGGAAGCCGCGCGCAGCGCGCTGGAGAAAGTGTACCGCGAGGCGGGCTACCTGACGGTGCTGGTGGGGATTCCCGAGCAGACCATCAAGAACGGTATCGTGCGGCTGAGCGTGGCGGAAGGCAGCGTGGAAAAAGTGCGCGTGGTGGGTTCGCGTTATTACGACCTGGGCCGCATCCTGTCCAAGGTGCCGGAACTGGGGCAGGACAGCGTGCCGTATTTTCCGGGCATGCAGAAGCAGATGGGCGAAGCGAACCGCGCGCCCGGTTTGAGCGTAACCCCGGTGCTGCGGCAGGGTATGACGCCGGGCAAGATCGCGGTGGATCTGCGCGTGGAAGACAAGTTGCCGCTGCATGGCAGTCTTGAGTTGAACAACTATGCCGGCCCCAACACCAAGCCGTTGCGGCTCTCCGCAATGCTGCGCTACGACAACTTGTGGCAAAAGGAACACAGCGTGTCGCTGCAATACCAGACAACGCCGCAGCAATGGGACCAGGTACGCGTGCTGATGGGAACCTACCTCATGCCTTTGTCGGGCGGCGATCAGTTGGCCATGTATGCCGTGTCGTCGAACAGCAAAGTGGCGGCTGTGGGCGACATGACGATGCTGGGCAAAGGCAAGATATACGGCGCGCGCTGGGTGTTGCCGCTGCAGCCGGGGAAAAGTTTTTACCACAGCATGACCCTGGGCGTGGACTACAAGGATTTCAAGGACGATCAGAACGTCGGG
>JAHJNJ010000034.1 GCA_018820925.1 Gammaproteobacteria bacterium | reverse complement strand
TACCCCCACCCTAACCCCCCCCCTGCAAGGGGGAGGGGATGGTGTGGTGAATGGGGGAGGGGATGGTGTGGTGAAGCTTACGAGCATCGTCGTTTCGGAAGCCGGTGCCTCGGTGTATTCCGCCTCCGAGTTCGCCTCGCGCGAACTGCCGGAGCTGGATGTGTCTATCCGCGGCGCAGTGTCCATCGCGCGCCGCCTGCAAGACCCGCTGGCCGAGCTGGTGAAGATCGATCCCAAGTCCATCGGCGTGGGTCAATACCAGCACGACGTGAGCCAGGTGCAACTGGCGCGCTCGCTGGATGCGGTGGTGGAAGACTGCGTGAACGCGGTGGGCGTGGATGTGAACACGGCGTCGGCGCCGTTGCTGACGCGCGTTTCCGGCTTGAGCAGCAGCGTGGCGCAGGCCATCGTGAGCCACCGCGACCTCAAGGGCAAGTTCAACAGCCGCGCCGAACTGCGCGAAGTGCCGCGTCTGGGCGACAAGACCTTCGAGCAGGCGGCGGGCTTCTTGCGCATCATGGGCGGCAGCGATCCGCTGGATGCTTCGGCGGTTCACCCCGAGTCGTACCCGCTGGTGCAGCGCATCCTTGAAGACATCAAGCAGGAGATCAAGGGCGTGATCGGCAACGGCGGTCTGCTGAAATCGCTGAACCCTGCCAAGTATGCCAACGAGCAATTCGGCGTGCCGACCATCACGGATATCCTGAAAGAACTGGAGAAACCCGGCCGCGACCCGCGCCCCGAATTCACCACCGCGAGTTTCCGCGAAGGCGTGGAAGAGCTGAAAGACCTGGAACCCGGCATGATCCTCGAAGGTGTGGTGACCAACGTCGCCGCGTTCGGCGCGTTCGTAGATATCGGCGTGCATCAGGATGGTCTGGTACACATCTCCGCACTCGCCGACAAGTTCGTCAAAGACCCGCACACGGTGGTGAAGGCGGGGCAGGTGGTGAAGGTGAAGGTGCTGGAGGTGGATGTGAAGCGCAAGCGGATTGCGCTGACGATGCGTCTGACGGATGCGGCGGGTGGCAAAGCTGAAAGTGTGCCGCGCGAGCAGCGGGATAACAGAGGACAGGGCAAGCCTGCGGGTGGGAAGGCGGCAAACCGCGCAACGGCTCAACCTGCAATGGGTGGGGCGATGGCGGCGGCGTTTGCGAAGTTGAAGGGGTAATCAGAAAATCCGTTCGCCCTGAGCTTGTCGAAGGGTGAATGACCATAGGCCTGAGGGCCGTTCCTTCCTTCGACAGGCTCAGGATGAACGGGGTTGGGGTTCGGGTTACATTCAAAAATAAACGTTCGCCCTGAGCCTGTCGAAGGGTGAATGTTCATAGATCTGAGCGCCATTCCTTCCTTCGACAGGCTCAGGATGAACGGGTTTGGGATTCGGGTTACATTCAGAAAAACGTTCGCCCTGAGCTTGTCGAAGGGTGAATGTCCATGTGGGCACCAAATACGTGCCCACCCTGCGTATTGCGGCATTTGGGAGTTGAAGGTTTGGAATAACTCAGCTGTCGCTGCGCCGTTTGAGCCGTTTGAATGTCACCGTCGTTTCCTGATCTGCGTTCAAGTAGTAGTCGCGGGTCACGTCCCGTTCCGCAACGATGCTGTTGTCTTTGCACCATTTGCGCCACGCGGACTCGCCGAGCGGGGAGGTGTCCGGGTGGCCGACCAGGATGTATGTCTTGCCGCTGCGTGTCTTGGCGGTCATGGCAACCGGGTCGAATTCCTGGATGGCGCTTGTTGAGATGCCAAAGTTGCCGCCTGGATTCTGTCCGTAAACATGGTGGGTGCGGCTATTCTCCGGCGACACAGCCTCCATCACGCGCCAGCGGTGCAGCAATTGCGTGGAATTGGGCGGGACAGTGTTTGACAACATTGCTAAGTCAATAGAGGCCGGATAACAAGGCGAGCAAGATACCCCCAAGCCTCAGCAGGGTCAATGCGATCACGAGGTTGATGGACGAGCGGAGGCTTGTTCAGTTCCTGGTGTTATTGCCGGGCAAGCACGACAAATCCGTTCGCCGGTATCTTCGTATTAATGCATCCGTTCGATGAAGAAATCGTAGTCCCTCCGTTCCCCATGTTTTGCCCGCCATAAACTGCGGCGTCGCTGTTGAATACTTCTTTCCATGCGCCATCGGGAATGGCCAGCTGGTCTTTCCCGATCACGTAGCCGTTGGCGAAGGGGGCGTTGTTGAGGCTCGCCACAACGATGACTTCTTCGTCTCCGCTCCAGCGTTTGAAGGCGATCACGCGATTGGCGTTTGAACGGTGCAGGATGTCGATGTTGTGGCTGCGGATGGAGCGTTGCCGGCGGCTGAGGGTGATGAGATCCTGGTAATAGCGGAACAGCGTCTTGCCGCTGTTGCGCCGCTCGCCGAGAATGTCTTCGCGCTGGTTCATGAAATTGTTGTAGGTAAACTGGTTCTTCGCACCGATCTCTTCACCCATGAAGAACATCGGCGTGCCGGCAGAAAGCATGGAGAGGCCGAAGCTCACGCGGGAACGCGCCTCCGCCCAGGGGCGCGTGGCTTCGTTCAGGACATCGTTGACGGCGGTTTCAATCGTGCGTTCCGTGCCGCTGGCGTTGCCGGCTTCGTCATGCGATTCGTGATAAACGACCTGATTGTGGCTGCTGGCGTTTAGCGCATCGGCAAACGAGTCCATGGCCAGCGGCTCGTTTCCGCCGTAGCCGGCCTGTTTCAGCAGTCGCGCCTTGCCTTCGGCAGAGGGCGAGTCGCCGATCAGGTTGTGGTAGAACTCCGCCGCCCATCTTGCCTCGAACCCCAGCCCGCCTTTGGCCGGCAGTTTGGTCACGGCGTCCCATCCGGTGTGGTCTTCCGCGATCAGCATGACGTTCGGGTGGATCATGCGCAGCGTGCGGCTCCATTCGCGCAGCAGCTTCTGCCCGAAACTGTTGGCGTCGCCAATCGAACGTCCATCCGCATGCAGCACGTTGTCGCGATGGATCGCCTGGGTCAGGTCCACGCGCAAGCCGTCCACATGCATTTCCTCGATCAGGAATGCGGCGCTGCTGATGAATTGCTGGCGCACGACTTCTTCGCGGAAGCGCGGCGTGTAGCCTGTGGAGCCGTTGTCGAGATAGCCGCCGTGTCCGGCGATGGGACGGTCCGGCGCCGTGGAATGATTCTGCTCGGCGAGTTTTGCGGCGGCCTCGAAGGCCGGGTAATCGTTCGGCAGGCCTTCATACCAGTAGTAGATGTTCTGTTCGGGCGCGTTCGAGTCGTACGCCCATTCGGCGCGGCCCGAGTTGGGGTCGTAGTGGTTGTAGACGACGTCTTGAATAACCGCGATACCACGGCGGTGGCACTCGCGCACGAAATGGCGGTATTTGTCGCGGCCGCCGGCGCTGGCTTCGATGCAGAAATGGTGCGTGTCGCCATAGCCCCAGGACATATTGCCGGAGAACTCGGCCATGGGCAGCAGCTCGACTGCGTTCACGCCGAGATCGACCAGGTGATCGAGGAAGCTTATCGCATCGCCTAGGTCGCCCGGGGTGTCCTTGCCGAAGCCCAGCGAGCCGATGTGCAACTCGTAGATGACGAGGTCATCCAGCCGGGTGGAAAGCGGCAGACCGAAGGTGAATTCCGAGGCCCAGAATTGCTCGGCGGGAATGAGTGCCGGTTGTTTGCCCGGCGGCGTGGACGCAAAATCCTGTCGCACCACATCGGGATCGATGACCACGCTGCAGCTCACCGTGCCGTCCAGGGTGTCCAGCGTTCCCGGCCAGTTGTCCCGGGCCGGATCGATGCCGCCCCTGCCGATCTGGCTACGCGAAAAGATATCGGTACGATAAACGGTTTCCCCCTGCGCGTTCTTGATGCGGTACATATAGAGGTGGCTTTTGAACGACTCGAAATTTTCCTGCGGCCCGCCTTCCCAGATTCCGTCTGGCGCGCGCGAAAGGGCAACCACGGGCTGCCTGGGATCTATCCCTTTACCGTCATCGGCGATGTACCCGTTAGCCGGATTGCCGAAGACGACATCCACTTCTTGCGCATTGGGTGCCCACACGGCAAAACGCAGGCCGGGCAGGGCGCCTCCGGTTGCGAAATATTTGTTGGCGCCCAGGCGGCGGCCATATGTGAAGTAATAGCGTTCTGTCTGGGGTGAAGCATTGCCGGCCAGTTGAAACTGGCGATAGCGGGCGGTGGAATTGGCATCCTGCACCTCAGTCGGCACTCCCCAGAAATTGGCGCCCTGCGGGCCGTCGAGCAGCACGCCCCATTTGAACGTCTTGTCCTTTTCGGCAAGATCAAGCGCAACCGTTGCCCTGAAGATCGGGCATCCATCTGTCCCGATGTCCTCTTGCATGATGGATTCGGACCAGATTTCGGAATAACGGCCATTGCCATCCCAACTGCCGCACAAGCGGGCATTGCGAAAGATCTTTCGCTTCAGGCCCGTGATGAATTGGAGTTCCACTGTCTGCATCGCCATGATCGTCTCCTTTCGGGTAGAACCGTTTGTTTACGTATGGGCACAGTTAATTCGACAATCTGATTGACCGAAAACAATTTGGAAAACTGTGTAAGTGTGATGCGGCGGATCGGGTGGAAATGCAATGCTGGAACACATTGCCTGTGGCAGCGCACTGCCGGCTTTTCCGGCAGCACGGCACGGCACATCGTGACGCAGCAGGCTTGAAATTGCAAGCCGTCCGCTACGGGACGTTCGGGTTGCAGTAACACCGATTGCAGCCGGAATGAAAAACGGGCACTTGCCTCAAGTGCCCGTTCTTTTTCATGCCGCCTGGCCGTCAGGATTTAACATGCGGACTGCCCCAAAGCATCTTGGTCAGCTCCGCAACTTCGGTAGAGGCCTCCTTTGCGGTTTTCTGCAAACGCAAATTTTCATTCCTCATGTAATCCATCACGAATTTGATTTTAAGATGGGTCTTGACGCGTGCCATCACGATGGGAGCGTTGATGGGTTTGTGGATGAAGTCCGAAGCGCCAACCGAAAATCCCATTTCTTCGTATTCATCCTCATCCTTCGACGTGAGGAAGATCACCGGAATATCCCTGAGCCTGGGATTGGCTTTCAGGCGGCGGCAGGCTTCGAAACCGTCGATGTCCGGCATCATCACATCAAGCAGGATCAAATCGGGCGGGTTGGAAAATGCGTAATCAAGCGCCTTCTGGGGTTGGTCGAACAATTTCAACGAATATTCTTTTGCCAGAATCGACTCCATGATCATCAGCATTTCGTCGGCATCGTCCACAACCATGACGGTGGGGCGCACCAGCACTGTGGCATGTTTTCCTGTCTCTTCCATATTGTCCATATTATTCTCCTTATTATGGGCTATGATAAAACCGTTCGTCAGGCAGCGTCGGGAGGACGGTGTTCCATATTGTTCATGATGCGAATTCTGTCACACTACCGGCCGGTACGAACAAAATACATGTTGCGAAGCGCGGAATCAACGGATTAAATATTCAGCAGCGGAATTATTTAATCCTTTTTTTTGAATCTTGTGCAAGTTTCGCGGGTCAGAAGAAGTGTTTGAACGCGGCATTCCGGGCATTGGAATACGGTGTTGAGGGGTGCAGCAAAATTCTCTGAGATCAAGGTGAACCTTATGCCCAAAAGAATATTACTCGCTGTTCCTCTGCTGCTTGTTGCCGGTATCTCTGTTGCCGCAGAGCAGAAGGCTGAATCGACTGCGGCGTTAGCTGAACTGCCGATGTTCCACTTTGGCGGGTTTGGATCGCTGGGTGTTTCCCATTCCAACCTGAATCAGGGGGACTACGTTCTCGATAGTTCAATGCCCAAGGGCGTGGGCCGCAGCAGCGACTGGTGGGCGGGAAACAACAGCCGGGCCGCCGCACATGTAACGGCCGATTTCACACCTGAAATAACGGCCATATTGCAAATCGATACGGAATATCGCACCGACGGTTCATACGCGCCCGAGGTCGAGTGGCTCAATGTGAAATATGCGTTAACTCCCAATGCCTATATTCGGATTGGGCGTATAGCCCTGCCGACTTTTATGGATTCGGAATATCACGATGTCGGCTATAGCTATGTCTGGGTTAACCCGCCAGTCGATCTTTACCACCAGCTGTCCATTCCAGGCAGTGATGGAATTGATGTCACTTACCGTTCTGTAATTGGCGAGGCAGGCAATACCTTCAAAGCCAATTACGGCACAAACAAGCTTGAAAGACCAAACAGTGAAACAACCTCAAAAGACATGTGGGGATTGTTTGATACGTTTGAATATGGTCCGGCGACATTTCACATCTCTTACCAGCATCGCAAAACTTCAACCCTGAGTTACCTGACAGGAACGTCCGGTGAGTGGACACAAAACAGCGATTTGTCGGTGGGTGCGAGTTACGATCCGGGCGAATGGTTTGTTATTTCCGAGTGGATGCAGCGGCGCTCGACTACCAAAATCGGTGCGATGTACGTCAGCGGCGGTTACCGCATCGACAAGTTCACCCCCTATCTCCTATATAGCCAGAATAGTCCGGGTTCTTTTTATGCCTATTCGACCCCGCCCACGGCATCGGCCAGAGTGCGCGCAAATCGATCCCAAAGCACGATCAGTCTGGGGGTGCGCTGGGATTTCATGAGAAATTACGATTTCAAATTACAGTATGACCAGGTGAAGCTCAGCGACGACTCGAATGGTTATCTCGTGAATGTTCCTGCGGGCGTGAATCTCTACGGAAACAAGTTTCATGTGATTTCCGCAGTCGTTGATTTTGTGTTCTAGGCGCGAAGTACACGGTGAACATGTTCCGCAATTACCTGACACTTATGCTGCTTCTGGCCGTATCGGCGTTTGCCGCCACTGCAAATGCCGATGTGGTGGTGGTCGTTTCTTCCAGGAGTCCCATTAAAAGCCTGACTGCCGAACAGACCGCAAAAATTTTTCTCGGCAAGGTTGCCACGTTCCCGGATGGACGCATGGCCCTGCCTATCGATCTGCCTGAGGGCAGCGGACTCAGGGATGAGTTCTATACCAGAGTGGCCCACAAGAATTCTTCACAACTCACCGCCTATTGGGCAAAAATCATTTTCACGGGCGACGGTCGTCCGCCGAAGCTGTTACCCGACAACGCAGCCGTCATAAAAGCCGTAGCCCGCAATCCGAATGCCATTGGGTATATCGACAAGGCCGCTGTGAATCGCAGTGTCAGGGTGGTTCTAAAACCATGATTCGTTCGTCCGTGTAAATGAGCAGATTCAGTAACTACCCGCTGAAAATTAAACTGTTGCTGGTGCCTGCGGTTGCCACATTGTGTTTTGTCGCCTATCTGATTTACTCCTCCCTGGTGTTGTCCGGCGGGAATTCCCTGCTCAAGGAAATTCGCGATTCGCAGTTCCCGATACTTAATGCCGCCGGAGAAAATCTGAAAAGCTTCGAGAGCATCGTGGAATCGTTAAACACGGCTGCGGCAACCGGAGACGGGGATTTCCTGGAATCGGCCAAGGCGAAAGAATTTGAAATATCGGGCCGTTTTGCAACATTGGAACGGATCGATTCAGTGCATAGAAAGGAAATCGAAAAGCTGAAGTCCGAGTTCGATGCCTTTTATGTCCTGGCTTTCGATGTGGCACAAAGAATGGCGACGAAATCGGATACGCCCGCTTTCGAGGAAATCAAGAAGTTGCGGGCTTTGCGGGATGCCTATTCGGCGGACGCCGTGTCATACAGGGATATAGCCGACAGGGAATTCCAGGAAACGATTAAAAAGGCGATCAGCAGATCGGAGCATGCGCAGGGATCGGGAGCAGTAATCGGAATTATCATGCTGTTCGTCATTGCGATTCTGACGTTGCTGGTCAATCGCGGCATCGTGGTGCTGGAAGATGAAGTCGAAAACCGGAACAAGATGTTGTTGTTGGCCAATACCGAACTCATACAGGATATACAGAAACTGAAGGAAGCCGAGGACGCGCGCAGTCACGCGGAAGCGGTCAGCCAGATCAAGGATGCTTTCCTGGCCAACATGAGACACGAGCTGCGCACGCCGATGAATGCGGTCATCGGTTTGAGCCATTTGTGTTTGCAGACGGATTTGTCCGACAAGCAGCACGATTATCTCCAGAAGATTCACCGTTCGGCAAAGTCGCTGCTGGGCATCCTGAACGATATTCTGGATGTCTCGAAAATTGAAGCCGGAAAAATGGAAATGGACCGGATTCCGTTTGAGCTTGAGGAAGTCATGGGCAATCTGGCCACGATCGTGGGCGTTAAATCACAGGAGAAAAATCTCGAGTTCTTGCTGGAGACCGCCCCGAACGTTCCGTCTTCCCTGGTCGGCGATCCTTTGCGTTTGGGGCAGGTGCTGATCAACCTTGCCGGAAATGCCGTCAAGTTCACGGAAAAAGGCGAAGTCACGATTCGTGTCGAGTTGGAGCAGGACGAAGGCGATCACGTCACTTTGCGTTTTACCGTACAGGACACGGGAATCGGCATGTCCCCCAGGCAGATAGACAATTTGTTCCGGCCGTTCACCCAGGCGGATAGCAGCATCACGCGTGAATACGGCGGTACGGGTCTGGGCCTGACGATCAGCAAACGCCTGATCGAAATGATGGGCGGAACAATCCGGGTTGAAAGCACGCCGGGCAAGGGCTCGAAATTCATATTTACCGTGAGTTTCAACAGGGCAGAGCAGAAGATGAGCCTGGATCAGTCCAAGCTCAAATTATTTCGCGGGTTGCGCGTCCTGGCCGTTGACGACAATGAGAGCATCCTGCTCTATATCAAGAATTATCTCGAGACTTTTACGTTCGATGTGGAAATTGCCGACAATGGTCTGGATGCCCTGAATGCGGTGCGCAAGGCGAATGATGAAGGGAAGCCGTTTGGCCTGGTTATCCTCGACTGGAAGATGCCGCACATGAATGGCATTGAGTTGGCCGGGAAACTGCGCGACATGACCGAGTTGCGCATCAGGCCGAAAGTGCTGCTGATCACGGGTTACGGACAAAATGAAATGCCGCTGCACGGAATAGACCATATTGTCGATGGCATTCTGGAAAAGCCGTTCCAGCAGAGCAAATTGTTTGATGCGGTAGCCCGGATATCCGGCTGGGATAATCTGGCGGCAGGCCAGTTCAGGGTGGTTGGCGCACAGTTCAATCCGGTGCTTGTTTCAAAATTCCGCGGGGCAAACATTCTCCTGGTCGAGGACGACGAAATCAACCGGCAAGTTGCGCAGGAGATGCTGGAGAATCTCGGGATCAATGTGACCATTGCGGAGGACGGTAAAGAAGCGATTGCGTTGGTGAAGCAATCGCAATTCGACGGCGTGCTGATGGACATGCAGATGCCGGTGATGGATGGCATCAGTGCCACGCGTGAAATACGCAAGGATCCTCATTACGCCAATTTGCCCATCATTGCACTGACTGCCAATGTGATGGTCAGCGAGCAGAACGAGATTCTGGCGGCAGGAATGAACGACCACATTGGCAAACCGATAGATCCGGATCACCTTGTGACAACGCTCGCCAAATGGGTTCATGCGGCCCAAACAACGGGAATCTCGCAAAAGTCCGCGCCGGCTTCTTGCACAGTGCCTGCAACAGAAACGCTTCCGAACTTGCCGGGCGTCAAAGTAGCCGCCAGTGTGCGCAGGATCGGCGGGAATGTTGCCTTGTATTATTCGCTGCTCGAGAAATTCAGGTTGAATCAACAGAATGTGGTTTCCGGCATTCGGGAATCGCTGGCGTCAAACGACCGGCAAACAGCTGAAAGACTGGCGCATACCCTGAAAGGCATTGCCGGTACTCTGGGAGCAGAATCCCTGCAAAGCCTGGCCGAACAACTGGAAAACAAGATTAGAAAGGAATCATTCGGCGAATTTGATTCTTTGCTAACCCAGGTTGACCGGGAAGTCATGATGCTGACTGCACAAATTGCCCAGGCGCTTGATGCTCGCACAAGTTAGTTCGTGTGTTCGGTGCTTTACAGCACCTTGCTGACCTTCATCACCCCCTGATCGTCCTCGCTTGTTTTTGATGTGAAACCAAGGCGGCCCATCAGTTTGAGCATTCTGTGGTTGTTGTTCAGCACTTCGCCTTCGATGGTCGTCAGACCCTTGGAGCGTGCCGCATCCATCAGCGAGACCATGAGCTTTTGCCCCAACCCCTTGCCGGCGACGCTGTCCGCAATCACCAGGGCAAATTCGCAGGTTTCTCCATCCGGGTTGATCGCGTAGCGCGCTACGCCAAGTTCGATTTCGGCGCCGCCAATTTCGGCTACGGCGACCAACGCCATTTCGCGGCTGTAGTCGAGCTGTGTCAGCCGCGCCAGCATGTCTTCGGTTAATTCCTGCACGCTGTTCATGAAGCGGAAATACTTGGATTCTTCCGACAGGTCATGGACGAATTTCTTGACCAGTATGGCATCTTCCGGGCGGATGGGGCGGATGGTGATGTCGGTACCGTCGGCCATCTGCCACTCGCTGACCAGGTGGGTGGGGTAGGGATAGATCGCCATGTGCGCGTAGCGGTCCGGGTTGGGCTGGCGATACTCCACCATGACACGCGCATCGGCAGCCAGCGCGCCGGTCTCGTCGAGGATCAGCGGGTTGATGTCCATTTCCCGGAGCAGCGGCAGTTCGCACACCATTTCCGACACGCGCAGCAATACATCCTCAAGCGCCGCGACATTGGCGGGCGCCATGTTGCGGAAAGCGCAGAGCATCTTGGAAATATGCGTACGCTGGATCATGTCTTTCACGAGAAAGGTATTCAGCGGCGGCAATGCGACAGCACGGTCGCCCATGATTTCGACACTGGTTCCACCCGCGCCGAACGTAATCACCGGACCGAATACCGGGTCGCTGGTGACGCCAATCATGAGTTCGCGCCCGTTCGGTTTGACGATCATGGGTTCGATGGAGATGCCGTTCATCGTGGCGTTGGGCCGGTTGTGATGCACATTGTCGATGATGTGCTGGTACGCTGCGCGCACTTCATGCGCATTGTTCAGATTGAGTACCACGCCGCCCGCATCGCTCTTGTGTGTGATGTCGGGCGAGTTGACCTTCATGGCGACCGGAAAGCCGAGTTGCTGGGCGATCAGCAGCGCCTCGCTGGGCGAGTGCGCCACCATGGTGCGCGCAACGGGAATGTTGAAAGAAGCCAGCAATGCTTTCGATTCCATCTCGGTCAGCACTTTGCGATGTTCCTGCATGGCGCCTTCGATGATGAGGCGCGCGTTTTCCACGTCCGGTTCGATGTGGTGCGAAAGCGGGCCGGGCATTTGCATCAGCAGTTTCTGGCTGCGGTAGTACTCATACAAGTGCGAGAACACCTCGACCGCCGGCTCAGGCGTGCGGAAGTGGGGCAGGTGCGCCTTGGTGAACGCATCGCGCGCTTCGGCGACTTGCGTCTCGCCCATCCAGCAGGTCAACAGCGGTTTGGTGTGGACGTGGGTGTCGGTATTGGCCAGGTCGATCATGACCTGCGCCGATTCCAGCGGCTTGGTCATGGCCTGCGGGGTGAGGATGACCAGCACACCGTCGACACTTTCGTCGTCCAGACAGGCCTTGACGGCATGGTAGTAACGGTCTGCCTGTGCATCGCCGATGATATCCACCGGGTTGCAGTGCGGCCAGTTCGACGGCAGGTGCTGGTTGAGGTATTCGACGGTGCTATCCGACAGTGAGGCCATGGCCAGCCCCAGATCGGCGGCGCGGTCGGCAGCCATCACGGCGGGGCCTCCGCCGTTGGTGACAACAGCGAGACGGTTGCCGTTCGGACGGAAACCGCAGGACAGGGCGCGGGCAGCGGTAAACAGTTGGGTGACGGTTTGCACGCGCACGACACCGACGCGGCTGATGGCGGCATCGAATACGTCATCCGCACCCACCAGCGAGGCGGTATGCGACATCGCCGCTTTCGAGCCTGCCGGATGGCGGCCGACCTTGACCAGAATCACCGGCTTGATGCGTGCGGCGGCGCGCAGCGCGCTCATGAAACTGCGCGCATTGCGGATACCCTCGATGTACATCAGGATGCTGCGTGTGCTGGAATCGGAGACCAGATAGTCCAGTATCTCGCCGAAGTCCACATCGGTGGAGGAGCCCATGGATACGACACTGGAGAAGCCGACATCGTTGCGGTTCGCCCAATCCAGAATGGCGGTGCACAGCGCGCCGGACTGGGAGATGAGGGCGATGTTGCCGACGTTGGCGGGACCTTTGTTGAAGGTGGCGTTCAGGCCGATGGAAGGACGCATGATGCCGAGGCAGTTCGGCCCGATCAGGCGGATGTTGTAACGGCGCGCGTTTTCCAGAAGCTGGTGTTCGAGTGACGCGCCTTCTGCGCCCACTTCGCCGAAGCCGGCGGTGATGATGACTGCCGCTTTCACACCGTGAATGCCGCATTCCTCGATGATACCGGGTACGGTTTTCGGCGGTGTGGCGATGACCACCAGCTCGACCGGTTCGCCAATCGCGCCGATGGATGCGTAGGCTTTCTGGCCCTGAACTTCCGCATTCTTGGCATTGATGGGATAGAGTTTGCCCTTGAAGCCGCTATCCAGCATGTTCTTGAACACGATCTGGCCGACCGAATCGGGACGGTCGCTGGCGCCGAATACAGCCACGGATTTTGGTGCGAAGAGAGGATTCAAGTAGTGCTTGCCCATGATTTTTCGCCTCGTGTTGTTGATTCGTTCGGTATGATAGCACTGTAGCGTTACAGTTAGATGCCATGCAAACTGCTTATATAACTCATTCACTCTGTCTCAAGCACGACATGGGTGCAGACCATCCGGAATGTCCGGCGCGCATCCATGCGATCGAGGATCAATTGATCGCTTCGGGATTGTTCGGTTACCTGCAACACCATGAAGCCCCCGAAGTCACACGCGAACAATTGCTGCGGGTGCACGATGCCGACTATGTCGATGCCATCAAATCCGCCGCACCGCACCAGGGTTCGGTGGAACTCGACGGTGACACCACCATGAACCCGTTTACCTATCCGGCCGCATTGCGCGCAGCCGGGGCGGTGGTGATGGCGGTAGATCTGGTAATGCAAGGCCAGGTGGAGAATGCATTTTGCAACATCCGCCCGCCCGGTCACCACGCCGAAAAAGCGCAGGCGATGGGATTTTGCATCTTCAATAATGTCGCCATCGGCGTGGCGCATGCGTTGGCGGCGCACGGTCTAAGCAGGGTGGCAATTGCGGATTTCGACGTGCATCACGGCAACGGTACCGAGAACATTTTTCGCAACGATCCGCGCGTGATGCTGTGTTCGACCTTCCAGCATCCGTTTTATCCATACAAAGGCGCGGATAGCGGCAGCGAACACATCATCAATGTGCCGCTGGCGGCAGGCGCGGGCAGCATGGAATTCCGCGAGGCAGTGACGAATCATTGGCTGCCCGCGCTGGAGAAATTCAAGCCGGAGTTGTTGCTGATTTCTGCCGGCTTCGATGCGCATTGGGAAGACGATATGTCCATGCTCAGATTTACGGATGCTGATTACAGTTGGGTCACTGAGCAATTGAAGCACGTCGCGGAGCGGCACGGTCACAAACGCATCGTTTCGACGCTGGAGGGCGGGTATGAGCTGCATGCGCTGGGACGCTGTGCCATGGCGCATATCAAGGTATTGAGCGGGCTGTAGGAATTACCTGCAGCGTTTCAGGCCGAATATCGGAGCGCATGCATCCTTGTAGGCCGCAACTGCGATAGTGCTTGCAAAGCCGGGAAGAGCTTCAGCAAAATTCAAGAGATGTTTGCTTCTTTCCCGAAGGATATGCTGGTGGATGATTTTGTTCAATTTCCCCTTGTCATTCCGCGCAACCACGACGTAGTCGTTATTTACCGTGTCCGTAGTGTCATTACAGGGGGTAATTCCGAAGGTTTGAAGGGTCTGAATGATTGTAGATCGTTCATCTTCCGGAACGCTCGATCTGATTATGCCTCCACCGGCTGGCATCCAGTTCCATTTCCCGATCAACGCCGGATCGGCAAAAAAATTGATTTTTTCCATGGGGACGAAAAATTTTCCGTCTTGCGGGATAATCTTATCCACATCAACGCCCATATACCTTAACCGGTCAGGATTTGCTCCTTCGGGAAAATTATATCCAATGACCGATCCAGCGGCATCGCGTATACGGCCATGTGTTGCGTCAAGGTATATGCCATAACTCAGCAGGCGGGACAAAAAATCCATGTCGCGTTGAGTATGCTGCGGCAGGTTATGAGAGGGGACAATAATCCGGTCCAGATCATCATCGGCACTTTTGCGCTGCAGTTTTTGGGCATTCTGAACCCCTGCCTGGCTGAGTTTGCCTCGCGAAAACCCGCGCGGAACCACAACTGAATACTGGATTTCACCCGCTGGAGTCTGCTGGCGAATAACGCGTATGATTTGAGCGCCATAAACTGCTTTCAGGTCACCATCAATAACCGCTTCATCAAGCTTGGGCATCTCCCTTGCCGGCCGCATTCTGAAGTAAACCGGGTTTTCCTGTTCCTTGTATTTGCGTTTGGCCAATTTGGCGACCGGGCTATGTGCGGGCACCTTCAGCAGCGCCTGGCGGTATATCTCAATGCGATCTGCCGAGGAGGGAAGGAATTCTGTTTTTTTGAGCAGTGCAATCATGGATTGCTTGTGGAGCTCATCGTCTTTGCCAGCGGAATATTGGGCCGCGTCGATATAGGCCGCAATTGCGGCACGCAGATATTGCCGATCTGTAGACAGAATGTCGGCAATGGCAATCAAGGGCTTGATCAGGGGAGATAACGGAGTTTCTTTTTGTTGATGGGGATTCTGCTTATTGATCAACTCGGATAAATCCGCCGCCGCTGAAGCGAGGTCGTCGTATCCGCCTTCCAGAATTGCAGATCTGGCCTTGACGAGGACGTTTGCAGCTTCATTCTCACTTTTGTTTTGAATAGTTTTCAACGCCCAAACCCCCAAAATCCAACGTCTGGCATACATTTCAATGGATACATAATATCCCTATAAACAGTATCAGAAAATGAATTTTGCTCAAAATACCCTAGTGTTTTTATGGGTGCAAGATCGAGAGTCAGGAGATGATGTGCAGGGCGCTTCAAAATATTGAAATCGGGAATTCGCGATGATAAATATCCGGACAATCTTCAGATCGCACATTATTGCGCTGACTTAGTGGCTTCGCCAAATGAAAATGGGCACTTGGAATCAAGTGCCCATTTCAATATATATCTGGCGTCCCCTACGAGATTCGAACTCGTGTTATCGCCGTGAAAGGGCGGTGTCCTAGGCCTCTAGACGAAGGGGACTTCGTTTTTCTTTTTGGTGGAGGTAAGCGGGATCGAACCGCTGACCTCTTGCATGCCATGCAAGCGCTCTCCCAGCTGAGCTATACCCCCGGGGTGCCCCGAAAAGAGCGCGCATTATAGTGATGGCACCCGACCTTGTAAAGCAAGTCAGCCGGTTTTTTTCGCAAGGTTTCTTTCCATGCGCGCCAATACCATCTCGCGCGGGAACAGTGTCACCAATGCATCCACGGAAGGCGTCTGGGTTTGCCCGGTAAGCATTACGCGCAAGGGCATGGCGAGCTTGGGCATCTTCAAACCATGTTTGACTATGACCTCTTTGATGGCCGCGCTGACTGCGGTGGTTTCCCAGGCAACCGTGCCGAATAGTTGCGCCAAGTCGTGCAGGGCAGGGATGGCTTCGGCGGACAGCTGCGCGTCAAGCAATGTCGCTTCCGGATGCAGGTCGATATAAAACACTTCTGCTGCATCGGCCAATTCATTCAAGGTGGCGACGCGTTCTTTATACAGGCCGACGATGGCTGCAAGATCCGGACTGGCACCCGCCTTGATATTTCTTGCTTCAAGCCGGGGCCGCACCAGTTCCGCCAATTGAGTATTGCCGGTTTGCTTCAGGTAATGATTGTTCAACCAGTTCAATTTTTCGGTGTTGAACTGCGCCGCAGATGGCGTGATGTGGTCGAGGTCGAACCATTCGCAGAATTGTGCAACCGAAAACACCTCATCATCGCCGTGCGACCAGCCGAGGCGGGCCAGGTAGTTGATGACGGCCTCCGGCAAAAAGCCGTCTTCGTCGTATTGCATGACGCTCACGGCACCGTGACGTTTGGACAGCTTGGTGCCGTCGTCGCCCAGGATCATCGACAGGTGCGCATATTGCGGCACTTTGGCACCGAGCGCCTTGAGGATATTGATCTGGCGCGGTGTGTTGTTGACGTGGTCGTCGCCACGGATGACCTGGGTGATGCCCATGTCCCAGTCGTCCACCACCACACAGAAATTATAGGTCGGCGTGCCGTCGGAACGGGCGATGATGAGGTCGTCCAGTTCGGTGTTGCTGAATTCGATATAACCTTTGACCATATCCTTCCAGGCCACCACCCCCCCGGTCGGATTCTTGAAACGCACCACCGGCTTGATATCGGCGGGTGTCGGCGGCAGGGTCTTGCCGGGTTCGGGGCGCCAGCGACCATCGTAACGGGGCTTTTCACCCTTGGCGCGTTGCGCCTCGCGCATGGCATCCAGTTCGGCCGGGCTGGTATAGCAGTAGTAGGCCTGGCCCGCAGCCAGCATTTGCTGGATGACTTCTTTATAGCGCGGCATGCGCTGCATCTGGTAGAACGGGCCTTCGTCATAGTTCAGCTTGAGCCAATTCATGCCGTCAAGAATGGCCTGAACGGCTTCCGGCGTGGAGCGTTCCACATCGGTGTCCTCGATTCGCAGGATAAATGTGCCGCCGTGCTTGCGTGCATAGGCCCAGGAGAAGAGGGCGGTACGCGCGCCGCCGATATGCAGGTATCCGGTTGGGCTGGGGGCAAAACGAGTGCGAACGATCATGTTGCTATCCTGAAGTTGAGGCGAAACGAAGTCGCGCATTTTACGTCAGATGGGAAGTGCGGATAAAGAAATTGACCTTGGATATGCGCCTATGATTAAATGCGCGCCCTTGATTGGGCGGTTAGCTCAGCGGTAGAGCACTGCCTTCACACGGCAGGGGTCACTGGTTCGAACCCAGTACCGCCCACCAATCACGAGACAGGTTAGTACTCGGCACCTTCGGGTTTCCACCCGCTCCTGACTTTATTCTCCCATTCTTCATTGAATGCCTGCGCAAGCAGCTGTTTCTTGTTGTTGCATTCCATTTCTTTTATTGCCGTCTTTGGATATTTGCATTCAACCGGCAATTGATGTTTGAGCATCCAGGTTGCGCGTTCCTGATCTTTGGCTTCTTTCCATGTCTTTTCTTGCGGGGCGGCGAAGTGCAGGTCAATGGGCTCACGAATCGCCAAATACTTTTGTTTAACTACGTCACATGGTGAATTGTTATGTGATTTGACATAATATACATTATGCGCACTTACGGGGTGTCTGGTTAAATCCACAGGCAGCCAATGTAATTGCCATTTCAATGTATTTTCAATCAATTATGACTGCTTCAGAAATAAACGCCTGAAGTTGCGACTGGTAGCGTCTCCCACTTCTTGCAGCGTAATGCCGCGTAGTCTGGCAATCTCTTCGGCCACATGTTTTACGTAGGCCGGCTGGTTTGTCTTTCCCCGGTATGGAGCCGGTGCAAGGTACGGCGAATCGGTTTCGATCAGGATTTTCTCAAGCGGAATGTTCTGGGCAACTTCTTTAATGAGCGTCGCGTTCTTGAATGTCAGAATTCCCGAAAAAGAGATATGAAAACCCAGCTCAATGGCAGCTTGGGCAACCTCGAGATTTTCTGTAAAGCAGTGCATCACACCCCCTGCACTCCCGGCATCCTCTTCGTTCATGATGCGCAACGTATCCTGAACTGCGGAACGAGTATGAATAATGAGCGGCTTGCCGCATTCCCTGGCGGCACGTATATGGGTGCGAAAACGGTCGCGCTGCCAATCCAGGTCGCCGGTCAGCCGGTAATAGTCCAGACCGGTTTCACCGATAGCGACGACCTTGGGGTGCTTCGATAAATCTACCAGTTCTGCCTGGGTTGGCTCCGTCTCCAGTTCGTAATCAGGATGCACGCCGACCGATGCATAGAAGTTTTCGTGGTCTTCGGCCAACTGCAAAACCTGGGGTAATGTCGCGAGATCCACAGACACGCACAGTGCGTGCGAAACTTCGCTGGCGCGCATGTTGGCAAGAATGGAATCCATATCTTTGACCAGATCGGGGAAGTTCAGGTGGCAATGCGAATCAATAAACATGGAATGATGCTCAGACAATGAACAACTGAAGATAGGACAATAACAGCGACTCCAGGAAAAGCTTCGGATTAAGGGGATGGAAAGCGGCGCGCCGGGCAGCCAGCAATTCCTTATGGAAGTGCATCAATGCGCCTGGAGCTATCTCCCCCGACAATTTAATAAGCTCCTGCCTCTGTTCCGGAAAATACCGCACCGAACCCACCAGCCTGGCGCTGGCCAAGTCGTGACACCATTGTTGCAGGCAATGAATGACATAGATCGGCGCAGAGCGCTGCAAGCTGTCCGCCAATGCCAGAGCATCCATTTTCGCAGGTTGCCGGATCGCGCCAAGCAAGATGTTTCGCTCGTCCGCGCCCTCGCCCGATTCCGCCCATCCCAAAGCCTGCAGAGGGGCGAATCCTGATTGGGCCAGTGCGTGTTCAGGGTTCTTTACGCCTCGTTGTGCAAGCCAGGCTGAACCAACTTCCCGAGATGGTGTAGGTACGGTGAAACTGAGGCAGCGGCTGAGAATGGTGGGAAGCAATTGTTGCGGCTTGTGGGTTACCAGCAAAAACAACAACTTGTCTGTCGGTTCTTCCAGCGTTTTGAGCAGCGAGTTGGCTGCGTTGTTGTTCATCGTTTCCGCCGGATGAATCAGCACGATTCGATAGCCGCCGCAATGCGCGGACAAATTGGCAAAGTTGGCGAGGTCACGGATTTGGTCCACAGATATCTCGCGCGAGGGCTTTTTGCCCCCGGGCTTTTCGTCCCCCTCTTCAAGAGATAATGCCTCAGGCTGGATAAGACGAAAATCAGGGTGACTATCCTGTTCAAACCAGCGGCAAGAGTTGCATTCCTCACAGGCTGTTCCATCAGACTGCGGCTTTTCGCACAGCATGGATCGGGCAAAATTCAGGGCCAACTCAAGCTTGCCTATCCCTTGAGCCCCCATCAGTAACAGCGCATGCGGCAACCGCGCACGCAGCCCCTGCAAGGCTTGCCATGAATCAGTTTGCCATGGATAGAGTGAATTCATTTCAGAGGGTTGCGACAATCTTTGCCAGTGCCTTTTGAACTTCAGGCAGGGTTTTTTCGGCGTGAATCACAGCGAAACGTTGCGGATTCCTGGCTACCCTGGCAAGGTAGGCTTGACGCACCCGCTCGAAGAATTCACCGCGCTCCTGTTCAAAACGATCCAGACTCACATTGTTGGACAGCCGCTGGCGTGCGATCTCGATCGGGATATCGAATAATAATGTCAGGTGCGGCTGCAGGTCGCCATGCACCCATTGTTCCAGTTGTTCCAGCTTGGCCAGCGGCACCCCCCTGCCCCCGCCCTGGTAAGCAAAACTGGCATCGCTGAAGCGGTCGGAAATCACCCAGGTTCCGCATTGCAAGGCAGGGCGGATAACCTGTTCCACATGTTCGCGCCGTGCGGCAAACATCAGCATGGCTTCTGTTTCGGCATGCATGGGCTGATTCAGCAGTATTTCACGCAAACGCTCCCCCAGGAGTGTCCCCCCGGGTTCGCGCGTTACCAGCAGATCGATACCGCGTTTGCGCAGCGTATCGGCAAACCATTCGAGATGGGTACTCTTCCCTGCCCCATCCACGCCTTCAAAGGTAATAAATTTGGCTGATCTCATTTTTTTGGATTGCTCTGCTTAAGCTGGTAGGTGTTGACCGCATTATTGTGTTCGATCAGCGAGTTGGAAAATTGCGAGCTGCCATCACCGCGCGCAACAAAATACAGCGCTTTTCCCGGAGCGGGATGAAGCACCGCCTGGATGGACGCCAGACCCGGCAATGCAATCGGCGTAGGTGTCAGACCATCGCGGGTATAGGTGTTGTAAGGGTTATCCCGCAATAAATCGCGTTTGCGCAAATTGCCATCAAATTTGCTTCCCAGACCGTAGATAACGGTCGGATCGGTTTGCAGGCGCATGGGTTTCCGCAACCGGTTGATGAATACCGAGGCAATCAAGGGGCGGTCGGCCGGCTGTCCGGTCTCTTTTTCCACGATTGAAGCAAGAATCAGGGCTTGGTAAGGAGTTTCAAACGGCAGGTTAGCATCGCGTTTTTTCCAGTTTTCCTGCAAATGATGCTGCATCAATTGATAAGCGCGTTTCAGCAGGGCGAGATCGCTGCTTCCAACGATGTAATTATAGGTGTCCGGAAAAAACAGCCCTTCGGCGGCAAGCTCGCTTGCACCGATGCGTTTGAGAATTTCCGCATCGGTGAGGTCTTTACTATCATGACGCAAAGTAGGCTCATTATTCAGTATGGAACGAAACTGATTGAATGTATGCCCCTCAATAATAGTCAGCGAGCTTTGTTCTACCTGGCCTTTGCTGATCAAATCGAGCAATTGCAGCGGGGAAATTTCATGCTCCAACTGGTAATTACCGGGTTTGATCTGCTTGGCCTTTCCCAAGCCTCTGCCCAGCAATACAAATAACCAATCATTGTTCAAGCCGCCCGCTTGCCGTATCTGGTGCGCGGCGCTTTTCAAACTGGTGCCATGCTTGAGTTCAAACACGAAAGGGATGTGATCAAGCGGGATAGGCGTGCGCGCGTAGTAGGTAAACAGTCCTGCCACAATGAGCACCAGAAACAACACCCACAGAAACAACTCCTTAATGATGCTCATCGTTCAACCATTCCTGAATTTTCCAGGCCATTGGATGCTGGTTGCGACGGTAGCCAGCCAGCTCACAAACAGGCCACAAACCGATCAGGCTATTCACCAGAAATATTTCGTCGGCCATTAACAGTTCTTCCATGTGGAAATCAGCCACTTTGCAGGTCACCCCATGTTGTTTTGCCCAGTCCATCACCCGGTCACGCTGCACCCCGGCAACGCCGCAGCGCGACAAGTTCGGGGTGTACAGACTATTGCCGCGCAACATGAACAAGTTGCTGCGCGTCCCCGATATGACAAAGCCGGAAACGTCGCCAAGCAAACCTTCCGGCACATCCTGATCCTGCCATTCACTGGCGGCGAGAACATTTTCGAGGCGGTTCAGGTGTTTGATCCCTGCCAGCAACAATTGATGTCCCAAGCGTGTCTTGCACACATGTACGCGTACGCCCTGTTTTGCATACTCGGGCGGATACGCAGTTGCGGGATTGACACTCAGGATGCGGGTTGGTTCGGACTGTGCCGAAGGTGCATAACCTCTGGCGGAGAGGCCGCGTGTGATAACAATTTTTGCCACCCCATCGGGTTGCTGCTTGCCTAACTGCTGCAGTTCGCTGACGAGCACCAGCGCTGAAGGACAAGCCAACTTCAATGCGCTGCAATCGCGTTGCAGCTTGGCATATTGACGCTCCCAGCAGACGGGACGCCCGGCCTGCATGCGCAGGGTGCGGAACACCCCGTCGCCATAGACCAGGCCGCGATCTTCAGCGTTGATTGTGCTGCCAGGTGCGCCGTTGATAAGCATCACGGCGCGGAATCAGACCTTGCGGAATACCAAGGAGCCGTTGGTCCCACCGAAACCAAAATTATTGTTCACCGCCACATCGATGTTCATCTTGCGTGCGGCATTGGCACAGAAATCCAGATCACATTCCGGATCCTGTTCAAAAATGTTGATGGTGGGCGGAGAAATTTGATGATGGATCGCCAGTACGCAGAACAGGGATTCGATACCACCCGCTCCGCCCAGCAAGTGGCCGGTCATTGACTTGGTCGAGTTCACCACCAGCTTTTTGGCATGGTCGCCGAAAGCCAGCTTGATCGCTTCGGTCTCGTTTTTGTCGCCCAGCGGGGTCGAAGTGCCATGCGCGTTGACGTATTGCACCTGATCCGGATTCACGCCAGCATTACGCAAGGCATTGACCATGCTGCGTTTTGGGCCGTCCGTGCTGGGTGCGGTCATGTGGTAGGCATCGGCACTCATGCCGTAACCCGTAAGTTCGGCATAGATCTTTGCACCGCGTGCCTTGGCGTGTTCGTACTCTTCCAGCACGAGCACACCGGCACCTTCGCCCATCACGAAACCGTCTCTATCCTTGTCCCAGGGACGGCTTGAAGTTGCCGGGTCATCGTTACGGGTAGACAGTGCTTTGGCTGAAGAGAAACCGCCGATCGCCAAAGGCGAGATGGTCGATTCTGCGCCGCCGGCAATCATCACATCGGCGTCGCCGTATTCGATGATGCGGAACGATTCGCCGATACTGTGCGTACCGGTGGTACAGGCCGTCACCACGGCGAAGTTCGGCCCCTTCAATCCGTACATGATGGACAGGTTGCCGGAGATCATGTTGATGATGGTACCGGGAATGAAGAACGGCGAAATCTTGCGCGGACCGCCCGCCAGAAAGTCGTTGTGCGTCTCTTCGATCATCGGCAGACCGCCGATGCCGGAACTGATACATACGCCGATGCGCTCGGCGTTCTGTTCCGTCACGACAAGTCCGGAGTCCTTGAACGCTTCCATGCCGGCCACGAGACCGAAATGAACGAAGCGATCCATGCGACGCGCATCTTTGGCTGGAAGATATTGGGTTACATCAAACCCGTTGACCTCACCCGCCACCTGGCAGGCGAAGGCACTGGGATCGAAGCGCGTAATACGCCCGATCCCGGACTTGCCTGCCACGATGTTTTGCCATGTTTCAGCAACCCCTACACCGACGGGCGTGATTGCGCCCAATCCGGTCACTACAACTCTGCGCCTAGCCAAACTGGACTCCGCTACGGAAAAAAACGATTAGATTACTTGGAATGTGCGTTGACGTAGTCGAGTGCTTGTTGCACGGTGGTGATCTTCTCTGCATCTTCATCAGGAATCTCAACGCCGAATTCTTCTTCCAAAGCCATAACCAGTTCCACGGTGTCCAGAGAGTCGGCACCCAAGTCGTTTACAAAGGATGATTCGTTCTTGACTTCGGACTCGTTTACACCCAGTTGCTCAGCAACGATTTTCTTGACGCGTTGTTCGTTTGACATCCCTGATTCTCCTACTCTGATTAAAGTACTTAAAGTTCAAAAGCGCGAGCATTCTACCAAACTTGCGCCGTTTTCCAAACCACTACAAGACTGCCTGTTTCATACATATTCTGCCGATTTACAGGGCTGCTTTGCGCGTGTTTCAAGCCGCTCCGTACGGTGTGAACAGGCGCAGATGCCGCCTAACCTCTGCCATCTGCGCTCATCATAATTCAACGTTAAGACATGACCATTCCGCCATCGACATTGATGACCTGGCCGGTAACATAATCCGACTCGGTGCCGCATAAGAATGCAACCGCATCGGCGACATTGTCGGCGCTACCGAAAGTGCCGGCCGGGATGTTATCGACAAAATGCTGTTTCACATCGGCGGGCAATTTTTCGGTCATTTCCGTATTGATGAAACCGGGCGCAACCGCATTAACCTGGATATTTCGCGCCGCAAACTCGCGCGCCAGAGTCTTCGTCAGGCCGATCAGGCCGGCTTTGGACGCGGCATAGTTGGCCTGACCCGCATTACCCATTTGTCCGACGACCGAGGCGATATTCACAATCTTGCCCGAGCGTTGCTTGAACATCTGCTTGTTGACCGCCTTGCATACATTGAATGCGCCGGTCAGATTAACGGAAAGAACCATCTCCCACTCTTCAGGCTTCATGCGCAGGAACAGATTGTCTTTGGTAATCCCCGCATTGTTGACGACCATATCAAGGGTACCGAACGTGGCAATCACGGTTTCGACGGCTTTTTCCACCGAATCCAGTTTAGTCACATTGGCTTCCAGGCTGATGGCTTTAACTCCGAGACCTTCAATCTCTTTGACTGTGTCGGGCGCCAGACCCATATCGAGAATTGCGACATTGGCTCCCTGACGGGCCAATTTGAGCGCAATGGCTTTGCCAATCCCGCGAGCACCACCTGTAACAAGAGCTGTTTTTCCTTTTAAACTCATAACATCCTCCCTTAGCTCAACTTGTGAAAATGACGAAAAAAATTAGACGAGTAAAGTCAATGCCGATTTCAACGCTTCACCATCGTTAATGGCCAAGGCCTGCTGGTTGGTGTCGATGCGTTTATTCAATCCAGCCAGTACTTTGCCCGGTGCGCACTCTACGTTATGTGTGATGCCTTGTTTGCCGAACGCCTGCACCGTCTCCACCCAGCGCACCGGCGAAAACAACTGGCGCACCAGTGCATCCTTGATTTTGGCGGCATCGCTGTATGCTGCAACGTCGGCGTTGTGCAACACCGGAATGGCAGGAGCCTGCACAGTGACATTGTTCAGGTACACACGCAACTGTTCCGCCGCCCCCTTCAACAAGCTGCAATGCGACGGCACGCTCATCGGCAGCATGATTGCGCGCTTCGCGCCCTTGGCTTTGGCCAATTCCATACCACGTTCGACCGCAGCGCGGTTACCCGCAATGACCACTTGCCCCGTTGAATTGTAGTTCACCGCTTCCAGCACTTCACCTTGCGCGCCCTCAGCGCATACGGCACGCACCGCATCGTCGTCGAGACCCAGGATCGCGGCGATACCGCCCACGCCTTCCGGCACGGCTGTTTGCATGCATTGCGCACGGAAGCGCACCAGCGGCAAAGCATCGGCAAAACTCAGCGCTCCCGCCGCGACCAGCGCTGTGTATTCACCCAGGCTATGCCCGGCCATGATGGCGGCCTTCGCGCCATTCTGCGATTGCCAGGCGCGGTACACCGCGACACCGGCGGTCAGCATGATGGGCTGGGTATTGACCGTGGAATTGAGATCGGCATCGCTGCCTTCGGCAACGAGTTGCCACAAATCCTGTTTCAGCACATCGGAAGCTTCGGTGAACGTGTCGCGCACGGCGGCGAATTCGGCATAGCCGTTCATCATGCCGCGCGATTGCGACCCTTGTCCGGGAAATACAAAAGCAAACTTTGTCATAAGGAATCTACCACTTGATTAAAACTGCGCCCCAGGTGAAACCGCCACCTACGGCTTCCAGGATAATATTCTGTCCGGCCTGGATACGGCCGTCACGCACTGCCGTGTCCAGAGCCATCGGAACCGATGCTGCCGATGTATTGCCATGATTGGCAACAGTCACCACGACATTTTTCATGTCCAACCCCAGTTTTTTGGCGGTTGCCTCGATGATGCGGATGTTGGCCTGGTGCGGCACCATCCAGGCAATGTCGGAACCGGTCATTTTCTGGTCTTCCAGCAACTCATCCACCACATCGCTCAACACTTTGACGGCGAATTTGAACACTGCCTTGCCATCCATGGATATCAACGGGTCGGCCTTTAACATATTGCAATGTTGGCCGTCGGAATGCAGTTTGGATGCCACGATGCCGGGTTTGTCGGAAGCGCGCAATACTACCGCACCAGCGCCGTCACCAAACAGAACGAAAGTGGTACGGTCGTTTTTGTCCAGCATGCGCGACAACACTTCAGCGCCTACCACCAGCACTGTTTTGGCCTGTCCGCCACGAATGTACAAGTCAGCAGTATTCAATGCAAAGATGAAACCGCCGCATACCGCCTGCATGTCAAAAGCGGGGGCGCCGTTTTTGATGCCCAGCTTGTCCTGCAAGATGCAGGCCGTGCTGGGAAAAGCCATATCCGGCGAAGTAGTCGCCACGATGACCAAGTCGATCTCGCTGGCAGCGATACCCGCAGCTTCGATCGCCTTGCGGCTGGCATGCAACGCGAGGTCGCTGGTCAGTTCATCGTCCGCCGCAAAATGGCGCTCGACGATGCCGCTGCGGGTAAATATCCAGTCATGCGAAGTATCGACCATCTTTTCGAGGTCATAGTTGGTCAGCACCTTGGCCGGCAGATAACTGCCGGTACCGATAATCCTGGAATAAATCAAATCGCCTCTCCTGCGGTTTGTTGGCGTGAGTGATGCCATTTTTCAACATGCTCACTGATGTGATTCAGCATGCCGCCGCGCGCTTCTTCCGCTGCACGCTCGATGGCACACAGAAAGGCGAATACGTCGGCGGAACCGTGGCTTTTCACCACGATGCCTTTCAGGCCGAGGAAACTGGCGCCATTGTAGCGGCGATGATCCAGCCGGTGCTTGAAGGCTTTGAGCACCGGCATGGATACCAGGGCACCCAGCTTGGTAAACCAGTTCCGGCTGAAACCCTCTTTGAGGAAACCGCCCATCATCTTGACCACACCTTCGGCGGTTTTCAGGGCGACATTGCCCACAAACCCGTCACACACCACCACATCGGTAATGCCTTTGAAAATGTCGTCACCTTCCACATTGCCGTAGAAATTCAGATCGCTGGCCTGCAACAATTCGCCCGCCTGCTTCACTACTTCGTTGCCCTTGATATCTTCGCTGCCGATATTCAACAAACCGATGCGGGGCTGATCCTTGTGTTCCAGCGCAGACACCAGCGTACTGCCCATCAGCGCGAATTGCAGCAGGTGATCGGCAGTACAGTCCACGTTGGCCCCCAGATCCAGCATGCAGACCTGACCATTGACCGTCGGCCAAAAGGAAGCGATGGCGGGACGGTCGATGCCGGGCAGGGTTTTCAAGACATAACGTGCCGTTGCCATCAGTGCGCCGGTATTGCCCGCGCTGACGCAAGCCGAGGCTTCGCCGCTCTTGACCAGATTGATGGAGACGCGCATGGAAGAGTCTTTTTTGCCGCGCAATGCGGACTGCGGCGATTCATCCATACCGACCACTTCGGTCGTGGGATGAATACGCAGCCGCGTGCGGTCGGCGAAGCCGAGTTTGCTCAACTCCGCTTCGATGGCTTCGGGCAGTCCGACCAGCACTACAGTATCGTCAGGATGTTTATTCAGATAAGCGACAGCCGCGGGTACGGTTACCCGTATCCCGTGGTCGCCGCCCATGGCATCAATAGCTATCGTGATATCCACTGGGCGAACCTCTTAGGCGAGAAATTGACAGAGTTCGGCTCTCGCAAAATGAGAGCTTCGCAAAGGACCGAATGGACTTATTCGCCCTTGGTCTTGACGACTTTCTTGCCGCGATAGTAGCCGCTTGGGCTGATGTGGTGACGCAGATGCGGCTCCCCCGTGGATGGCTCGATGGCCAGTGCCGGGTTAGTCAGGAAATCATGCGCGCGATGCATCCCGCGTTTGGACGGGGATTTTTTATTCTGCTGAACAGCCATTTTCCACTCCTCAAATAACTACTATTACTTCTTTAGTCCGGCCAGCACCGCAAACGGACTGGCCTTCTGTTTTAAATCGTTTGCTGCCGGCGCGCATTCTCCTTCAGGATGCCTGGGGGCGAACGGCAATGCCAGCAACAACTCGTCTTCAATCAATGCCAGCACATCCAGCCGGGACTCGGCTTCAATGGCGTCCGCATCGTCGTCGTCTTCCGCCTCATCCAGCCTGTCTGCGGGCAGCAAACGCAATCTCGAGACCTGGTTCACCGGATGCTCCAGTTCGCCCAGGCAACGCTGACATCTCAGGACGCATGAACCTTGCAGAGAAACCTCCAGCATGTCGCTGTCGCCTTCGCGATAGCCACGTACTATATAAGTCAGAGACCCATCGGGTTTCGCCAGCATATCGCCCAGCTTGGACAGCGAAGACACCGCGATCTCGCCACGTATTTCCTTGCCGTTTCGGGCAAAGTCCACGCTGTCTATGAAAGGCCGTGCAAACATGAGGCGCGCATGATATATATTCCGACCTCCCCTGTCAAAGAAGCCTTTAAGGAATATCTTGAATTCTCAGCCGCTTGTCCTTGCCTCGACCTCCATATATAGAAGTCAGCTACTTTCCACCCTGCAAATCCCGTTCCAGACCGCTGCGCCCGACGTGGATGAAACCCCGCTTCCCGGAGAAAGTGCAGAACAGACTTCCTGGCGTTTGTCGCGAATCAAGGCGGAAGTCGTCGCCAGCCGTTTTCCGGATGCATTGATTATCGGCTCCGATCAAGTAGCCCTGTTGGACGGTCAACAAATAGGCAAACCGCTCAACCATGACAATGCCGTGCTCCAACTGAGCACGATGCGCGGCAAGACCGTGACCTTCTATACCGCCCTGTCCCTGTTGAACGCAGCCAATGGCGAAATGCAGACCGATGTCGCCATTACAAAGGTCAGCTTTCGCAGCTTGAGCGACGAGCAGATAGAACGCTACCTGAAGAAGGAACAGCCCTATCATTGCGCAGGCAGTGCCAAATCCGAAGGTCTGGGTATAGCCCTGATCAGCAGCATCCGGGGCGATGATCCGAATGCCCTGATCGGTCTGCCCCTTATCTTATTGGTTGGCATGCTTGAAAAACAAGGTGTTAGGGTTCTATGACTCCCTTTTGTTGAAATTTTCTGTTGCGACTGGAATTCCTTTCTGGTATTAAAGCGCGCTTGAAAAATTTAGTACCACCTTGGAGACCGACGCAATGCCCGTACAAGCCAGTAAAACAACTGCCCCATACAAGGCCAAAAAAGGCGAGGCATATATGAATCCCAGCCAGCTCGAACACTTTCGCGGCGTGCTGAATGAGATCAAATTGGGCCTGAGCCAGGATATCGACCGCACCGTGCATACCATGCAGGACGAAGCGACCGTGTTTGCCGACCCGAATGACCGCGCCAGCCAGGAATCTGACATGAGTCTGGAATTGCGCAATCGCGACCGCGAACGCAAGCTCATCAAAAACATCGACAAGATGCTGGGCCGCATCGATTCCGGCGATTATGGTTACTGCGACAAGTGTGGCGTGGAAATCGGGCTGAGCCGCCTGGAAGCACGCCCCACCGCAACCCTGTGTATCGACTGCAAAACACTGGATGAGATCAGGGAACGCCAAGTCGCAAAATAGGCGTTTGCCGCAAGCTGAAAACAAAAATCCCTGCCTTGGTGCAGGGATTTTTTTATGGGCGTCACGAAATAGTTTGGAGGCGCGACCCAGAGTCGAACTGGGCTAAATGGATTTGCAATCCACTGCATAACCGATTTGCTATCGCGCCCTTGGGCAATTACTTAGTAGCAAAAATTTGGGAAAGCCCGAAGGCTTTCCCAAGATATGTGGAGCGGGAAAAGAGACTCGAACTCTCGACCTATACCTTGGCAAGGTATCGCTCTACCAACTGAGCTATTCCCGCAAAAAACGAAGTCCGCATTATAAGGATAAAGAACATCGTGTCAAGAAAATCGATGCGCATATTTTTTGTTTTGTTCGAGTCTCGCCCTCATCTGTATAATGCGCCGCTCAAGAATTTCGGAACCGGCGTTCCGATAACGCCTATCAGCCCGAGTGGTGAAATTGGTAGACACAACGGACTTAAAATCCGTCGACCTTAAACAAGTCGTACCGGTTCGATTCCGGTCTCGGGCACCAAACAGATGTCAAGCAAACTGAATCCCACGCAACGCGAAGCGATCAAATATCTCGGCGGCCCCCTGCTGGTACTGGCCGGAGCGGGCAGCGGCAAAACGCGCGTCATTACGCACAAACTGGCCTACCTGATCGAGGAATGCGGCTACTCGCCGCGTAACGTCGCCGCCATTACCTTCACCAACAAAGCCGCCAACGAGATGCGCGAACGCGTCGGCAAATTGCTGACGGGGCGCGATGCCAAAGGCATGACCATCAGCACCTTTCACGCGCTGGGCATGCAGATATTGCGCGAAGACGGGCCGTTGCTCGGCTACAAGAAACAGTTTTCCATCTTCGATAGCGCCGACACGGGAAAAATCATCAGCGAACTGCTGGGCAGCCCGGACAAACAGGAAATACGCAGCGCACAAAGCGTGATGTCGAACTGGAAAGCCGCTTTCCTCACGCCGGAACAGGCGGCAAGCCAGGCAGAGAATGAAGAACAGCAGCGCCTTGCCCTGCTTTACGGCCGTTATCAGGAGACGTTGCGCGCCTATCAATCGGTGGACTTCGACGACCTTATCCGTTTGCCGGTGGAGTTATTCAAGTTGCACGAAGAGGCGCACCAGCGCTGGCAGCATCGTTTCCGTTACCTGCTCATCGACGAATACCAGGATACCAACGACTGTCAATACCAGATGATGAAGATGCTGGCTGGGCCCCGTGCCGCCCTCACCGTGGTGGGCGACGACGACCAGGCCATCTACGCATGGCGCGGCGCCAGCACCGCCAACCTGCACAATCTGCAGAACGACTATCCTGCCCTGCGGGTCATCAAACTGGAACAAAACTACCGCTCCTCACAGCGCATTCTGCAGTCTGCCAACCATCTCATCAAAAACAACACCAAGTTGTTTGACAAGAATCTGTGGAGCGAGCACGGCCCCGGCGATCCGGTGCGCGTGTTTGCGGCCAAGGACGAAGAGAACGAGGCGGAATCCGTCATATTGCGCCTGCTGGCGCACAAGTTTGAACACCGTACGCGCTTTGCCGATTACGCCATCCTTTATCGCAGCAATCATTTGTCGCGCGTGTTCGAGGAACAGATGCGCACCCACAAAGTGCCTTACACCGTCAGCGGCGGCACTTCGTTCTTCGACTACGCCGAGATCAAGGACCTCACCGCCTACCTGCGTCTCATCGCCAACCCGGACGACGATCCCGCTTTCATCCGCGCCATCACCACGCCCAAGCGCGGCATCGGCAACAGCACGCTGGAAAAACTGGCTTCACATGCCGCGACACGCCACATCAGCCTGTTCGAGGCTGCTTTCGAACCCGCGATGGCGGAGCAATTGCAGCCGCGCCAGCACGAAGACCTGCTTACCTTTTGCAACTTCATCAACCGCATGCAGGAACGCGCCGGGAAAGAACCCTGCAACGAAGTGATGAACGATCTGCTTTCTGCCATCGACTATGAAACATGGCTATTCGACAGCCACGATCCGCGCCAGGCCGAGACCAAATGGAAAAACGTGCAGGATTTCGTCGGCTGGATCAACCGCAAATCCGAGACGGACGAAAAGACCATGATCGCCATGACGCAGACCATCGCCCTGCTCAACCTGCTCGAATCACGCGACCAGGAAACCGATGCCGTGTCGCTGTCCACCCTGCATGCGGCAAAAGGACTGGAATTCGGGCATGTATTCCTGGTCGGCGTGGAAGAAAACATCCTGCCGCACGAGCGCAGCGAAGCCCCGGAACAGATCGAGGAAGAGCGCCGCCTCATGTACGTCGGCATCACCCGCGCGCAGCGCTCGCTGCAAATCAGCTACTGCACCCGGCGCAAGCGCGGCAAGGAATTCGCAGGCTGTGACCCCAGCCGTTTCATCGCCGAACTGCCGCAGGCGGATATTGTGTACACGGGTGTGCTCACAGAGGGCAATACACCTGCGGTGAGCAAGGAGGAAGGGATGGACAAACTGGCGCGATTGAAGGCGATGCTGAAGTAGCAATTTGAATTACCCGGCAAAGGCCTATCAGATTTGTCGTATACCGGCTCGCCGCTTGCCTCTCTCCTATCCTCTTCAGGGCGTGAATCTGGTATTGTTCGCATCAAGGCATTGCCATGAACATGGTTTTTTAGAGTCCAACCATACAGAAATTATGCACACGAACACAGTTTTTGTCAGAACCGCCAAGGCCGAACGCGAGGGCATGAAACTTTCGAATAACCTTCTACGCATGTTGTCGCTCATAGACGGCAAAACCACATCCGGCGAACTGGCCAAGCGTGCCCCCCCCAGTCTGCGAATAATATGGAATGAGCATCTTAAAGAATTGGTGAAGGGCGGATACATCGTCGATAAATCTGATGCCGTTCCCGATCCGAAAACAACTCCGCGCGAAACGCGCCCGCAACAAAAGGCACACAATACCCCGGTTGCTCACGCTACCCAGAAAACCGAGGCGCCTGTCGCGACTGCGCCAGATCCCGAGACTGAACTGCAAGCAGAGAAAGCCGCACGCGCTGCGGAGTTGAAAGCCTATTTTGCCACCGCCAAGGAAAAGGCGAAGGCTGAGGCAAAACAGGCAGCGCGCGATGATGAAGTTGCCCGCGCCAAACTGGAAGCAGCCGCCGCTGCAGCAAAAGCCAGTTCGGATGCCGAGGCGAAAGCCAAGGCTGAAGCCAGACGAAAGGAAGAGGAAGCCGCACGCGCACGGGCCAAACTCGAAGCGGCCACCGCTGCTGCGAAAGCCAGCTCGGACGCCGAGGCCAAGGCCAAGGCCGAAGCCAAACAGCGGGATGAGAAAGCGGCACTTGCGAAGGCCGATCTCGAAGCAGCCAAACTGGCCACCAGGATCAGGACCGATCTAGGTGCAAAGTCCAACTCGGACGCCGAGGCAATAGCCAAAGCAGAAGCCAGGCAAAGAGATGAAATAGCGGCGCGTGCCCGGGCCGAACTTGAGGCTGCCACGGCTGCCGCAAAAGCCAGCCTTGACGCCGAGGCAAAAGCCAAAGCAGAAGCCAGGCAGCGGGATGACAAAGCGGCGCGTGCCCAAGCCGAACTTGAGGCTGCGGTTGCAGCCTCCAAGGTCAGGTCGGATGCCCTGAAAAAGGCCAAGACTGAGGCCAAACAACGGGACGAGGAAGCTGTACGGGCACGGGTAGAACTTGAGGCCGCCAATCTGGCGGCCAAGGCAATGACCGATTCTGGGGCAAAGGCCAAGGCAGCGCCCCGTCTGGCCGACGAAACCGGATCGCAAAATGCAACCGCGCGCATGCTCGATCTTGAACTCGAGAATGAAGCGCTGAAGAAATTGCTGGCCGAGGCGTATATGGAAATTTCGGTACTCAAAACTTCCCAAGGAGGCTAATCGCGGAAGAGGAAGCCCCAGCGTATCGAAGAGATAAATTATTCTTTTGCCATCTCGTCGAACAATGCTGCCGCCGTCTGCGCCAGCAGCGCCACATCCAGCATGCCGATACATTCTTCCGCCACTTCGATGCCGACCAGTACAACGGGACGTTCATCTTCGGTTATTTCCCACACTTCGGTCGCATCTCCCCGTCTGCGCACAGCAAGCAAGGTGTTGATGGTGGCATCCAGTGTTTCGATGGCATTGGGGATTTGGGTGTTCTTCTGCGCGAGGGCGTAGCGAACAACTGAAATAGCCGCTGCAAGACGGGAAAATGCGGTCAGCGAAAAGCGCCCTTCGCAGGCGGCCTGGTAGGGCAGATGCATGTCCATTGCGTAAATATCCTTCAAGCCCTGGGTAACGGGGACGCGCAACGGTGTGTGTTTCTTGGCCATTCTGTGCCGACCTTTCCAATATTATTGTTTCCTCCCCCTCCTCATTCGCACGGGAGGGAAATACTCCACGGACCATATTCATTCAGCCCCAGAATTCTTTTTGCCCGGCAAACCGTTTCCAGGCCTTGCCGAATTCGGCTACGCGCTCCGCATAATCGTGCTCCATCCAGCCGCGTATAAGCGTCAGTGTATCGTGCCGGGCGCTATTATCCAATTCGTTCAGCAGGCGGTGCGCCACGGCAATGTCGTTCAAGGTGCCCAATATGTCCTGCAGTTGGGCCAGCACAGCCACATATTCTTTTGTCTTCGATTCGGAAAACAGTGAACCGAACATCTCGGCACTGTAACGCAATTTCTTGCAGGCGATGCGCAAGGCATGCAATTGCGCAGCATCTTCACCGCTCAGGGTATTACCAAGTCTGGCGACAAGTTTGCCGCGTTTCTTCAGGGTCCGGAGTGCAAATTGCTCCAGCGCCATTTCCCCGCCAGCCGTTTGCGCACCCTGCATCCATGCACCAAACCTCAGCAACATGCGCTGAAAGTCCTGCGAGGCAAGGCTGTTTTCCATGCCTGCATGTTGCTGCTTGCGTGCCCGTTCGCTCACATTCAACACTTCGCGCAGTCCGGCGTGTTCCGGCAAACGCGTACAGATCGGCGCCAGTGTCTGTGTGATAAACACATCCCAATCGCGCGAACGCCCCAACTCCACACACAGCTTGGCGACTTGTTCTTTCAATGCGGCCAATTCGGCATCGCTGTAAACGCGTTGCGCGACGGAAAGCACCACGCGCAGACGGCGCAAGCCGACGCGCACCTGGTGCAGGTATTCTTCGTCCAGTTTCAGCAAAGCGCCCGGCACGTTCGACTGCACATGCGCCAGGCACGCGCCGATCAATACCTGCAGGGCGCTGGTGATACTTTGCGATCTTTTCAGTATTGGAAATTTGCCTTTGTTCGCGGCAGGTTTCGCAGCCGAGAACAACAGGTAACCGTATTCCGCCTTGCTGGTGTGCTCCACTTGCAGCGGCACGATGTCGAGCAAGGCCTGTGCGAGTTTGAATAGTTGTTGCGGTGAACCGGACTTGAGTTCGAGCTCCAGTTCCGAGATCGGACAGCTCGATTGCCCGGCGCGTATCTCGCCGCTGTCCATGCACAACTCGATCTCGGCACCTTCAAACTGGAGCAGCCGCACATTGCGCGAGAAATCGGTGACAAACACCGGCTGCAAGCGGTTGCGCACGCCATGCGGCAATTCGCCGCCGCAGGCTTTGAGTGAGGCAAAATCCAGTTGTTCTGACACAACGGGCGTTTCCCATTCGTTGCGCCGATGCAGCCCGGCACTCACCTGCCCGCCGCCCTTCAGCGTTTGCAGAAACTGCCTGCCCACCTTGCGCAGACGCAAGGCCATGCCTTGCCGGTGCAGCTCCAGATCGGCGGTGTCGTAATAGATGCTGTAGAGCTTGAGGGTGCGCGCACGGGTTGCGGAAAGCGAACGCAACCAGGGATGGCGCTTGAGTTTTTCCTGATGCTCGGGCGCGATGTGCAGCTTGAGTTCGGTTTCGACGGCCACGATGGACTCAGATCAGGATGGGCTTGTCCGGCAATTCGTTGATCTTGTTGGTACCGCTGTGCGGGTAATGCTGCGCGAGATGTGCTCCCACGCGTTGAACCCCGGCAATAACGCCTGCTTCGAATTTGCCCTGGCGGAATGCGCTTTCCATTTCCCGACAAACATTCTCCCAGACTGCCGGGCCCAGCCTGACGTGAATGCCGCGGTCTGCAACGATCTCGACATCGCGGTCTGCGAGCAGCAAATAAACCAGCACACCGTTGTTGTGTTCGGTATCCCATACGCGCAAATTGGAGAACACCTCGATTGCCCTTTCGCGCGCGGTCTGCCCGGCAAGCAAAGGTTTGATATCCAGCGCCGCCTCGACTGCGAAGCGGATCTGCCCGGCATGGGTCTGTTCCGCTTCGGCGATGGCGCGTTCGATGCGTTCCAGCGCCGCGAGCGGAAAGGTTCGGCGCATCGCAGCGTTACCGATAGAGAGATGTTTGATAATGCGTTTGATGTTCATTTACCAGCCTCCCGACGCGCCGCCGCCACCAAAACCCCCGCCACCGCCGCTGAACCCGCCCCCGCCAAAACTTCCGCCGCCACTGCCCCAGCCACCACCTCCCCAGCCCCCAGGAAAGGAAGAACCGCGTCCGCTCAATCCGAAGATCAGCGAGAACACGAAGGCCACCAGCGCGGCGAAAATCGCCAGAGCCAGCGATGACAAAATCACCCAGGCCAATACGCCAATCACGCCACCGACAATCAGTCCGCTGGGCAAGCGGCCCAGCATCTGCCGCAAAATGATATTGCCCAATATGAAAATGATGAATCCGGCACCGAGCATGTTGCCCAAACTATCCGCATCACTACCGGATTGCGGGGAAGCGCGCTGTGCCGGAGGCGGCAGCGGTTCCCCCTCGACAACCTTGATAATGGCGCTCACGCCGGCATCGATACCGGCATAGAACTCGCCGCTCTTGAAATAGGGAGTAATGATCTCGGACACGATGCGTTTTGCCGTTGCATCGTTCAATGCGCCTTCCAGGCCGTAGCCGACTTCGATGCGCAATTTCCGGTCATCCTTGGCGATGAGCAGCAACACGCCGTCGTCTACGCCCTTGCGCCCCAGTTTCCAGGCATCGGCAACGCGAATTCCGAACTGTTCGATGGTTTCGGGCTGCGTGCTGGGCAGCATGAGCACGGCAATTTGCGAACCTTTGCCGGATTCGAAAGCCTTGAGTTTGTTTTCCAGCAACTGCTTTTGTCCGGCATCGAGTGTGCCGGTCAGATCGGTGACACGCTGCTTGAGTACAGGGACATCAACCTCGGCTTGCGCTGTGCCGCAAAGCAGCCAAGCGAGCAAAACGAATATAGCCAACCGCCATTTCTTTACCAGTGGCGTATTAGCTCCTTCCCCCATGCAGGGGGAAGGTTGGGATGGGGGTAGAACAGTGAGATAACTCAATTTCTACCCCCTCCCTAGCCCTCCCCCTGCATGGGGGAGGGAAAGTATTGGATCATTTTCATTTACTTGGCAGGCGCTGCCTTGGGTTCCGAGAAATCCAGCTTGGGCGCCTTGGAGATCGCCTTCTCATCTTCCACTGTGAGCGAAGGCTTGACGCTGTAACTGAACATCATGGCCGTCAGGTTGGTCGGGAAAGAGCGCGCCAGCACGTTGTATTCCTGCACCGCCTTGATGTAGCGGTTGCGCGCCACGGTGATGCGGTTCTCCGTGCCTTCCAGTTGCGCCTGCAAATCGCGGAAGCCGGCGATCGACTGGAGTTGCGGGTATCTTTCGACCACCACCATCAGCCGCGACAGTGCCGACGTCAATTCGCCTTGCGCCGCGTTGAATTGCGCAAACGCCTTCGGGTCGTTGATCAGTTCGGGGGTGGCCTGGATGCTACCGACCTTGGCGCGCGCCTCGGTAACGCTGACAAGAATGTCTTTTTCCTGGGCCGCGGCCCCCTTCACAATCGAGACCAGGTTCGGAATCAGGTCGGCGCGCCGCTGGTACTGGTTCAGCACCTCGGCCCAGTCGGCCTTGATCTGCTCGTCGTATTTCTGGAAATCGTTGTAGCCGCAACCGCTTAACAACGCGGTCATCAATATCACCAATAATGCACGCATGGTTGAATCTCCTTTGTTGAGCTGAATTACTTGAGGAAAACTATAGCATTAAACCTATATCATTGTTCCATGGCGTAGGAGCCATTAGAGCTTAACCAGTCCCTTCCCCCTTCCAGGGGGAAGGCTAGGATGGGGGTAGAGTCGAGAACCAAAAAGCATTTCTACCCACTCCCTAACCCTCCCCCTGCAAGGGGGAGGGGATGTTGTAGTTCCTGATGAACTATCTGGGTTGAAAATATATTAAACAGCCTGCCCTGCCGCATAACCTGACGCCCAAGCCCACTGAAAATTGTAACCGCCGAGCTGTCCGGTGACATCCAGCACTTCGCCGATGAAATACAAACCCGGCACTTCGCTGCATTCCATGGTCTTGGACGACAGCGCGCGCGTATCCACGCCGCCGCAAGTCACTTCCGCCTTGCTGTATCCCAGCGTTCCAGATGGGGTGATCTGCCAATTTTTCAACTTGTCGGCCAGGGCCCGCAATTCCCTTTCCGCATACTGGTTGAGCGGCTTGTTTTCCAGCCATTGCGTGGCGACGATCTCGGCCAGGCGTTTGGGCAGATACTGGGCGAGGAAGTTACCCAGCAGCATTTTGCTGCCACGTTGTTGCACAAACATTTCACGCAAATCGTGATCGGGCAGCAGGTCGATGGACAGCGGCTTGCCCGGTTCCCAATAGGATGAAATTTGCAGGATGGCCGGGCCGCTCAGGCCGCGATGGGTGAACAGCAGATTCTCGCGAAAGCTGTGCTTGCCGAAGCTCACCACCGCCTCCAGCGAAGCGCCGGACAATTCGGCATAGGGCGCCCATTCCTCGGGATGAAAAGTGAGCGGAACCAGTCCCGGCTTGAGTTTGGTCATGGGCACGCCGAATTGTTCGGCCACCTTGTAACCGAATGGCGTGGCGCCGATCTTGGGAATGGAGAGGCCGCCGGTGGCGATGACCAGTGAAGATGCGCGGTATTTCCCGCGCGGGGTTGTTACGAAAAAATCATCCCCTCTCCCCTCACCCCTCTCCCCTGCGGGGCGAGGGGAAAGAATTTCGTCCACGCCGCACGGCATGCACCAGCGCACGCCAGCCGCATCGCATTCCGATTTGAGCATGGCGATGATGGCTTCCGAGCCGTCGTCGCAGAACAATTGTCCGAGCGTTTTTTCGTGGTACTTCAGGCCATGCTTGTCCAGCATGGCCATGAAATGTTGCGGGGTGTAGCGTGCCAGCGCGGAGCGGCAGAAATGCGGATTCCCGGAAAGAAAGTTTTCCGGTTTGGCGTTGAGGTTGGTGAAGTTGCAGCGCCCGCCGCCGGAGATGCGGATCTTCTCCGCGAGTTTGGCCGAATGGTCGAGCAGCAGCACGGAGCGTCCGCGCAGCGCAGCGGTCAGGGCGCACATCATGCCCGCCGCGCCCGCCCCGATGATCAGTACGTCAGTCTGTTTTGGGTTCATCGCTGCCGCGCGTATCGCGCTGAACGAATTCCGTCACTGCGGCGCGATATTCGAGCGGCGCCACCAGGTCGCAATTCCCGTGCTCGCCGCCTTCGATCAGTTTCAGGAATTTCGGTTGCGGCGCGCTCTCAAAAAGCCGCTGCCCCATCTGATAGGGCACGTGCGTATCCCACGTACCGTGGATGACGAGCAACGGAATTTTCAGGCGCCTGATTTTCCTGATCGAATCGAAGCGCTGGTTCAGCAGCAGATCGACCGGCAAGTAAGGGTATTTGCTCTCGGCAATGTCCATCAACGACGTGAACGTGTTTTCGACGATGACTCCGCCCCCGTTCGGGTGGAACAGGGCCAGGTTGATGGCAATCGCGCCGCCCAGCGAGCGCCCGAAGATGAAGATGCGTTTAGGCGCGATCTTGCGTTGCAACGTCAGGTAACGCCATGCCGACTCCGCATCTTCATATACTTTGGATTCGGAGGGCGCGCCGCCCGTGCTTTTTCCATAACCGCGATAATCGACCAGCAACAGGTTGTAGCCCATGCCGTGCATGCGTTGCGCATTATCCAAAGAATGTGCGGCACCGATGTTAAAGGCGTTGCCATGCAGATATAGCAGGGTCGGTGCATCGGCGTTTTCTGCCGGGATCCACCAAGCATACAGATCGCCCTGGTCTGCCCCACTGCCCGACGGGATATGCACTTCCTCGAATTTCAGGCCGAGCCGGTTGGGCGTGGTTTGGAACTGCGCCTGCGGTTCAAAGATGCGCTGGCGCTGTGTCGCCCACATATTGATGCAAACGCCGAGATAGGCAAGTACCGCCAATATGAGACCCCAGCGCAGCCGCTTCGACCACTTTAAAATCAAACCTGTTCGTCCAGCCGTTTCCACACGCATGCTCCCTTGCTCGCTTTTTCGATCTCTTCCAGTTGCGCGCAATGCAGCGCCAGTTCGTCTTCGCTGGCCGGCAGGAGCCGAACGCTCAAATGAATTGCTTCCCCGTTGGCCGCGAATTGGACGCCATCCTCATCCCCGCTTTCCTCGCCGAGCAGGCTTTCCTGCCCGCGCGTCATCGCCAGGTACACCTCTGCCAGCAATTCGGTATCCAGCAGCGCGCCGTGCAGCGTGCGGTGCGAATTGTCGATCTGGTAACGGTCGCACAAGGCATTCAGGTTGTTCTTCTTGCCCGGATGCAACTCCTTGGCGACTTTCAGGGTATCGGTCACCTGATTGTTCAGCGACGGCAATCCGGCCAGTGCCAGCTCCGCGTTGAGGAAACCGATATCGAACGGCGCGTTGTGAATGATGAGCTCCGCACTGGCGATGAATTCCAGGAAAGCGGGGGCAACCTCCGCGAACTTGGGTTCGTCCAGCAAACGGTCCAGCGTAAGACCGTGCACGGCCGCCGCGCCTTCGTCGATCTCGCGTTCCGGATTGAGGTAGCGGTGAAAAGTGCGTTTGGATACCTTGCGCCCATCCATTTCGATGGCCGCGACTTCGATGATGCGATGCCCCTGCTTGGGATCGAGGCCCGTGGTTTCCGTGTCCAGTACCACCTTACGCATTGCCGCCTCCCTGCACCGATTCCACGCCGCGATTGGCAAGCTGGTCGGCGCGTTCGTTGCCGTCATGCCCGGCGTGGCCCTTGACCCATACCCACTCGACCTTGTGCTGCCCGGCCAATGCATCCAGCCTGCGCCACAGGTCTTCGTTCTTCACCGGTTTCTTGTCGGAGGTTTTCCAGCCGCGCAGTTTCCAGCCATGCACCCATTCGCTGATGCCCTGCTGTACGTATTTGGAGTCGGTATGCAGACGCACATGGCAATGGCGGGTCAACGCCTCCAGCGCGGAGATCGCCGCCAGCAGTTCCATGCGGTTGTTGGTGGTGTGTGCTTCGCCGCCGAACAGTTCGCGCTCCTTGCCCTTGGTACGCAGCAGCGCGCCCCATCCGCCCACGCCCGGGTTGCCCTTGCAGGCGCCGTCGGTGAAAATTTCCACTACTTCTTGCATGCTGTTCATTGTTGGTCGTTCGTTTTCTGGCTGATTCTGTTGTTCAATTTTGGCGTTGCCGGCAGCAACTTGCTCACCAGCCCATTCTTCCACTTCGGTTCGATCAGACGCATCCCGTGCACACGCTTGATCGCATGCAGAAAATACACACCGCCGCTCACCGCCCACCAGCGGTCGCCCGCCTTTTCCATAAAGGCGAAGCGCTCCAGCCATTTCGCCTGGTTCAGCGGCGGTGCATACGCGGCAAAGCGCCCGCCCGCCACCTCGAAGCCCAGCAAGGCCAGCCAGTCCTTCAGGCGCGGCAACCTGATGAAGCGTCCGCGCCACGGATAGCCTTGCTTGCGACCCAAGGCGCGGCGCAACCCCCACAAGCTGAACGGGTTGAATCCGCTGATGATGAGGTTTCCCTCCGGCCTGAGCACCCGTGCCACTTCGCGGATAATCTGGTGCGGGTTTTCCGCAAATTCCAGCACGTGCGGCAACACCACCAAATCCAGGCTGTCGCTGGCAAACGGCAACTCGTCGCAACATAAACGTACCTTGTTGCTGGGCTGGTTACCCGCAGTGAAACGCAGCGGCATGCGGCTGTTGCGCAGAAAATCATGTTCCGGCAACCCCATCTGCAACGCGTTGAAACCGAATATATCGCTCACCGTGTGATCGAAATAGTCCTGCTCATGTTTCAGCACATAGTTCGCCTGCTCGCCGGCGAACCACTCGTTCAAACTGAGTACAGTTAACTTACAATATGGCATCGGATTCCCATCAATATCATGCTCACCATCACCGCCATCCCCGCTCTGGAAGATAACTACATCTGGTTACTCCAGCATGAACGCCATGCCGTCATCGTCGATCCGGGCGAAGCCGCGCCCGTATTGGATTTCCTGCGCCGGAACGACCTGCAACTGGACGCGATCCTGTGCACCCACCGCCACCACGACCACGTTGACGGCATCGAAGAACTGCGCGGAGTATATAACGTGCCGGTGTATGGGCGAAGCCATCCAAAGAATCCCCATATTACCCACGACTTACGCGAAGGCGATCACCTGAAACTTGATGTATTGGACATCGAATTCGACATCATCGAGACGCCAGGCCACTTCGAAGGCCACATCGTATTCATCGCACCGGGCATTCTGTTTTGCGGCGACATAATGTTCGGCGCGGGTTGCGGCCGAACTTTCGAGGGAACGCCCGCCCAGTTGCACCATTCGCTGCAGCGCCTGGCCGCCCTGCCCGGCGATACGCTGGTCTATTGCGCCCACGAATACACCGCCTACAACCTGCCCTTCGCGCAAGCCTGCGAGCCGAGCAATCCGGATATCCAGCGCCGTATCGAGGAAACCCGAGCCCTGCGCCGGGCAAAACGCCCAACCGTCCCGTTCAGCATCGCCCTGGAAAAAGCCACCAACCCCTACCTGCGCTGCACCAGCCCCGAACTCATCCGCACCCTGCAGGATCGCGGCCTGGTAGACACCGGCGAACTTGCCGTATTTACTGCCTTGCGCGAATGGCGCGATCATTTTTGATTGCGGGAAAAGTCGATCTAGTTTATCCTGCGCGCCCTTCCGGAGAGGTGGATGAGCGGTTTAAGTCGCACGCCTGGAAAGCGTGTGTGGGGTAATACCCCACCGCGGGTTCGAATCCCGCCCTCTCCGCCAGCAATATTGCATTAAGCCGCTAATTATTAGCGGCTTTTTTGTTAACACAAAACTGCACAATGCCTAAAAAATGGCATGGAAAGACATGGTGTTGGCAGCTTTTCGGCAGCTTTTTTCCGACGGAAGTTCTTGCTGTTCAACGAAATATGCTTTGACCTTAACTACGGTGTAGTAGTCCGGGCATTGTCAGATATTCAGGCCATTGCCGCCATTCGACTGATTGGCTGAATCTGGCAGAAATACAACTGTTAGCTGCCCTTGCAGGCGATCACCTTAAACGGCAGCTTGTTCACTTATCGAACGCGAGCTCCCATCATTGGAGCCGACCGATCCGTGACGACGATTCTCTTCTTGCCGTCCAAGAATTGGTGGCCGGGAAGGGCTTAGCCTTCGCGCCGGGCCTTGCCCGCTCACGAAACCGTCACCAGCCGCAGCACGCGCTCGGCAGGCCTGTATTCGAGAACAACGATCATGCGCTCCGGGTATCCGTCCAGCCTTGGGAATTCCAGCATGATGTTGAACTTGCTAAGCTGGTGCGTGGGCCTATCTACCCATTCCATGTTGTACAGGTAGTTCATCCGTATCTTTTCGCGGATCGCCGCCTCCAGCTGTTCCTTGCTCAAGGCGGCGAGGCCAGCCTTCTTCAGTTTCCCGAGCTTCGAGGTCTTTAGGTACTTCTCGAACTTGTCGTCAGCGATGACAACCGTGAACTCGGAGAGAGGGGCAACGGCCCTGGACATCGCCCGCAGCGCGATTTCAAGATCGTCGTCCGACTCCTCCATCAGTATCCACTCCGGCTTGTAGGACAGGAAAGTGTTGAAGTACATCGACTGAAGGCTCTTCAGCCGGAGGCCGAGTGCCGTGTAGTCATGAAGATGCAGGTTGTGGTTCTCGGTATTCGGTCGGTCATCTTCATGCCCGAGAATGACGGAGTCGCCCTGCTTGATCACGAGGTTCATGAGGTGCATCGACACAAAAGTCTTCGCCAAGCTTGCGTATGAGCAAGGAACGTAACCGAGATAGGCCTTGTGCACCCGCAGCTTGCGGACGATGGTGGCGACGTGGCTCTCGGAGAGGTTGTTAACGTAGAGGACATAGCAGAAGCATGGATGCTTGAAGTTCAGATCCTTGGCGACAACCGCTGAACGGCGAAGCAGCGGCCGTGCGATCTCGTCCCGATTATCGATCAGCTCACCGCCAAGAATGCTGTGCGTCGTTTCGCGATCGAGAACCCTGAACAGCGCGTCCGCGCATTCCACGCCCGGAACGAACGTGTCGTCGCAGCGTCGCTCGTCAAAGAGAAACGCCACCTCATGCTTCGTCGATTGCGGGGTCAATGCACTTCTCAACGACGAATAGTCGATGCCCTTCGCGCGAAGGATGTCGAGAAAATCGCTGTGGAAGCGCTGGATTTCATGGAAGGTTCGCGCATCGGTCCAAGCGTAGTGGTCCCGGAGAACTGGGAGCATCACGTTGCCTCGTGCGTTAAGCGTGTAGATGCCAGCCATGCCCCGAGCAGACACGATGTCTGGCGCGTTGTCAAGGCGCTGCAGAGGTTCACTTGGGCGAGTTGATGAGAACGTCGGCGCTCGCAAGCGTCAGCTAAACCAAGAAGAGCGGCGAAGGATTGACTTGCGGCACCACCAATGCCAGCGATTCGCAGGCCCTGCTCATGGCCACGTAGAGCAGGCAGCGGTTCTTCTCGTTGTTCGCGAGGGTATTTGCGTCACAGGGGAGAACGATCGCGTTGACGGTTTCGAGTCCCTTCGACTTGTGGATCGTGCTAATGACCCTTGGCGGCATCTCGGTATGTCGCGTGCCGCGCTTATGCGCCTGCCTTGCAAGTACCGTGCTGATCTCTGGGTCCATCTGAATCTGACGCGCCTCAGCGAACTCCTGGCTCAGGTCGATCCGAATGTCACCGAAGTGCTGGCTGGTACGCATCAGGTGATGGACCCGATTGATCGCGGCACCGACACCAACGTGGTTTGGTTCCTGCAGGATCAGGTGCGCAATCGACTGAATCTCAGCGGGCTTTCCGCGGCTCGGCTTGACGCATTTAGTCTCCAGCTCTTGGATCAGGCGGTTGCCATAGGCTGTCGCCGAGAAGCCTTTCCCCACAACCTCAAGGAATATGCACATTGCCTTGCCAAGAGCCACCGGATCGCCAGCGCTACGTCGGCAGGTAGACAGGAGGTTGCTCAGCGCGTCTCTGGTGTGCCCCTCCCAGATAGGGATTCGCCAGCCGAAGAATGCGTTGAGTCCAAGCACGGTCGCGTTGTGAGGGGTCAGCACTAAGTGGTTTGGACTGTTTCGAACGAACGCGTTGATCGGGCGACGCACATCCGCGTCCAACTGAAATCCGCCATATCGAGGTGCCCGGTTGTCAGCGCGGAACACCTGCAGCCCTCGAGGAAAGCCACCTCGAAGGTCCACAACGTCGCCGGCGCGTAGCCGCTCTCGCTGTTCAAGGACCCAAGCGCCAAGTTCCGGCGAGCCAACAGCCCAGCGGTGGGCGGTGTCCAACGGCTCATTCGAGTCTGAGGCCGCGATGAGTTCCTGCCAGCGGCGCAACTGCGCCTCCCTCTCCCGCCCAACGGTGAAGATGGCCTGCATTGGGTCACCGAAAAAACGCATCCGGGCGCCCGCCCGCGCGAGGGCTTCAACTATCCCGTGTTGATCGGCACTGGCGTCCTGGTGCTCGTCACAGATCACCACTGGGTGTCGCTCCACCATGGCACCAGCGACACCGGGCGAACGGTCGAGCAGGAGGCGCACACGTCTGGCCAGTTCGGGATAGCAGTCGGCCCCGCGCTCAATCGACCACGCAGGGATGTCCGCCGGCAAATTGAGTGCTCGGTGGTAGACCTTTGCAATCGTCGCCACCAGCGAGTCTATGGTCCCGATCTCCAAGCGCCGACCAAGATCCGCAGTCCTTGACGAGAAGACGCCACAAGCGGCGTGGGTGTGCGCCAAGATCAGGACCTTTTGTCCTTTGCAGAGCTCTATGGCCGCATGCCGGGCGTAGCTGGCCGCCTGGAATGTCTTGCCGGTGCCTGCCGGCGCCTCGACAACAACGCGGTTCGCGTTCGAGCGCAGCGCCTCAGAGACAGACGCGTCGCTCACTCGCCATTTTCCCGATGCGCAATCGGGGCAGGCTCCGCCTGAGTCTGCACAACCGCTTCTAAGAATGGCCTCAGGAGCTCCCCCAGATGCTGGTCCCAAACATCCGAAGCACGTACTTTTCGGGCAAGCTCGTGCCCGCCTTCAATGCTTTTGAACCAAGCCGACGCATGCCCCTTGAAGGGATTGCGCTGCGCTGGTGGTGCATCCTGGAGGGCGTCCGGCACCTTGCCCGATGCCGCGTCAATGATCCAGGGAATCAGCGGGTGGGTCCACTGATCGGCGCCCGCGCCAAGGCGCTCTCGCGCTCGCGCGGTCAACGCATCAAAGGTCGTCTCTGCCGTCTCCAATCTGTCAGCGAGCGTGCGCATGCGCAGCCCCGTTTTTTCCTCGGCCGGATCCTCAATCAGTGCTCGGATCTGTCCAGCGGGAAACATCGGGATGATGTTCTGCTCCATGTTTCCTTCCCCCCACTGGAACACGAGCTGCCGCACGCGTTCCTTCACCGCGCGCCAGCGCCCAGCGTGGCGGTTCTCATTATCGACGAAGCCGCCGAACTTCACGCCGCCGAGCGACAGTGCTTCAAGGAGTGCCAGAGCATCGTCATTGCCACCACCATCGGTGACGTGCACCCCTAGGTCCCTCCAGCCGGGAAGGGCATGATCGAGTTGTTCTCGAAGGAACCCGACCTCGGTCGCGCCTTCGGCGACGATCGAGAGCCGCGCCAAGAAGGCCTCCGGATCCCGAGCCAGATGTCGAGAAATCTTGTCGGTCGGGAGCTCGCCAACTTGGCCTTCGGTGTCGACATACCAGACAGATGCACCCATAGCGGCGCTCAGGACCGAGGCGCTGTGGGTGGTGACAAAGGTCTGCCCCTGCCCCGCAGCAATTCGTTGGATAAGCTGGCGCTGGCGGTACGGCTCAAGCCCGCGCTCAAGTTCATCGATAAGTGTGATCGGATGGCCATCTTGCAGGGAGTCGCCGATCGCCAGTGCAGCAAGGCGGCGAGTGCCAGCACCCCAGGTCGCGAGCGGCAGCACCACCCCTTCCTTGTCCGCAGTGAGGCCAATCAGTGCGTTGATCGACTGGCCAGCGCTACCAGTGAACGCCAGGCCAAGCTGGGTTGGCAGTCGGCGTGCCACAAACTGCTCGTCGAGAAGTTGCAGGCGGGCACGCGGCTCTGCGTCCAAGTGGCGATCGACGGAGTCGGCGGCAAGTTCGTGCCCAAGCCGCGCACGCAGCCCACGGTCATTTATTAACCTATCAAGGTTGGATCCCTGTATTAGCCTTAGGTCCCGGTCATTGCGATCGTCCCCAAGCAGCCGCACGAGTCCAATCTCGCGGCGCAGCCCTGCCGAAAACGCACCAACGTTGTCATCGGGCTGGACGATCTCGTAGACAAGCTCAAGATCCGCCGTGCCGCGAACCCGGATCTTATACACCGACGGCCGGGCAGCACCAGGTGCTGCCGAATCGTCCAGCGCCTCGACCCCAGCGAGTATCGCGTCCTGACCATTCCACTCCCATGGCCAAGCCATGCCTGGCTGGCGATTGACCTCGCATGGGAGAGCCATGACCGCCTCGATCAGAAACTCGTCTTCGACGCGACGACCGAAGTAGTCCGAGTCCGCCAAGGTGTAGCTCGTGGTCGGGTTCAGCAGCAGGCCGATAGCCTCTAGGAGGGTCGTCTTGCCAACGTTGCCACCGCCGAGCAGCAAGTTGAGTCCAGAGCTTGGCCGCCAAGTCAGCTCTCGGATGCCTCGATAGCGCAGGATATGAAGACGTTTGATCTTTGCTGCCACTCGAATCTCCATGTCGATGACGTTGCCAACAGTTGTCTCCGCGGCGCGGCGATGTCAGGTTATAACTGAACTGCCTTGTGTCCGAGTTGGCCACACGAGCTTTATACGACAGAGTTCATTCCGAATGTTTGGTCTTGTTCCGACCGGCTCGTGGCCGAGCATGAATTTGGGACGCGGCATTCGTTGTGAGGTAATCGTGATTATTGTTTAAATATTCATGTATGTCACGTAATACGCCGATTCACAAGCTTTATCGTTCCTCTCATTTCTATAACAACCCCAATAATACGTAGCGCTTGGTCCGTTCATAATTTGGAAACAAATGACCGAAAGTGGAAGGAGACATCCTTCTGGCAGACTGCGACTGACCGCTGGGCCGATTATGCACAGCTCGCGATTATGTGAAGTTTTGGTGTGGATTATGCTGAGAGGCAGGAGGTAAGCGGCATTGCAGGGTTTGATGCAAATGTGAGCTGGACATAATTTCTGCGGTAACATGAAGTGGCACCCCCGCGTCAACGGACTATTGTTGCCCACACTACAACGCACTGTGCCGTGTCAGATGCAAGTTAGCCGACTGAATGTCGCCTGACTTGCTGATCGTCTTCCTGAAGACAGAAATTTGGCCATTGCGAACTGCGGCGATTTCTTGAAAATGGGGTCGGCGCGGCCAAGTGGAATGTCCGGTTCCAAGTTTTTCGAACAATCGCATTTGTTTCATATCTGCCACATCGAACGTTATATTAGGTTTCCTTTACGCGAACTGTGATGTGTGCGATCTGGGAGCCTTCGTTAGAAGAAGTCGATTTCACTTCAAGATATGGCTGTGCTTTAACCAACTCACCAAGCTTCTTGAAGCCAAAGTTGCGAGGATCAAATGATGGATCGGCCTTCAGTAGCAAGCCACCTACTACAGCCAGCAGCGCCCACCCATCGTCTTGTGCCGCAGCAGCAATGGCTGAATTTAAGAGGGGCTTAAGAAGAACTTGCGTAGATACTTCCGCGGGAATTCCAGGAGCAGGCTTGCGAAGAATTTCTGTGAAGATGAACTTGTCACAAGCAGCTACGAAAGGCTTTGGTGTCTTCTGTTCGCCAAACCCATAGACCGACAATCCGGCTTCACGAATTCTTGTAGCAAGACGAGTAAAGTCACTATCCGACGAGACTAGGCAGAATCCGTCCACTTTCCCGCCGTGCAGCAGGTCCATTGCCTCAATGATCAGTGCGGAGTCTGTTGCGTTCTTCCCAGTTGTATATCTGAACTGTTGGATAGGTTGAATCGCATGAACATGCAGGACATCCTTCCAGCCAGCTAGATTCGGCGTTGTCCAATCACCGTAGGCACGTTTAATTGTCGCGGTACCGTACCTTGCTACTTCAGCCAGAAGTTCGGTTATGACAGATGCCTGAGCATTATCTGCATCAACTAGTACTGCAAGATTGTTTGTATCGGGTGAAGACATGGGTATCTCCGAAATTTGCGGGGCAGCATCGAGTTTATTCTCAATTTGCTAACGTCAACAAAATTATTTGGACGCAGCCCATTTCTTTTCGGTGATATTGATTTCAACTGAGTCTGCCTTGTCGCGATCTGGCATATTGTAAACTGCTACACGGTCGGTCCCACCTTATACGATCCCTCATTTACAAGTCTGGCTTAAACCATCTCGACGCCATCAGGAACAATCAGCAGTTCTAGCATTTAATCCAATGCTCCCAAATCTGCTCGACCTTTTCATTAGTGTATTGACTCGATTTCCACATTCTTTCGATTTCTTGAACAAGAAAATAAGACAGCATTCTGGCGTGACTCACAGTTATCTTCTTCCCAGCTTGATCCTGCTTCCTTTGAATGTCGGTCAGCCTATCCAAGAGGGCAGCAAAATAGTAGCCAATTTTGGAACCTAAGCTGTAGTCAGTTGCAAAGGATGATTTTTCCTTCTTGTATTCCCTGTAGGCAAAGAAAAATTCATCTCTACTGGTTGCCTCAATACAATCCTGTGCAAGCCGAACTGCAAATTCTTTGTACGTGAGGTGAATATCAGTCAATTCACCAGTGATCTCGATCAGACAATGTTCCAATTCAACAAGTGGTTTGCCTACCAGCCGATTCTCCAGAGGAGACAGATCAATGTGCCGTATCACTTCACCTACCTGCTCAAGAGTTGCTACATATTTCTTTATTTTCATTTCTCTCTCCATTCAATAAATTTGCTTCGCTCGACCTGCGACTATCCCTGCAGCGGACTGAGGGGCAGATATATATTGAGCAAAACCCCTTATGGGAGACTAATTATGGAAGAGTTCTGGCCAATTATTTTCCCGAGAAACACGCACTTTCCTCACTACTCAACTTCTTCCTCCTAGTCTTTCCAAAAATCCTTGAACCGATCCGGTGACAGTTGGGTGTAACGGACAGTGTGCTGGATGTTCTTGTGTCCCAAGTAGTGCTGAATCGCACGCGTGTCTTGTCCGGCCTGAGCCAGCTTATAGCCGCAGGCGTGCCTCAGCATGTGTGGATGGACAGTGAATGGCAGATTGGCCCCCTTCCCTGCCCTAGTCAGAATTTTGCGAACAGCATCCGACGTCAGCGGCCCTTTGCGTTCACTGCAAAACACATAAGGCATGGTTGGATATTCACGTTGCATGCGACGCAGCGCGCGCAACTCTGGCCCGCGAAGAGGATGGACGCTGGGATTGCCATGTTTCAATCGATTGACGTGAATCAGGCCTTGCTTCAAATCAACCTGATCCCAGCGCAGACTGACCAGTTCGGTGACGCGAAGCCCGTGTCGATAGGACAGCAGGAGCAACGTGGCATCGCGATGCCCGTGCCGCCCTACTCTGCCGGCTGCGCTCATGAGTCGATCGACTTCATCTTCCGTGAGGTATTCGCGGCTGCGGTACTCGATGTTTTTGAGGCGAAGCGGAACTTTCCGATTTATGATGTTTGGCGAGGGCTTGACTGGGAACTTCAAGACCGTGTTGCTATTGGGGTGCATGGTGTCGACTCTCCGTAAAAAGGGCTTTTTGCGGAAAGTCTTCCATTTGCACTTCCCGCAACAGCATTCATCAATCTACAGAGATCGTCACTTTCCCAAAGAACTATTTAGTTCAAGCATCCCTTGTTGTGCACATTTGTTTTCCCATCTTCCCAATATCTTCAATGCCAATTGATACACCAGTTGGACCACCTGCCCAAGGACTTAAGTCATCATCATCATCAGGGCGAGTTCTGGCGGAGGAGAATACGGGCTCTCCCAGATATTTGGATATTCCAAAGATTATGGCTAGCAGCGACAGGAACACGATGACTGGAATTGGATGAGTGACTAAAAAATGAAACATGGGCTAATCTCCCTTTTCACAATTTTTCACGGCGAACGACCTGATCGAGCGTTTTATTCATGGCCTGCTCAAACAGTGGCAACGAAGAGTCAACTGCTTTGACGGGACCGATATATCTGCCAGCGAATTCGAATTGAGACATGTCCTCTGCTTTGACACCCCAAGGGGCATTATTGACCTGAGTGGCTGTCTTCGTATCGACCGCAACCATGGTGACACTAACCCAGTGACGGTCGGCATAGTATCCACCGCCACTGGACATCATGGCGCCAAACATCGCCAGACCGCCGATCTGCATAGCCCTGCCAACAAGGAATGTCACCCCGGTTTCCAACCCGGTACCTTTTCTCTGAGCACTTTCGAGAGCACCGCCCTTCACCAGCCACATTTCCAGGGCGTAGCTGAAGTTGGGATCCGGCATATGCCCCTCGTACCAAAACGCCGCATTGAAATACAACGTCTGATCGGCACTAGCCTGGTCTTTCGCAATTGGAATGCCTCGATCAGCCAAATACTGACTGACTAACTTGCCCAGATTGGGGTAGCAGTTGGGTGTTGGAAACTTCCACCCGGAAGCACAAACATACACGCCGTTTGGCAGCGTTGCCTTGTCCAGACGAAGGCTACCCTTGGTCGGCCGGATATCCTGAAACGTGACCAGCTTGCCCTCCTTTATGCTTTTCTTTTCGCCATCGGTTAAAGAAACCGTTGGCTGAGGCGTTGAGCAGCCAGAGAACACAAGCACGGTTACAGCCCAGAGTATTGCTCGCTTCATATCAGTCTCCTGGAAATTGTTGATGCGTTTGATTCTGTCAGTTAACAAAGAACAGCATTCAGTTCAGTCCGCTTGGTTTCCTCTGTGTGCGCCGCACCAAAGCCCATCACCATGTCCGGCGCAAAGAGATGCGGCTCGTGCATACGGGATTTCATGGAAAAACTATTGAGGCGATTGATACTGGCCGTTCAAGAAGCGACATCCCCAGCCAGACGGGAAGATTTGGTCACGACGTATCCAATGTTCATTGCCATAGTCGGCAACTGGGAAGGACACCTTTACCAGCTTGCCTTTGGATTCGATGACTGGACCACAGTTAGTTTCGTCACCATCACGCAACTTGTTCCTGAATGCGGCAACCACTTTTTGTTGCTCTGCGCGCTTATGAGCAAGCTGATTCGCCTTCTTCTGATCTGCAAGCGCAACATATTTTGCCATTGCCTTTCGTATCGTCCCAGGATGGATGGCCCACTGTCCCTGCAGATTTATGAAACCCGCCTGGCCCTCTATCTTGACTCTTGCCAAACCTTCACTGAAGGAAACCGCATCATCAAACTGAGGTGCAATGACCATTGTTCCTGCCTTGTCGATGAATCCCCACTTGTCGTTCTTTCTGACCGCGGCAAAACCCATGCTGAAGGAATACGTCTTCTCAAACTGAAGCGCGATAACCAATCTGCCGCTCGTGTCAATGAAGCCTGCTTTGCCATTCATGCTTACAGCGGCAAGACCTTCGCTAAAATCACTTGCGAGATCAAACTGGGGAGAAATGACAATCTTTCCAGTCTTGTCAACAAAGCCCCCTTTGTCATTTGTCTCGACTAAGGCCAAGCCTTCTCTGAATGACTGTGCGCGATAGGACTGAGGCGCGATGACCATCGTTCCAGTCTTGTCGATAAAGCCCATTTCGTCATTGTCATTCAACTCAACACGCGCCAAACCTTCCTTGAACTCATCTGCAAAATTGAACTGAGGCTTAATGACCATCTTCCCGGTCTTGTCGATGAAACCTTTCTTGCCTTTCATTGTTACTGCTGCCAAACCCTCGCTAAATGAGTCCGGCTCATCAAATTGAGGGGCAATTACCATCCTGCCTGTCTTGTTGATAAATCCCCACTTGCCATTTCGCTTGACTGCCGCCAGCCCCTCCTTGAAAGTAAATGCATATTCATATTGAGGCGTAATAACCAGCCGTCCCGTCGCATTGATGAATCCCCATTTGCCACTCGTCTTGACCGCTGCCAAACCGTCGCTGAAGGATCGCGCATCATCAAATTTCAGCGCAACGACTTGTGTGCCCGTTTTGTCGATCAATGCGCAGCATTCGTCATCAGCACGAACCACGGCAATCCCATCACTGTAGTCATCAGCATGAATTGAAGCCGCGTTGGCGGTACTCGTTAAGAGGAGACCAAGCAATAAAGTGATGGCGGCAAACATCTTCGAATTTCCATGACTATCGTGATTCATTTGATCCCTTTCTATTTTCTCCATTGAGTGTTTCAGGTTCGCTGACTCGCAAACGTTAATTCAGCGTTTGCCAGTAACCAAGCTCACTTACCTCATTCCCCGTTCAACCGTTCTTCTCCACACGTGAACGTTCACGGATGTGATCAATCGCCGCTTTCAATTCCTTCCCTCTTGCCTGGACAGCTTCCGAGAACTGTTTCGCCCCCTGTATGTAGGTTCCTTTTGCAGGCTCGAGGCTCGACATGACGCTGGTTAATGACTCAAATAGAAACGCCTGGGCAGAATCGAGTTCAGCATAGTGATCGGCCAATTGCGTGATCTCCTGCTCCAATGGCATTGCTTCATCCGGTTTTTGCAGAGGCTCGAACAGACTCATGCTGTCCTTCTCTGCCGTTGTGCCTTGCCTTGTCATGCCGACGTTTCTGCTCATGCATTTCTCCTTGATTGATGTAACCAAGATAGCAAAGCCGGTATGTTTACCGAAGAAGAACTTGATCTAAGGTTTGTCGACACCATTTGCTCGGAGCGAGCGCCGCAGGCCCCAATAGCTCGCGCATTTGTAGATTATATTCCGTGGACTGTCAATCCCGAAGACTGCATCGTTGCGCCCATGGAAAAACGCATGGCGCAGGTTTGCAAGGTATTGGGGAACAACGTGAAGGCGTTGCGCCTGGAGAGGGGTTTGTCTCAGGAAGCACTGGCTCTTGACGCCGAACTGGACCGAACCTACATCTCCCAGATCGAGCGTGGTGTTGGCAATCCATCAGTTTTGGTGCTGCTTAAAGTTGCCGTCATACTGGGCGTAGAAGTCAGCGACCTGTTTATCAAGCACAAATAAGGCTCATATACCGTTAGGCAATCTGGCGCTCTGTGCCCCTTACGAACCACCAGCATCAAACTCCCAACAAATCATCAAATAGTTCTTTGGCAATTTGGCGACCCATGTAGATTTGTTCCACTCATTTGAGAAAGGAACAAAATGCACCAGTTACCCTCCCCCACACCAAAAATCCAACAATCTCAAGATTCTTATGGGAAGGAGCGCCATAAGCTCGATGCGCTCGAATGGATAGCCGTGCTTTTCGTGTTCGCCACACCATTGTTGGCTGCCTATCTCCTAATTTACCAATAGGAAACATGATGGACATTCCCAATACTCTTGGCAGAAAGCCAATGCCGGAATTGATCAATGCCGGCCGAGAGGCCATTGAGCGTTGCATCCTCAAGGAGGTCTTGCGATCAATATCCAGAACTCAGGACGAGCACGAAGCCGAAATGGCCGAGCTATACACCCTTCTGGGTTCATACAACACGAAGTTGGCCCGGTACGAACATCCCAAGATCGAAGCCAACGCAGCTAACGACGAAGAAGGAGCACTACGTTGAGCCCCCCCACACCGTTTCGATATACCCATTTGCATAACTCAAGACCGCTTAATGATGCACGCAGCAAGCCCGCCCTGACTCTCAATTGGAATCAGTGCTTTTTTGTAGGGTTCCGGGTTGCAACGCCCAGCGGTGAGCTCTACCACCACGCCATGATTGCTGCCGACAACGAGGATGCTTTCTACGATGGCATCGCGGCCGAGTACAACTGGATCACTCAGCGACTGAACGTGAAGTCCCACAATCACATTTCTGTGGTCTTTATCCGCAATTTGCTGATGCTGGATTCTGAGGTGGTCGACTCTGGAAAGCGCCAGAACATCGATCAGGAGATCAGGGAAGCTATCGAGCGGCACGAAGAGCGCTCATACATCGTTTACGGATTCATCGGTGAGGATGTCAATGAACGCATGATCTGCCTAATGGAGGTGATTTCCAATAATGCGTTGACTGCGATCATGACCATGCAAAACCTGGCCCTTGAACAACATGGCGAGATCTTTATTCCTTTGGAGGTGTGTCAGTCCCATCCAGTGACGGAGGAATTTGATGTGTTGTTCAAGAAGTCCCTTGAGCAAGCCAATTTAGGCTTAGTCAGCCATTCAGCTGGTAGCGGCTTTCGGCATTGAGATTGGCTCACCATTAACGCGCTCGCGCAACTCCTTGCCGGGCCTGAAGTGTGGAACATACTTGGCCGGGATTATGACGGAGGTACCGGTCTTGGGATTGCGCCCTTTGCGCAGTGGATGGTGGTTGAGATTGAAGCTCCCAAATCCGCGTATCTCTGCCCTACCGCCTTCAACAAGGGAAAGCGACATTTTGTCCAGGATTGTGCGGACGGTCAGTTCGATGTCTTTGAGGGTGAGCTCGGGATGGGTGAAGGCAAGCTGTTCGATGAGTTCGGCGCGTGTCATGTTTTGGTGCCTGCCGAGCTACGTCGGGCAGTAAATATGGTTGAAACGGTAAACGATGCGTCAATTATATAGGAGGTGTCGAATGAAAACGGTATAGAAGAAAATCAAGAGATTTGTTTATCTGAATATGATTTGGTGCTTTTTCTCCTTTGATCGCGCCGGAGCCATTTATCTACACTGACAGTCAATCAGTGTCGACATGTTCATGTAGCTCCTTGCCGGCCTTGAAATGCGGGACCTTGTGTAGCGGCCGCCGGTGGTAAGGTTGGTATAGCGTGCGGGAATGCCCGCTTCCAAAATTTTCGTACGATTACTTTTGGGTCTGCAGAAACAAGGTTAACCGAATTTCAGCCTTAAGTACCGAATCGTTGACCTTGTCTCGCTGGAAATTGATCTGATCCAGCGCAATGGCAGGATGGTCGGCGAGCACACGGAATACGAAGTGTCTGATATTCGCGTACCCACCCTGTACCGGAAAAACCAAACCATACTCCAGCCGCGGCTTGTTCTTCTCGTCAATGCGATATTCCGCTTGTTTCAGTTCAACCTTGCTTGCCTCGGCGACTATTGAGATCGATGCCAGAATATCCGTTACATCCTGCTCGGCAGGTAAGGAGTTGAAGAATATTCCAAGTTCTTTCTGGCGGTCGCCCAGACTGAATGCACTGCGCTTCAAATCAGATTTTGCGTGAGCAGCATCTAGCCGACTGTGCATGAACGCTGTCTCTTGTTCCAGAGGCTGCAGCGCCAACACATGCAGTGCCCCAGACAAGGCAAGCAGCACGAGACCGGACATGCCTTGCCAGCCGAGCTGTTCTTTCAATTCGCTGATCTGTTTTCTCATGATGGTCTCGTCCAATGCATCGACAAAGCGAATGAAACAGGGTGCTGCGGATCGTCACGTTTGATTTCATGGCGCATAAGAAACACTTCCGAGAACGGCTTTGTTACACGTAACTGAGCGATCAGCGTAAGCACTGCCGCGTAGTCTTTTGCTTCGCCTTCTATCTGCAACAACCCGGTTCTTACATCCGGTTGTATGGATAGAATAGCCACGTGGGAATTCTTGACAGACTCAAGCCCAACAAAAATGGCATCCCATGGAGCAGCAAGACGATTGATGATCTGTCGCGCCTCGTCAAAATCCTTGTCAGTGAACTGATAGTTGGAATCGGCAATTTGCGTATCCAGACGAATGTTGGAAGTCTTGATATCCTGATTCATTGCTTCCCGGTCATTTTGCAGTCGGTCATATGAAACACCCAACTCGACCAGCAAAGCTAGCCCCGTTAGCAGCAACAACCACCCTGCCGTTCGGCTTGGACGATTAGTCGGCTGCTGGAAATTCAGCTCAAGACGCCGCATCACAGAAACTCACTCATGATCATGGCATGCAAACCGTCGGATGAAGCAGGGAAACCATCCGGCACAGCCAAATCAAGCCCGCTAAACTCGTACCCCGTCTTGGGTATTGCCACAAAAGTCTTGCTGGAAGGGGCATGCAGATAAACCGCCTTGCAAGGCTCAGTCAATGTGCTAACCAGATTTTCGCGATCCAGCAGCATGGGCAACTCATCAAGCTTGTCGTGACTAACCCCGTTAACGGAGATGAACTCGCCTCCTGAAAGCAACGCCAGCAACGAATAGCCCGGCTCGTTGATCACCAGCCAGGCAGGATCATTCTTAAGCATTTCCTGAAAGCGATTGAATACCGGCCTCAGATAAGGCGTCACCAGCTTCAACCTGAGCTGTTGAGCTTCACACGCTTGTTGCAATCCATCGAGCAGCACCTGATCCAGCGCGCTGACCAGGCTGGGTGTACCAGCCCTGCCGGGATGAATACGCAATACCCATTGTTCCACCACTGTGCCGTAGGTCTGGGCCAAAGCATGTCGGGCAAATCCTTCCTGTGCGGCGTAATTTTTCAATTGTGCGCCGAATGTGATGGCCGCAAATCTTGCCAACCGATTCGACAGCACCACGTTCACTACAGTCTTCTGCCACTCCGGCTGACTCAGCAGCTGAGCAAACCGTTCCAGAGCAGCCTGCCAAGGTTGCTGTTTACTGACCGGGGTGACTTCCTCGTCGTGCTTTGCCTGTAATGCAGGCTTGAACCCGCGTTTCAGCTTGATCATGCTGATCCGCTCAGGGCTGATCGCAACGAAGAGGCGGCTATGCCACGAAGGTGACATGATTGATTTCCTCCAAGGTAGTAATGCCCTGCTCCACCAGATCCAATGCCGCCTCACGCAGCAGACGGGTGCCGTTTTGCTTGGCCGCTTCCTTGACCAACTCGACAGGAGCGCGGCTGGTGATCAGCCCGCGCAACTTGTCGTTCAGCAACAGGATTTCCGCAATCGCCCTGCGCCCTGCAAAACCCGTTCCCCTGCACTGCCCGCAACCTTTACCTTTGATGAACTTGTAATTCCTGGTCGCCTTCCGGTTCAAGCCGGAGTCGCTCAACTCTTCATCATCCGGCACATACGCTTCCGAGCAATGTACGCAATTAATACGCACCAGCCGTTGTGCCAACACACCATTCAGCGCCGAAACAAAGCTGTAGGGGTCAACCTCCATGTGCATGAAACGGCTCATCACGTCGAACACGTTATTGGCATGCACGGAGGTAAATACCAGGTGGCCGGTCAGGGCAGACTGGATAGCGATATGCGCAGTTTCGGCATCGCGTATTTCACCCACCATGATCTTGTCCGGATCGTGCCGCAGAATGGAGCGCAAACCGCGCGCAAAGGTCAGGCCTTTTTTCTCATTCACAGGAATTTGCAAGATGCCCGGCAACTGGTACTCGACTGGGTCTTCAATCGTGATGATCTTGTCCCTGCCCTTGTTGATCTCGGAGAGGATCGCATACAGGGTGGTGGTCTTGCCGCTCCCCGTAGGGCCGGTCATCAGCAACATGCCATAGGGTTCATTGGCGAGTCGACGGATTTCTTTCTTTACTCCGGCCTCAAACCCAAGACTATCCAGCGTGAATCCCTTCAATTCGTCAGACAACGCTTTCTTGTCCAGAATACGTAGCACCGCATCCTCGCCAAAAATACTGGGCATGATGGACACGCGGAAATCCACCTCCCTGCCCTCCAGCACCGCCTTGAAACGCCCGTCCTGCGGAATGCGGTGTTCGGCAATGTCCAGCTCGGCCATCACCTTGATGCGCGAAATGGCCTGCTCGGCGGTTTCATGCCCCCGTACCTCACCGATCTTGTTCAACACACCGTCGATGCGGTTCTTGATAACCAGGCCAGTAGGCGTGCATTCCAGATGAATGTCGCTGGCCCCCGCCTTCAAGGCATCAAACAGTGCCGAATTCACCAGCTTGACGACCGGGCTGCCATCCTCGCTGATGGATAGCAGGGAAATATCCTGCTGCTCTACGTTTCCGCTTTCTGAACTTGAACCGAGCAAAGCATCGTCCACAGCCCGTACAAGATGTTCCTGTTGCGCCAGATACGCGGCCAGATCGGTGTGATGAACCAGCCGCCAGGCAGTCTGCTTTGGTGCAATACCCTGAGCCCATGCGCGCAAACCCTGATCGAATGGGTCGGCAAGCAATAGCAAGGTGTTGCCCTCTGTATCCTGCACTGCCATACAGCCACGTTTGACAGCATCCTGATAGCTCAGCACCTCAAAGGCAGGCTGCATGGTATGCATCTGCATCATGCTCAAGGTGGGATAATGGAACTGGGTTGCGAGTTGCTCGACGAAAGCAGCATTCTCCAGGCCACTCATCTGTTGCAACGACGCAATCAGGCGCGTACCGTCTTTGCCTGCTTGGGCGCGGGCATCGCTAATCAACTGATGGGTAATGTCTGGCATAGGAGGTGGATGTTAAATCACTGAACGCTGCTCGCCAATTCAAATATCGGCATATACATCAGCACAACGATCAAACCGATCACGACCCCGATGAACCCCATCAACAAAGGCTCAAAAAGCTTGGTGAACCAGTCTATCCACAGTGCCAATTCTTCATCCATGAAATCGGCCGTGCGCTCCATCATCTCGCCCATTTGCCCGCTGCGCTCGCCCACTTTCAACATGCGCGATGAAACCATCGTGCTGAGCTGGTTCCTGTCCATTGCCTGGGAGATGGTGACGCCTTCCCTGATTTCTCGACCCGCATTGGACAATTTGATCTGCAGTTCCTGCGCCAATAGCCCCTTGGCCATGTCGATGGCGGTAACCATAGGAATGCCGCCGCGTAGCAGCATGCCCAGCGTCCGGTATAAACGTGACAATTGATAGAGTCTGACTCGTTCGCCGATAGTCGGGATACGCTGAAAAGTATGCATCAACCAAACGCGCGAAGCGGGCTGGCTTAACCAGTAAGTGGCAAGTCCAATAAGCACAGCAATCCCGCCCAGCGCAATCGCCGCATGCGCAGAGACAAACCGCCCCCACTCCAGCAGCAACTGCGAAAAGAACGGAATATCGCCCCGAATATCTTCATAGACTTTGCTAAAGCGCGGCACCACATAAAACATCAGAAACAGACTCACCAGTCCACCCGCCACAAGCAGCAGCGCTGGATACACCGAGGCACTGACAACACGTTTCTTGATGACATCGGCTTGCGCCTGAAACCGCACATAACGATCCAGTGCCTCGGGCAGGCTCCCGGTATGTTCGCTGGCGCTGATTGTCGCCACATAGAAATCCGAGAACACCTCCGGAAAGGCGCTCAAGGCATTGGACAGGGATTTGCCTTGGTAAAGAGATGTACGCAATGAATCGAGCAACTTGTGGTTGGCGGGGTTGTGTTCTTTTTCAACCAATAGGTCGATAACTTCGGTGAGCGAAAGGCCGGCCGTCAGCAAAGCCAAGAGTTCGCGACTGAATAACAAGACTGGAAATTTGTTGGAGCGCTTGAAACGAAGCAAGCCGAATTGCAGCGGTTTGATTTCGAGAACCGTGCAGCCCTTCAGATCGGAATGCGCCCTGACGCCGCTCTCGTCCGGCGCTTCAAGCTCCAGCGTCAACAAGTCATTGCTGCCTTTAACGGCTGTGACGAGATAGCGCATCCTAGATACAACCACTCAAAAACTGCTTCACAAACAACCGTTCGCCCTGAGCCTGACGAAGGGTGAATGTATTACCAAAATTCATTTTATATTTCCGCAAGTCCACTATGATTGATTTCACACATATTGGAATCATGGCACTTACCAGTTGGTGATATCAGCGTTTTCACCCGTTCCACCGGCACGCCCATCCTTGCTATAGGAGAACAAGTCATATTCCCCATGTTCACCGGGTTGACGGTATTGATAGGCATTACCCCAAGGATCGGGTGGCAAAGCCTTCGTCAGATACGGCCCATCCCATTTGGCTTCGTTGGCAGGTTTGCTCATCAGCGCACCCATCCCTTGCGATGTATTTGGATAGTGCCCGGTATCGAGGCGATATTGATCGAGCGCCTTGCTGAAAGCATCGATCTGGGCACGGGCTACTTTGATTTCGGATTTGCCGATCTGGCTGAAATACTTGGGCCCGACATATCCCGCCAACAAACCGATGATCACCATCACCACCAGCAGTTCGAGGAGAGTGAAGCCTGCGCAACATTTTTTCGCTCGATTTGCTATCGCCTTGATTGAGAGTCTGATCATTGTCTAAACAGGTTTATATTTTGAAGTAATGAGAGTGCAACAGTTCAGGGGGCTAACGAATCCGGGGCAAAAAATCATCCAATATTTTGGTTTATTTCAATTTGTGATGCTGAGCATTTGTTTCCATAGTAGAGAATGCGTTAATGCAAGACCTGACCCCCATTCTTCATGTGACCCCCATTCATTCATCGTAGTAATAGTCCCAATCCTGACTCGTTATGAAGACATAACCGACTAAACCATCGTGCAGCCAAGTACCTGATCGACACAATTTTTCTTCCGATGAATCGCTCATGGCGTTTGCTCCAAATGACTATCAGCTCTCCTGTCCGCTTTCGGAGTACCGTTCGGGAACTGCTTCCCGTCCATGCGAACCGGATCGTTTGTCCCTTCACGCGTAAATACGGCTCGCCGACCAAGGTTACCACCGCCTTCCATAATGTATCATCGAGTAATTCTCTTCCCCGGTTTGCCGTGCTCCTCTAGCGCCATAGAGTCCGCACGAATTCTGATTTTAACCTCTGTGCGATCACCTACCACATCAACTGCATCCACGCTCATGACGATAATGTACTTTGCTTGATCATCCATGAGTGGCTCCGCTTGGATATCGTTAATCGAGTCGTTCGGTATAAATCCGCTTGGCTCGAAGACAACACTCTTCACACCTTCGAACACAATAAAACTATCCGTCAAATCTTCAGCCGTGTAATAGTCCCACGCGGCCGACCTAACGCGAGAGATGCAAGTTACCTGCACCTTGACTTCGGAGTTCCAGCCATCAATCAACACCGACTTGCAAGCACGGTCGCCGACGTAGATGGTTTTCAAGAATTCGATTATGTCCATGTCTGGTTAATTAATGGGCCAATGTGCATCAGAGCTATTCGATGGTACAGCATTCCCGTTAACGTCGAGCGACGAGCCTTGGCCTTTCATTCCGGGTCCAGTGCCAGGCGCATGCCCGTGCCCGTGGGGCGTCGGGTTGTTCGCATGCCCCTGAGGGTTTAGCCGCTGATAGTTCGAACCGTTGGGATAGAGCGTGTGCGTATCAACACCGCCTTTGCCTGCAGCAACGGTGCGACCACCGACCGGCTCAATCATCGCGTTGCCCTTGGAGTCCACGATAATCCGACCAATCTCGTTGCCAGCTTTGTCCGTGGCTGGACCTACCTTGCTTGCGCCCTTTGCTACTTCGCCAGCCTTCTCAGCCGCCCGAACTGCCTCAACGCCATGTTCAGCCGCCCTGGCCGCCTTAATCGCCTGCCCTGTGCCAGGAATAGGACTTGCAACACCCACCACACTGAGTGCCACATCCACCGCCGCTTCACCGATCCCAGCTCCGTTGTATACCGCCATGCCAAGCTTGCCTAAATCATACGCCAAGAACGCGATATCCACAGGACTGTGTCCATCCGGATCGACAAACTTGTTCGGATTGTTGTTGGCATAGGCGTAGCGATTGAAGCTGTGCAGGTTTTCCTCGGCGAAGCCTTTAGGGTCCATGCCCATGAAGCGACCCAGCAGCGGATCGTAATACCTCGCCCCCATATAACTCAGCCCGCTGTCCTTGTCGTAGGGCTTGCCGGTGAACCAGATGTTGTTATCAGCAACTGGCGGCTGCATCGGGTCGCCATAGGGGCGATAGCTTTCTTGCCAGAGCAAAGTACCCGCCGCATCCGTTGCCGCCATCGGGGTGCCGCTGATGTCGTTGTGGTAGTAGGTGATCTTTTCTGCGGCAACGGTAATGCTGACAGACGCCGATGTGCTAGGGGCGAGGTTGGCATCTCCAGTATAGGTTGCGGTCACGGTATGCGTTCCCGCTGTGGCGAAGGCATGACTGAATGTGGCCTGGCCTGCAGCTATGGTGCCAGCTCCGAGGTCGGTTGCCCCATCATAGAAATGGACGGCGCCCGTCGGACTCGTGCCGATTACCGTGGCGGTCAAGGTGAGAAATTGTCCAGCCAGCAATGTAGTTGGTGTTGCCGTCAGGCTGGTGCTACTGGGTAGTTTCACTGTCAGCGCAACGGGCACTGACGCGCTGGCAGTGTTGTTGGTATCCCCACTATATGTGGCAGTCAGGTTGTATGTACCGACGGCGTTGTAGGTGATAGGGATGGTGGCTGTCCCTGCGCCCACGTCGGTAGTCATTGTTTTGCCGGCTCCATCCGTGAAGGTAACGGTGCCACTGGGCAGTGCACCGGACAAAGTGGCTGTCAGTGTAGCGGCTTGGCCGGTTGCAACGGTACTCGGCGTCACAGCCAAGCTAGTGCTGCTGGTCGCAACGGTGATCGTTTCCACAACGGCGGCTGAGGTGCTAGTGAGGTTGTTTGTGTCGCCGGTATAAACCGCCTTCAGGTTATGGGGCCCGACGTTGATGAAGGTGTAGTGAAGAGTGGCCTGGCCTGCTGCTATGGTGGCCGATCCCAAGCTGCTCGCATCATCCATGAAGTTGACGATGCCGATTGGTGAGCTCCCTGTCACTACCGCAGTTAAGGTGACAGCTTGTCCAGCAACTGATGGATTGACTGATGTGGCAAGTGTAGTCGTTGTGGGTGATTGGTCAACCGGATCATTCGAATCGTCATCAAGAAGGATAGTCAAGATGGCAGGCATCACAGTTGCCCAATTGACAGCTACGGGATTAGGAGGCATGACCACTGTGCCCGCCGCCGCCGCCTCGGCCATCCAGCCCATCATTGCCAACAACAATACAAAGTTGCGTAAGCGGCTCAATATGTATTTCACCGGACTATTCCTTCAATTTGTGTGGATTCATTCCATGGGCCGCTGACGTCCGACTTGTCGTCTGCAGGCCCTGCCTTAATCTGCTTTGTCGTTACACCCATGCCGCCTGCGCTACTGATAGGACATGCGCTGTGCGATGCGCATGTTGCCCAGGTAGATGTACTCCACCAGGTTGTTGGGGGTGCCAGGCGTGTATTCGGTCAGGAGTTTTCCGCTGAAGTCGTAAAACTCGTAGGTGGTTACACCGTTCTTGATGACCTTGGTGCGTTTGCTCAATCCATCGTAGGTGTAGCTAATTGCAGTGCCGGTGTTGCTGTCATTGATACTGGTAAGATTGGGAGCATCGTCGTAACCGTAGGACTTGCCGGCCCCATCCCCAGTGATGTTGCCGAAGCTGGTGTCGTAGGTGTAGCTGGTATTGCGCAAGCCGCTGACAGTAGTCAACTGGTTTTTCTGCGGTGAGTACGTGTAGGTCAGTCCAGTTGTGCCGTAGGTCTGTCTCTGGATGTTCCCTACCCCGTCATAGTCGATGATGCCCGGCCCCCATGGTCCGTTGATCGTGGTCAGGCGATTGATTGCGTCGTAATCGAAGCTTCGATTGAAATCCGGGTTGTTCGTGTCAGTAATCGTTTTGAGATTACCGCCGAAGTCGTATTCGTAAGTGTTGTTGACGTAAGGCGTCGACCCAGCCTTTTGGGTGGTGAATGATTTCGGCCACAGACGATCGGATTTCTGATCGTAGTTGGAGACGGTGCCATTCTGATAGCTGATTTGCTTCACTTGCCCGGATGGCCAGTAGGTCACATTGCTTGCGTAAGCGGTTGCGCCAGTGGGTCTGCCAAGTACGTCTGGCGAGAAGGAGACTGTCTTGCCGGATTGCGGGTAGGTGAGGGTACTCAGTTGGTCGTTGGTGTTGTATCCATAACCGGCGCTGAAGTTGTGGCCATCAATCGAGAGTACGTCCGATATCAGATTGTCAGTTGCGTCGTAATCCAGGATCCGCGTAGAGGCACCCGCACTGACTGTCTTCAATTTGTTGGTATACGTGTAGGTGTGATGAATAGGCGGCGTAGTTCCGGGATACGTCACATCTTTCAAGCGATTTTGCAAATCATAGGCATATATCGTGGTACCAGAGGTGCCAACAGAACGCGTGGTCATATTCCCGGCTTCGTCGCGGCCATAGGTGGTCGTGCCGATTTCAGGGTCTGTTACGGTTTTCAAGTATCCAGTCGGATAATAAAAATAGCCTCTGGTCAGGGTGGTGCCTTGTCTTACGCTTTCGATCTGGTCTCGGGTGGTGCGGGTGATCGCAATGTTCGCGGCAGACACCGGCGCGTTGATTTGCATCAGGAAAGTCTTGTCGGGGTCGCCATAGGCACGATATGCATAAGTCGTGGTGTTTTTGCGCTCATCTTGTATTGAGGTCGTCGCCGCATCATAGGTGTAGCTCTTGAAGCTGTTATCTGCATAGGTGATGGTTTTCACCCTGTCCAGCGCATCGTAAGAATACCTTGTACCCAAGGTGCTGCCGGGATTGGATTTGAAGTCCATCCTTCCCAATGGGTCATAATGGTAGGTGGTTTGAATCCCGCCTAACGTGACACTCTCCGGCCTGCCGAATCCATCATAGGTCGTGTGCTCGACCAGATCGCCGCGAGTGGCGGTTTTGCTGGTGGCCGTGTTGTAGTCAATCCTTACAAAATTGTGCCCTGCGGGATAGGTGATTGTTTTGAGGCGATTCAGACCGTCATAGGTATAGCTGGTTGTGTATCTCCTGCCGTTCGTTACGGATAGAACAGTACCCGCATCGCTGACTATGCGGTTGATGGTGATGCCCTCAGGCTGATTTTCCGTTTGCGGAATGCCACGTTTATAATCGGAGTAGCTATGTGTTTGGCTTGGCCTGGGCAAAGTCATGGTAGCTATGGTGCCATTTTCAGTCCCATTCGTGACATTCGGCTTATAGGTATAGCTGGTTGTCACGCCATCCACTGTGATCGATTGCAGGTTGTGGTCCGCATCGAATTGGCGCGTCGTCGATTTTCCTCCAACAACCGTCTCGTTTTTGACTTGGTGCAAGACCCATTTCGTGGCCGCATCTGTATTGTTGTAGGTTACGTTGGTTGTCCTGGTTTCACCATTAGGCCCAACTTCTGCTACTACTCCAGGATTGTTATAACTATCAAAGCCACTAAACGTGGTGCTATATGTCGCGCCATCACGTGTAATGGTCTTTGAAGAAAGTCGGGGCGCGTAGAAATAAGTACCTATAGGCACCCAAGTAAATGTCCGTGTATCATTCTGATTGCTGATTTGCAGCGGCGTCCAACTGTAACTTTCGGATTGAACAGTGCCAACTGTTTTTTCAGCAAGTAGACCAATTTTCCATATATCGCCTGCAGTCAAAATAGCGTTTTGTCCATAGTGTTTATAGACTATCTTTTGAAGGTTTCCGGGCGCGGTCACCGTAGTTGTATCCAACTCACCAACGTTAGTCCCTGGGACATAGGAATAACTCCAGGACCCTACTCCAGCTATCGATCTTGACGATATCACTTCATCTGGCAGTCGTCCGATAGCCGCAATAAAATTCACAAAACTGTATGTATAGGTCACCTTTCCAAGTTGCGGAGTCGTGACGCTATTTATCTGGTAGCTGCCCGCCGCAGTTCCTAGGTTGCCGTTATAGGTATATTCCCAAAATGTATTATCGGGCAAAGTAACTTTATTCAGCAGGAAGGTCCCTACGCTTAGCCCACTAAAACCTGGAGTTGTATTGTCAATGTAGGCATAGCGCCATGTTCTGGTGCCATCAGTTATCGATGACAGTCTTTTGTAACTATCGATGATCGTATCGTAGCTGTAGGTCAACGAGCGACCATCACTGGTACTCACACTTGTGATGGTCGCCCCATTATCATTGAAGTTGTCATAACTGATGTTTATCCAGTTTCCATTTCTATCAGTGATTTTTGTGACATACCATTTCTGATAGGTTGTATCAGCCGCAAAGTAGGTCATGTCATAAACTTTGCCTTCAGGGGAGGTAACAATCAATCCTCCGCTGGGTGTGTTTATGCAGGTCGCTTTCCAAAATTGATTTGTGATGTACAAAAAGGAATCGGCGGGATAAGCATCAGCAAGAATATGTCGACTACCATCAGCAAGAACCAAGACGGGGTTGTACTTATTGCCGGTATAAAAACCCTTTTGCGTACAAAGGGGTTCTGCTGCCCTTCGATACACATACCCAAAACCCGTCGTCCAAGCATTGACTGTCCCGAAACTGTCGCCTGCAGTATAGGATCTACCAACATCAAGATTCAGCCCGCCATTGCCTGGAATAAATATGTCTGTGTGATGCAACTGAAGCTTCCCGGTAAAGGGGTCGACCAAATCATAATCAGTTGATTGGCTATAAGCTCTTGCAGGATTCAGTCCCGGTTCCGAGTAGAAGTCCGGCATGACACCCATTGCTGCATGGCTAATTACCAAACCCAACGCTAACAATGCCTTTTGCAACATTAATCTGATTTTCATACACCAAACTCCCTACGCTTATTTTCGTTCAGACTTAAATGCACTAGAGATAAACAACGGTAAAGGCCTGAGGGTTGTATTAATGAACTTGTTGTTGTGCGCGAGGGCAATCGCTATCGACGTAGTTCGAGCAGTCACCATGGACTCTCGCACTCGTGGGGCATCCGGCAGTGTGGAACACACGTCCCTCCGAAATGCGCTTTGACCTATCAAAATGAGAGCCCCTTTCTTTGTTGAGAGAAAACGACAGCTAGCGAACGGTCAGATACATCACGGATTCCGTGTCACCCCATGCTTCACAAGCGCCCGTTCCGTAGATATCGATCGTCTTACCCATTGCGTATGCCATCAATGCTTGCGCAACCATCTGTTTGTCCGTTCCCTTAATCGCGTACCGATAGTTGTTCGGTAATCCACATGGCGGAGCGTCGTGTGTTGTCGTGAGATTAATGAATAGCACGCCCCCGGTACCAGTTACGTTACTTTGCGTTGACATAGTGGATGCGATCTTCGCTCCAATCAGGCTACTTGCCATGGCTAACTGGCCTTGCAAAAATATGGATACTGCGACAGCGGCAATCCAATAAATGCGCTTACTCATGTGTTTCTCCCGTTGTTAATCAATTCGCTATTATCAAACAATGTGTACAGTATGCAAATACATGTGAATATTTGTTCTGCCTGCCGGATGGTGCCACAATACTTCTTCCATCCTGGGTGTTTTTTCGCCTAGGCGATCTTCCAGATTATCTAGACCGTTTGGCATATTGACAGACCGGCAACTGGGCGCTCCACCGTGGTTTCTTTTGCGTTGCAGGCGTTTTGCATTTCCGAATTTTGTTCACTTACGTTTGCCTTTATTCTTACTCATATGCTTGGGTACTGTGCTGAGGCGTGTGAGGATTTCAGAAAATACCAAGGAAGTTCGTTCTTCTTGTGTTTGTCGAAAGTCAGAATATTCTATTCAGCGCCATCCATGACGATGGCATGACAGGATCAAGTCGGCCAACTTGGCTTACCTGGAGGCATTTGCGGAGTGAAGATGAATTGCCAGTCCGAGCAAAGCACGCGAGAGCACGGGGTCACCCATTAGCCACCCCTGTCTGTCAATAGGGGCGAATAATACTCTGCGGTCGTCCCCACCTTTTCATTCTTTGCTTCAACCCCACACTTGCAACCGCTGGCACACTTGGTTCTCGAAGTCTGGTTGCGCACGGCGCGCTCTTCGCGGGGGTAGATGTAGCCCTCCGGCAAAATCCCCAGCCGTAGCAGGTGCGCCAGGTGGCGCGCGTCGCTATAATCTCCACCATACTTGAGTCCATCGTTTCGGATGGCTGGTGCCGATCACAATTTGATCTTGGATAATTATTCTAGAGGATAGCGAAATGAAAAAACAATTATTGATCGTATTTGCAGTGTCTATCATTGCAATATCAACTTTTAGCTCTGCCGAAGTAAGCGGCATACTGAAAATTGCAAAAATCGCTGCAGGAAACGCCGATAACTCATTCTGTATATACAGCGAGAACAATACAAACTGGGTAAATGCAACGATGTGTCCAGGAAACTATCAATACGTTGCATGTGCTGTAGCGCCACAGACTGTGAACAACAAGGCTAAATTGGCTTTGGCAACATCAGCTTTCCTTGCAGGGAGACCGGTACAAATCGAAGCGAATGCATGTTGCGGCACAGGGGTGCCATGCATATCCGAAATCAATGTCCAGTAACACCAGTCTTTTGGAAGGCAGTTTTCAAGCACTAATACTCTTGCTGGACGCAGTTCTCGCACAAAGCAGCCGGTAATGCAATGAACAGCAGCAGCTGATATGTATTGACCTGTCAAATTTTACCAGCATAAATTGTTCAAATCACATGCAGTGTGTGGGTAGCAGAACGGACGGGCATGCCGACGGTTGATCAGTCTGATATGCGCGGGTTGGTTACCGCATGACAACCGATTCGTCGGGGAGCTGCCTCGCTCTAAGGTCGAGGATCATTCCGTTGCCGGACGCCTCCTAGCTGCATCGAGGGTTCTCCCACCGTTGCCCATTCTGCTACCGACACACTGCACACCCATGGTATTTCTCCTTAAACGCTTGCCGCTGGTTGCGGCAGTGCCTGCCCAATTGCCCAGATAAAGCCGGTCAACTCCCGTGCGATGGCCGTACACGCCTGCACTTTCAGTTTGCCTCTGGCTTCAAATAGCCGGTAACGTGCGCACAAACGCGTTTGCGCTTTCCATGCAATCTCTTGTACCGCTTCAGTTGTGCGCTCTGCACGTTTCTGCAAGACGGTGGTTTTTCTTGCAGGGTGGCGATAAGTCCAGGCCGCTTCCAACAGCACCCGACGAACATGCCCGTTGCCGGTCTTGGTGATGCCGCCGCGCGACTGGGTGCCGCCGCTGGAGTGCTCGCTGGGCACCACGCCCAGATACGCCATCAGTTGCGGTGCGCTGGCGAAGCGTCGCAAGTCGCCAATCTCCGCCACGATGGTGGTCGCCGTCAGCAGATTCACGCCGCGCAAAGCCATCAGTCCTTCAATCACCGGCCAGAATACCGATTCGGCTGCCGCGCTCTCGATCTGTTTGTCGAACGCTGCAACGCGCTTGGTTAACGCCTTGACCGTATCGACATATTCCTGGAACACGATCTGCTGCACCGGGTGATCAAACTTCACTGCTTCCATCCAGCGATAGTGCGCAAGCGTCCAGTTGCTTTTGCCGTCATAGCGTTTGCCATGCCGCAGCAGGAACGCGAGCAAACGCTGTTTGGCTTGCCGCTGCAAATGCTTCATGTCTTCGCGTGCCCGCGTCAGGTCGCGTAGCGCTTCCTGCGCGTTATCCGGCACCCATACCGCCGTCAACTCGCCCGCCCGATACAGCCTTGCCAACATCATGCTGTCGCGACGGTCGGTCTTGACTCGATCTCCCGCTTTCTTCGGAATCAGTGACGGCGCGACCACTTGGCAATCCCAACCGAGATCAGTCAATTGCCGGTGGATGCCATATCCGCAGGGGCCGGCTTCGTAGCAAAAAGATAAATCTGCTCCGCCTTTCCTGAGTTGCTTGACCTGCTTATCAAGCGCCTCCGGCGTATTGGCGATATCCCCAAGGTAGCGCACTTCGCCACCATTGGATTCCGCCACCGATACCGCTATCGTTTCTTTGTGTACATCCAATCCGACGTATTTGATAAACTTGTTCATGACCTATCCCCTCAATTTCGGCTCTGAGCCGGTGGTTTTACGGAACCACAAGCTTAATCCGCGTCGCTTGAGGTGTGGTAGGTCAATACATGATGTCTAAAGAAGAAAGCCCCCGCATCCGGGTTACCGGAGGCGGGGGCTTTTTATTTATTGAAGAAGAGGAAGAGAGATTAGATCAACCGGTGCAATGACGTTTGCGCCCTACCGCGCTGCTATTCCATAACGATTGCGTATAGACGTATCTGCTCCACGTGATATCAAGAATTGCACCATATCAGGCTTGTCTCCTGCAATTGCTCTGTGTAATGGTGTATCACCATCTTCGCCGATAGCATTGATATCTGCGCCATTATCGAGAAGTACACTTGCCGCGTCTACATCACCCCAAATGGCAACCTTATGAAGCGGATAGTCTTCAAATGCTCCTCTATCGTTTGCTGTCTTTGCAGGTTTCGATGCGAAGTCATCCATAGTTTCATTGACTCGCCGAAGAACTTCTTGAAGCGATAAATGATGCTTATTTTCCACAACATTTCTCCTTCAACAATCTCTCCAATCTTGCCAATTCACTTTCTCTATTAGCTATTTGATTATAGTGCCCCTCATATTCATCGTTCCATTTTGACATATAGGCTTTGCGCATACCGATGCACCTATTTGCACGTCCGATTTTCCAGCGAATATCATCACATTCGTTGAGATTTGGTGGGGGCGGTTCATCGCATACTTTGTGATATGCGTTGCGATCAGCTTTCTTTTCAGGTGAGTCAGCAGTATCACCTGGCGTACTCATCAACACCCCAAGACCTACACCAATTCCGATATTCGCTGCATTTGCTGCAATCCAGCTTCCAATTGCCGGTAGCGCAGGAAGAATAAATGCAAATTCGCCAGTCGGATCAATTTTGCTCAGCGGGTTATTTTCAACATAGGTGTATCCGTTGATGCCACCACGCAACCCTATCGGATCAGATTGAATGTACCTTCCTGTGGCCGAGTCGTAGTCTCTATGAAAGTTCTGGAATAGACCTGTCTCAATATCAAAGTACTGGCCAGGATGCCTCAAGTTGCAAGTGAATGTCCCTTGCCCCGTTGGGTTTTCATTCGGAACATTGTTCCCGAACGGATCACTGCTATCCCATTGCCAGACGATGTTTCCTGATGTATCGGTGATCTGCCGAGGCGTGTCGAGATGATCAGTATAAACATAATACGCCTGCACCGCACTCCCGCCCGCCGTCACACTATTCGACGGCACCGACGGCGCACTGCTACCCGCCGCATTGGTGGCCGTAACGGTAAAGGTGTAGGTGGTGCCGCCGACCAGCCCGGTCATGAGGTGCGTCAGGCTGGTTGTGCCCGCGTTGCTGTCCACCAGCCCTGCCGGGTTGGAACTGACGGTGTAACCGGTGATGGCCGAGCCGCCGTCGTTGGTCGGTGCGCTGAAGCCGACGCTGGCCTGGGTGTTGCCGCCGGCAGCGATGACGTTGGTCGGGGCGTTCGGTGCGCTGATGCTGGGGGTGACGCTGTTGGAGGCGGCCGAGGCTGCGCTGTTGCCTGCGCTGTTGCTGGCTTTCACGGTGAAGGTGTAGGCGGTGCCGTTGGTGAGTCCCGTGATGATGTGGTTCAGGCCGGTCGTGCCCGCGTTGTTGTCCACGCCGCCGGCCGGGAGTGAGCTGACGGTGTAGCCGGTGATGATGGCGCCGCCGTTGTCGGCGGGTGCGCTGAAGGTGACGCTGGCTTGAGCGTTGTTTGCCACTGCGCTGCCGATGACCGGGGCGCCGGGGACGGTGGCCGGGGTGACGCTGTTGGAGGCGGCCGAGGCGTTGCTGTTGCCTGCGTTGTTGGTGGCGATGACGGTGAAGGTGTAGGCGGTGCCGTTGGCAAGACCCGTGATGACGTGGCTCAGGCCCGGGGTGCCGGCATTGCTGTCCACGCCGCCTGCCGGGCTGGCGGTGACGGTGTAGCCGGTGATGGCGCTGCCGCCGTTGTCGACCGGGGCGGTGAAGGTGACGGTGGCGCTGGCATTGCCGCCACTGGCCGTGACGTTGCCCGGTGCGTTGGGCAGCAGGGTGAGCAGCAAGGTGCTGCCGCTCAGGCTGTTGTTGGTTTCGTCGGTTTCAGCATCCACGCCGGTGTGGTCGGCGATGGCGCCGAGGTAGTAGCTGCCGGCGGCGAGGTTTGCGGGGATGGTGGCGCTGGTCGCGGCTCCGTTGTTGCTGCCGTTGGCGGCCAATGCGCCGCAGTATTCGCGGCTGCCGATGAGGGTGTCGGCGCCGGTGATGGTGGCGTCCGTCGACAGGTAGTAGCCGATCTGGCGGCAGCCGCTGCCGGTGGCGCCTGCTCCCTGGTTCTTGAGGGTGTCGGCGATGAGGATGCCGGAGCCGGGAACGGCGGTGGTGCTGGCGCTGCTGACGCCGGTCATGATCAGGTCGGGGCCGATGGCGATGGTCGGGCCGACCAGGGCGTTGTTGGTCTCGTCGGTTTCGGCTTGCAGCCCGCTGTAGTCGGCGATGGCGCCGAGGTAGTAGGTCCCAACCGCTGTTGCGGCAGGGATGGTGGCGTAGTTCGCGCCGCTGTTGGTGCTGTTGGCGCCGGCGGCCAGTGTGCCCACGGAGCGGTAGCCCAGGAAGGTGTCGGCAGTGGTGATGACGTTGTCGGTCGACAGGTAGTAACCCACCCGTACGCCCGCCGTCGAGGCGACCGGGCCCTGGTTCGTGAGGGTGTCGCTGACGTTGATCAGCCCCCCGGGGGCGGCTTGGGTGGCAGTTGAGCCGACTGCGGTCATGACCAGATCAGGCTGGGTGACGGTGATCGTCGATCCCACCCCCGCCAGGGCGTTGTTGGTTTCGTCGGTTTCGGCTTCCAGTCCGGTGTAGTCGACAATGGCGCCGAGGTAGTAGGTGCTGCCAACGGTCAGACCGGCCGGTATGGTGACGTAGCTCGATGCGACGCTGTTGCTGGCGCCGGCGGCCACGGTGCTTGCAGTACGGTAGCCCAGGAAGGTGTCGGCTGTGGTGATGATGTTGTCCGTGGACAGGTAGTAGCCCACCCGTACGCTGACCGTCGAGGCAACCGCTCCCTGGTTCTTGAGGGTGTCGCTGACGTAGATGTAGCCGCCCGCCGTGTTGACCTGGCTGGTGGTCGAGCCGACTGCGGTCATGACCAGGTCGGGCTGGGTGACGGTGATCGTCGCTCCCTCCCCTGCCAGGGCGTTGTTGGTTTCGTCGGTTTCGGCTTCCAGGCCGGTGTAGTCGGCGATGGCGCCGAGGTAGTAGGTGCTGCCAACGGTCAATCCGGCGGGTACGGTAACGTAGGTCGAGGTAACACTGTTGCTGGCGCCGGCGGCAAGCGTGGAGTACGAAGTACGGTATCCCAGAAAGGTGTCGGCGGTGGTGATGACATCGTCCGTGGACAGGTAGTAGCCCACCCGCACGCCGACCGTCGAGGCGACCGGGCCCTGGTTCTTGAGAGTGTCGCTGACGTAGATGGGGCCGCCCGCTGTGTTGATCTGGCTGGTGGTTGAGCCGACTGCGGTCATGACCAGGTCCGGCAGGGTGACTTCAAGTGTTGATGTGGCCGAGACCAGTCCGTTGTTGGTTTCGTCGGTTTCTGCTTCCAGTCCCGAGTAGTCGGCGATGGCACCCAGGTAATAAGTGCCGGGCGCAAGTCCCGCAGGTACGTTGGCATAGTAGCCATAGCCCGCGTTGGTGTTGCTGGCGCCGGCGGCCACGGTGTATACGCTCCGGTAACCCAGGAAGGTGTCCGTGGAGGTGATGACGTTGTCGGTCGACAGGTAGTAGCCCACCCGCACGCTGGCCGTCGAGGCGACCGATCCCTGGTTTGTGAGGGTGTCGCTGACATTGATGTAGCCGCCCTTGGTGTTAACCTGGGGAGTGGTCGACGCGACTGCGGTCATGACCAGGTCCGGGAAGGTGACTTCGAGCG
>JAHJNJ010000033.1 GCA_018820925.1 Gammaproteobacteria bacterium | reverse complement strand
TGTATTATCGGTCCGGCATTGGAGTGAGAAAGCAGAATTCGTAGGGTGGGCACGGCTTTGTGCCCACGCAGTTATGACTTTGAAGAGGATTTACCGCGTGGGCACAAAAAACGTGCCCACCCTACCTGGCTGGAGCGGTTGCGCAAGGGAGAGATCAAGGGGGCAGCGGTGCTGGTGATGGGGTGATATGTATTATCGGTCCGGCATTGGAGTGAGAAAGCAGAATTCGTAGGGTGGGCACGGCTTTGTGCCCACGCAGTTATGACTTTGAAGAGGATTTACCGCGTGGGCACAAAAAACGTGCCCACCCTACCTGGCTCCCAACCCGTTCGTCCTGAGCCTGTCGAAGGAAGGAACGGCGCGCCGAGCGATGGATACCGATTCAATGCGATAGACAAAACTTATCGACAGCATATGTAGAACATATTGGATAAATCGGACTCCACGTCCTATCCTGACCTCGCACCCTGTTTAAACCAACGAAAGGAGATAGCCATGTCATCCGAATCCAAATGCCCGTTCCCGGGCCACGCACACACAAGCACGGTCGCTGGATCGCAATCCAACGCAGACTGGTGGCCCAATCAACTGAAACTGAACATCCTGCACCAACACTCCCCGCTGTCCGACCCCATGGACAAGGACTTCGATTACGCAAAAGAATTCAAGAGCCTCGACCTGAAAGCCGTGAAGAAGGATCTTGCGGCGCTGATGACCGACTCGCAGGACTGGTGGCCGGCGGATTTCGGCCATTACGGCCCTTTGTTCATTCGCATGGCGTGGCACAGCGCCGGCACATACCGCACCAGCGACGGTCGCGGCGGCGGCGGAACCGGCAACCAGCGCTTCGCCCCCCTCAACAGCTGGCCCGACAACGTCAACCTCGACAAGGCGCGCAGGTTGCTGTGGCCGATCAAACAGAAATACGGCCGCAAGATTTCCTGGGCCGACCTGATGATCCTCACCGGCAACGTCGCGCTGGAATCGATGGGCTTCAAGACCTTCGGTTTCGGCGGAGGTCGCAAGGATATCTGGGAACCGGAAGAAGACATCTACTGGGGAGCCGAAGCCAAGTGGCTGGCCGACGAGCGCTACAGCGGCGAACGCAACCTTGAAAATCCGCTCGCAGCCGTGCAGATGGGCCTGATCTATGTGAACCCGGAAGGCCCGAACGGCAACCCGGATCCGCTCGCCGCCGCGCGCGATATCCGCGAGACCTTCGCCCGCATGGCAATGAACGACGAAGAGACGGTCGCGCTCATCGCCGGCGGTCACACCTTCGGCAAAACCCACGGCGCCGGCGATGTAGCAGCGGTTGGGCCCGAGCCGGAAGCGGCCGGCATCGAGGAACAGGGCCTGGGCTGGAAGAGCAGCTTTGGCACGGGCAAAGGCGGCGACACGATCTCCAGCGGCCTGGAAGTCACCTGGACCACCACACCGACGCAGTGGAGCAACAACTTCTTCTGGAACCTGTTCGGCTACGAATGGGAATTGACGAAGAGCCCGGCCGGCGCACACCAGTGGCAGCCCAAGGGCGGCGCGGGTGCCGGTACGGTGCCGCACGCCCACGACAAGTCCAAACGTATTGCGCCGGCCATGCTGACCACCGACCTCGCGTTGCGTTTTGATCCCGCCTACGAAAAAATTGCGCGGCGTTTCCATGAGCACCCGGATCAGTTCGCGGACGCGTTCGCCCGGGCGTGGTTCAAGCTGACGCACCGCGACATGGGGCCGCGCCCGCGCTATCTCGGCCCCGAGGTGCCTGCGGAAGAACTCATCTGGCAAGACCCGATTCCCGCAGTGGACCACAAATTGATCGACGAGCAGGACATCGCCGCCCTCAAGGGCAAGATCATGGCGTCAGGTCTGTCTGTCGCGGAACTGGTCGCGACTGCCTGGGCATCGGCCTCCACCTTCCGTGGCTCCGACATGCGCGGCGGTGCGAACGGGTCCCGCATTCGCCTGGCGCCGCAGAAGGATTGGGAAGCCAATCAGCCCGCGCAACTGGCGAAAGTGCTCAAGACACTGGAGGACATCCGCAAAGCGTTCAACGGTGCACAGTCCGGCGGCAAAAAGGTTTCGCTGGCCGACCTGATCGTGCTCGGTGGATGCGCCGCCGTCGAGGCAGCCGCGAAGAAAGCCGGCGTTGAGGTGAAAGTTCCTTTTGCACCGGGACGCATGGACGCGTCGCAAGAGCAGACCGATGTAGTTTCTTTCGGCGTGCTGGAACCGGCAGCAGACGGCTTCCGCAACTACGTGCGCAAAGGACTCGAAGGTGCAGCAGCCGAGATGCTGGTGGACAAGGCACAGTTGCTGACGCTGACCGCGCCCGAAATGACGGTGCTGATCGGTGGCCTGCGCGCGCTGGATACAAACGTCGGCCAGTCGAAACACGGTGTCTTCACCACGCGGCCCGGAACGTTGACCAATGACTTCTTCGTGAACCTGCTCGACATGAACACGAAGTGGCAGAAGTCCGCCGCCTCCGAAAATGTGCTGGAAGGACACGACCGCGCGACGGGCAAACTCAAATGGACGGGTACCGTGGTCGATCTCGTGTTCGGTTCGAACTCCCAGCTGCGCGCGCTCGCAGAAGTCTACGCCAGCAGCGATGCGCAACAGACGTTCGTGCACGACTTTGTGGCGGCCTGGAGCAAAGTGATGAACCTGGATCGTTTCGACCTGGCGTGATCCGGGAGGAAAGATTTAATAGTCCAGAACCGCACAGTCTCTGCCTGCATCGGGTTATACCGAGTCAGGCAGGGACTGTGTGTTTTTCTGGTTTCTTTTGGCTCTTAAAGGCGCGGGGTCGATCAGCGGCTGCCGATGTGTGTCGATTGAAGACGCATGCTCAAGCCGGCCGCGGCAACGCCGTTCCGCTTTCGTCGAACAGGTAGCACGCCTGCGGCGGCACGGCGACCGCCACACGTTGCCCCACCTCGATTGCGGTATTGCCGGAAGACTTGATTACCAACGGCTGGTCTTTGCCGCAGGCAAGGTGGACATAGGCTTCCGAACCCAGGTGTTCGAGTGCGATGACCTCGCCGTCGAGCTGCGCAGCATCGGCGGATGTGTCCGTCAGGTGTTCGGGACGGAGACCGAGCGTGACGTTGGCACCCGGCTGAAGACGTGCCGTGTCGGCGACGGCTGCGATGACGGGGCGACGGGTGCCGAGGTCTAGCGTGACCCGGGTTGCATTACATGCAGTGACGGTGCCGGACAGGAAGTTCATTTGCGGCGAGCCGATGAAACCGGCGACGAACAGGTTGCGCGGATGGTGGTACAGCTCCAGCGGCGCGCCGATCTGTTCGACCGCGCCGGCGTTGAGCACGACGATGCGGTCGGCCAGCGTCATCGCTTCCACCTGGTCGTGCGTGACGTAGATCATCGTGGTGCCGAGTTCGCGGTGCAGGCGCTTGAGTTCGATGCGCATCTGCACGCGCAGTGCGGCGTCGAGGTTGGACAGCGGCTCGTCGAACAGAAACACGCGCGGCTGGCGTACGATGGCACGGCCGATTGCCACACGCTGGCGCTGGCCGCCGGACAATTCGCGCGGTTTGCGTTCGAGCAGATGTTCGATCTGCAGGATGCGGGCCGTTGCGCGCACACGCTCGTCCATGCCCTGTTTATCGGTCTTCGCCAGCTTGAGGCCGAACGCCATGTTGTCGTAGACGTTCATGTGCGGATACAGCGCGTAGGACTGGAACACCATGGCGACGCCGCGCTCGGCCGGCGTCAGTGGCGTCACATCTTGTCCGTCGAATGCAATGGTGCCGCTGCTGACATCTTCCAGCCCGGCAATCAGGCGCAACAACGTGGATTTGCCGCAACCGGATGGCCCGACGAACACGGCGAATTCGCCGTCGGGAATGTCCAGCGATACGTCGCCGATGGCTTCGGTCTTGCCGAAGCGCTTGGCGACAGATTGCATGGAAATGGCAGCCATGGATTACGTTCTCCTCTCGAATATGTATAACAACCCGGCAAAGCTGGAGCCTTCATTATTGAGCCCCTCAAAGGGCCATCAAACCATGCGCTGCCTGAGGCGGCTTCTCCGTACGCTTCCCCCTTTAGGAAAGGGGGACGGGAGGGGGATTTAGCAGACTGGCAATAACTCATTCTGCCGCAAATCCCCCCATACCCCCCTTTTTGTAAAGGGGGGCTGTTGAAGTGCCTCATGCATCATCCCTTGATCGCCCCCGCAGTCAGCCCCGACACGATGCGCCGCTGGAACACCAGCACCAGCGCGATCAGCGGTACGGTGACGATGACCGACGCGGCCATGATGTTGCCCCAAGGCAATTCGTGCTCGCTGGCGCCGGAGATCAGCGCGATCGCCACTGGCACGGTGCGCATGTCGCCCGACAGCGTGAAGGTCAGCGCGAACAGGAACTCGTTCCAGGCCGCGATGAACGCCAGCAGGCCGGTGGTCACCAGTGCCGGCCCCATCAGCGGCATGAACACGCGCGTGACGATGGTCAGCGGTGTCGCGCCGTCGACAATCGCCGCTTCTTCCAACTCCTTCGGCAGTTCGCGCATGAACGTGGTCAGCACCCACACCGTGAACGGCAGGGTGAAAATCAGGTAGGAGAACGACAGCGCCAGCAGGTTGTTGTACAGACCCAGCGAACTGATCAGCTCGAACATGCCGGACAGCACCGCGATCTGCGGAAACATCGACACGCCCAGGATCACCAGCAACAGCAGCGTGCGGCCGCGAAACCGCACGCGGCCGAGCGACCAGGCGGCGGCCAGCGCCAGCGCCAGCGAGAGCGCCACGGTGGAGACCGCCACGAACAGCGAGTTTAGGATGTTGCGGCCGAACGGCTGTTCGCGAAACACGGCGAGGTAGTTGTGCCACTGCGGATGCGCGGGCCAGAATTCGACCTGGAACAACGCCGAGCCCGACTTCAGCGACGACACGACGGCCCAGTAGAACGGGAACACGGTGTAGAGCACGATGACGGCAAGCAGCAGGTAGAACGCGCTTTTGCCGATCAGCCGTTTCGTTCTGCGCTGCATCGTTCAGTCCTCCCGCCCGACGCGGGCCACGGTGAGATAGACGACGGTGAACAGCGCGATGATCGCGAAGATCAGCGTCGCCGCCGCCGAGCCGAAGCCGAGGTCGCCGAAGTCGATCAGTTGCTGGCGCGCATACACCGACATCGACATGGTGTCGCGGCTGTTGCCGCTCATCACGTAGACCAGGTCGAACATGCGCAGCGCGTCGAGCAGGCGGAAGATGACGGCCACCATCAGCGCGGGTTTGAGCAACGGCAGCGTGACGCGCAAGAACACCTTGAGCGGATGCACGCCGTCGACGCGCGCGGATTCGAAACATTCCTGCGGCAGCATCTGCAGCCCCGCCAGCAGCAGCAGCGCCATGAACGGCGTGGTCTTCCACACGTCGACCAGGATGATCGCCAGCAGCGCGGTGTCGGGCGAGGCCAGCCAGGCGATGGGCTGAGCGATCAGGCCGAGCGCAAGCAAGATATGGTTGATGACGCCGAACACATCGTTGAACATCCAGCTCCACATCTGCGCCGACACCACGGTGGGGATCGCCCACGGGATCAGGATCGCCGCGCGCAGTCCGCCGCGGCCGGGGAACTGCGCGTTCAGCGCCAGCGCGATGATCAGCCCCAGCGCGGTTTCGAGCGCCACCGAGACCACGGCGAAGACGACGGTGTTCCACACCGCCGCCCACCAGTTCGCGTCGAGCAGCAGGTAAGAGAAGTTGTCGAAGCCAACGAATTTTGCCGAAGCCGGATCGATCAGGCTGGCGTCGGTGAAGCCGTAAGCAATCGTCTTGAGCAAGGGCCAGCCGGCCACCAGTGCCAGCACCAGCAGTACCGGCGCCAGGAACAGCCAGGCCGCGCGCACGCGCTGGTGCGTCAGCCGCGATGTGCGCGCGCGCATCACCACTGCCCCCCGCGCGAAAGCCGCGTCAGCTTGCTTTGCAGCGCCGCCAGCGCGGGGGCCGCTTCGGTCTTGCCGCTCAACACGTCGTGTACCGCGTAGTAGAACTCGGCGCTGACGCGCGCATATTTGCTGCCGGCGATGCGCGACGGTCGCGCCACCGCGTGTTCGAAGGTCGTGTACAGCGTGCCGAAGAACGGCACCGCCGCAAGCACTTCCTTGTCGCGGTACAGCGCGGGGATCGCCGGGTTGTAGGAGCCCGCGATGGCGCGACGCTTCTGCTCGGCGTAGGCGGTCAGGTGGCGCACCAGGTCGGCGGCGAGTTCGGGATGCTGCGAATAGCGCGACACCGCCAGTTGCCAGCCGCCGAGCGTGCCGGTCTGGTGGCCGTCCGGTCCGCCAGCGGGCAGCGCGACGACGCCGATCCTGCCGCGGATCGGGCTGTCGGCGGCATTGCCCAGCGCCCAGGCGTACGGCCAGTTGCGCATGAACACCGCGTTGCCGGACTGGAACACGCCGCGACTCTCTTCTTCGTCGTAGTTGAGCACGCCCTGCGGCGCGATGTCGCCGATCCAGCTCGCGGCCAGTTGCAGCGCCGCTACGGCGCGCGGGTTGTCGACCGTGACCGTGCCGTCGGCATCGACCAGCGCACCGCCGCCGAAGCTGTCTATCCATTCCAGCGCGTCGCAAGTGAGGCCTTCATAGCCCTTGGCCTGGAACACGAAACCCTGCATGCGCGGATTGCCGGCACGGCGCTCGGCATCCTGGATGCGGCGCGCGGTGGCCGTCAGTTGCTGCCAGGTGGCGGGCGGCTGCGCGTGGTATTTTTTCAGCAGGTCCTTGCGGTAGTAAAGCACACCGGCGTTGGTGAACCACGGCAGCGCCACCAGTTTGCCGGCGATGGTGTTGTTGGCGATCAATGCGGGGAAATATTGTTGCGTGACGTCGCCGCCGATGTACTGCGACAGGTCGACCAGATGCGGCGCCAGCGTGCCGGGCCAGACCACGTCGATCTGCAGAATGTCGATGTCGGACGAATGCGACGCCAGGATCTGCTGGTAGAGCGCGAAACGCTCGGTCGCCGAGTTGGGCGTCGCGACGACCTTGACGTGATGGCCGGTGCGTTGCGACCAGGCCTCGACACCCTGCCGGCACAAGCTCAGCTCCTTGCCGACCGCGCCGCAGGAGATCGACAGCGTCGCCGCCCGCGCCACCCCGCCGCTGATCAGGATCAGCAATAGCAAGGTCAGCAGCTTGGATAGCAGTGTGCTCATCGTGTCGACATCCTCGATTGTTGTTATCGACGTGCGCGCGCATTGGCAAATGCGGACAGGACTACCGGACAAGAGGCGGCAAGAACAACCCGCAAATGTCCGCTCTGGTTGCCGGTTGCTGTGATCATACCCAGTTAATGGACCATCCGAAAGGACAGCGTTCCAGGAATTCGCAACGTGATCCGAAGGTGGAAGTTCGGATAGTGCGCTCGGACAGTCTCTTCATCGGCCATTGCAGCCACTTTGAACTAGGTGGTGTTTCGCCTGCTTTCAGCACACAAACCGGTCATAGCTCAGAGCTATTGCGATGCAGGCTCCATATTGCCCCGCATCGACCGTCAGAAACAAAAAGCCTCGCATTGCTGCGAGGCTTCTTATTGGCAAAGTGATTAACCCATCTCTGAGTGAACGCCCCCACCAACAGGTGGGATGGCAATAGTTAGGCCGCTTTCTTTTGCGGCTCTACCGTTGAGGTGGCTTCAGATTGCGACTCTTTCTCTGCCTTTTTTCTTGCAGCCATATCCGCTGCCGCTTCGCGCAGAATGCGCTTCTTCTCGCAGTCCGCAAACCGTTTCAGAGATTGCCTCATCAACGGCTGATATCCAAGCCCGTGCATCGCCGCAATGAGTTTGAAGTCTTCGATGAGGGACTTTTCGAGCCGAATGGAAATCGGTTGCAAGTCGAGCTGTTCGTTAATGATCGATTCCGCATCGTCTGGTGCTACCGCCACAAATTCCTCATCCGTGCCCAACTCACCAGATAGCCAAGCTTCCTCGGTATCTAGAATTTTGGGGGTTGGTGGTTTTTTGCTCATGGCTGTCTCCTTGGTGTGCCTTTTAGGCTAATGTTTTCTGTATATACGAGAGCAAATACTAAATTGGGTGAGAATACTTGTTATAAATCCGTTTCTCCTCATCATTGGGATCGTAGGCTGACTTGATGACAATCCCGTTAACCGTCGGCATATATGCCACCTTAAGCTTCCGCCCAAAATCCGTTTCAGCAATAAACCAACGGGTTAGCGGATTTGTCATATTGTCTGCCCGTGTATCAATCAAATCCTTGCCCGTACGGTTCGCGAAACATTGGACGATTTCACTCTCTGACACAGGCGGTGTCTTGTTTGCAAGCTTTTCCCGAACTGCTGCTGAAATATGGAGTTTCATGGTCATGAATTCCGGAATAGGCCTGCATTGTATATACAACGGCCAAAATTGCACAAGCTTTAATTTACCTAGCCATATTAGTGTTGCTGCCACACCGAAAATAACAAAACCACTTTAAATCAATATGTTTTCCATTAGCCAGCAGACAATGGCCTGCCCTACCCCACCGCACTCATCCGAATCTCCGCCAACACCTGCACCATCTGATCCACCTTCGCCGACGGAAACACCCCCTCCGGCCCCAACGGATTGATGTCGGTAAACGGCGACTCATACAGCCTGTCCGGTTCCATCACGCCGTTCTCAGTCAGGTAGTCGACAACCAGGTTGATGAACTCAATCTGGTTGGCCGTCACCGCAGTCCCCGAGATGAATTGGCTGAATGCCTGCTTCGCAGTTTCATGGTCCAGCCCCACCAGCGAGCGGATGAACACGCCCAGCCCGTGGCTTTGTTCCTTGGCGCGGTCGATGATTGCCTGTGTGCCGCCCGCTTCGACCAGCATGCGCTCCAGTTCGTCCAGGTCGGAGGGCGTAAGCGGCTGGTTGCGGCGCAGGCGTTGCAGTGCCAGGTGGCTTTCATGCGCCTTGAGGAACTGGCGCGCCTTGTCGCGGAAGCGCTCGAAGTTCATGCCGATACCCATTTCCGGCAGCTCAATCGTGGTGCCTTCACCCAGTTCGTCTTCAAAGTCGGTGTAAACGACGATGCGCTTACCTTTTTCAATGAGCTTGATTAACGTGCGCAGGCGTTTGCGCGCCGTCTCCAGCATGGCAACGGTGACATCCGTCCACCACTCATCGCTCATCATCGACTGAATCAGCACGATGTGCGCCTTGATGGCCGGGATGCTCTGCTGATCTTCCAGCGCGCTGGCAATCGCGATGATTTTGTCGCGCAGGCTGGCGAAGTCCGGCTTGGCCTGCAAAATAGAAAGCTGCGTGCGCAGCACCAGCAAATCGAAACGCTTGGACTCTTCTTCTTCATCGGCCATCTCGGTCGGCAGACCCGACACATATTGCGCCAGCTCGGTAAACTCCGCCACACCCAACTTTTGCCACGGCTCAGTCTGGGCATATTTTTCGACCAGCCTGCGTTGTGGTCGCACCACAAAATTATCGATATTCATCGCCGCCACCTGCGTATGCAGCATATCGGCCAAATCGCGGCGCAGCGTCTTGTCGTCACCAGTATCGACATACGCATCTTCGACTTGGCGCATTGCCCGTTCATCGGTGAACTGGTTATCCAACTCGCCAATAAGTTGCAGGCGCGCCTTGAACAAGCGCGTGCCCAGTGCTTCGCTGGCCGAACCGTCGGTCACATCCGGGTTCTGGCTGAAATATTCCAGGTTCTGGCAGTAGTCGAAAATGTAAAAGAATTTCTTGTCCTCATTCGGCCCGAACACATTGGGACACAAACGCGTGCCGCGCCCAACCATCTGCCAGAACTTGGTCTTGGAGCGCACCGCCTTGAAGAACACCAGGTTCAACACTTCCGGCACGTCGATGCCGGTGTCCAGCATATCCACCGAGATGGCGATGTGCGGCATCTTGTCCTTGGCGGAGAAGTTGTCGATCAGGCTCTGCGCGTATTCGGTCTTGTAGGTGATGACCCGCGCAAACTCGCCCTTGTAATGTGGATAGGCGATATCGAAACGCTCGGCAATGTAATCGGCATGCTGGAGGTTCTTAGCGAAGATGATGGTCTTGCCCAGCCGGTCGCCGCCCGCCACCTTCTGCCCGCGCGTCATCACATGCGCCAGCACCTTGTCCACGGTGTCGGTATTGAACAGCCACTTGTTGAGCGCTTCGGCGCCCACTTCATCGGGCGCAGTGCCGTCCTCGTTCCACTCCAGCGCGTCCCACTGCTCTTGTTCGTCTTCCGAAAGCTGATCGTACTTGATGCCCTCGCGCTGAAACTTGAGCGGCACGGAAACCGCCTCGGGCGGAACCAGAAACTTATCGGACACCGCATCGTCCAGCGAATAGGCATCGGTCGGCACGCCGCTTTCCAGATCGAACAAGCCGTAAGTGTTGTGGTCGATTTCATCCTTAGGCGTCGCCGTCAGCCCCACCAGCAAGCTGTCGAAATACTCGAAAATGGCTCGATACTTTTGATACACCGAACGGTGCGCCTCGTCGATAACGATGAGGTCGAAGTGCCCCACACCAAAGCGGCGCTGCCCGTCCTTCGCGTCATCAATCAGCCCCATCATGGTGGGATAGGTGGAAAGGTAAACGCGCCCCTCGGTGTCTTTTTCGGTAACCAGATTCACCGGCGAAGAATCCGGCAAGTGGATCTTGAAGGCATTGACCGCCTGCCGCACCAAGGCCACACGGTCGGCCAGAAACAGCACGCGCTTGGCCCAGTTGCAGCGCATCAGCACATCGGCCAGCGCAATCACCGTGCGCGTCTTGCCCGCCCCGGTCGCCATCACCACCAAGGCCTTGCGCTGGCGGTCGGTTTCAATGGCTTCGCCGATGCGGCGGATGGCGCGGGTCTGGTAATAGCGTTCGACGATGGCCTCGTTAATCGGCGCGGCGGCCAGCGATTTGCGCGTGGTTCTGCGCTGAATCATCAACTCCAGCTCGGCCTTTTTGAAGAAGCCCTGCACTGCGCGCGGCGGGTAGCTGGCATCGTCCCACAGCCAATGCTCATAGCCGTTGGTGTAGAAAATCACCGGGCGCTGACCATACTTCGCTTCCAGGCAATCGGCATACAGCTTGGCTTGCTGCTGCCCCACCTTGGCATCGCGCTTGGTGCGCTTGGCTTCAATCACCGCCAGCGGCTTGCCATCATCCGCCCACAGCACATAATCGACAAAGCCGACGCCGGAATCGCTGGGCATGCCGCTCACTTCAAACTCGCGGTCTTGCGGCTTATCCAGCGGCCAGCCCGCTTCTTTCAACAGCAGGTCGATGAAGTAGTCGCGAGTTTGCGCTTCGGAATAATCGTGGGTATCGACTTGCGCGGAGTTGGTTTTCTTGGCAACAGCGATTTCCTCGCGCAGCTTTTTTAGTTCCTCATCCAGTGCCGCTTTGTCAGCCAACAGCGTGGTGAGCTTTTGGTCGCGTTCGTGCAGTTGCGCTTCCAGCTTCTGCAATTGATCTAGCGACTGCGCCGGTGCAGCAGAAGGCTGCGGCAGTAACACAGCGGAAAAAGTCAGGCCAGGGTCAGGGCGCGATTTCTTGCCATAAGTGCGCGCCAGCCAGTAGCACACATGGAACAGTTCGCGCGTTGCCGTCAGCGCATCGGCAGGCATGATCTTGCGCGTGCTGTGTACCGCAAGATTGCCGAGGTCTTTGATGAGCCTGGTCTTGGTGAACACCGCCTCGCCAGTTGCCTTGCGGAAAGTAGGCTCGTGGATGAGCGCGCTCAAGTGGTCCTGGTACGGCAGCTTGAGCGTCTTGTCGTAGGTATACAGCCACGCCACTGTCAGTTCCAGCGCGCGGCGGGAATAAAAGCAGGATGCACGCGCATCGGTGTTCGCCATTCCTTCGGCTTGGGTTGCTGCTTCAAACAGCAGTGGCCACTCGGACTGAAGGAAGGCGAAGTTGCTCATAGTTTTGCCGACTCCTTGATGAAGCTATTCATCCTCTCCGCCAGAGCTGTACGCCGACTCTGCAAGAAATCTCTATACCGTTCTGTCGACCAAAGCTCAGAGTCCGTTGGGACACACTGGCAATGGAGTGCTTCCTCACCCTGCTTGGCGACAATATCGACGAGATACCCCGTTGCCTCCTTATTGCTAATACGACGATTAGTCTGGCCAGTGATAAAGGCCATATTGGCGATTTCATTTATTTCGCCTGTCTCATACCCGCGTTCTTTGAGCAGCGATTTGGGAATGATGTGGTGCCACTGAATAAAGTGCAGCTTGCCTTGATGCGTTAGGGATAAGCCCAAACCGCTATACCAGTCTTTGGCTCCGGAAGCCTTCAGCGCAAGGTAAGACAAGGAGAAAAGCGGACTATTTACGCCACGCCCAGCCAGGTCGCCCGGTTCAATGTGGAGTCTGCCGAACTGGCGCTTTACAGGCTCCAACAAGGCACCAATGTCTCCGGTTCGGAAAATGATTGCCAAGTCCTCATTGAGCAAACTTTCAGTGGAACCGCGCGAGTATCGACCGCGAGCATTGGCAATCAGCAGCCAGTGCAGCAACTTGTTCTGCTCATCCGCAGTCAGTTTGTTGTCTTTGACCCGGCTCACCGCAGCTAGAGCATGGATGAACATCGGCGAAGACAGCAGCGACTCATCTTCAATCCCGGCATTAGTGCGCAAGAAGTTAATGGCAAAGCGCAGCCCTTCTTGTGCCTGCTTCCATCCTTCCTTTAGCGCATCAACTGGGGTGCTGGCCACAGTACGGAACAAACACTGCTTCGTTGCAAAAATCACAATACCTCTTACCAACTGACCGAGCTCGATAGTGAACCAACTTTGTTCACATTCGTCCTGAAACTTCTCTAACTCTTTAAGCAGATTAGGCCAGCGTGAGGTAATTTGTGCGAGAGCAAGGTCGGAGGACCGCAGTTTTGCGCCTAGAGAATTCACGCGCACAAATATCTGAGTAACTTCCTCATAACCCATTTTGCGTTCCAACACATGAACCACGTACTGATATTGCTTGATAGCGCGTAGCTTTTGCAGTCGGCCCGCATATTTTTGATATCGGGGGTCATCTAAGGACGTGATGCCAGCCTTTTTCAAAATGTCTGTGTCATTGGCTGTGCGGAACACCTCACTTACAGACACCCATTGCGGTTGCGAGAGCAGGTTCTTGCTCGATACCACGAAGGTGCGGCGGTTCAACTTTTCCTTAAATCCTGCTTCACCTTCTTCTTCGTTCTCCTCGGCTTCGTCTGGCAATTCATCGTCTGGCGTTACCGGTGATACTTCATCGCTCTCAATATCAACGTTGTCGGATGGTGGGCCATCCGGGTGTTCCAGATTGAAAAGGATTTCGATGGCACGTTTGCGCCCACGAACCTGTACTGGATCACCATTGAGCACTGCCGTTAGAGAGGTGAGTCGTTGCTGGCCATCCAACAATAATTTACGTCCGGCAAAGGCATTCGTGTCTTGAGCAATAGCGAAGTCTCTTGTTGGTACCGCCTCATCAGTTTCCCACATCAGGATAGATCCACTTGGATATCCTCTATAGAGAGAATCTAGCAAATCGCGCACCCGAGTACCTTGCCAGACATAATGACGCTGTATCTCTGGCAGGCGGAGTTCACCGCGCTTATACATATCCACCAAGGTGGATATCGGAATGTTCTGCTGTTGCATGATCAGAGTTCTCCTTTGAAGGCGCGATGTTGCAGGGAGGCGAACAAGTTCTCCATTTCGGCAAGTGATTGCTGTTGTGCTTTTTTCAATTTATCCACCGCATCCACACGTTTTGAAAATTCATGCTGTAGTTCTTGTGGGGGTTGATAGGCCTCGTACTTCTCCAATAGCTCTAAATTGACGCCACTCTGGCCAGCAGTTCGTTCTGAATTGGCCACAACATAATTGTGAAGGCGCTTCTCTTGAAGCAAATAATAAACAAAGTTCTTTGTTACTCCCTCGCGCGGCACAGCCTTTATCAACGCAACGTTGTAAGACCCTGACAAGCCTTTCAGTATTTGAAATACTGGCGGGCCATAGCGGCCAATCATTACATCATCTTCCTCAAAAAATCGCCGTGCCAGCTTGCGTGGGATAAACGTTTTGAATTTGTCAGACTTGAAGTCACGTATCTGTACCAACCTGATATTCTCTGGACTAGCCTCTGAAGTAAATACTGATGCTGGAGGTTGCGCACCACCTTCAAACTTCACCAACTCTCCCAGTGTTTTTCTCGTGAAGCCTCTTGGATTTTCTACTGGATCGCCAAACATCTCAATGAATATAGCCTGCGTGAGGCTATCCAGTTGCGCCAAGGCTTCCCTGCGTTTAACTCGCAGCGCATTGGCTTGGTCAAGTATCGCGGCGATGCGGACTTGCTCACGGAATGGAGGTAGAGGAACCTTGTAATTCCAAAATTCGCTCATCACCATTCGAGGCATCTTAGCCCCAGCTACAACCATAGTGGCAAACTTGAGAAAGTCGGGGGAGCGTAGAAAATAAGCCAAGTATTCTGGAAGCACATCTTCCGTGTGGCATCGTAGGGGCACTAACTCGGTGGTAGCAACACCTGCCTCGTCGGCAACAACAACTTTATTCAGGTAAGGGCGGAGCTTTGAATATAGTACCGTCCTTGGTTCAAAGGCATGCGTTGAAGTCCCGAGTTCATTGGCATTTGCATAGACTTTCTGAAGAACGCGCCCACTGTTGGATTCAATCTGATCAAGATTGAGGTTCCATACCATCGCCCCCACTGAAGGCGATTTAGCTTTCTGGCTGGTATTGACCATCATACTGAGCGGACGATTTGACCAACCTTTCAAAGCAACATCCCCTTTAGCTCTTTCATGCCCGCAGTAATCTCCGCTTCCAGCTTGTCTATCCTTGCCATAATCACCTTGGGCGGCTCGTGTTCCACCACGTCATGCACCACCTCTTTGTAGCGGTTGATGGAGAGGTCATAGCCATTGGCAGCAATCTCTGCCTTGGGAACGCAGAAGCTCTGCGCGGTTCGGGGGTGTTGCAACTCTTTACCCTCGCGTTGCTCCCACCGTGCCAACACATCGGGCAGATTGTTCTTGGCGTGTTCCGCTTCGCTCAATGTTCGTGCTGGAGTGGCGCCCAGTTTATCCTCGGACAGCAGCGGTTGCCGCTTGTCGTCCAGGCTCCAGCCATCTGCCTGCATGTCGTAGAACCAGACGTTATCCGTGCCGCCTGAGTTGGTCTTGGTGAATATCAGAATACCCGTTGAGACACCCGCGTAAGGTCTGAATGCGCCGGAGGGCAGCGAGATGACGGCTTCCAGCTTGTGGTCTTCGACCAGCATGCGGCGCAGTTCTTTGTGCGCGTTGGATGAGCCGAATAGCACACCGTCCGGGACGATGACAGTGGCGCGTCCACCGGGTTTGAGCAGGCGCAGAAAAAGGGCCAGGAACAGCAGCTCGGTCTTTTTGGTCTTGACGATGGCGAGCAGGTCTTTGGCGGTGTTCTCGTAATCGAGCGAACCAGCAAACGGCGGGTTGGCGAGGATGAGCGAATATTTGTCTTCATCCCCGGCGTGATCTTGCGCCAGCGAATCGCGGTAGCGGATGTCGGGGTTGTCCACGCCGTGCAGTGCCATGTTCATGCTGCCGATGCGCAACATGGTGTTGTCGAAGTCGTAGCCGTGGAACATGCCGTGGTGGAAATGCTTGCTGGCTTTGGCATCGCGCAGGATTTCAGGATGATGCTGGCGCAGGTATTCGCCCGCCGCCACCAGAAAACCGCAAGTGCCGCTGGCCGGGTCGCAGATGATGTCTTTGGGGTTGGGTGCGGACATTTCCACCATGAGCTGGATGATGTGACGCGGCGTGCGGAACTGGCCGTTCTGCCCGGCGCTGGCAATCTTGCCCAGCATGTATTCGTAGAGGTCGCCCTTGGTGTCGCGGTCTTCCATCGGCACGTGGTCGAGCAAGTCCACCACCTTGGCGAGCAGCGCCGGGGTGGGGATGGTGAAGCGCGCATCTTTCATGTGGTGCGCATAGGTAGAGCCATCGCCGCCCATGGTGCGCAGGAATGGAAACACATGCTCGCCCACCACGGTGTACATCTCGGCAGGCGCAAAGTGCTTGAAGCGCGACCAGCGCAGGTCGTTGTAATTCCGCTTTTTGGCGTCTTTGCCCTCGGGGAAAATGCGCCGCTCTATCGGCTTGCCGAGGCGGGTGGATTTGTTTTCTTCGAGGGTGTGCAGGTCGTCCAGCCTGCGCAGGAACAGCAGATAAGTGATCTGCTCCATCACCTCCATCGGGTTGGAGATGCCGCCCGACCAGAAGGCGTTCCAGATTGAGTCTATTTGGCTGCGAAGTTCGCCGGTGAGCATGAGTCTTCCCTGAATGTCTTGTTGCTTTGCAAGTGCGCCGGGGTTGATGAACTGCCCGTTGCCTTGCGCTTTTCTGTAGCGGCGCATTATGCGGTATCCGGCGAGGGTGCGGCAAACGCTTAAATGGCTCAATATGGGCGCAGCATCACAATAGTTGAGCAACGACCGATTTGTGTTGGAAGCAGAAGTGACACCGTCTGGTTCGAAGTGGCAGCTTTGGCCGAAAAAGAGACGACCGTATTATCCACCGCCAATGGCGGCACCACGATACAAGGCTGCGAGATTGTTTGCCCGTGCCCGTTGACCCAAGGACGATGTGGCAAGCGCTGTACATCTCACGCAGGCTGTGCCGGTGCGCAAGCCGCATCCATCTGTTTGCCGAGAAAATCCCCGAGCGCCCTGACCCATTCTTCGCGCATGAAAATGAAACCGTCGTTATGGCCGCCGGCCAGTTCGAGAAATTGTTTGGGCGGATGGGCTGCGGCAAACAGCGCGCGCCCGTGTTCGTAGGGAATGATCTCGTCCTGCGGGCTGTGGGCGATCAGCACCGGCGCGGTGACCGTGCGCAGGCAGGCGCGCGTGTCGTAACGGATGCGCGCCAGCCAGCGCACCGGGAGATACGGATAAAGGTGCTGCGCCATTTCCGGCACGGAAGTGAAACCGGACGCGATCACCAGGGCGGCCGGTTTTCGAGTGGAAGCCAACTGCGCGGCGATGGCGCCGCCCAACGATTCGCCGAACAGCACGATGCGGCAGGCGGGCACTTGCCGTTGTTCGGTCAGGTAGCGCCAGGCGGCCTCGGCGTCGCGATAGGTGCCCTGCTCGGTGGGCGTGCCGCTGCTGTTGCCGTAGCCGCGATAGTCGAAGATCAGCGTGTTGTAGCCCAGCCGGTGGAACATCTGCAGCGAATCGAGCCGGTGCGAAATGTTCCCCGCGTTGCCGTGCAGGAACAGCACGGTGCCGCGCGGCTGCGGTGCCGGAACGAACCAGCCGTGCAGGCCGATGCCGTCGGATGCCGTCAGCCGGATGTCCTCAAAGGGCAAGCCGATCCGTACCGGCGTGGCAATAATCTCGCGCCCGGTTTCCGGATAGTAGACCAGCCGCGACTGCGAGAAATACAGCAGCAGCGCGAGCCCGCCATAAACCGCGAGCAGAATGCCCAGCACGTGCCACATCATGCGCATCCCGCCACCGCACGAAAACTTTTCATCATGCGAACCTCCTCAATGCGACACCGGCCAATGCATAGATCAGCACCGCCAGCAGGATCACGCTGGCAAAACCCAGATGGATCGCCAGCAGTGTGGCGAGCACGGCGCCCACCACCGAGGCGAAGCCGTTGATGGCCCAGGCCCAGGGGATGGCCTCTTCTTTCGTCCCCGCCAGCCGCGTCAGTCCCGTGGGAAACGGCACGCCCATGCACATCGCCAGCGGCGCGATCAGCAGCACGGAAATGAATATTTTCGCCGCATCGGGCAGGTGGATCAGCGCCTGGAACAGGCCGGGCAGGATGGCCAGATATAGCAGCGACAGCGCGCCCATTGCGCTCACCGCCAGCATGACTTTGTTCGCGGCCTGCCAGCGTCCGGCCAGCCAGCTTCCGGCAGCTGCGAACAGCAGGAAGGCGCACAACACAACCGCCACGGCATACAGCGGGTGGGACAGGAACAGCACGAACTTCTGGATGAAGGCGATCTCCATGAACATGAAGGCGAAGCCGATGGCGAGGAAATACAGCGCCACCGGCACACCGGGCAGGCTGCGCCGGCAGCGCGACAGGGCCAGCGGCGCCAGGATCAGCAACGCGCTGGCCGCAATCGATTGCAGCAGCGTCGCCACCAGCAGTGGGTAACTCCAGTCGAGCAACGGCATGCCGCCCTGTTCGCGCAGGGAGAATATTTCGGCGGCGGCATTCCATTTGAAGAAACGGAAAAAATGCGGCCGGTCGTCGGTCGCCGGTTCGATGTAGAACTTGTACCGGTCGATAAACGCTTGCCGCTGTGGACTTAGCAGCGCCACCGCTCCTTCATGGAAATACGGCTGCGCCAGTTGGTTGTAGCGGTTCGCCTCACTGGCGCGCATGCCGGGGTAATAGACAAGATCGAAGGAACGCGTGCGGCAGAATTCCCTGACCGCCGCGATTTCCTTTGCGCTGAATTCGCTGTTCTTCACCAGCAGCGTGACCGTCTTCCAGCCGCGGATCATCACCAGCCTTGATGCGGGGTTGGACGCGCCGTTCCGCTCCAGCGCGGTCACCGCCGTGGCGAACAGTTTCAGCGCGCCGCGCGGCGGCAGCGTGAGCCAGCGCGTGACGGCCAGCATGCCGTCCGGTGCGAGCCGGTTCAGGTCTGCCTGCAGCGCCTCCACGGTGTAGAGATAGTTTTCGCTGAGCCCATACAGTCCGGCCGACGCGGTGCCGAACGAATCCAGCAGTGCCACCTGGATCAGGTCGTAACGCTGGCGGCTGGCGTTGACGAAGCCGCGCGCTTCGGCTGCATATACATGCACGCCGGGTCTGCCATAAAGGTTGCCGGCATAATCCTTGAAACGCCGGTCGACCAGATCGGTGACGTTGCGATCCAGTTCCACCGCATCGATGGCGGCACTGCCGTGATACAGCGCCTGCAGCACGTCGCTGCCCGCACCGGCGCCCAGCACCAGCACGCGCGGGCGTTCGATCAGGTGATAGGGCAATGCCGAGGTGAGCTGATCGAGATAGGCCAGCGGCGCGAGCATGCCATCAAACCGGGTTAATGCAGACGGTCCGTTGCCGTCCACGAACACGCCCAATTGCGGCGGCGGCTCGCCCGTCGCATTGAGGCTCATCCCCGGCGCGTTGCGCAACGGCACCTGCACGTTTTCCACCACCGTGACCTGCCCCAGGGGACTGCTGCTTTCTTCGATCACGCGTGCGCCGGTGATGGCCAGCGCCTGGCTCAAATCCTTGTAGGGGGAGAGATGCAGCGGGATGGCGGGCAGCGCCAACGCCACCACGGCCAGCCCGGCGAACAATTCCACCAGCCATCGCGGCCGCAGTTTCAATTCGGCGGCGGCGACGGCGGCCGCCAGCAGCGCCAATGCCGTGAGGGCGGTGAGCACTTGCGCGGGTTGTATGAAGAACAGCACGACGATGGCGCCCAGGCTGCCCGCCCCCGCACCGAGGATGTCGCAGGCATAGACGCGGGACGACTGGCGGCCGAAATGCGCAAATACGAGACCGATGCCGATGCCGCCACAAAAGAACGGCAGCATCATCAGCAGATACACGGTGAGCAGTCTGCCCGGCTGGGCCGGGTCCCACAGCAGCTCGAGCGGGTTGAACGGAACCTGTTGCGAAAGCCAGAACGCTGCGGGCATCAGCACGGCCAGCGCCGCCGCAGCCAGCATGTACACCGCGCCGAAGTGCGGGGCGATCTTTTCCTTGAGCAGGGTCAGCGCGGTGCCGCTCGCGCCGTAACCCAGCATCGCCGCGCTGATGATCATGTAGGCGAAGTGATGCCACAGCACGATGCTGAACATACGTGTCAGCAGCACTTCATACGCCAGTACGCAAGATGAGAGCAGGCCGATGGCGATGAACGGCGGGCGCTGCATGTCAATGCCCGCCGGTCAGCGGCACGAAAGCCACCGGCAGTATCTGGCGGTTGGTCACCGAACCGTCCCGATGCTTCTCCACCAGCATCAGCGTCTGCGTCATGAATTGCGAGCCGAGCGGGATCACCATGCGGCCGCCCGGCTTCAACTGCTTGATCAGCGGCGGCGGCACATGGCTGGCGGCAGCCGTCACCATGATGGCGTCGAACGGTGCCGCCTCCGGCCAGCCGTAGTAGCCGTCGCCCACTTTCGTTTTCACGTTGCGGTAGCCGAGCGTTTGCAGGCGCTCGCCCGCCTGTTTGCCCAGCGGCTCGATGATTTCGATGCTGTAAACCAAGCCGGCCAGTTCCGCCAGGACCGCTGCCTGGTAGCCGGAACCGGTGCCGATCTCCAGCACCTTGCCGCCCGGCTTGAGCTTCATCAGGTCGGTCATCAGCGCCACGATATAAGGCTGCGAGATGGTCTGCCCGTAGCCGATGGGCAGGGGACGGTTGAGGTAGGCGAGCGCAACCAGACCGGGAGGGACGAAACGGTGGCGCTCCACTTTTTCCATGGCCGCCACGACTTGCGGGCTGAGCGCAGAGCTGCCGGTGTATGCGGCAGTCGCCACAGTGTCGGCCAGTACTTCATCCACCATTTTGCGGTGTTCGGCATCGAATTCGCCGCCCTGCGACGGCAGCGCGCAACTGAACAAGATCAAGGCACCCAAAGCTGAATGGCATTTCATGATTTGCTCCCGGCAACTTCCATAAGTGATTCGTTTGCGCAGGGCGGGACGGCATTTCCCCGTCAGTCCAAAGGTAGGGTGCGCTTGCGCACCAGTTTGCTTTGGTGCGCAAGCGCACCCTACAACTGCTGACTTCAAACTTCTTTTGGCCGGATCAATAAATGGCATTTCATGATTTGCTCCCGGCAACTTCCTTAAGGAAGCTCTGATTAAGTCCGTTCGCCCTGACCCTTCGACTACGCTCAGGACTAAAGGCCTTGTCGAAGGGTGAACATTGCAAGCCGCTGATTTGCTGACTGCCTCCGTTCATGGTTCGACAGGCTCACCACGAACGGAGGACTTAATCAGAGATTCCTTAAGTGATTCGTTTGCGCAGGGCGGGACGACATTTCCCGGACAGCCTGCTAACCCTCTCCGGTAAGCGGCACAAAGCGCACGGGCTCAATGGTTTTGCGGTGGAATACGCCGTCGCTATCCCTGGTGATCAGCAGCAAATACTGGACGTCGAAGCGTCCACCCACCGGGATCACCAGGCGCCCGCCGGGTTTGAGCTGATCCAGCAGCGGTTGCGGAATTTGTTCTGCGGCTGCGGTGACGATGATGCCATCGTAGGGCGCATGTTCGGGCCAGCCCAGCGAACCGTCGCCGGCCTTCACTTCCACATTGGCATAACCCAGTTCATCCAGCACTTTTGCCGCCGCCGTGGCAAGCGGTGCCACGATTTCCATGCTGTATACCTTGCCCGCCAGTTCGGACAGCACTGCCGCCTGATAACCCGAACCGGTGCCCACCTCCAGCACTGTTTGTTGCTTGTCCAGTGCCAGCAGGTCCGTCATCAGCGCCACGATATATGGCTGCGAAATCGTCTGCCCATGCCCGATGGGCAAGGGATTGTTGTAATAGGCGCCATACAACTCGCCCTCCGGCACGAAGCGGTGGCGCGGCACACGGGACATGACGGCAAGTACTTTTTCAGAAAGCGGCGTTGAGACATAGTCACTCGCTTCGCGCGCCGTCTCGCGGATTTCTTCGACCATCTTCAATCGGGCACGAGCGTACCTGTCCTCGCTTTCTGTTTGCGTGCCATGCGGCTTTGAAAAAACCATGTTTATCCTGAATGCCTTGTGCTTATGAAAAAACTGCGCGCATCATTCCTTGCGACTGAAGGCAATGCCGGCCGCTTCGATGAACAGGCCCAGCGCGAACACCAAAGCGCCAACCCAGGTTTGCAGCGCCAGGAAGATCATTGCCGCGCCAAGGATCATCAGCACGACAGCTATGGGACGGCGGATATGCGTTTTTCTCAACATGATTTCACTCCTTTTGCCACCAATGACCTGCGGAAGTTGCCGGTGTCTTGTCGCCAAGCGCCCGCAACCGTTCATACAATTCGCGCTCGTCGTGCGAGAGGCGTTCCGGAATCTTCACCTCGATGCGCAGGTAGAGTTCGCCGTGACGAGCGCTGCCGAATTCCGGCAAGCCTTTGCCTTTGACGCGCAATATCGCACCCGGCTGGATGCCGGGCGGAATGGTCACGCTGGCCGAACCGTCCAGCGTCGGCACATCCAGCTTGGTACCGAGTACCGCATCGGTCAGCGCGATGGTCTCCTGCCGCAACAGGTCGGCGCCTGCCCGCTGAAAACGCGGATCCGGTTTTGCGCGCACCACCACGAACAGGTCGCCGCTCGCGCCACCGGCTTCCGGGCTTGGCATGCCCTTGCCGGGAATGCGCAGCGCCATGCCCTCTTCCACACCCTGCGGAATTTTCACCGTCAGCGTTTCTTCCCGATCCTCGTTGCCGCTGCCGTGGCAGACGCTGCACGGATGTTCGATGATGCTGCCGCGCCCGTGGCAGGCCGGACAGGTGCTGATCTGCTGGATCAGGACATGGTTCTTTTCCTGGCGGCTGCTGTGCGTGATGCGCCCGCTGCCTTGGCAGGTCGCGCATATCTTCGGCGCCACGCCACCCTCGCTGCCGGTGCCGTGACAGGCATGGCATGGCGCGGGACGGCCCAGGTGCACTTTCTCTTCGCCGCCGCTCGCCACCCGCTCCAGCGGGATGTCCAGCTCCACCTCGATGTTCGCGCCGCGTGCGGGTCCTGCATGACGGCCGCGACGATGAAAAAAACTGTCGAACAAGCCACCGCCGCCGAAATCGAAATTGAGCCCGCCGAAGATGTCGTCGAAGTTGATGCCGCCGAACAGATCTTCCTGGCTGAAGCCCTCCACCCCGGCGAAGCCGCGCGCGTCGTATTCCGACCGTTTCTTCGGATCGGACAGGATGGCGTAGGCTTCGGCGATTTCCTTGAAGTGTTCTTCGGCTCCCGGCTCCTTGTTGCGGTCCGGATGATATTTCATCGCAAGGGTGCGGAACGCATCCTTGATCGCCTTCTGGTCGGCATCCTTGGCGACGCCGAGCACTTCGTAGTAATCGCGTTGGGTAGTAATGATCGTTCACCTTGATGATTAATGCCCCTCGCCCGCTAGCGGGAGAGGGGTTGGGGTGAGGGACGTTGATCCAAAACACAACTATGCGTGTGCCTGCCGCCCCTCACCCTGCCCTCTCCCGCTTGCGGGAGAGGGTTCTAACTTCCTGAACTGAAAAAATGCCGGATCAATCCGCTTTCTTCTTCGCGCCGATTTTCTTCTGCACCTGCTTCGCAAACGATTTCCGTATCTCGGTCAGCTCGGCGAGCCGCGCCGCCACCTTGCGGTTGACGCTGCCTGCCGGATAAACCCCTTTGGCATCGGCTTCCCCGGCCGGCAAACCGGTCAGCAGCGAGATGGCCTGATCTACATCCTCCACCGCGTAGATGTTGAATTTCCCGGCCTCGACGGCGGCCACCACATCATGGCGCAGCATCAGGTGTTTGATATTGGCAACGGGAATCAATACCCCCTGCTCGCCGCTCAATTCGCGCGCCGCACAGATGTCGAAGAAGCCCTCGATCTTTTCGTTGACGCCGCCGATGGCCTGCGCCTGACCATGCTGGTTCACCGAGCCGGTGATCGCCAGCGATTGTTTGATCGGCGCGTCCGCCAGGTTGGACAGCAGCACGCACAATTCCGCGAGCGAAGCGCTGTCGCCGTCGACCATGCCGTAGGACTGTTCGAACACCAGGCTGGCGGATAGCGACAGCGGCTGGTTCTTCGCAAATCGCGCGGCGAGGAATGAGGACAGGATCAATACGCCCTTGGAATGAATGGCGCCGGAGAGTTTCACTTCACGCTCGATGTTGACCATCTCGCCGTCGCCGAGCCGCGTGGTCGCGGTGATGCGGCTCGGCTGGCCGAAAGCAAAATCGCCCAGGGAAAGCACGGAGAGCCCGTTGATCTGGCCCGTCACTGCGCCCTGCGTGGCGATCACCAGCGTGTCGCGCAGGATCGCTTCGTACAGCCGTTCTTTCAACCTGGACTGGCGGTGTATCTGTGCATCGATTGCGCATTGCACGTCGCCGGCGTCCACCACGCCATGCCCGGCCTCGCGCGAACAGAAGTCGGCCTCGCGCAGCAGATCCACGATGCTGCGCATGTGCGTGGACAGCCGCTCCGCATCCTCGACCATGCGCGCGCTGTGCTCGATGACCCTGGCCACGCCGCTGCGGTCGAACGGCAGCAATTTTTCCTTGCGTGTCAGCGTGGCGACCAGGCGCGCATACAGCAAATGCGTGTCCGGATTACGCTCGACGCGCTCCTCGAAATCCGCCGCCACCTTGAACAGCTCGGCGAACTCCGGATCGTATTCCTGCAGCAGGTAATAGAAAATGCGGTCGCCGAACAGGATCACCTTGGTCTCCAGCGGGATGGGTTGCGGCTCCAGCGACACGGTGCTGACCAGGCTGTACATCTGGCCCAGCGATTCGATGCGAATCTCTCGCGACTGCAACGCGCGTTTCAATCCTTCCCAGGCGAACGGCTGCGTCAACACTTTGCGGATATCCAGCAGCAGGTAGCCGCCGTTGGCGCGGTGCAGCGCGCCCGATTTGATCAGGGTGAAATCCGTGACCAGCGCGCCAAACTGGGAGATATGCTCGACCCGTCCGACCAGGTTGCTGTAGGTCGGGCTGTCTTCGCTGACGATGGGCGAACCCGCCTGCTTGCCATTGCCCACCAGCACGTTCACCTTGTATTGGTGGAAGCTGCGATGGACAACCATGGTCATGCCGCCGACATTGGAGGTCTCTTCCTGTTTGCGGAAATCATCCGCGTTGTCGACCATGTCCTGCTGCACCAAGTCGAGGTATTTCAACACCTCGGGCAGGTCGGTATAGGACTCCTTGATCTCGCTTACCAGGTGCTCGACGGCCGACAGCGTGGTTTCTCGATCCAGCTTCTCGATCCGTTCGTGGTGTTCTTTGCGCCACTGCGGTATCTGCCGCAGAATCTTTTCCAGCCTCTCCTGCAGCGCGGTGATTGCCGTCTCCACCCGCTGCCGCTCCTCCTCGGGCAGCTTCTCGTACTCGTCGGGAGGAATCACCTCGCCTTCGCGCAGCGGTGCAAAAGCGAAACCTTCGGGGGTACGCAGAAAAGCGATTTGCTGTTTCCCGGCATCCTCGCCCAGGTCATTGAACACCTTCTCTTGCCGCGTCCTGAACTCTTCCTGGATCGCACCCGCCTTGGCGCGGTATTCGTCGCCCTCGAACAACGCGGGAATCGCGCTGCGCAAATAATCCACCAGTTTCTCCATGCGCTGGCGCAACTCTTCCCCCCTGCCGGAGGGCAGCCTGAGCGCCTGGGGTTTGTGCGGATGCTCGAAGTTGTTGATGTAGCACCAGTCGTCCTGTTTGTGCTCGCCGCTAGCCTTCTGCTCAAGGAAGCGCCGCACCATGCTGTTCTTGCCGATGCCCGAGGGACCCAGCACAAACAGGTTGTAGCCGTCATGATGGATGCCGGTGCCGAAACGGATCGCATCCATGGCACGCATCTGGCCGATAATCTCGGTCATATCCTCCAGGTCGGCGGTGGTCTGGAAGTTGAATTGCGCGTGGTCGCAGGCTTGGTAAAGTTGTTGCGGTGGCAGTGGGAGAGGATGGATGGTCTTGCTTTGCATGGCTGTTGTCCCCAAGTTCTTGTTTCAGGTTGTTATCAACTGCTTTGCACTTTCATTTCTGGATGACGCTGTCAGCGTAGGGTGGGCACGTTTTTTGTGCCCACGCGGGATGTTCTCCGCTAACCGCGTGGGCACAAGAAACGTGCCCACCCTACGCTGCTGCAAAGGGGAAGGAACAGGTTCTGCGAACAATGTTGGGTTCATTACTTGTTCTCCTTGTACTCGGCATCCACCACCTTGCCGCGCGGCCCCGATCCGCTCGGGCGCGCTTCGCCCGACGGTGCGCCCACGTTGGGCGCCGGCTCCGGTCCCTGCCAGCGCGTTTCAGTATAGGGCCCGCTCTTCGGTGCCTGGTCTGATTGTGCATACAACACTGCCCCGGCTTCCTGCAGCACCTTGCGCAACGCGTCTGCTTTTTCTGTAGCAAGAGGCGCATCCTTCTTGAGCAGCGCTTCCTTGGTTTCGCGCAAAGCGGTCTCGATGCGTTTCTTTAATTCGTCGGTGAGCTTGTCGGAAAAATTGGCCAGCATTTTCTCGGCCTCGTAGCAGCCGGCATCGGCGGCATTGAGCTTCTCCGCGTCTGCGCGGCGCTTCTTGTCGGCATCGGCGTACTTGGTGGCATCGTCCACCATGCGCTTCTTGTCGTCCTCCGAAAGACGCGTGGAGCCCGTGATGCTGATGGACTGTGTCTTGCCGCTGGCGGTGTCCTTGGCGGTCACGCTGAGGATGCCGTTGGAATCGATGTCGAATGTCACTTCGACCTTGGGCACGCCGCGCGGCGCGGGCGGCAGGCCGCTCAGATTGAATTCGCCGAGGCTGGTGTTGTCGCCAGACATCGGGCGTTCGCCCTGGAACACGTGAATGGTGACGCTGGTCTGCATGTCGGCTGCGGTGGTGAAGGTCTCGCTGCGCTTGACCGGCACCGGCGTGTTGCGCGCGATGAGCGGCGTGGCAATGCCGCCCAATGTCTCGACGCCCAGCGTGAGCGGTGTCACATCTACCAGCACGATCCCGCCCACCTCGCCCGCCAGCACGCCGGCCTGGATCGCGGCCCCTGCGGCCACGCACTCCATCGGGTCCACGCCCATCTCGGCCTTGCGCCCGAACATGTCTTCAAAAAAGGCCCGCACCACCGGCATGCGCGTCGGCCCGCCGACGAACACCACGCGATCCACCTCCTTGGGGGTGATGCCCGCATCGTGCAGCGCCTGTTCCACGGGAGCCTTGCAGCGATCGATCACCGAGCGCACCAGACGTTCCAGTTCCGTGCGATTCAAATCCAGTTCGAGATGGCGCGGTTCGCCGTTGACGGCGGCAAGATAGGGCAGGCTGATATGCGCAGTCACGCTGGTGGAAAGTTCGATCTTGGCGGTCTCGGCCGCCTCGATCAGGCGCGCGGCGGCTTTCGGGTCGTTGCGCACGTCCACCCCTGTGGACATCTGGAAACGTTCGACCAGATGTTCATAAATGCGCTGGTTCATGTCGGTGCCGCCGAGCTGGGTATCGCCGCTGGTGGCCTTGACCTCGAACACGCCCTTGCCGAATTCCATGATGGTCACGTCCAGCGTGCCGCCGCCGAGGTCGATCACCACGATGCGCAGTTCCTGTCCCAGGCGGTCGAGGCCATAAGCCAAGGAAGCGGCAGTGGGTTCGTTCACGAGACGCACGACTTCGAGACCCGCAATACGGCACGCATCCTTGGTCGCGGCGCGCTGGTTATCGTCGAAATACGCCGGCACGGTGACCACGGCTTTTTCCACCGGTTCACCGAGGAAGGCTTCGGCATCGCGCTTGATTTTTTGCAGCAGGAAAGCGGAGAGTTGCTCGGGAGAGTAATCCTTGTCGCGCAGGCGGTAGTTCTCGCGCTTGCCCATCTTGCGTTTGAACGCACTGGCCGTGCCCTCCGGATTGGCCGATGCCTGGCGCCGCGCCGGTTCGCCCACCAGCACCTGGCCGTCGGCGGTGACTGCAACATAACTGGGGAAGGCCTTGCCGCCTATGCTGATGCCTTCGGCGCTGGGAATGATGACGGGTCGCCCGCCGCGCAGGACGGCGGCTGCAGAATTTGAAGTGCCCAGATCAATACCAATGATGGCCATAATGTCCTCACTATATGTATTTCCATTTGGAGCGGCGCATGCTGCCGCTGACACGACGCATTCATTCTACTGCCATCTGAAAATAAGTCATCGTTTTCCGGCAAGTTGTTTTCTGAAAAACCGTTGTCCGCAGATTAAACCCTGATCAGTTTGAATCACGCACCCATTCCTTGCCTGATGCCGCATTTGCACGCAACTGACTTAATCTGCGTAATCTGCGGACAATCCTTTCACTTCACTCATCCACAAACTTTCAAACTCAACGCAGCTTTATTTCCGTCCAGATGCGCGACAACACGCGGCGCTGGTTGCGGTCGAGGTCGCGCAGCATTTCCAGGCGCGCCTGCTGTTCGTGATTGGGGAAGACCGAAGGGTTGTCGGCGATCTCCGGCAGGATGTATGGCTGTGCCGCACGATTGGGATTGCCGGAACCGATCAGGTTGGTGAGTTCGGAGGAGTTGCGCCCGTCGAGCATGAAACTGATGAAGCGATGCGCGAGATCGGGACGCGGGCCGGATTTGTGCAGCACCATCGAATCCAGCGCCAGTACCGCACCCTCCTTGGGCAGGTTGGCGCGGATGCGAAAGCCGCGCCGGGCTTTCTGTGCATCCTGGTCGGCCTGGAAGATGTCGTTGGAATAGCCGTGCACCAGCCAGATGTTGCCCACGGTGAGCTCCTTGATATAACTGGAAGCATTGAACGCGGCCCAATACGGTTTGGCGCGGATGATCAGGTCGCGCGCCTGCCTCCAGTGTCCTTCGTCGGTATCGTTGACCGAATAGCCGAGATACTTCAGCGCCGCCGCCAGCAGTTCGCGCTGGCTGTCGAGTACGGTGACGCGGCCTTTCACTTTTTCAAGGTAGCGCGGCTCGAAGATCGCCGCCCAACTGTCGAGCGGCAGATCCAGGCCGCGCAGCTTCTCGCTGTTGTAACCGATCAGCGTGATGGTGTAGGCGTAGGGTACCGAATATTTGTTGCCGGGATCGAACCAGGTATTCAGATAAGCCGGATCGATGTTCTTCAGGTTGGGCAGCAGGCTTTTGTCGAGCGGACGCAAGGCATGCTGGCGGACCAGCGCTTCCACCGCGTTGCCGGTCGGCACGATGATGTCGTAACCGGTGGCACCGGCTGCCAGCTTGGCCAGCATCTCCTCGTTGTCGGAGTAGTAGTCCTGTATCACGCGGCATTTGCATTCGTCCTCGAAGCGCGAGATGGTGGTGTCGGAGATGTAGTTGTTCCAGTTGTAGAGGTGGAGAATGTCTTCGGCATACGCCGAGAAAGGCGACAAACCAAACCATAAGCCACAGAGGACACAGAGGCCACAGAGAACGCGGCGGCAATAAAGGGGGCAGCGGTTTTCTCTGTGTGCTCTGTGTCCTCGGTGGCTAAATCGATTTTGCTGTGGGGTCTTCATATCTTCCCCTTCAGCACATCCGGCGCAAACCGCGACGCCAGCACGATCATGCCCAGCGTGAGCAGCATCAGCAGCGTGGACACCGCATTCACCTCCGGCGTCACCGCGATCTTGATCATGGAGTAGATGCGCAACGGCAACGTCTGCACCCCGACCCCGGCGGTGAAGAAGGTGACGACGAAATCGTCGATGGACAGCGTGAACGCCATCAGCCCGCCCGCGATCACGGCGGGCAGGATCAGCGGCAAGGTGACGTAGCGAAATGTTTTCCACGGTGTGGCGCCAAGGTCGCGCGCCGCCTCGAACAGGCTTTCATCGATGCTGGTCAGTTGCGCGCGCACGATCACCGCGACGAAGCCGATGGAAAAGGTGATGTGCGCGAGCACGATGGAGAGCATGCCGAGCGTGAGGTTGAGCACCTGGATGAAGAACAGCAGCAGCGACACGCCGAGCAGTATCTCCGGCATCGCCACCGGCGCCAGCACGAGAAAGTTGAGCAGCTTGAAGTTGTAGCGATGGATGGCGAGGCCCGCCATGGTGCCGAACAAGGTGGCGGACAGGCTGGACAGGGTCGCAATGAGCAGCGAGTTGCCGGCCGCATTCAGCATGTCCTGATCCTGGAACAGTTCGCGGTACCAGTGCCAGGTGAAGCCGACCCACTCGGCGTTCAGGCGCGAGTCGTTGAACGAGTAGGCCACGACGATGGTGAGCGGCAGGTAGAGGAAAACGTAGGCCGCCAGTCCCGCCGTCCACAGCCATGGCCCCCTACGCATAACGACCTCCCCTGGCGGATAACTTCGCCACGATCCACAACACCAGCAGCACCGCCAGCGTGAGCAGGATCGCCAGCGTGGAACCGAACGGCCAGTCGCGCGTGGCGAGGAACTGCTCCTTGATCAGGTTGCCGATCATGATGTCGCCCGTGCCGCCGACCAGCTCGGGCACGAGGAACATGCCGATGGCCGGGATGAATACCAGCGCGCAGCCGGCGAAAATGCCCGGCCGCGACAGCGGGAAGGTCACGCGCCAGAAACGCTGCCATGCGTTCGCGCCCAGATCCTGCGCCGCATCGAGCAGAAGCGGGTCGTGCTTTTCCAGGTTGGTGTAAAGCGGCAGCACCATGAACGGCAGGTACACGTAGACCATGACGATCAGCACCGCAAACGGCGAGAACAGCAGTTGCACGGGCGCGGCGCCGAACGCGCCGAGCAGCGCGTTGATCGCATGGTTGAGCGCGGCCTGCGGCCCGAGGATGATCATCCATGCGTAGATGCCGATCAGGAAGTTGCTGGTGAACGGCAGGATCACCAGCAGCATCATCAGGTTGCGGTTCCGCTTCGGGCTGCGCGCGATCAGCATCGCCAGCGGATAGGCCATCACCAGGCAGATCAGCGTGGTGGCAAGCGCCATGCCGAAGGACTTGAGGAACACTTCGGTGTAGATGAAGTCGCTAAAGAAGAAGCGGTACGTTTCGGTGGTGACGCCGTGCAGGGTCTGCGCATCGGCAAACAGCGGCGCCAGCCCGCCGAACTCGCCGGGATATCGGAACGACGCGAGCACCATGATCGCGCCGGGAACTGCGACCAGCAGCAACAGGAACAGCAACGGCGGGCCGCCCACCAGCCAGCGGGTGAGGCGTGTCGCATGCGATTGTTTGCGTCCGTCGTTCATACCTGCCCCGATCAATCAGCACCCGGGGTGGGCACGATCTGTGTGCCCACCCTGCCGCTATTCATGCAGAAACACCCCCGCATCATGGCGCCAGCCGACCTTGATTACCGCGCCCATCCTGAACAGTTCCGCGCGCCCCGGCGCCGCGTTGGGCAGCAGCGCCTCGACGACCTTGCCGTTGGGCAGGCGCACGCGGTACACGCTGACGTCGCCCTGGTACAGCAGGCTGTGCACCTCGCCGGGAAAATGGTTCTTCAACTCGGCGAGGTCGGCCTGCAGGCCGATGCGCACCTGCTCGGGACGGATGGCGAACACGCCTTTGTCGCCCACCGCGACATCTTTCTGCAACGGTGTGACGATCTCGCCCAATCCTGCCACCGCCAGATGCAGGTGGCTATGCCCCGCTGCCGCCACCTGCGCCTCCATCATGTTGATGTGGCCGATGAAATCGGCGACGAAACGGTTGCGCGGAAAACCGTAAAGCCGCGCCGGTTCGTCCACCTGCTCCACCCTGCCCTGGTTCATCACCGCGATGCGGTGCGACAGCGCCAGCGCTTCCACTTGCGCATGCGTCACGAACACGAAGGTGATGCCGACTTCGCGCTGCAGGTTGATGAGTTCGACCTGCATCTCCTCGCGCAGCTTGGCATCCAGCGCGCCCAGCGATTCGTCGAGCAACAGCAGGCGCGGCCGGTTGACCAGTGCGCGCGCCAGCGCGACGCGCTGCTGCTGCCCGCCGGAAAGTTCATGCGGATACCTGTCGGCCTTGCCGCTCAAGCGCACCTGCTCAAGCGCGGCAGTCAGGCGCTTGCGGATTTCCGCCGGGTCACGGCGCGCCATGCGCAAAGGAAAGCTGATGTTGTCCGCGACGCTCAAGTGCGGAAACAGCGCGTAGCTCTGGAATACGGTGTGGATGGGACGTTTCTCGGCGGGGGTATCGGCAAGGTCCTTGCCGTCCAGCAGTATCTGCCCTGCATCGGGAAAGTCGAAACCGGCGATCATGCGCAGGATGGTGGTCTTGCCGCTGCCGGAGGGTCCGAGCAGGGTGAAGAACTCGCCAGCCTCTATGCTCAGGCTGACATCGTCCACGGCGGCAAAATCGCCAAAGCGGCGGGTAACGTTCCTGAGTTCAAGTAGTGCCATCTGGTGTGACCCTCGTTTGCCCGTCTATCCGATTGCCATGTTACAGACAGATATGCAACCCCAGCAATATATGTATTTCTGCGTATATATATCGCTGCGGGCCTGCTGTAGATTCGTCTCAAACGGGTAGATAGCGTTTCAAACGCAATTTCAAAATGTGTATTTCAAAATCATTTGAAAAGAGCCGAGGGTGTCCATGTTCCGCACATTTTCCAACTTCGTACGCTTCATCGGGAACTTCCGCTACTACCGCCGGAATGGTCACGCTTTCAAGGCAGCATGGCACCTTGCCGGCATGACGCTCCCCTGACCGGCAATGAACTCTGGCTGCCAATTTTCAAGTTGAAACCTGCTGGACAAACCCGTGAATGCCGGATTTTCATGGCTGGCTTCCTGACTAATTTTATTGCGCAGCAAACGTAACCGGAAAAAGGATCGCCACCATGAAGATCACGGTAATAAAGAACATTGCCAAATCGCTCGGCATCAATCCGGACAATCTTCTTAAGACCGAACTGATCAAAACCATCCAGTTAAAGGAAGGTAATTACGACTGCTATGGCACCGCCTACGACGGTGAATGCGATCAGTTCGAGTGTTGCTGGCGTGAAGATTGTTTTGAGGAAGCACGTCTTGAGGGGCAAATATAAATTGGATCAGGTTGAATGCCTTCAGGCAATTGAAGTTTCAGAGTTGTAACAAACCCGCAGGGGGCGTCCCTGTTTTTCAGCAAGGAGAAAGTGTCATGGCAATCGGTACAGTGAAATGGTTTAACGATGCAAAGGGTTTCGGTTTTATTACTCCCGATGATGGTAGCGTAGATTTGTTTGCTCACTTTTCGGCAATCAACATGAACGGTTTCAAGTCGCTCAAGGAGGGCCAGAAGGTCACTTTTGAAGTGATGCAAGGCCCCAAGGGCAAACAAGCCTCGAATATTCAATCCGTTTAACCGGAGCTTCATTCTGCCGTTTCAACAAGATGCAAGGAGAAATATCATGAGCAACATTACCCGTTTCAATCCATTCAACGATCTGGCACGTGTTGATCCGTTGCTTTCGCGGTTCGACCCATTTTTCGACATGGACGATGTATTTGGCCGATCCCTGATGCGTCCGCTCTTGCGCGGTGAAATGGAACCGCAGATCAAGATGGATGTGAAAGAGGCGGATGGCAAATACACGATCAAGGCGGAAATTCCCGGCGTGAAAAAGGAAGACATCCATGTATCCGTGGAAGGAAACCGTGTTTCCATCAGCGCCGAAGTCAAGCAGGAAAAGGAAGAAAAGGAAGGCGAGCGTGTAATCCGCAGCGAGCGCAGTTACGGCATGGCCTCGCGCAGCTTCAGCCTGTCCGACGAGGTGGACCAGGGCAAAGTCCAGGCAAAGTATAGCGACGGCGTGCTTGAACTGACCCTGCCCAAGAAACCCGGATCGCAGCGCAAGGAAATTGCGGTTTCGTAATTCCTGGGGAAATGCCGAATGAGTCGTCACACCGGCGAAAGCCGGTGTCCGGTTGGTTTGGATGAGGATCGCAGAGTTGGGCGGCTTCCTGCCCAACTCGCAAAACACTGGATTCCGGCATGACCAAAGGTCGGTCTGCCCCGAGCTTGTCGAAGAGCCGGAATGACGAATCGTAAATTGGTTGCCGAAGAAAACCGGCAAGCCGGGCGAATTAGCCGGGATGGTTATCCAGCAAGAGCATCGGGTCAAACGGCCCGCAACCGACCCAGGAGAAAACACCATGAATCATCCAGTCGCGTCTGACGGCTTCCGCCGCATTCACCGGCACGATGGAATATTCCAGGAGTTTGTGCACGACACCTACAAGGCAAAAGGCAAACCGCCGGAACCGACGGTCTGCCACGAATGCGGTGCCGTCTTTCATGCCGGGCGCTGGCAGTGGCTCACCATGCCGGCCAAAGCGCATCGTAACGTCTGTCCCGCCTGCCAACGTATTCTGGATCATTATCCCGCCGGCTTCCTGACCTTGCAGGGCGATTATTTCCTGTCTCACCGCGAGGAAATCATGAATCTCGTGCACAACCACGAGCAGCGCGAACGCGCGGAACACCCGCTTAAACGCATCATGGCTGTTGAAGAGAAAGACAATGCCACATTGGTGACTACAACCGACATCCATCTGGCACGCGGCATTGGCGAGGCCCTGCATCATGCCTATCAGGGCGAACTGGATTATCACTACAACCCGCAGGAAAATCTGTTGCGCGTGAACTGGATCCACTGAAACAAGGCGCAGAAATAGCCCTGCAGCCCTCTCGCCGGAAAGGTTACTCAGGGGTAATATTTCGCATTCCGTGAATGTTTCGTGACGGGCAAACGCGTGTGCCGGATCACGGCCGGCGCCAACTGCTTGAAAGGAGATAGGCATGAGGCTGGAACAAACAGAATCTTCCGGCAAACCGGCAAGCGGCAGATCGGCTTATTTTGGGGTTGAAAAGAAACGTCGCATGCCGCTTGGCGGCATGAGCTTTGCTGCGGAAAAACTTTTGTTGGAAAAAATCCTGCAGGCCGTCGGCAATCCCCCTGTACAGATATTGCTGTGGAACGGCCTGGAAATTCCAACCCAGAAGGAAAGCACGGTGGCACAGGTATTGATACGCGATCTGGCGGCCCTGCTGAAATTATTCTTCAACCACAGGCTGTATTTCGGAGAGTTGTACTCGGCCAGGCGCGTTGAAATCCAAGGCGACCTTCTGGACTTCCTGGAAGCCGTGTTCCGCTGCCGGCCATTGCGCCGCGCGAACAGGAGTAGCGACAAACTGCTCCTTCCGTTTGACGAAATACGGCGCAATACCCTGGCCGGTGCGCGCCGCAACATCCGGCACCACTACGACATCGGCAACGACTTCTACAAGCTCTGGCTCGACGAACGCATGGTTTACACCTGCGCCTATTTCCAACACCCCGACGCAAGCCTGGAAGAGGCGCAACTTGCCAAGATGGACCACATCTGCCGCAAACTGAACCTGCGACCGGGTGAAACAGTCGTCGAAGCGGGCTGCGGCTGGGGTGCGCTGGCATTGCACATGGCGAAGCATTACGGCGTCACGGTTCGGGCCTACAACATCTCGCGCGAACAGATATCCCTGGCGCGGGAACGCGCGCGCGCCGAAGGGCTGGACGGAAAGGTCGAATTCATCGAAGACGACTACCGTCACATGCGCGGAAAATTCGATGCCTTTGTTTCCGTCGGCATGCTTGAGCATGTCGGTTTGGATCATTACCGCGAACTCGGTGAAGTGATCAATCGCGTCCTGAAAGACGACGGCCGCGGCTTGATCCACTCCATCGGCTTCAATTTTCCGCGGCCAATGGATGACTGGGCGGAACGCCATATTTTTCCCGGTGCCTCTCCTCCCAGTCTTGCCCAAATGATGCAAATCCTCGAGCCCTACGATTTTTCGGTTCTGGATGTGGAGAACTTGCGCCTGCATTACGCCAGGACCCTGGAGCATTGGTTGCAGCGGTACGAGGACAATGTCGATCGCGTCTCCCGCATGTTCGATGAGAATTTCGTGCTGGCCTGGCGTTTGTACCTTGCCGCTTCCATTACCACTTTCAAGATCGGGAAGATGCAACTGTTCCAATTGACCTTCTCCCGCGCAAGCAACAACCGGATTCCGTGGACCAGACAATATCTGTATGGCGCGGAATGCCTTCCCGCCGGATTGAACAATGGAAACCTGTGACGCACTCGTGGTAGGCGGCGGCCCCGCAGGCTCCAGCTGTGCCTGGAAGCTGAGCCGGCACGGTCTCGATGTTGTAGTCATGGACAAGGCGTCGTTCCCGCGCGAGAAAGTCTGTGCCGGCTGGATCACGCCTGCCGTGCTGGAGGCACTGCAAGTGGATGCCGCAGATTATGCCCGGCAGCATGTGCTGCAGCCGATCCGGGCTTTCCGTACCGGGTTGATCGATGGCGGCAACGTGGAGACAAGATATCCGGATACCGTCAGCTACGGCATACGCCGTTACGAATTTGACGACTATCTGCTGCGGCGTTCGGGTGCGCGCCTGCAACTTGGCCAGGGGCTCGAATCGTTACGCAGGGACGGCAACCGGTTCATCGTCAACAACGTCATCGCAACCCCCATGATCATCGGCGCGGGCGGACACTTTTGCCCGGTTGCGCGTTTCATGGGTGCGCGGACCGGAGCCCGCGAACCCGCCATTGCAGCAAAGGAAATCGAATTTCCAATGAGTCCGGAGCAAAGCGGCGTCTGCGCGGTGCGCGGCGACACACCCGAGCTCTATTTTTGCCGGGACATGAAAGGTTACGGCTGGTGCTTTCGCAAGGGCAATTACCTCAATATCGGACTGGGCCGCGAGGCAAGCCACCGCCTTTCGGAACACCTCGGGCAATTCTGCGACTTCCTCAAACAACGCGCCAGGATTCCGGAGAATATTCCGGCGAGATTCCATGGCCACGCGTACCTGCCATACGGGCATGCTGAACGCAAAACAGTCGACAACGGCATCCTTCTCGTCGGCGATGCGGCCGGGCTGGCCTATCCGCAAAGCGGCGAGGGAATCAGGCCTGCAGTTGAGTCCGGTTTCATGGCTGCCGACACAATCCTGGAAGCCGGGGAGTGTTACAGCCGCCGGCAATTGCTGCCTTACAACTCCCGCCTGGTTGCACGTTTCGGCAATGCGTCGGCATCAAGCCGCATCGGCCAATCGTCCATCGGCAATTTCTTCGCCGCAGCATTGCTGAACAACAGGTGGTTTACCCGGCATGTGGTGCTGGATCGCTGGTTCCTGCATACCCGCCAACTGGCCATGTATGCCGCATAAACACGTTACATCCGTGCGCCGCCGGGTTGCTTGTTTCACCGTCTGCAACGAATGAAAGAAAGGATTGGATGATGGACGAACCCATTGGCATCGACGAACGCCATCCGGCAAAATATTGGCACAGACTGGACGATGGCCGCCTGCAGTGCGATGTCTGCCCGCGCGATTGCAAACTGCACGAGGGTCAGCGCGGCTCGTGCTTCGTGCGGGGCATGGTGGACGGGCAGATGGTACTCACCACTTATGGCCGTTCGTCGGGTTTCTGCATAGACCCCGTCGAAAAAAAACCGCTCAACCATTTTTATCCCGGCTCCAGCGTATTTTCCTTCGGCACCGCCGGATGCAATCTGGCCTGCAAATTCTGCCAGAACTGGGACATTTCCAAGTCGCGCGAAATGGATCGGCTCATGGATAGCGCCTCACCGGAGGACATTGCCCGCGCGGCAAAAAAATACGGCAGCAAGAGCGTGGCCTTCACCTACAACGATCCGGTGGTCTTCCTGGAATACGCGCTCGACACGGCCGATGCCTGCCATGCGCTCGGCATCCGCACCATCGCCGTCACCGCCGGCTATCTGCACGACGCGCCGAAACGCGCGTTCTACGCGAAGATGGATGCGGCCAACATCGACCTCAAGAGTTTCAAAGAAGCGTTTTACGTCAAGCTTTGCGGCGGCCATCTGCAACCGGTACTGGACAACCTGACCTACGTGCATCACGAAACCGATTGCTGGCTGGAGATCACTACCCTCCTCATCCCCGGCTACAACGATTCGGATGCGGAGCTCAAGGCGCTGAGCAACTGGGTTGCGCAGGAACTGGGACCGGATGTGCCGCTGCACTTTACTGCCTTCAAACCGGACTGGAAAATGCAGGATGTGCCGCCGACCCCTTCTTCCACACTCAAGAATGCCCGGCGCATCGCGCTGGATGCGGGCCTGCATTACGTCTATACCGGCAACATGCACGACCCGGAAGGCGACACCACTTATTGCCCGAAATGCCGTCACGCCGCCGTGGTGCGCGACTGGTATGAGATTCTCCACTACGACCTCACGCCGCACGGCGCCTGCCCCGAGTGCGGGACAACCCTCGCCGGACGTTTCGGCGAATTCGGAAAACCATTCGGTTCGCGCATGATCCCCGTTCAGATGCATGCGAACAAATGAACGGTAAAGCTGGCACTGAGTCCGTTTTGATACAACAACACAAGGAGGCTGCCGTATCTCACCAATCACACCACCAGTCTTTCATCCCATCCGCCGTTAGTTAAAATCAAACTTAAGGAATAACTCATGCAGATACCTTTGCAAATCACCATTCGCAATATCGAGCATTCGGACGAGCTGGAAAAGCATATTCGCGACAAGGCGAAAAAACTCGACGAGTTCTTTGATCACATCATGTCGTGCCGGGTAGTGGTCGAAATACCGCATAAGCACCAACACCAGGGTAAGCAGTTCACTGTGCGCATCGACATCGGCGTTGCCGGCGGCGAAATCGTGGTTAACCGCGACCACGCCGAAGATGCCTATGTAGCCTTGCGCGACGCTTTCGATGTCGCCAAACGCCAGCTTGAGGACTACGCGCGCAAACTGCGCGGCGCTGTCAAGAAGCACGAACCAAAACGCATGAATGAAAGTTAAACAAATTCGGCTGCGGCAAGATATCCACTGAAGCCGTAGCGGACCTGCCATCATGAACCTCCAGCCCGTACCTGTCGAAGATATCCCGCTGGGCAAGCCTTTGCCCTGGCGTATATATGACCATAGCGGTTATATCGTATTTGCGCGCGGCGAGATGGTGACTAGTCGCGAACAACTGGGGAATCTGCTCGCCGCAGGTTTGCTGCGCGACATGGATGCGCCGCCGCAAACCCATGAGACGGGAGACTGGGGCGAATTCAGGAAGATCGCTCCGGGCGGGCCCTTTCCGCCTGCCGGCATCAAACCGCAGGTGGGCAAACTGGTGCAACTGCGCCTGCTGAACCGGAACCTGCAAGCCTATTATTCCGTCCGCCTGATCGGCCACATCAAGAACCAAAGCATTCTGGTGACGACGCCGATGGTCGCCGGTATCCCGCTCATCCTCGCGGATGGGGAACAGATGGAAGTGCGCATGGTGACCGGCAGCAATATCCATGTGTTTGAGACTTCGATCCAGCGTTTGTGCATCAGCCCCGTTCATTACATGCATCTGGAATATCCCGCCGAGGTGCGCACGCAAAAGCTGCGCAAATCACCTTGGGCAAGAGTGAACCTCAGTGCCACCGTAACCAGTGCGCAGGGGGCGCACGAAGCCGTGCGCATCGTCAATCTCAGTCCGGATGGCGCGCAACTCCACGCAATGCCCACGATGGGCGAACCGGGCAACACCTTGCTGCTTTCGTTCCATGCCACCATGGATGAACTGGAGACGACACTGAATCTGCAGGCCGCGATCCTGCATGTTCATTTGCATATGCCGCAAGCCGGTTTGGAGACCGAAAGCAACCTGCTGGAATATGGCATTGCCTTCCGCGATATCTCCGCTACAGATGCTCTCTGGCTGAAGGGACTGGTCTACCGCTATATCGCAGAAGGTAATCTGGCCTGAATGTAAAGGCGAGACAGGGTTTGCTGTCTGCCCTTGGCGGCAACTCCTGCATGATGCATTTTTTAATCTTGCGCTGGCACGCGCAAACTTCAACCCTGGTTCGTCGAGCAACAAAGTGTTCTGCATCCAACTTGGATGCGCAGCTTGCCGACGATTGTCAGCGGATTCTTTTTGGGTTCCATGCCAATATTCCGGCATCGGTCGACAATATCCCCCCCCGAATTCCTGCACAACCGCACAGGAATCCGCATGAAAAACAATCGCGTGCGCCGAACAAACCACCCTGCTATGTCGACATAATTACAAATTCTTTGCACTTATTCGGGTTTTTGATGCTAGTATTGCCACGGATTGTCGACAATCGAGATTGAATGATGCCCATCGAAGTTCCTGAACAAAGCACCCTGGCCGACGTGGCAACGCATCGTCTGGCCCAAAGCATTGTCACCGGCGAACTGGCCCAGGGCCAGAAATTGAACGAGGCGGAACTGGCCGAACGTTTCGGCATGGGCCGCGGCCCGTTGCGCGAAGCCTTGCGTCATCTGGAAGGCATGCGCCTGGTGAAGCGCATTCCCAACGCGGGCGCGCGCGTGGTGGTGCTGGATCGCAAGACGCTCTCCGACCTCTACGCGGTGCGCGAGACGCTGGAAGGCATGGCCTGCCGCCTCGCCGCCAAGGAAATGACTGACAGCGAGATCGCGCAACTGAATGCGCTGCTCGACCAGCATGAGCAACAGATCGAACAACAGGGTGGCAAGGTGTACTCGCAAAGCGAAGGCGACCTGGATTTCCATTACCAGATCGTGCGCGGCAGTCGCAACCAAATGCTGATGAATCTGCTCGGCAGCGAGCAATACCAGTTGCTGCGCATGTGCCGCTACCGTACCAGCCGCAACGCGCAGCGCACCAAGCCCGCCTTGAACCAGCATCGCCAGATCGTCGAGGCGCTGGCACAACGCGACGGCGAGTTGGCCGAAATACTGATGCGTCGTCATATTCACGGCGCATGGCACAGTATCAGCGAAATGATTGATAAAGAAGAGTCAGGTCAGACCCAGGCCTGACCTGCAAAGCCCAATAAACGATTTTGTAAAAAGGGAGCACGCATGAATACACCCGGCCAAAAACTGCGCCAAGCCGTAGCAGATAACCATCCCCTGCAAGTCGTCGGTGCCGTCACCGCCTATTGCGCCATCCTCGCGCAGAAGACAGGGCACAAGGCTTTGTACTTATCCGGCGGCGGTGTGGCAGCTTCTTCGCTGGGCATTCCCGATCTCGGCATCACGACCTTGCACGATGTGTGCGAAGACGCGCGCCGTATCACTGCCGTGAGCGACCTGCCACTGCTGGTGGACATCGATACCGGCTGGGGCGGCGCTTTCAACATCGCGCGCGCCACGCGCGAGATCGCACAGTCCGGTGCAGCAGGATTTCACATTGAAGACCAGGTGATGCAGAAGCGTTGCGGCCACCGCCCCAACAAGGCCATCGTGAGCCAGGGCGAGATGACGGACCGCATCAAGGCGGCCGTGGATGCGCGCACAGATGCCAGCTTCGTGATCATGGCGCGCACCGATGCGCTGGCCGTGGAGGGCATGCAGAGTGCCATCGACCGCGCACAGGCCTGCGTCGAAGCCGGTGCCGACATGATTTTCCCGGAAGCAATGACCAAACTGGAGCAATACACCGAGTTCACCAAAGCCGTGCATGTGCCGGTGCTGGCGAACATCACCGAATTCGGCGCCACTCCGCTGTACACCACAGAGGAACTGGCCGGCGTGGGCGTCAAGCTGGTGCTGTATCCGCTCTCGGCTTTCCGCGCCATGAGCAAGGCGGCGTTGAACGTCTACCAGCATATTCTCAAGGACGGTTCGCAAAAGAACGTCATCGCGGAGATGCAACCGCGCATGGAACTTTACGATTATCTCGGCTATCACGCTTATGAGCAGCAACTTGATCGCCTGTTCGCAGAGAAAGGCGCCGAGTAACAAATTTTGTTATAGGAGAAAGTCATGGCAGAAGAAGCTACTGCATTCAAACCGAAAAAATCCGTTGCACTTTCCGGCACCGTCGCCGGCAACACTGCGGTCTGTACCGTCGGGCGCACCGGCAACGACCTGCACTATCGCGGCTACGATATTCTGGATTTCGCGGAATCGGCGGAATTCGAGGAAATCGCCTACCTGCTGATCCATGAAGCTTTGCCCACCGCCGCTCAACTCAAGGCCTACAAGGCCAAACTGAGATCAATGCGCGGCCTGCCGCAGGCGGTAAAGCAAGCGCTGGAAGCCCTCCCCGCAAATGCGCACCCGATGGATGTGATGCGCACGGGTTGCTCGGTGCTCGGCACGGTCGAACAGGAACCGGAAGCGCACGACCCCGCCAAAACGCGCGAACTGCTCGACCGCCTGATGGCCAGCTTCGGCTCGATGCTGGTTTACTGGTACCACTTCAGCACCAGCGGCAAGCGTATCAATGTGGAAACGGACGACGACTCGATCGGCGGGCACTTCCTGCATTTGCTGCACGGCACCGCACCGAAGGCATCCTGGGTACGAGCCATGCACACTTCGCTGATCCTGTACGCGGAGCATGAATTCAACGCCTCAACTTTCACTGCGCGCGTGATCGCGGGCACCAACTCCGATCTGTATTCCTGCATCACCGGCGCGATCGGCGCGTTGCGCGGCCCCAAGCATGGCGGCGCCAACGAGGAAGCGTACCGCATCCAGAGCCGTTACAGGAATGCCGACGAAGCCGAGGCCGACATCCGCAAGCGCGTCGAGAACAAGGAAATCGTCATCGGTTTCGGTCACCCGGTTTACACCATCTCCGATCCGCGCAATGAAGTGATCAAGCGCGTGGCGAAACAGTTATCGGAAGAAAAAGGCGACATGCGCCTGTTCGACATCGCCGCCAGACTGGAAAGCGTGATGTGGGATCTGAAGAAAATGTTCCCCAACCTGGATTGGTTCTCGGCCGTGTCGTATGCCATGATGGGCGTGCCGACCAATATGTTCACCCCGCTGTTCGTCATCTCGCGCACCACCGGCTGGGGCGCACACGTGATCGAACAACGCGCCGACGGCAAGATCATCCGCCCGAGCGCGAACTACATCGGACCGGATGATTTGAAATGGGTACCGATCGAAAAGCGTTAGACAATAACAGGTAGGGTGGGCACGTTTTTTGTGCCCACGCGGTTTCCCGCATTGCGTACAGCGTGGGCACAAAAAAATGTGCCCACCCTACAGACTAAAAAAGATTTTGAAGGACTTTATGAACACCCAATACCGCAAACCTTTAGCCGGAACCAAACTGGATTACTTCGACACCCGTGCGGCCGTCGAAGCCATCCAGCCCGGCGCTTATGCCAAACTGCCCTACACTTCCAAAGTGCTGGCCGAACAACTGGTGCGCCGCTGCGAGCCGGAAGCGTTGACCGATGCGCTGAAACAGTTGATCGAACGCAAGAGCGACCTCGATTTCCCGTGGTATCCCGCGCGCGTGGTGTGCCACGACATCCTCGGCCAGACCGCCTTGGTGGACCTCGCCGGTCTGCGTGACGCGATCGCCGACCAGGGCGGCGATCCTGCCTTGGTCAACCCGGTGGTGCCGACGCAGTTGATCGTCGATCACTCGCTGGCGGTGGAAGCCGCCGGTTTCGACAAGGATGCCTTCCGCAAGAACCGCGAGATCGAGGACCGCCGCAACGAAGACCGCTTCCACTTCATCGAGTGGACCAAGACTGCGTTCAAGAACGTGGATGTGATCCCGGCGGGTAACGGCATCATGCATCAGATCAATCTGGAGAAGATGTCGCCGGTGATCCAGGCGCGCGATGGTGTCGCCTTCCCCGATACCTGCGTGGGCACCGACTCGCACACGCCGCATGTCGATGCTCTGGGCGTGATCGCGATTGGTGTTGGCGGTCTGGAAGCGGAAACCGTGATGCTGGGTCTGCCTTCCATGATGCGCCTGCCGGACATCGTCGGTGTGAAGCTGGTGGGCAAGCGTCAGCCCGGCATCACTGCCACCGACATCGTGCTGGCGCTGACCGAGTTTTTGCGCAAAGAAAAAGTGGTCGGTGCCTGGGTCGAATTCTTCGGTGCAGGCGCGGACAGCCTCACCATCGGCGACCGCGCGACCATCTCCAACATGTGTCCGGAATACGGCGCGACGGCAGCGTTGTTCTACATCGACGCGCAGACCATCACCTACCTGAAGCTGACCGGACGTGAGCCCGAGCAGGTCGCCCTGGTGGAAAACTACGCCAAGACCACCGGCTTGTGGGCGGAACAGATGGTTGCCGCCGATTACGAGCGCGTGCTGGAATTCGATCTGTCCAGCGTGGTGCGCAACATGGCCGGCCCGTCCAATCCGCACCGTCGTCTGCCAACGTCTGCGCTGCATGAACGCGGCATCGCCGACGAAGCCAAGCTGGCAGCAGGCAAGACTGAAGAAGCGCAGGGTCTGATGCCGGATGGCGCAGTGATCATCGCGGCCATCACTTCCTGCACCAACACCTCCAATCCGCGCAACGTGGTTGCTGCCGCGTTGCTGGCGAAGAAAGCCAACGCACTGGGTCTGCTGCGCAAGCCTTGGGTCAAGACTTCTTTCGCGCCCGGTTCCAAAGTGGCCGAGCTGTACCTGAAAGAGGCTGGCCTGCTGACCGAACTGGAGAAGCTGGGCTTCGGTATCGTCGGATTCGCCTGCACCACCTGTAACGGCATGTCCGGCGCACTCGATCCCAAGATCCAGCAGGAGATCATAGACCGCGACCTGTACGCCACCGCCGTGCTGTCCGGCAACCGCAACTTCGACGGCCGTATCCACCCGTATGCGAAGCAAGCCTTTTTGGCTTCCCCGCCACTGGTGGTTGCTTACGCGATCGCGGGTACGGTGCGCTTCGACATCGAGCAGGATGCACTGGGCACCGACAAGTCCGGCAAGCCGGTCACGCTGAAGGACATCTGGCCTGCCGATGAAGAGATCGACGCGATCGTCGCTGCCAGCGTGAAGCCGGAACAGTTCAAGCAGATCTACAACCCGATGTTCGACCTTGGGGTGATCGAAGCAGCGAAGAGCCCCTTGTACGACTGGCGTCCGCAGTCCACCTACATCCGCCGTCCGCCGTATTGGGAAGGCGCACTGGCCGGTGAACGCACGATGAAAGGGATGCGTCCGCTCGCAGTCTTGCCGGACAACATCACCACCGACCACCTGTCGCCCTCGAACGCGATCCTGCTCGACTCTGCCGCCGGTGAATACCTGGCGAAGATGGGCCTGCCGGAAGAGGACTTCAATTCCTACGCGACGCATCGCGGCGACCACCTCACCGCACAGCGCGCCACCTTTGCCAATCCGCAGTTGGTCAATGAAATGGCTGTGATCGATGGTGAAGTGAAAAAGGGTTCTCTGGCCCGTGTCGAGCCGGAGGGCAAGGTGATGCGTATGTGGGAAGCCATCGAGACCTACATGGAGCGCAAGCAGAACCTCATCATCGTGGCCGGAGCCGACTACGGACAGGGTTCTTCGCGCGACTGGGCGGCCAAAGGCGTGCGTCTGGCCGGTGTGGAAGCCATCGTCGCGGAAGGTTTCGAGCGCATCCACCGCACCAATCTGGTCGGCATGGGCGTGCTGCCGCTGGAGTTCAAGGCGGGCGATACGCGCAAGACTTACGCCATCGACGGTACCGAGACTTACGACGTGGAAGGCGACATCGCGCCGCGCGCTGATTTGGTTGTGGTCATGCACCGCAAGAATGGCGAGACGGTGCGCATCCCCGTCACCTGTCGTCTGGATACCGCCGCCGAAGTGCGCGTCTACAACGCGGGCGGTGTACTGCAACGCTTTGCGCAGGACTTCCTCGAAGGAGCGGCATGATGAGCAACAGCAATTCGTGCGTGCGCCCTGATTCCCTCTCCCCCTGGGAGAGGGTTAGGGTGAGGGAGGCTTTAAGATCAGCGCGCTGCAAGATACGTACACCCTCATCCCAACCCTTCTCCCAGAGGGAGAAGGGCTTTGGACGAATGTTGGAGGCGTTCTAATGTCGCAAGCCCCACAAATCAAAATCCCCGCCACCTATATGCGCGGCGGCACATCGAAAGGCGTGTTCTTCCGGCTGGAAGATTTGCCGAAGGCGGCACAGGCCCCCGGCAAGGCGCGCGACAAATTGTTCCAGCGCGTGATCGGTAGCCCCGACCCTTATGCCGCGCAGATCGACGGCATGGGCGGCGCGACCTCCAGTACCAGCAAGTGCGTGATCCTGTCAAAGAGCACTCGCCCCGGCCATGATGTGGACTACCTCTACGGCCAGGTCTCCATCGACAAGGACTTCGTCGACTGGAGCGGCAACTGCGGCAACCTCTCCACGGGCGCGGGCGCTTTCGCGATCCATGCCGGATACATCGATGCCGCACGTCTTAAAGATGGCGTCTGCACCGTGCGCATCTGGCAGGCCAACATCAGCAAAACCATCATCGCCCATGTGCCAGTCAGCAACGGTCAGGTGCAGGAGACCGGTGATTTCGAGCTGGATGGCGTGACCTTCCCGGCAGCCGAGATCGTGCTGGATTTCATGGATCCCTCCGACGACAGTGAAGAAGGCGGCAGCCTGTTCCCCACCGGTAATCTGGTCGACGATCTGGAAGTGCCGGGTGTCGGCACCTTCAAGGCCACCATGATCACCGCCGGCATCCCGACCGTGTTCGTGAATGCAAAGGATATCGGTTACACCGGTACCGAACTGCGTGAAGCCATCAATACCGACCCGGCCGCACTGGCACGGTTTGAGAAGATCCGTGTGGCGGGTGCGTTGCGCATGGGACTGATCAAGACCGCTGAAGAAGCG
>JAHJNJ010000052.1 GCA_018820925.1 Gammaproteobacteria bacterium | reverse complement strand
GTAACCCTTTACTTCCCCACCAAACTTCGCCGCCAATACCGTCGTGATCGCCGCCGTCAACGTCGTCTTGCCATGGTCAACGTGCCCAATCGTCCCAACGTTTACGTGTGGCTTGGTACGCTCAAACTTGCCTTTTGCCATTTTCGCTTCCTTCCAAAGAACGGTTACTTCTTGTTGATGATGGCCTCGGCGACATTCTTCGGCGCCTCCGAGTAATGCTTGAATTCCATCGAATACGTCGCGCGGCCCTGCGTCAGCGAACGAAGCTGAGTCGAGTAGCCGAACATTTCGGCCAGCGGCACTTCGGCCTTGATGACCTTGATGTTGCCGGGCATATCTTCCATGCCTTGGACGATACCGCGGCGACCGGAAAGATCGCCCATAACGTTGCCCATGAAGTCCTCCGGCGTCTCGACTTCAACTGCCATCATCGGCTCCAGCAGCACAGGCGAGGACTTGCGCATGGCGTCCTTGAAGGCCATTGATCCAGCCATCTTGAAGGCGTTTTCGTTCGAGTCCACCTCGTGGTAGGAACCATCAAACAGGGTAACCTTGACGTCGACCACCGGGAAGCCGGCCAGCACGCCATTGGGCAACGTATCCTCAATACCCTTGTTCACCGCTGGGATATACTCGCGCGGTACCGTGCCGCCTTTGATGGCATCGACGAACTCATAGCCCTTGCCAATCTCGTTCGGCTCCAGCTTGATCCAGACGTGGCCGTATTGGCCACGACCACCGGACTGCTTGACGAACTTGCCTTCCTGTTCGGCCGACTTGCGGATTGTCTCGCGATAGGCCACCTGTGGAGCACCAACATTGGCGTCGACGCTGAACTCACGTCGCATGCGATCAACGAGGATTTCCAGATGCAACTCCCCCATGCCAGAAATGATGGTCTGGCCGGACTCCTCGTCGGTACGGACGCGGAAGGAGGGGTCCTCCTGGGCCAGACGACCGAGCGCGATGCCCATCTTTTCCTGGTCGCTCTTGGTCTTCGGCTCGACAGCGACGTGAATCACGGGCTCCGGAAATTCCATGCGCTCGAGGATAATCGGCTTGTCCAGTGCCGACAGAGTATCGCCGGTGATGGCCTCTTTGAGGCCGACCGCGGCGGCAATATCGCCAGCGTGTACTTCCTTGATTTCCTCGCGCTGATTGGCGTGCATCTGCAAAATGCGGCCGATGCGCTCCTTACGCTGCTTGACGGGGTTGTAGATGGTGTCGCCCGACTTCATGGTGCCGGAATAGACGCGAAAGAAGGTCAATTGACCGACGTAGGGGTCGGTCATGATCTTGAACGCCAGGCTGGCGAAAGGCTCGGAGTCGTCCGCCTTGCGCTCGCCCTCGGTGCCGTCCTCCAGTTCGCCCTTGACCGGCGGAATATCCAGCGGCGAGGGCATCAACTCGATAACAGCATCCAGCATCGCCTGCACGCCCTTGTTCTTGAAGGCCGAACCGCACAGCATGGGCACTATTTCGCTGGCGATAGTACGCTGGCGTAGCCCCTTCTTGGTATCCTCTTCGGAAAGATCGCCTTCCTCAAGATACTTGTTCATCAGTTCCTCGGAAGCCTCGGCCGCCGCTTCGAGCATCTTCTCGCGCCATTCCTTGGCTGTCTCTACCAGCTCGGCGGGGATATCCCGGTATTCAAACTTGGTGCCCTGATTCTCCTCGTCCCAGAAAATCGCCTTCATCTTTACCAGGTCAACTACACCCTTGAAGTTCTCCTCGGCACCGATCGGAATCTGGATCGGAATCGGATTGGCCTTAAGCCGCTCGCGCATCTGGTCGTGCACGCGGAAGAAGTTGGCACCAGTACGGTCCATCTTGTTAACGAAGGCCAAACGTGGCACGCCGTACTTGTTGGCTTGGCGCCAAACGGTTTCTGATTGCGGCTGAACGCCGCCGACAGCGCAATAGACCATACACGCACCATCAAGCACACGCATCGAGCGCTCAACCTCGATGGTGAAGTCGACGTGCCCCGGGGTGTCAATGATGTTGATCCGGTGCTCGGGGAAGTTTACCCCCATGCCTTTCCAGAAACAGGTGGTGGCAGCCGAGGTAATCGTGATGCCGCGCTCCTGCTCCTGCGCCATCCAGTCCATGGTGGCAGCACCATCATGGACCTCGCCGATCTTGTGGTTGACGCCAGTATAAAAAAGAATGCGCTCTGTGGTAGTGGTCTTGCCGGCGTCGATGTGCGCCGAAATGCCGATGTTCCGATAGCGCTCGATTGGAGTCTTGCGGGCCACGTTGATACCTGCCTTATCTAAGCCAAACCGCCTTGGCCCCTCGCCAGTCGAGGGAAGCCAGGGCGGTAAAGATGAAAAGCCGTGCGAAATTTACCGCGCGGAAATTGTCAGAACCTGAAGTGAGAAAACGCCTTGTTGGCCTCAGCCATGCGATGCACCTCTTCCCGACGCTTCATCGCTGCACCACGACCCTCTGCGGCCTCAAGCAACTCGTTCGCCAGCCGCTGCCCCATTGACTTCTCGCTACGCTTGCGCGCGGCCTCACGCAACCAGCGCATCGACAGCGCCATGCGGCGGGACGGGCGAACCTCAACCGGAACTTGATAGTTGGCACCACCAACACGGCGGCTCTTAACTTCAACGATTGGCTTTACATTGTTGATCGCCAGTGAAAATACCTCTAAGGGATCTTTACCACTCTTTGACTTGATCTGGTCGAATGCACCGTAAATGATGCGCTCGGCAACTGACTTCTTGCCACTGGTCATCAACACATTGACGAACTTTGAAACATCCACGCTTCCGAATTTCGGATCGGGCAGAATGTCACGCTTGGGAACTTCACGACGACGGGGCATGGTTACCTCTAAACTAGATTAGGCTTGCTTGGGTCGCTTTGAACCGTATTTGGAGCGAGCCTGCTTGCGGTCCTTGACGCCTTGTGTATCAAGACTTCCACGAACGATGTGATAGCGAACTCCCGGCAGATCCTTAACGCGACCACCGCGAATCAGGACCACCGAGTGCTCCTGCAGGTTATGCCCTTCGCCACCAATATAAGAAATGACCTCAAAGCCATTTGTCAAACGAACCTTGGCAACCTTCCGCAATGCCGAGTTCGGTTTCTTTGGCGTGGTAGTGTAGACGCGAGTACACACCCCGCGCTTTGCGGGACTGCCGCCGAGTGCTGGCACTTTGCTCTTGCTGACCGGCGCTTGACGACCCTTGCGCACCAGTTGGTTAATCGTTGGCATATCAGGTTCCCAAAATTCAAAGGCTCACGTCCATTCACAGGACGCAAAGACGAAAGATTATATTTAGCGACGTTTCTGCCGTCAACTCGGCAGAACGACTTCGTCGGGTTGGTCGCTACCGGGAAGACTGAATATCGACACAGCAGGATCCTCGCCACCGGTAGATTGCGTCCGCCGGGTACGATGATAGGCAAGCCCCGTCCCCGCAGGTATAAGCCGTCCAACTATCACATTTTCCTTCAACCCGCGCAATTCGTCGCGTTTGCCCATGATTGCAGCCTCGGTTAGAACCCGAGTCGTCTCTTGGAATGAAGCTGCGGAAATGAACGAATCGGTGGACAGGCTCGCCTTGGTAATGCCAAGCAGCACGTTTTCAAACTCCGCCGGACGCTTACCGTCCCCCATCAATCGATCATTCTCATCCAGCACCTCCGAGCGCTCAACCTGCTCCTCGCGAATGAACCTCGAATCGCCTGGATCTGTAATAACTACCCGTCGCAGCATTTGGCGAACGATGACTTCAATATGCTTGTCATTTATTTTTACGCCCTGAAGCCGGTAGACGTCTTGTACCTCGTCGATGATGTAACGCGCCAATTCCTCAATTCCCTTCAAGCGCAAGATATCGTGAGGATCGGCTGGACCATCCACGATTATTTCTCCCTTGTTCACGACTTGGCCGTCATGCGCCGTCACGTGCTTGTCCTTAGGAATAAGATACTCATGCGCCGCGCCGTCCGGTTCGGTGATAACCAAACGCTGCTTGCCCTTTGTGTCCTTGCCAAAGCTTACGGTACCCGTGACCTCTGCAAGAACGCCTGCATCCTTTGGTGACCGCGCTTCGAACAGCTCTGCAACCCGGGGCAAACCGCCTGTGATGTCACGGGTCTTCACCGACTCCTGCGGAATTCTCGCAAGCACGTCACCCACCGCTGCAAGTTGCCCTTCTTTCACAGTGATAATCGAGCCCACCTGGAAGGTAATTGCAACCGAATGATCGGTGCCATGAATTTTCACTTCCTGTCCCCCGACATCAAGCAACTTAACCTGCGGGCGAAGCCCCTTGGCCTGGGTTTTACTTCCACGCTTTGAATCAATTACGACCAAGGTCGCCAAACCAGTGACATCGTCGATTTGTTTTGCAACCGTTGCTCCTTCCTCGACATGCTCAAACTTCACCGTGCCCGCATACTCGGTCACGATCGGCCGAGTATGTGGATCCCAAGTCGCCAATACCGCGCCAGCTTTAATCTGCTGACCATCATCGGCCAGTAACGTTGCTCCATAAGGAATCTTGTGGCGCTCTCGTTCGCGCCCACTCTCGTCGCTAACCACAACCTCCGCGGATCGCGCGATGACGACTTTTTCCTCTCTTGGGTTAGTGACGTAGCGCATTGTCGCGGATAACTTAACCGTACCCGTGCTCTTCGCCTCCACCTGACTCTGAACTGCAGCACGTGATGCGGCACCGCCCACGTGGAAGGTGCGCATCGTAAGCTGGGTGCCAGGTTCACCGATCGATTGTGCAGCAATAACACCCACAGCTTCACCCGAATTCACCAAGGAGCCTCGACCCAAGTCACGGCCATAGCACTTGGCGCAAAGTCCAAAACGAGTCTCGCATGAAAGCGGTGACCGGACTCGAACCTCATCAATGCCGAGCGACTCTATAGCGTCTACCGCATCCTCATCAAGGAGGTGGCCGCTTCGATACAACACACTTTGAGTATCCGGGTGGATAACATCCGCAGTCACCACGCGACCGAGAATCCGCTCCCGCAACGGTTCTACGACTTCCCCTCCCTCAATCAGCGCCTTCATGGCAAAACCAGCTGTCGTACCGCAATCATCTTCAGTGACGACCAAGTCTTGCGTAACATCGACGAGTCGGCGAGTCAGGTAGCCTGAGTTTGCCGTCTTCAGCGCAGTATCGGCCAAACCCTTCCGCGCACCGTGTGTCGAAATGAAGTATTGAAGAACGTTAAGGCCTTCACGGAAATTGGTCGTGATTGGAGTTTCGATAATTGAGCCGTCAGGTTTGGCCATTAGCCCTCGCATGCCGGCCAATTGACGAATTTGCGCAGCGGAACCACGCGCTCCGGAATCTGCCATCATGTAAATGGAATTAAACGACTCCTGACTGACTTCCTTGCCCTGTGCGTCGGCAATCTTCTGGTGTGCCAGTTGATCCATCATGGCCTTGGCAACCTGGTCACCCGCACGACCCCAGATGTCGACAACCTTGTTGTAACGTTCGCCAACCGTGACCAAGCCAGAGGTGTACTGCTTTTCGATCTCCTTCACCTCAGCCTCCGCGGAATCGATAATGGCGTGCTTTTGGCTTGGAACCAGCATATCGCCAATCGCGATCGAAATGCCACCGCGCGTCGCTAGCGAGAATCCCGATTGCATCAGCCTGTCAGCAAATATGACCGTTTCCTTCAATCCGCAACGCCGGAAGCTCTCATCGATTAGCTTCGATATTTCCTTTTTTTTCAGTGGCTTATCTATACTCTTGAATGGGAGCCCTTTGGGGAGAATCTCGGACAGGATGGCACGGCCCGCTGTCGTGGATGTACGGGTTATTCTTTCGCACCATACATCCCCGGATAGCTCATACTCTTTCAGGCGAACGGAAATGCGGGCGTGAAGATCGCACTCATTCAAGTCGACTGCGCGTACGACCTCAGCAATATCCGCAAACATCATGCCGGTACCACGAGCGGCCACGTTCTCGCGAGTCGCGTAGTAAAGTCCTAACACGACGTCTTGGGATGGGACGATAATCGGGGCGCCGTTCGCAGGAGACAACACATTGTTTGAAGCCAGCATTAGGGTGCGAGCTTCCATTTGCGCTTCGAGCGACAACGGAACGTGGACTGCCATCTGGTCACCGTCAAAGTCAGCGTTAAACGCTGTACAGACCAATGGGTGAAGTTGGATAGCCTTACCCTCAATCAGTGTCGGCTCAAAAGCCTGGATACCCAGGCGATGCAAGGTCGGAGCCCGGTTGAGCAACACCGGATGCTCTCGAATTACTTCTTCCAGAATGTCCCAGACTACACCTGTCTCCGCTTCAACCTCCTTTTTGGCTGCCTTGATGGTGCTGGCAATGCCCATCTTCTCAAGGCGCTCAAAAATAAAGGGCTTGAATAGTTCCAAAGCCATTTTCTTCGGTAGACCGCATTGATGAAGTTTGAGTTGAGGCCCGACGACAATGACGGAACGGCCAGAATAGTCAACTCGCTTGCCAAGAAGATTCTGGCGGAAGCGTCCGCCTTTTCCCTTGATCATATCGGCCAAGGACTTTAGCGGTCGCTTGTTTGCGCCTGTCATGGCCTTACCGCGACGACCATTGTCCAACAGGGAGTCGACAGCCTCCTGCAACATGCGTTTTTCGTTACGAACAATGATATCCGGGGCCTTTAACTCCAGCAGCCGCTTCAATCGATTGTTGCGATTAATTACCCGTCGATAGAGATCGTTCAAATCGGAGGTCGCAAAACGACCGCCATCCAGCGGAACTAGTGGTCGCAAATCCGGTGGCAGTACCGGAAGAACCTCGAGAATCATCCATTCCGGTCGAATTCCAGACTGCTGAAAGCCCTCCAGAACCTTCAGGCGTTTTGCAATCTTCTTCGTCTTCGCTTCGGAACTTGTGGACTCCAGTTCCTTGCGTAGCACCTCGATTTCATGACTGATATCGAGAGTTCTTAGTAGCTCCCTGACCCCCTCCGCGCCCATCACCGCCGAGAAGTCGTCCCCATACTCCTCAACCCGTGCCAGGTAATCATCTTCGGAAAGGAGCTGAGCCCTAGCCAATGGCGTCATGCCGGGATCCACCACCACAAAGGCCTCGAAGTACAGGACGCGCTCGATGTCTCGCAACGTCATGTCTAGCACCATGCCCAGACGGCTGGGCAGACTCTTTAGGAACCAAATATGCGCAGTTGGGGACGCCAGCTCGATGTGCCCCATTCGCTCACGGCGCACCTTGGATTGCGTCACTTCGACTCCACATTTTTCACAGATAACACCGCGGTGCTTGAGTCGTTTGTACTTGCCGCACAAACACTCGTAGTCCTTGACCGGGCCAAATATCTTTGCGCAGAAGAGCCCATCCCGCTCCGGCTTGAAGGTACGGTAGTTGATGGTTTCCGGCTTCTTTACCTCGCCGTAGGACCAAGAACGAATCTTGTCGGGTGAGGCAAGTCCGACTGTAATGGCATCGAATTCTTCCTCCTGGGTAACCTGCTTGAAGAGATCGAGCAGTGCTTTCATCGTCGCTTACTCCTATGGGTTCTCTCAGTAGCGTTCCAGGTCGATGTCAATCGCCAGGGATCGAATTTCCTTAACCAGCACATTGAACGACTCCGGCATGCCGGCATCGATCTTGTGCTCGCCTTTGACGATGTTCTCGTAGACCTTCGTCCGCCCTGTCACATCATCCGATTTCACCGTCAGCATTTCCTGAAGCGTGTACGCAGCGCCGTAGGCTTCCAAAGCCCAAACTTCCATTTCGCCAAAGCGCTGCCCGCCGAACTGGGCCTTACCGCCAAGCGGTTGCTGCGTTACCAGACTGTAGGGACCCGTGGAGCGGGCGTGCATCTTGTCGTCGACCAAGTGATGTAGTTTGAGTACATGCATGTAACCAATAGTAACGGAACGTTCAAACGCTTCACCGGTACGGCCATCGTAAAGTCGCGCTTGCGTCTTGGCCGGGGTTAGTCCAAGACGCGCGGCCACATCGTCCGGGTAAGCCAGGTCAAGCATGCTTCTGATCTCTTCCTCCTTGGCACCGTCAAACACGGGCGTTGCGAACGGCACACCACCGACAAGATTCGTTGCCAGTTCGGCTGTCTCGACATCATTAAGTGTATCAACGTCCTCACCTCGACCCGAAACGTTGTATATCTTGTGCAGCACCTTTCGAACCTCTGCCGCCGTCGCCTGTTCGCGCAACATTTCCCCGATCTTCAAGCCCAATCCTTTTGCCGCCCACCCCAAATGGGTCTCTAAAATCTGGCCAATGTTCATTCGCGACGGAACGCCGAGCGGATTGAGGACAACGTCGACTGGGCGACCGTCCACCATATAGGGCATATCCTCGACTGGCACGATCTTCGACACGACACCCTTGTTGCCGTGACGGCCAGCCATCTTGTCGCCAGGTTGCAATCGGCGCTTTACTGCAAGGTAGACCTTCACCATCTTCTGAACGCCCGGCGGCAATTCATCGCCCTGGGTCAGCTTTCTTTTCTTGCCTTCAAAGGCAACATCAAAGTCCTTGCGGGTCTGATCGAGGCTATCGCGAAGGCTCTCTAGTTGCTGCTGCCCTTCTTCACTTTCCAAAGAAATATCAAACCAATGGTAGTGATCGAGCGTTTCGAGATATGCCTTTGTAATTTTCGTCCCTTTGGCGAGTTTCTTGGGCCCCTTGCTGGCAACCCTACCGACAAGCAGCTTCTCAATTCGAGAAAAAGTATCCCGTTCGACGATACGCATCTGGTCGGCCAAATCCTGCTTGTAGCTCTTAAGCATGTCATCGATGATGGATTGGGCTCGCTTGTCACGTTCTATGCCTTCGCGCGTAAAGACCTGAACGTCGATGATTGTCCCCGACATCCCAGATGGCACGCGCAGGCTGGTGTCCTTGACGTCCGATGCTTTTTCGCCAAAGATCGCCCGCAAGAGCTTTTCTTCCGGTGTAAGCTGAGTTTCACCCTTGGGTGTCACCTTACCTACCAGTACATCACCGGCTTCAACTTCAGCGCCAATATGGACAATGCCCGATTCATCAAGCCGGCCCAACTGAGTTTCTCCAAGGGTGGCAATATCGCGAGTAATTTCCTCCGCACCCAACTTCGTATCGCGCGCGACGATAGTGAGTTCTTCGATATGAATCGAGGTAAAGCGGTCGTCGGCGACAACCCGCTCCGAGATGAGTATTGAGTCCTCAAAGTTATAGCCGTTCCACGGCATAAAGGCGACCAGCATGTTCTGGCCGAGCGCCAATTCACCCAGATCTGTCGACGCACCATCCGCCACCACGTCGCCCTTCGCAATGACGTCACCGACCCGAACGACCGGCCGCTGATTAATATTGGTATTCTGGTTGGAACGGGTGTACTTGATAAGGTTGTAGATATCTACGCCAACTTCGCCGGGGACGGTCTCCGCGTCATTTACGCGCACAACAATGCGGTTGGCGTCTACGTAGTCGACGACGCCGCCCCGCAACGCCTGCACAGCCGTTCCCGAGTCTACGGCGACTGTACGTTCGATCCCTGTACCCACCAGTGCCTTTTCAGGGCGAAGGCAGGGCACCGCCTGACGTTGCATGTTGGCACCCATCAGCGCCCGGTTTGCGTCGTCGTGCTCAAGGAACGGAATCAAAGACGCCGCAACCGAGACGATCTGTCCTGGCGCAACGTCCATATACTGAACCTCGTCTGGAGTCTTTAATTCGAATTCCCCTTTGAAGCGGCACGAAACCAACTCATCGGTCAATTTGCCCTTTTTGTCCAAGGTCGCGTTGGCTTGGGCAATAACGAACCCTCCTTCCTCGATTGCCGACAGAAATTCAATCTGATCGGTAACGTGGCTATCGGAAACTTTCCTGTAAGGAGTCTCCATAAAGCCGTAATCATTTGTACGGGCATAAAGCGCCAGCGAATTAATCAGACCGATGTTCGGACCTTCCGGAGTCTCAATCGGGCAAACCCGGCCGTAGTGAGTCGGGTGCACGTCGCGTACCTCGAAGCCGGCACGCTCGCGCGTCAGACCGCCAGGGCCGAGGGCGGAAACACGGCGCTTGTGAGTAATTTCCGACAGTGGATTCGTTTGATCCATGAACTGAGAGAGTTGACTCGAGCCGAAGAACTCCTTGATCGCCGCTGAAATCGGTTTGGCGTTGATCAGGTCGTGCGGCATCAGATTCTCGCTCTCGGCCTGGGACAAACGCTCCTTAACCGCCCGTTCGACGCGAACCAAGCCGGCGCGGAACTGGTTCTCTGCCAGTTCCCCAACAGAACGTACCCGCCGGTTGCCGAGATGGTCGATGTCGTCAACCTCGCCTCGACCGTTGCGCAACTCCACCAAAATCCGAACTACGTCGATAATGTCGTCGTTCGAAAGGGTCGCCGAACCCTCAAGTTCCTCTCGGCCAACGCGTCGGTTGAACTTCATTCGCCCAACAGTCGACAGGTCATATCTCTCGGGCGAATAGAACAGGCCCTGAAAGAGTCCTTCGACGGAATCCTCGGTAGGCGGCTCACCGGGGCGCATCATGCGATAGATCGCAACCCGAGCAGCCCACTGATCCGCCGTTTCGTCGATACGCAAAGTCGACGAAATGTAGGGTCCGCGATCGAGATCGTTTACGTATAGCGTCTTGAGGTCTTCAATGCCGGCTTCCATCAGCCTGACGGCCAGTGCTTCCGTAATTTCGTCGTTGGCGTTAGCCAGTACTTCTCCGGTCTCGGAATCCACCACGTTATGCGCCACCGCGCGTCCGACGATAAAGTCTTCCGGCACGGCGATCTTTTTTACGCCGGCCTCGGCTAAATCGCGAATGTGCTTGGCAGTGATGCGCTTGTCTTTGGGTACAAGGACATTGCCCTGCTTATCGGTGAAGTCGAAGCGAGCCACCTCACCCCGCAGGCGCTCGGGAACCAGCTCGAACTGGATACCCTTCTTGGTGAAATGAAAGGTGTCGAACTCGAAGAAGGTAGCCAGAATCTGTTCCGGTGTAAGACCAATCGCCTTCAGGAGAATTGTTGCCGGCATCTTGCGACGACGGTCGACGCGAAAATACAGGAAGTCCTTCGGATCGAATTCGAAATCGAGCCATGAACCACGATAGGGAATGATGCGGGCCGAGAACAATAGCTTGCCTGAACTGTGTGTCTTGCCTTTGTCATGCTCGAAAAACACGCCGGGCGAACGATGCAGTTGGGAGACGATCACGCGCTCGGTGCCATTGATAACGAAAGAACCGGTCGTCGTCATGAGCGGAATCTCGCCCATATAGACCTCCTGCTCCTTCACCTCCTTGATCTTCTCGTTATTCGTCTCGCGATCAAGAATTACAAGCCGCACCTTTGCACGCAGAGGCGACGCGAAGGTGAGACCTCGCTGCTGACATTCCTTGACGTCGAAAGCCGGCTCGCCAAGCTTATATTCGACGAACTCAAGACGAGCACTCCCGGAATGCGACACGATCGGGAAGATTGAAGAGAAGGCGGCCTCCAGGCCCTGAACTCGCCTTTGCGCCGGCGGCACATCCACCTGCAGAAACTGGGTATAGGAATCGAGTTGCGTCGCAAGCAGGAAAGGCACATCAAGCACGTTGGCGCGCTTGGCAAAGCTCTTGCGGATTCGCTTTTTCTCGGTGTAGGAGTACGTCATGGTCGCTCCGTATTGTCGTCAGCGTCGAAAGTCAGAAGGCAAGGCTGATGTCATCAACCTTCTCTGCTAACCATGCGACACAAAGATGCTGCAGCAAAGCACAAAAGGGCTGGCGGCACTCAACCGCCAGCCCGCAAACATATCGAGAACTTACTTGATCTCGACCTTGGCGCCAGCGTCCTCGAGTTGCTTCTTGAGGGCATCGGCGTCCGCCTTCGGAATCCCTTCCTTGACCGGCTTCGGCGCGCCGTCGACCAAGTCCTTGGCTTCCTTCAGACCGAGGCCGGTAGCGGCACGGACTACTTTGATTGCTTCAACTTTCTTCTCACCGGCAGCCATCAGCATGACGGTAAACTCGGTCTTCTCTTCGGCGACAGGGGCGCCACCAGCAGCCGGAGCCGCGACTGCAACGGCAGCGGCAGCAGCGGAAACACCGAACTTCTCTTCCATTTCCTTGATCAGTTCGGACAGTTCGAGAACGGTCATGCCAGCAATGGCATCGAGGATTTCAGCTTTAGTTGCCATGATGCAAAAACTCCTGAATGAATTAGTGGTTCGTTAAATGACGGAATGCCGTCGCGATTAAGCAGTCTCTTTGGCGTCACGCACAGCAGCGAGGCCCCGAACAAACTTCGTCGGGACTTCGTTGAGCGTGCGGACGAACTGGGTGATCGGTGCCTGCATGGTGCCGAGCAACTTCGACAGCAGCTCCTCACGGCTGGGCATGGTCGCCAACGCCTTGACGCCATTGGCGTCCATAACGTAGTTGGCCATCGCTCCTGCTTTGATGACGAGCTTGTCGTTGCCCTTGGCGAACTCATGGAGGGTTTTGGCCGCCGCTACCGGATCCTTGGAGATCCCATAGATCAGCGGGCCGAGCATCGCCCCCTGGAGTCCTTCGAACGGCGTACCAGCTACGGCACGACGCACCAAGGTGTTCTTCAGCACACGCAGGTATACGCCCGACTTGCGCGCGTTGGCGCGCAAAGCGGTGATCTGCCCCACCTCAAGACCACGGTACTCGGCGACGACAATCGCCTGGGCATCCGCTACTTGCGCAGACACTTCAGCAACTACCGCCTTCTTCTCTTCGAGATTGAGACCCAAGGTCAGCTCCTTTCAAATACCAGTTCCGACAAAAGTCAGTCCTGGCGATACGGCGACCTTCATTCAGGAACAACTTCCATCCTGCTTTCGGGTGACGCCATCTGCGTTGGCCACCGCAACACAACTCTGCTGTCGGCAATTAAGCCCGGGGTTCGGGCGCCTACGGTCTTTGACAACCCGCTGCGCCAAGCTACGACGCAGCGGCCCAAAGTTCTTTACTAAGCCTGTGGGGCGACCAGGCTGGCCTGATCAACCCGCACACCGGCACCCATCGTCGACGAAAGGGACACCTTCTTCAGATACTGTCCCTTGGCTGCAGCAGGCTTGGCCTTGTTCAACGCGTCAATCAGCGCCGCCAGATTCTGCTGCAGCGCCTCGACGGTAAACGACGCACGGCCGATGGTGCACTGGACAATGCCCCCCTTATCGGTGCGGTACTGCACCTGACCCGCCTTGGCATTCTTCACTGCCGTCGTAACGTCCATCGTCACGGTGCCCACCTTCGGATTCGGCATCAGGCCACGCGGCCCGAGAATCTGACCGAGCGCGCCAACAACCTTCATCGCGTCCGGAGTCGCAATACAGACATCGAAGTCCATCGTGCCACCCTTTACCGTCGCAGCCAGGTCGTCGAAACCGACGACATCGGCTCCCGCAGCCTTGGCCTCTTCAGCCTTGGCGCCCTGGGCGAACACGGCGACGCGAACCTTCTTGCCGGTACCGGCAGGCAGAACCACGGAGCCGCGGACGAGTTGGTCTGACTTCTTGGCATCAACGCCGAGATTGACCGCGACGTCGATGGACTCGTCGAATTTCGCCGTAGCATTGTCCTTGACCAAGGCGAGGGCCTCGGTCAGCGGATAGTTCTTGGCGCGATCCACCTTGGTGCGCACTGCAGTCAGACGCTTGGAGTGCTTGGCCATGATTAAGCTCCCTCCACAGTGATGCCCATGCTGCGAGCGCTACCGGCGATGGTACGCACCGCGGCATCCATATCAGAGGCAGTCAGGTCCGGCATCTTGGTCTTGGCGATTTCCTCGGCCTGGGCACGAGTCAACGTGCCAACCTTGTCGGTATGAGGCTTCGGAGAGCCCTTCTGCACACCTGCGGCCTTCTTGATCAAGACAGTAGCCGGCGGCGTCTTCATGATGAACGTGAAGCTCTTGTCCGCGAATGCAGTAATCACCACAGGAATCGGCAGCCCGGGTTCCAGACCCTGCGTCTTGGCGTTAAACGCCTTGCAGAACTCCATGATATTGAGGCCGCGCTGACCCAGCGCCGGACCGATAGGAGGCGAGGGGTTCGCCTTGCCGGCCGGCACTTGCAGCTTAACGTAGCCGACTATCTTCTTTGCCATGATGACTCCTAAGTTATGAGTGGTAACGCGCTTTCGATCGCTCTACTCACGCTCCTCTTTGCCGGGATCAAGGCTCCCGGCGGGCCAAAACCTTATGCCTTTTCGACCTGCGCAAACTCGAGTTCGACCGGCGTTGCCCGTCCGAAAATGGTCACGGAAACGCGCAGCCGGCTCTTCTCATAGTTCACCTCTTCGACCGTTCCGTTGAAATCAGTGAATGGGCCTTCCTTCACGCGCACCATTTCACCAGCCTCGAACAGCACTTTCGGACGCGGCTTCTCGACGCCTTCTTGCATCTGCTGCATGATCTTGTCGACCTCCTTCTCGGAGATCGGCGTCGGCCTGGTGGCGGTTCCGCCAATGAATCCCGTCACCTTGGGTGTGCTCTTGACCAAGTGCCAGGAATCGTCGTCCATATCCATTTCGACGAGCACGTAACCGGGGAAGAACTTGCGCTCGGACGTATGCTTCTGGCCCGACTTCATCTCCACCACCTCTTCGACCGGTACCAGAATCTGACCAAACTTGTCTTGCATATTTGCACGAGCGATGCGCTCGACCAGCGCACGCTGCACCGACTTCTCGAATCCCGAGTAAGCGTGAACCACGTACCAGCGTTTTGTCATGATCCTATTTCCAGCCCAGAACGAGGTCGTACAAGACCCATTCGAGACTTTTGTCAGCAATCCAGAGCGCTACCGCCATGATCAGGACGAAGGCAAACACCGCACCCGTCATTTGTACGGTTTCCTTGCGCGTCGGCCACGCAACCTTCTTGGCTTCGGTTACCGCTTCGCGACTGAATACGAAGAACCGCTGGCCCGGATCGGTAAACCAGGCAACCCCGACTCCAGCCAGCACTCCCGCGAGCACGGACAAGACCCTCACAATCATCGCTTGCTCAGAAAGCAGATAAAAACCGGCGATACCCGCCACCAGCAAGAGAATTGCAACTACAAATTTGAGCTTGTCAGCCATCTTGTCCCACGGTCGTCTTCTTCGGTGGCAGGGGCAGAGGGAATCGAACCCCCAACCTACGGTTTTGGAGACCGTCGCTCTGCCAATTGAGCTATGCCCCTGCGGCAGAAACCGCAAAGGGCGACGCCCGGGAGCGCCGCCCCACCAACGTATTCCCTTTCCGTTTACTCGATGATTTTTGCGACGACACCGGCGCCGACGGTACGACCGCCTTCACGGATGGCGAAGCGCAGCCCCTCTTCCATCGCGATCGGGGCGATCAGCTTCACCGTCATCTGAATATTGTCGCCCGGCATCACCATCT
>JAHJNJ010000002.1 GCA_018820925.1 Gammaproteobacteria bacterium | reverse complement strand
GCGAATGAATTCGCACCTACGTGGACACGCAGTCGGCGCTCCCACAAAACAATCAATCCCTGGCAGTCAGGATGCGGCATAACCGAATTCAGTTTCACCGCACCCGCCCCAGCCTGAACACCCCCTGCGCAGCACTATCACTGCTGAAATACAGCGCCCCATCCGGCCCGAACGCCACGCCCGCCGGGCGCGCCCAGCGGCTCCCGTCGGACAACTGGAAGCCGGTGACCAGGTCATCCACGCGCCTCGCCTTGCCGCGCTTGAAGCGCACGATCACGAGTTTGGGCACGCGGCGCGTGGCGGGGTTGCCAACGAAACCGCCGCCGGGCTGGGTGCCCCATGAACCGTGCAGCGCAACCACGGCATCGAATTCCAGTTGTGAATCCATTGCCCCCTTGGGCACGAACGCCACACCCAGCGGCGCATTGCGCGCCGGGAAAGTCGCCGCCGGAATGGACACTTCCTTGAGCGGGCGCGGCGGTGTGCTCGTTACGCAATCGTCGCGCTGCATCTGTTTGCCGTCGTACTGGAACCACGGCATGCCGTGAAAAGAACCGGCGCTGAGTTTGCTGAAATATTCCGGCGGCTGATCATACCCGTGATGATCCGGCCCGTTGTTGCTGGCATAGAGGATGCCGGTCTTTGGCTGCCAATCGAAGCCGACCGGATTGCGCAGCCCGGATGCATAAGGTTCCCAGCGTGCCCTTTCGCCATTTTCGTTCAGCACCCGCAAGGGGTACGCCGGTGGGTGCCCGACGGCTTCGCCGTCACCCTCCCGCAGCACCATCACCCCGCCGCGCCGGTCATCGAACGCATAGCCCGTCCCCAGATACTGGTCGCTGCAATTGCGCTGGATACCCAGGCTCACATACACCCGCCCATCCGGCCCCACGCCCACGGTGCGGCTGTCATGCCCGCCGCCGCCGGGCAGCGCCGCCAGCAAGGTCACCTCCTCCGGCGCGATTTTCTCCTGCCCCGGCAGGTACAACGCGCGATACACCCCGTTCGTTTTCGCAATCAGAATCTCGCCCGGCCGGAACGCCACGCTGTGCGGATAATCGCCCAGCTCCACCAGTACCTGCGGCCGCGTGTAAGGCGGCGGCAGGCGATACACCTTGCCCGACCTCGACCCCGCAAACAGATCTCCATTCGCCTCAAAGGACAGCATGCGCGGCGAGTCCATCGCGGCGAGCCATTCCAGCCGGTAACCTTTGGGAACGCTGACCGTCCGGCTGGTGCCGTCCACGGTCAGCGTTTGCTGTTCATACTTCAGCGTCCCGGTGCCCGCCTGCGCGGGCGCGCCGGCAAGGCACAACAACAAACACAGCGAGCGCACAGGCAACCTCTGCCAGGAATTTTGTTTCATCTCGATAGCCCTCCCGAACGAATTGCCAAGTCTGCAATCATATGCCGGGCAAAGCTTGGCACTTATCCCTGGCGCAGGCAATACAACGCGCGCCGCTTGCGCCACGTCGGCAGGCTGTAAAATAGAATAATCAGGAAACGTAAGAAACCACAAGGCCAGAACGATTAACCATGCTGAACAAACTGAACAACCTCCTCTCCTCCATCATTGTCCCCAACCATGCAGACAGCCGCCCGGAACACACGCTGCAACTGGCCACCGCTGTGCTGCTGATCGAGATCATGAAGTCGGATGCCGATGAAGCGGCCCAGGAGCAGGCCGCGATCCTGAAAATCCTCAAGGAAAGGTTTGCCCTCTCCGATGCGGAAGTGGCGCAACTGACCGAACTGGGACGCCGCACGGCACGTGCCGCCAACGATTTTCAGCAGTTCACGTCGCGCATCAACCGCGAACTTAACCCGTCCGAAAAGATTCGCATCATCGAATACATGTGGCAAGTAGCCTATGCCGACGGAAAAATCAGCGCCCATGAAAACCACCTGATGCGAAAGATTGCCGGCCTGCTCTACATTCCGCACAGCGATTACATCGCCGCCAAGATGCGCGCCAAACCTGCCGAAACATGACAGGCAGTGCGCGCCGAGCCTGGCGAAGAAGAAATCCGTTCGTGCTGAGCCTGTCGAAGCATGAACACCTGCTCTCTCTCCATTTCGTCACCTTCGCTACGCACCCGCGCTAGAATGCCCTTGGCCAATCGCCGAACTTTCAGGATCACCCCATGATTGAAAAACGTCTGGAAAACATCGAAACCAAAATCTCCTACCAGGAAGACCAGATCGACGAACTGAACAAAACGATCTACCAGCAGCAACAAAAGCTGGAGCGTCTTGAAGCGATCTGCGCATCGCTCGCAAGACACATTCAGTCAATGACCGAACCGGGGCATGAGGGCATACCTGCGAACGAGAAGCCGCCGCATTATTGACATGCGCTCCGCTCAGCGTACGGGCGCGTTGGCGTTTGGTAAGTTAAATCGCAACACTGATGGCAACCACCGCGGGCAACACGATCAAGAATGCGAACACAGTGGCAATAGTCCAGCGCACACTCCATAAGATAGCTCTATTAGTCTTGTTCATTTGATCACCTCATTCGCTGATGGATCAACCTGCAAAGTGGAATCGATCCGCGCGCAACACTACCCGCGCATCAAATGAGACCAACAGAGTTGGCAAAGGTTGCACTCTCAATTCCGTTCGTCCTGCCCCTTCGACTACGCTCAGAACTGAAGGCAATGTCGAAGGATAGGATGGCGCGCCAACCCTCAAACCTCCGCAACCTTTTAATCCCGTTCGTCCTGAGCCTGTCGAAGGATAGAACGGCGCGCCACTCTCAAACCTCCACCACTAACGCCGGATCAAATGCCAGATTCTCCGGCCTATCCACATTCCGACAATATCCGCGCGGATTGCAAACCACCCGCGTGCCGTGCAGCACGTAATCGAAACTGTCATGCGTGTGACCATGAATCCACAGCGCACTGGCTCCCAGCAAATCGTCCAGATTGGACGCAAAGCAGGCGGAAGAAAGACTGGTCTTGTAACGTTCGGTGACGGAATGCGCACTGGGCAGGTGGTGGGTAATGACCACTGTCTTGCCCGGGAAGGGTTGCTGCAGTTTTGCGGCCAGCCACTTGCGCGATGTCTTGTGCAACTGCGCAGAACGTGCCGGGCTGAACACCCGGTCGCGTTCACGGATCAAGCGGAAATCGTTCAGGTACAACTTGCCCTCGGCCATCGCGGCTTTTTTCAGTTCCTCGCCGAACAAATTGAAATCGGTCCATAGCGTGCTGCCCAAAAAGCGCACACCCGCAATCACCACCTCATCGTTGTCCAGCAAGTGAACACCCGACTCGCGGGCGGCAACGCGCATCTGCTGCAACGTCTCCGTGCGTTCCCGCCGATAAAACTCGTGGTTGCCCGGCACATACAGGATGATTTTGTCCGGCCAGGTGTATCGGCCCCACTCAATCCCCCGCACATGATTTGCGATATCGCCCGCCAGCACCACCACATCGCACTCGACGAGCTGCGGTTGATAGCTGGCAATTTCAAGATGCAGATCGCTTAGAACATGGATGCGCATATATTTTCCATGCATGTCATTCTACGTTTCACAAGGAAACTGGTGGAAAACATATGCGCGTACCCACCGCCTGCAAGCACTGATGTCATTTGATGGTGACTTGCGCGATCAAAAATTGGTTGGCGGCTGAAATCTTTTTGCAGGGTGCACCTGCGCATCAATTTGTCCGGTGCGCAAACGCACCCGTACTGCTTAAGCGAAAAGCGCTTTGGGGAGCACCGAGTGTCAATGATGCAGCGCCTTATCCAGCGAATGCAGAAACTTTTCCGCATCGTGCTGGGCAATCTGGAATTTGACTGTCGCGCCGGTCATCATTTTGGGGACGGTGTTCACTAGGTCGATGGCGATGGGGTATTTGGCGGTGGCGATGGCTTCTTTGAGGTAGTTGAATTTGTTGGTGGCGTCTTCTATTGAGAGCAGGAAGGCATGGCCTTCGTCGGTGATGCTGACGCATTTGTTGCCCAGATGGTTTGCGGCCTGGCAGTGAAAACGTTTCTTGGACATTCACTTCTCCTTTGCGGGTGGGGTTTGGTGGCTGCGCGGGAGTCTGCGCGTTGGGTTGGGTGGTGTCAAACGGGGGGGCTGGTTGGGAGCGCCGACGTCCCCGTCGGCATTTTCTTATTCGAACATCATTGCCGACGGGACGTCGGCGCTCCTGTTTCCGTCGACGGGCTCGGGGGCGTGGTAGGCGTTCACCCTTCGCCGGGCTCAGGACGAACGGATATTTGGGGGGACGGCGGACGGGGCTGTTTTTAGAAAGCCATGGGATCAAAAAGGGTGCAGAGTTTTGTGGTTAGGCGTACTTTATTACTCTGCATCACGATTTATTCCCTGTTGTTCATCGTTAACATAAGGAGAAGATCATGGCTAAGGACAGTGTCTATCGTATTACCGAGCTGGTCGGTACCAGCAAGAAGTCCTGGGAGGATGCCGCTGCGAATGCGGTGAGTGCGGCTTCCAAGACTTTGCGGGATTTGCGGGTGGCGGAGATTGTGAAGCTGGATATGGTGGTTGAAGGCGGCAAGGTGGCGGCTTATCGGGCGAAGGTGGCTTTGTCATTCAAGTATGACCCGAAGAAATAGGCGGGGAGGTTAATAAGAAAGAATATGCCGCACAGGACTGCTCGCTCCTTCCCCTGTCAGGGGGAAGGCGGGGATGGGGGTACAAGCTATTGAGTGCGCGCGAATTCCGTTTCTACCCCCACCCTGGCCCTCCCCCTGCATGGGGGAGGGGATAAGTGGTTCGTTCACCCTTCGACGAGCTCAGGGCGAACGGGGTTTAAGTTTCGGCTGACCGCCTCCTAAGTTATTCACAGTTTTTGTGGATAAGTGGTTAGATAACTCTGCTTCGGTGGCGCTAACTGTTAACGGTATATACAATTTTTATCGCTGTTCAATTCACAGGCGATCTTTCCGGGTTTGCTTCGAGGTGATACGGATTGAGACTACCCATGAAACTCATTGATCCCCGCACCGCTCATGTTCTTAAAAACCCTCTCGCCTTTGCGTTGCAGGTGCTGCGGGCGTTTCAGGCGAATCAGGGGCTGCTGTTGGCGGGGGCGGTGGCTTATTACGCGCTGCTGTCCATTGTGCCGCTGCTGATCCTGATGGTGATTGCGCTGTCGAATGTGATCGACCAGGCGGTGCTGCTGGCGACGATCGGCAAGGCGCTGGAATTTGTGGTGCCGGGCGAGAGCCGGGCGGTTTTGGGGGAGTTGTCGGCGTTGCTCGAGCACAGGCAGTTGATCGGCTGGGTGTTGTTGATCACGATGCTGTTTTTCAGCTCGCTCGGCTTCCGGGTGCTGGAGAGTGCGATCTCGGTGATCTTTTTTCACCGCCTGCAGAAGACGCGGCGGCCGTTGTTCATTTCCCTGCTGCTGCCTTTTGCCTATAACTTCTTCATCGGCGCGGCACTGTTCGTGGGCACGTTCGTGATGGTCTATCTGCTGGCCTTGGGCGGCGAGAATCTGGTGCTGTTCGGGCATCGCTGGTCGCTGGGCGGTTTTTCGCGCCTGCTGATCAATATCGCCGGGATGATCGCCGAGATTCTGCTGATTTCCTCGATCTACTATTTCATGCCGGTGGGCCGGCTGACGGCCAAACACGCGCTGATCGGTGGCATCGCGGCGGGTTTGCTGTGGGAGTTGATACGCCATGGGCTGAGCTGGTATTTCGGCTCGTTATCGCAGGTGAGCGTGGTCTACGGCTCGCTGACCACGGCCATCATGGTGATGCTGAGCTTTGAAGTGGGCGCCACGCTGCTGTTGCTGGGTGCGCAGGTGATTGCGGAATACGAGAACATCGAGCTGGAGGAGGCAGAGAAGCCGCTGTGGATCAAGACATTCTTCGAGCGGAGACTGGCGGGCTGGGCGAGGCCCGTCCTGGGCCGCGTCAAAGGACGCGGCAAGCCCGGCGATCCCGCGCAACATAAGTAATATGGGTTACGCTGCTACGGTATGGCCGAGCCCGAGCAATTATTGAACCGGCACACATTGTCCAGGAATCCGTTCGCATTGAGCTTGTCGAAACGAGCGTGGGTGCTTGTGCTTCGGCTGGCACGGCACGAACGGCAACCCTGGGCCCAAGGGATCGGGTTTGCTCTCCTGACCCCATCAGGGGGAAGGCCGGAATGGGGATATAAACGTTTGTGCCGCGCACATATTAAATTCATTCCCACCGCACCCCTCCCCCAAAGGGCAGGGAATAATACAGAGGAATTCCAGCTTTGTTTTTTGCGTCCGTGGCGCACGGTTTTACTTTGGCGTCCCCCGGTATGGCTGGGGGTTGCCACACAGAATCATCAAACGTAACCGCATGATTTTGCATCTCTTCCTCAAAAGATATAGACCTTTCCGGGACAATACTAGGTAGTTATCTAGGCCGTTCGGCATATGGACTTGCTGCTCTGCAAGGAATACGTTTCGTCTTAAGGATGTCTGGCAGTGCTTGAGCGTTTCGGCACTTTTTCGATTGAGAATTTTGAAGAATGGAGTTGAAAATGATTTCCATTGAGACTTCGCTGATAATTATTTTGATCGGTGCTTTTGTCCTGATGGTCGGCATTCTGTTGCTCAAAGAGCCCGGCCGCAACTTCCGCAGCACACTCGCCGAGTGCGCAACATGGGGAGCCGGATTCTTGATTACGTGGAGTGTACAGGTTGCGTTAATTGCGACCATGAGCTAGGTAATCGGGCCGCCCCTTCGACAGGCTCCGACCTTCGGATCACAATAAAAAAACCCGCCATACTTTGTCGTATGGCGGGTTTTTTATTGGTGGGCCCTCGCGGACTTGAACCGCGGACCAAAGGATTATGAGTCCTCTGCTCTAACCAACTGAGCTAAGGGCCCGTGGACTTAGCTGTCGCCGTCGAGGAAGCTCTTGAGCTTTTCAGAACGCGACGGGTGACGCAGTTTGCGCAGGGCCTTGGCTTCTATCTGGCGGATACGCTCGCGGGTGACGTCGAATTGTTTGCCGACTTCTTCCAGCGTGTGGTCGGTGTTCATTTCGATGCCGAAGCGCATGCGCAAGACTTTGGCTTCACGCGGGGTGAGGCTGTCCAGAATGTCCTTGGTGACGTTGCGCAGGCTGTCGTACACCGCGGCCTCGATGGGTGCCAGCGAGTTGGCGTCTTCGATGAAGTCACCCAGGTGCGAATCGTCATCGTCGCCCACCGGGGTTTCCATGGAGATGGGTTCCTTGGCGATCTTGAGGATTTTGCGGATCTTGTCTTCCGGCATTTCCATCTTCACGGCCAGGGTGGCGGCGTCCGCATCCTGCCCGGTCTCCTGCAGGATCTGGCGCGAGATGCGGTTCATCTTGTTGATGGTCTCGATCATGTGCACCGGGATACGGATGGTGCGCGCCTGGTCGGCGATGGAGCGCGTGATCGCCTGACGAATCCACCATGTCGCATAGGTCGAGAACTTGTAACCGCGGCGGTATTCGAATTTGTCCACAGCCTTCATCAGGCCGATGTTGCCTTCCTGGATGAGGTCGAGGAATTGCAGGCCGCGGTTGGTGTATTTCTTGGCGATGGAAATCACCAGACGCAGGTTGGCCTCGATCATGTCGCGCTTGGCGCGGCGCGCCTTGGCTTCGCCGTTGGTCATCTGCTTGTTGATCTCTTTCAGGTCGAGGATGGGAATACCCACGCGCTGTTGCAGCGCCAGCATCTGCTTTTGCTGGTCGACGATGGCGGCCTGGAAGCGCGACAGGGTTTCGCTGTAGGGCTTTTTGGCGGACATTTCCTGTTCCACCCAGTCCAGATTGCCTTCGTTGAGCGGGAACACTTTGATGAAATGGGCGCGCGGCATGCGTGCCTTGGTCACGCACAGGTCCTGAATCTTGCGCTCGCAGGCGCGCACTTCTTCCACCAGCCCGCGCATGGTTTCGCACAAGGCATCCACTTGCTTGGCCGAGAAGCGGAATTGCATCAGGGCGTCGGAAATTTGCATTTGCAGCTTGTCGTATTGCTTGCTGCGGTAGCCGTATTTCTCATAAGCCTTGCCCAGCTTGATGAACAGGTCGCTGATGACCGCGAAGCGTTCCAGCGCATCCTGCTTGAGCTGGGCCAGGTTGGCGGCAGCGGCGGCTTCGCCGTCTTCTTCCGATTCTTCGTCGTCCTCTTCTTCGCTTTCCTCGTCCGATTCTTCATCTGCGGCAGGTGCGGGTTCGTTGATGGCGATGCCCTCGTCCGTGTCGATGAAACCGTCGATGATTTCGTCGATGCGCATGGTGTCCTGCGCGACCTTGTCGGCCAGCGCCAGGATCTCGGCAATGGTGGCCGGGCAGGCGGAGATGGCCTGGATCATGTGCTTGAGGCCGTCTTCGATGCGCTTGGCGATCTCGATTTCGTCCTGGCGTGTGAGCAGATTGACCACGCCCATTTCGCGCATGTACATGCGCACCGGGTCGGTGGTGCGGCCAAATTCGGAATCGACGGTGGAGATGGCGGCTTCGGCTTCTTCGGCGGCGTCTTCATCGGCCACCGGCGGTGTGGTTTCGTTCATGACCAGCGATTCGGTATCCGGCGCGACGTCGCACACGGTGATGCCCATGTCGTTGATCATGCTCACCACGCCTTCGACTTGCTCGACTTCGAGCATTTCCGGCAGGTGGTCGTTGATTTCTGCAAAAGTCAGGTAGCCGCGTTCCTTGCCCAGCAGGATCAGCGCTTTCAGCCGCGTGCGGCGCGCTTCGATGTCCTGGCTCGGATCAGTCGCAGCCGTGGCTGCAGCCACTTTTTCTTTGGCTGCCTGCTTGATAGAGGCTGCAGTCTGTTTGGCCGGTGCTGTTTTCTTTTGTTGCGGAGTCGCCATTTTGAGGATTCCCAAAGTTGATTCGTACTCGAAGTACACGGCACACGAAAAATGTGGTGCCGCCGAAAAGGGCGCGGATTATACCCGATTTTCAAAACATTTCCGAAGGTTAGCTGCGTTTTCTGTATTTGGCGGCATCTGCAATTTACGTGCCTGATGCCTGTTTTTTCAGCTGGCTTGCGTCTTCAGTTGCTTCAATTCTTCCCTCAATTCGTCGTGGCGCGCCCGTTCCGACGCGTCCATGGCTAGCCCTTTGGCTTGCAGCGCGGACATTTCGGATTCGACGGCTTCGCGCCGCATTTTGCGCAGCATTCCCGCAAATTCCGCATCGACGTCGAATTCTTCGCCCCACTGCATCACTTCGCCCTGCGCGGTCGCAAATACCGGCTCGTGCAGCGTGCCCTGAAAATGCTGAATCATCGCGGCCGTGGTGGTTTCGTCTGCGGATTCGTGCAGCCAGTCGGCCAACGCAGCGATGGCGGCGGCTTCGGCCCCGTCACTATGCAAATCATTGGGCAACTCGCGCGCCAGTTCCGGCTTCATCACCAGGCAACGCAACAGGATGCGCAAACCACCCGAAGGCGCGGCACGCCTGGCTTTGGGCGGCGCGGCGCGCTGCGGTGCGGCAATGGATTTGATGGCCCACAGCGCTTCCAGTTCCGCCTGGGTGACGCCCGCCAGCGCCGCCACTTCCTTGCGCAGCAGCAGCGCCGTGGTGGGCGCGGTGATGGCGGTGAGCAGCGGCTGGGCATTCTTGAGCAGGGCACTGCGCCCTTCCTGTGTGCCGAGGTCGACTTCGGCAGTGAGTTCGCGCAGCAGGTAGCCGGACAGCGCGAGCGAATTGTCCAGTTCGTGCTCGAAGGCTTCGGTGCCGAATTCGCGGATGTAGGTGTCGGGGTCATGCTCTTCCGGCAGGAACAGGAAGCCGAGACGTTTGCCGTCCTGCAGTTGCGGCAGCGCATTTTCCAACGCGCGCCAGGCGGCTTTTTGGCCGGGCTTGTCGCCGTCGAAGCAGAACACGATCTGGTCGCACAGGCGCAGCAGCTTTTGCACGTGATATGGCGTGGTGGCCGTGCCCAGGGTGGCCACGGCGTATTCCACGCCGTGCTGGGCCAGCGCCACCACGTCCATGTAGCCTTCGACCACGACCACGCGCTGGTGGGCGCGGATGGCCTTCTGCGCCTGGAACAGGCCGTACAGTTCGTGGCCTTTCTCGAACAGCGGGGTCTCGGGCGAATTGAGGTATTTGGGTTCGCCCTTGTCCAGTACGCGCCCGCCGAAGCCGATGACCTGGCCGCGCACGTTGACGATGGGGAACATGATGCGGTCGCGGAAGCGGTCGTAGCGCTTGCCTTCTTCACCCGCGATCACAAGACCGGTTTCGACCAGGCTGGCGTCCTGATAGTTGGGCACGGCATCCTTGAGGTTTTGCCAGTCGTCGGGTGCGTAGCCGATGCCGAAGCGCGCGGCGACTTCGCCGCTCATGCCTCGGCGTTTGAGGTAGTCGATGGCGCGCGGTGTCTTCTTGAGCTGTTCGCGGTAGTAGCGCGTGGCGGATTGCATGAGGTCGTACAGATCGGGCGCGACCTTGTGCTGCGGGATATTGGATGCCTCCTGTGGCACGGTGACGCCGATACTCTTGGCCAGCTCTTCCACCGCTTCCACGAAGCCCATGCCGGTATGTTCCATGACAAAGCCGATGGCTGTGCCATGCGCGCCGCAGCCGAAACAGTGATAGAACTGCTTTGTCTGGCTGACGGTAAACGACGGGGATTTTTCAGTGTGGAAGGGGCAGCAGGCGACGTAGTTGGCACCGGCCTTCTTGAGCGGCAGGTAGCGCTCGATCACGTCCACGATATCTAGGCGATTGAGCAGATCCTGAATGAAACTTTTTGGAATCACTCCGCCCTCGCGCAATCATGTTGATACGGGAAGAAACGTAGGATGGGTGGAGCAACGCGATACCCATCTTTGATTACGTTCTATTGTTGGGTATCGCTACGCTCCACCCAACCTACTTGATGTTCTGGATACTACGGAAAACTTGTTACTTGGTGAGCTGCGCTTTTATAAGCCCGGACACCTTGCCCATGTCGGCACGTCCGGCCAGTTTGGGTTTGATCACGCCCATCACCTTGCCCATGTCCTGCGGACCGGCTGCGCCTGTGGCAGCGATGGCTTCGGCGATGGCGGAGGCAATCTCGGCTTCGCCGAGCTGTTGCGGCATATAGCCTTGCAACACGGTCACTTCGAATTCTTCGACATCGACCAGGTCCTGGCGGTTGGCCGCCTTGTACTGGGTGATGGAGTCGCGGCGCTGTTTCAGCATCTTTTCGATGATGGCAACCACGTCTGCGTCGGTCAACTCGATGCGCTCATCCACCTCGCGCTGCTTCATGGCGGCCAGCAACAGGCGAATCGCCCCGAGACGCGCCGTTTCCCTGGCGCGCATCGCGGCTTTCATGTCTTCGGTGATTTGCTGCTTGAGACTCATATCAAACTACCTTTCGCCTCGCAAGGCGAGGCAGATCAATACAGCTTGGGCGGGAGAGTCTGGCTGCGCAGGCGCTTGTAGTGGCGCTTGACGGCAGCGGCCAGCTTGCGCTTGCGTTCTGCAGTGGGCTTCTCGTAGAACTCGCGAGCGCGCAATTCGGTCAGCAGACCGGTTTTTTCCACAGAACGCTTGAAGCGGCGCATTGCCACTTCAAACGGCTCATTCTCTTTAACGCGTACAGTTGTCATGAACAAACTACCTTTTACCAAAAATTCGAGGGCGCGATTCTACAAAACAACGGGTTATTTCACAACCTGTATTTATTGGACCGTGATTCGCCCGAATTTGCGCTTGCCGACCTGTGCCACGACGACTGCTCCCGCTTTGATTTGCAAAGCTTTGTCGACGACTTTGTCGCCGTCGAGTTTGACACCGCCGCCGTCAATCATGCGCAAGGCTTCGGATGTGCTGGCGACCAGATTAGCCTGCTTGAGCAAATGGGCGATGCCGATATGGCCGCCGGCACTGGCGACGCTGATTTCCGGCATATCGTCCGGCAATACGCCCTTCTGGAAGCGCGCTTCAAATTCCGCCAATGCATCTTCTGCCGCCTTTTGCGTATGGAAGCGGGCAACGATCTCCTGCGCCAGCAGCACCTTGATGTCGCGCGGGTTGCGGCCATTCGCCACTTCTTCCTTGAAGTTGGCGATCTGCGCCAGGCTGCGGAACGAGAGCAGTTCGAGGTAGCGCCACATCAGGTCGTCGGAAACGGACATGAGCTTGCCGAACATCTCGGTCGGCGTGTCGGTCACGCCGATATAGTTGCCCAGCGATTTGGACATCTTGTTGACGCCGTCCAGGCCTTCCAGCAGCGGCATGGTGAGCACACACTGCGCGGGCTGGCCAAAATGACGCTGCAGTTCGCGCCCCATGAGCAGGTTGAATTTCTGGTCGGTGCCGCCGAGTTCGATGTCGGCCTTGAGCGCGACGGAGTCGTAGCCCTGCACCAGCGGGTAGATGAATTCGTGGATGGCGATGGGCTGGCTGGCGCGATAGCGCTTGCCGAAGTCGTCGCGCTCCAGCATCTGCGCCACGGTGTGGGTGGCCGCCAGGCGGATCAGGTCGACCGCGCTGAATTTGTCCATCCAGGCGGAGTTGAACACGACTTCAGTCCTGGCCGGGTCGAGTACCTTGAACACCTGGTCTTTATAACTCTGCGCATTGGCAAGCACCTGCTCGCGCGTCAAGGGCGGGCGAGTCGCGTTCTTGCCGGTGGGGTCGCCGATCATGCCGGTGAAGTCGCCAATCAGGAACAGGGCGTGGTGTCCCAGGTCCTGCAACTGGCGCATCTTGTTCAGCAATACGGTGTGGCCGAGGTGCAAATCGGGTGCGGTGGGGTCGAAACCGGCTTTGATGCGCAACGGGCGGCCCTGCTCGAGTTTTTTGATCAGTTCGGATTCGAGCAGCAATTCATCGCTGCCGCGCTTGATTTGATTGAGGATTTCTTGTTGACTCATGTCGAAAAACCGCTTGTCTGTGTCCCGCCCGGTGCCCCGGCAGGTTTTGAGGAGGTGTCGCTTTCTGTTAGAGTGCGCGCCTAAATATTAATAATTCCTTGTGACTGCCGATAAAGAACTACGGGCATTCACAAGCACCAGTCGTCTTGGGAGGCGAGAATGTTACCGCAAAACACCTTGTCACACGCGCACAAAATGAAACTGCGATGGTTCGTCACGTTATCCAGCCTGCCTTTGCTCGGGGTGGTAACTGCTTTCGGCATCATGCCGCAGACGGATGCAATTTCTCGCGAACAGGTATCCGTGGTCGAGGATATCGCCCTGCCCGCCTCCTCCACTGTCGTGGGTAACGCAACGACTTTCTGGCGCAACGAACGCATCCAGCGCGGCGATACGGTTGCCGAACTGCTGCAGCGACTGAATGTCGACGACCCCGCTGCAAGCAATTACCTGCGCAGGAGCAGTGCCACCGAAGGACTGCGCCGCTTGCCTGCCGGCAGGGAAGTCCAGGCCGAGACGGATGCCGACGGCGCGCTGGTGGCATTGCGCTATCTGAGCGACAGCACCAGCCAGGTCGTCGTGGAAAAAAGAGGCGACAGCTTCCAGACCCGCACTCTGCCTGCCGTCACCGAAAAACGCGTGCAGATCCGCACCGGCGAGATCAAAACCAATCTGTTCGCCGCAACCGATGAGATCGGCCTGCCCGACCCGGCAGCCAACCAGTTGTCGGATATTTTCGGCGGCGATATCGATTTCCACCGCGATCTGCGCAAGGGCGACAAGTTCACGGTCATTTACGAGATGAACTATAACAACGGCAAACCGGTGCGCACCGGGCGCATCCTTTCAGCCGAGTTCGTTAACCATGGACGGGTTTTCCGCGCCGCGTATTTCCAGACCACTGAATTCAGCGGCGACTATTACTCGCCGGAAGGCAAGAGCATGCACAAAGCTTTCCTGCGCTCGCCCATCGAGTTTTCGCGCGTCAGTTCCGGTTTCAGCAAATCGCGCCTGCATCCGGTGCTGAACAAGTGGCGCGCGCACAAAGGCGTGGATTACGCCGCACCGATCGGCACCAAGGTCAAGGTCACTTCCGACGGCGTCGTCATTTTCGTCGGCGCGCAGGGCGGTTATGGCAATGTGGTGAAGGTAAACCATCAGGGCAACTTCACTACGGTATACGGTCACCTGTCGCGCTTTGCCGGCGGCATCAAAAAAGGCCAGCGCCTGGGACAGGGCCAGATCGTCGGTTACGTCGGCATGACCGGCCTGACCAGCGGCCCGCACCTGCACTACGAATTTCAACAAAACGGTATCCATCGCGACCCGCTGAAAGTGGCGCTGCCGGACGGCAAGCCGATAAAGGAATCCCAGATGACCGCCTTCGCGGAAAAGACGCGCGATCTGTTCGCTCAACTGGATACGTTCCGCAACACACGTATCGCCAAGCTCGATTAAAGTGAATTCGCGAAGCGATTCGTTTGCTTCCTCGCCCGCTTGCGCGGAGAGGATTGAAGTGAGGGAAAGTTGAACCGCCCCTCCGACCTCTACATCGGCATCATGTCCGGCACCAGCCTGGACGGTGTCGATGCCGCATTGATCGATTTTTCCCAGGCAGCTCCCCGCCTTGCTGCAAGCCATTTCCAGCCTTATCCGGCGGCGCTGAAAGAAGCGTTGCTCGCATTGCACCAGCCCTCCCTTGACGAACTGCATCAGTCGCAACTCATCGCCAACCAACTGGCACGCGAATACGCCAGGGCAACCCAAACCCTGCTGAAAAAGGCAGGCGTCGCCGCGGCTTCCGTGCAGGCCATCGGCTGCCACGGCCAGACCGTGCGCCATCGACCGGAGCACGGCTATTCCATACAACTCAACAACGCTGCACTATTGGCGGAATTGACCGGCATTCATGTCGTGAGCGATTTCCGCAATCGCGACATTGCGGCGGGCGGTCAGGGCGCGCCCCTGGTTCCGGCCTTTCACGACATGGTGTCGCGTCATCCGAACATCAATCGCGTCATTCTCAATATCGGCGGCATCGCCAACCTGACCGATCTCTCCCCGAACAAACCCACAATCGGTTTCGACAGTGGCCCCGGAAACTTGTTGATGGATGCGTGGATCGCCGGTCATCAGGGCAAACCCTATGACAAAGACGGCGCATGGGCAGCCGGCGGCAAAGTCATCCCCGCCCTGCTGCAAAAGTTATTGGCGGAACCCTATTTTGCCGCGCCGCCTCCCAAAAGCACCGGGCGCGATCTGTTCAACCTCGCCTGGCTGGAAAGCCAATTGCATGGCGGGGAAACCCCTGCGGATGTACAGGCCACTCTGCTCGCACTCACCGGCGACAGCATTGCTGATGCTGTAAACCGCTTCTGCACAAGGACCAGGGAAATTTATGTATGCGGCGGTGGCGCCCACAACAAGGCGCTGCTCTCACACCTGCAGCTCGCGCTGCCGCAATGCCGCATCCAGAAATCCGAGGTGTTGGGTATTGATGCCGACTGGATGGAAGCCATCGCTTTTGCCTGGCTGGCGCAACAGGCAATGCACCTGCGACCGGCCAACCTGCCCGGCGTCACGGGAGCAAAGCACCCTTGTGTGTTGGGCGCGATCTACCCAGCGTAACCCTACATATTCCCGGGTAAAAACAAAACGGGGCGCTTGCGCGCCCCGTTCTTGTTACAACCATTGCTTCTCTTATACCGAGAACGACGATCCGCAACCGCAAGTGGTGGTGGCATTCGGGTTCTTGATCACGAACTGCGAACCTTCCAGGCCTTCGGTGTAGTCGATCTCCGCCCCGACCAGGTACTGGAAACTCATCGGGTCGATCAGCAACTGCACGCCGTTCTTGCTCATCACGGTGTCGTCCTCGTTGGCCACTTCGTCGAAAGTGAATCCATACTGGAAACCGGAACAGCCGCCGCCGCTGACAAACACGCGCAGCTTCAGTTCGGCATTGCCCTCTTCCTCGATCAGTTGTTTCACCTTGTTCGCCGCGTTGTCCGTAAACAGCAGCGGGTCTTGCATTTCAGTTACTGTATTCATGTTCTCTCCTTGACTGGTTTAATTATGACTCGGCTGTTCCAATTTTGAACGCCACTACTTTGTCTTCCGCTTCTGCCAAATGGATCAGTTTTCCTTCGACGATCGCGCCTAGCTGTATTTCCAGGGTTCTATAGTGAACATCGCCTGTGACCTTGGCCTTGCTCTGCAGTTCCAGATAATCCGCCACATAAACAGGTCCTGTCACAGTACCGTTCACCACAAAATGGGTAACCCTGACTTCACCCTCGACCCGCGCCTGCTCGCTCAGCACCAATGTGCTCGGCTTGCTCGAGTCGGCGATAACGCTGCCCTTGATCTCGCCATCCACACGCAGACCGCCCGTGAAGTGAACGTCACCCTCAATCCTGGTTCCGGCACCCACCAATGAATCGATACGGTTCTGCGGTTTACTTTGCCGATTACTGAACATCTTTGCTTCTCCTTTAGGGTGAAGGTTGCAGGCCTATCGTCCGCGTGATCCTGGGCTCCTGCATTCCCCTCTCGAACACCCGCACCTCGACGCTTTCGAGCGTCACCTCCGGCGGCAGTTGAATAACCTTGTCGACTCGCTGGTAATACTTGAAGCTTAACTGATACGACGCAACATCCTGCGGCGAGTCCGCCTGCGGGAATTGTAGCACTACTTTATTGCCGTCTTGTATGGCGTTTACCACCAGCTGCATGTTGCCCCTGAACTCCCTGCCGCGCTGTTGCACACTCTGTACCAGCAGCATGCGCAAATGATATTCGCCGGGCAACAAGTCGGGCTCGATCTTCATGCGATGCATGGACAATTCGGCCTCGCGTGTCCCGGTCAATGGCAGATTCTGGAAAAACAGCAGATCTTCCTTCAAGCGCACGTTTTCATCGTTCAGGTTTTTTACCTGCGTGCTGACCTCGATATCGGAAGCATGTTCGATCTGCCGCTGACGCTCATATGCGGCGATCTGGTTGGTCAGCTTGGCATTCTCTTCTTCCAGAAACGCCACCCGGTCATGCAGCTCGCCCAGTTCCTTTTCCGCCTGCCCGCGATGGAAGCCGCCCAGCGCCAGACCGGAATCGTAGGCCCACATGACCGCCATGCCGATCACAATGGCGAATGGAACCGCAATCGCCCAACGCACATACCATGGCACATAAGCCCGTACCGCCAAACGTGGCGCGGAAATGCTGAACTTGCGGCGGAAACTGCGGATCATCTTCATAATCAGGGCAACAAAGGAACTACATTCAAACCGGTAGCCTCGGACAGTCCGAACATGATGTTCATGTTTTGCACCGCTTGCCCGGCCGCGCCTTTCACCAGATTGTCGATCACGGACAACACCACCACCGTGTCGCCGCCTTGCGGCCTGTGCACCGCAATGCGGCACATATTGGAACCGCGCACGGTGCGCGTCTCGGGCATACTGCCCGCAGGCAACACATCCACAAATGCTTCATTGGCATAACGCTGCTCGAACACCGCCTGCAAATCGGCCTCTTTCTTGAGCCGGCCGTATAGCGTGGCATGGATGCCGCGAATCAACGGCGTCAGATGCGGAATAAAAGTCAGCCCGACCTGATTGCCCGATACGAGAGAAAGGCCTTGCTTGATCTCCGGCAGATGCCTGTGCCCGGCGACACCGTAGGCTTTGAAATTGTCCGATGCTTCGGCAAACAGGGTATGCACCTCGGCCTTGCGTCCGGCACCGGATACGCCGGATTTGGAATCGGCAATCAGCGAACCTTCCTCGACCAGACCTGCTTCCAGCAATGGAATAAAACCCAGTTGCACCGCCGTCGGGTAACAACCCGGATTCGCCACCAGCCGCGCCTGCTTGATCGCAGCCCGATTCACTTCGGGCAGGCCGTACACCGCCTCCGCCACCAAGTCGGGACAGGCATGGGTCATGCCGTACCATTTTTCCCATACGGCGATGTCCTTGATGCGGAAGTCTGCGGCGAGGTCGATCACGCGCACGCCCGCATCCAGCAATGCCCGTGTCTGCTGCATGGCGATGCCGTTGGGGGTCGCAAAGAACACCACGTCGCACTGGTCGAGTTGCGCTACGTCCGGGTGGGTGAAAGACAGGTTTACGTAACCGCGCAGGCTGGGGAACATCTGGCTGACCGGCATGCCCGCATCGGCACGCGAGGTGATCGCGTGCAACTGCACTTGCGGATGTCCCGCCAGCAATCTCAGCAACTCGACCCCGGTATAACCTGTCCCGCCTACGATTCCAACCTTCAGCACGATTTATCCTTCCAACAAAACATGCGAATGATAAAGGAAAAGGCCGCCTTTTGGCGGCCTTTCCTGATCTCCAACCGGCGAATTAACGCTTGGAGAATTGTTTCCTGCGGCGCGCCTTGCGCAAACCCACTTTTTTACGCTCGACTTCGCGCGCATCGCGAGTGACCAATCCGGCCTGACTCAGGGTCGGTTTCAGCGAAGCATCGTAATCGATCAGGGCGCGTGTGATGCCGTGACGCACGGCACCGGCCTGGCCGGATTCGCCGCCACCGGAGACGTTTACCATGATGTCGAACTTGCCCATCATCTCGGTCAGTTCCAGCGGCTGACGCACCACCATGCGGCCTGTCTCGCGCGAGAAGAACACATCGATAGGCTTGTCGTTGACAGTGATGTCGCCCTTGCCGGGTTTGATGAACACGCGTGCCACCGCACTCTTGCGACGACCGGTTCCGTAGTTATAAGTTACGCTCATGATTAAGCCTTCAACAGATCAATGGGTTTTGGTTGCTGCGCGCTGTGCGGATGAGTCGCACCGCCGTAGACCTTGAGCTTGCTCAACATCGCGTAGCCCAGCGGACCCTTCGGCAACATGCCGCGCACGGCCTTTTGCAGAACGCGCTGCGGGTGGCGCTGTTGCAACTTGAGGAAGTTGGTTTCGTAGATACCGCCGGGATAGCCCGTGTGGCGGTAGTACATCTTGTCCTGTGCCTTGTTGCCGGTCACGCGCAGCTTGTCGGCATTGACGACCACGACGAAATCGCCGGTGTCTACGTGCGGTGTGTAGATGGCCTTATGCTTGCCGCGCAAGCGGATAGCGATCTGGCTGGCCAAACGGCCCAGAATCTTGTCGGCGGCATCCACCAGCAACCAGTCATGCTGGACTTCGTGCGGCTTTGCGGAAAATGTTTTCATGGCATTTCCTAAAACTAAAAATGGTTAACAGACTGCGAAGGGCGCGCATTCTAAGCGAGACATCCCGCCCTGTCAAACCATTATCGAAGAGTCCGATTGCCCTGCCCGAAAGGCTTTGTGCGCAGCAAGCCATCCAGCCAATCCTTCCAGCGGGCGTATTTTGCAGGGAGCCCGGCCATCTCCCCGGGAACGCCGATCTTTTCGGCACTTTTGTCTTCCGCAAAGGGCATCCCGGCAGCCAGCCGGGCTGCGCCAACCAGGCTGGTATCCGCCTGCTGCAACCGGTAAACGGCACAGGGAACGCAGCGTGCAATACCTTGCTGCAGGCAGGGCAAAGCGGACAAGCCGCCGGAAAGATATACGCGCCCGACACCGAACTCGCGCTGAAATTCTTCCAATATCCGCGCCACGCGAAACACGATGCCTTCCTGCAACAGCAGTGCGATGCGTTGCGCAGGCAAATGCTGGACCGGCTCGGAGAAAACCAACCCCAGGTCGCTGCGAAGCGGGTTAGGCAGGCAAGCCGCATTGCGGCTGCTCGCAAAGTACGGCGCGCCGAGGCCGCTGGGCTCGGCCAGACAAAAAATATCGTCGCCCCCCAAGTCTTCAGGGCGGCATGCTGCAGCCGGATAGGGCGCCAGTGCGGCCGCAATGGAGTTGAGCGTGCCTTCGCAAGCCATATGCACCGGCTGCCCGGCCTCCTGCCAGACCAGCGTTTGCAGATAACCTTGCGGCGCGCGCCGGTTTTCCGGCAAATAACACACGACGAATCCGCCCGTCCCCAGATTGACCAGTGCGTCCGGCTGGCCGGCAGCAATGCTGGCCACCAGCGCCGCCGATTGGTCACCCAAGCTGGCTTGCAGGATCAGGCCGTTGTTCAAACGCAGCCCCAATCCGGCGGAAGGCCTGATCTGCGGCAGAATCTGGCGTGGAATACCGAACAGCTCGCACAACGCGGGCGACCACTGCTGGCTGTGAATATCCATCAGCAGCGTGCGCGCGGCCATCGACACATCGATCACATGCTGCGCACCGCCCGTCCAGCGCCAGATCAGAAAAGTATCCAGCGTGCCCAGCATCCATTCGCCGCTTAACAGCCGTTCGCGCCAGGCGGGATGTTCGCGCAGCAGCACTCGCAGCTTGGGGGCCAGGTAATACGGGGTGAGCGGCAACCCGGTGAGTGAGCGAATGGCATCTTCGCGGTCGCGCAACGCCTCGCAGCTTTGCGCGCCCCGGTCGTCCTGCCAGGAAATGAGCGGCGTCACCGGCTTGCCGCTGGCACGCTCCCAGAGCAGGAAGGAAGAACGCTGGCTGCACAACCCGAGTGGCGGGCGCACTCCCGCACATGATGGCTGTGCCAGACACTCTGCCAGCACCGCATCAGCCGTCTCCGCGTAGGCCAGCGCATCGCTCTCGTAGCGCCCGCCATGCGCCGTCATTCCGGGCGCGGGACGCGATGCGGAATAACCCAGCGTGCCATCTTGCAACAGCAGACCCGCCTTGATCGCCGTCGTCCCCAGATCGAGTGCGACAGCCGCGATCATGGCAGGCAGGCCTCCACCTCCCGGTCAATCCTGTCGGCATCCCAATCCAGCACCGGTGCCAGCAATTCGGCAAAATGGCGCAACTCGTCCGCATCGATTTTCGCCAGGATCAGCAACGGCATGCGCCTGCGCAACAGGTCGGACAGGTGCACCACCATCTCATCCCGCGCGCTCAGCAACAGGTCGGCATAGATGAACGGCAATGCCGACACGATGCGCACCGCCAGTTGCGGCGTTTCCTCGATGATCCGGAACACCTGCGCGATGCGCACGCCATGACGGCGCGCCAGCCACCTGGTGCTTTCCGCGTCGATGCCGAAACGGCGCGCGGTTGCACTCACCTCTTCCGACCATGCAATGAAATCCTGCTGCGGCTTCCACGGAAAATCCCGCCCGTTGGTGGCGCACGCGGTTGCTGCGCCAAGCTGCGCGCACACCGCATCGACAATGACGGCCGCATCTTCGCGCGCCGAAGTGAGTTTGCCGCCGATGGCGTGATGCAGCCCGTTGCGCGCCGTTTTCAATTCCCAGTCGCGGCTCACGGCGGACGGATGATCGGCATCGCTCTGTTTCATCACGCGCACCCCGGCATAGCTGCCGACGACATCCGCCTGCGTCCATGCCGTTTTCAGGTAACGGTTTGCTGCCGCGAGCAGGTAAGTCACCTCCGCCGCTTCCACCGTCACATGCGCGATGTCGCCGCGATAGTCGGTATCCGTCGTGCCCAGCAGCGTGCGTCCGTACCACGGAATGACGAAAAATACGCGTCCGTCTTCCCTGGCCGTGAGCAGGATCGCCTCCTGCGTATTCAAGGCGGGCATCACCAGATGGACGCCCTTGCTCAAGCGGCACCATGCGCGCCCCTGTTCAGTTGCCGTGGTCCACTGCCCGGCCGTGCTCACGCATTGCCGGGCACGCACGTGCAGCGCCGTGCCGCCCACGGCATCCTGCACCGTCGCGCCGCTCACCGCGCCGTGCGTTTCGTCCCACGCCACCAGCCTGGCGTAATTCACGCACACCGCGCCGTGCTGCAGCGCGCCCGCCACCAATTCCAGCACCAGCCGCGCATCGTCCGTCTGCGCATCGCCGTAGGTGAAGCCGCCGCGCAGCCCCGCCTCGTTCAAGAATGGAAAGTGTGCGGAGAACGCCTCGTGCCCGTGATGGTGATGACACATCGGCTCGCCCGGAAAACCCGCCAGCGTGTCGTACAGCGTCAATCCCGCCTTCAGCAACAGCGTGCCGTTGCGGCTGTCCGCATACACCGGCACACCGAAACGCAACGGCCATACGCGATGCGGTGCTGCTTGCAGCAGCATGCGCCGTTCGCGCAGTGCCTTGCGCACCAGCTTGAAATCGTAAGTCTCCAGATAGCGCAGCCCGCCGTGGATAAGCTTGCTCGACGCAGACGAAGTTGCTCCCGCCCAATCGCCCTGCTCCACCAGCGCGACCTTCAGGCCGCGCAGTGCCGCGTCGTAAGCCGTCCATGCACCATAGATGCCGCCGCCGCACACCAGCAGATCGAATTCACCGTCCAGGGCGGAGAAATCGCGCTTCATTGATCTCTCATCTGCAACGCCTTGTCCGGCACGTTGCTGATCAGCACATCCACGCCCAGGGTCAGCGCGCGCGTGATCTCGGCATCGCTATCGCAGGTGTAGACGGCGATGCGTTTGCCGCGCTCGCGCACCACCTTCATCATGTCCACGTCCAGTGTGGAAATATGCACGCACAAACCGTACAGGAATGGATGGTCGTGCAGGAAGCGTTGCGCATCGCGCACGCTGTGTTCCGGTTCCAGGTTCAGCACCAGCGGAAACTGATCCGCAAAACGATGCGCGTAGACGAGACTGTCGAGATTGAAGGAAGACACCATGATGCGGTCATCCGTCACCTGGCCGACCAGCGCCAGCGTCTTCCTGACCTTGAGCTCCTGCCGTTCAACCCGTTCCCAGTCGCGGTTCTTGATCTCCAGCAGCAGGCCGCAGCGCGCCCGGTAAGCCGCGATGAATTCCCGCAAACTCATCACGCCCTCGGGGGCGCTTGAGCCCGCAAAGTGCGCGGCAAAATTCATCGCCTGCAGTTGCGCATGGGTGAAGTCATCGACGTGCTGACCGGGCAGTTTCAGTTTTTTCAGGTCGCGGTCGTGCCACAACACGGCAACTTCATCGCGCGAGAGCTGGATGTCCGTTTCGATGCCGTCGATGGGGTAGGCCAGCGCCTTGTCGAACGCGCTGCGCGTGTTTTCCGCAGCTTCCTTGTTCGCACCGCGATGCGCGAAGATCAAAGTTTTGGTCACGCCAGTCTTTCAATGAATTCCTGCATGGACGCTTCCAGCGCCGCGTAGTGCGGGTTATAGGTCAGCCGCCGGACAACGCCTTGCCGGAGATTCTGCTCGGTTGCTTCACCCAGCAATGTCTCCGGCCCGCGCGCACAGCAAGTGCGGTAACTGGTCTTGTCGTTTTCGTAATAGTGCAGGCAGTTCACATAGTCGCCATTGGCCCCGTAATGCTCATCCTCCGGCGGCATGACAATAGCGGTGTGCGCGCTGCTCAAAATATGCTGCCCGGGCACTGCACTGTTTACCCATTCGATATTTTGATGATCGGGTTTTTTCGTCGCGTACCACACCAGCCTGTTTCCTTCATGCCGTGCGCGATCCATAAAGCCCAGGGTCGCCGACGCGGATACCGTGACATCGTCCGCGCTGGCGGCAATGAAAATCGGGATCTTCAATCCCGCACGCGGCAAGGCTTGCGTCAGCGAGTACATTTGCGCGGCGGCATTCTTGCAGAAGGATTCGTATTTGTATTTGTCGCGATCCTGCATCACGTTTAGCCACGCCTCCTTGGGCACCCACCTGCTGTAGAGCCGGTGCAGGTTCGCCCACTTTGCGCGCAGGTCGATCTCGAATGCCGGGGAAAACAGGAACAGGCCGCGCACGCGCTTGTCTTTCGCGCTTTGCAGCACGCTCAATGCGGCGCCTGCCGAAAGGCCGCCGAGATACAACTCATCCACTTCTTCCGCCAGCCTGCTGACGCCAAAATTTACCGCCTTCCTCCACTCCTTCCAGCGTACCTTGAGCAGATCGCCGGGCTGGGTGCCGTGTCCCGGCAGCAGCGGCGCCATGACGCGAAAGCCCATGCGCTGGAAAAACGCGGCCAGATGGCGCATCTGGTACGGCGAGTCGGTCAGGCCGTGTGTCAGCAAAATGCCGCGCCTGTAGGGCTTGTCGCTCCCTTTTTCAAAATTGCCGGTCGGCAGAAGTTCGAATGGCGAATTTCCGGCAATGATTTGCTCCCCGTCGTTCTTCCAATCGTGAATCCGCCGCAGCATCTCCTGCGTGCGCTGCACATAAACCGCAAATGACATCCCGCCACCGATAAAGTGTGAGTTCAACCCCGATGGCCGATGCCGCAAGCCAAGTATGTCCATCAATCCTCCGTCATATTCGCGTAACAACCGGGCGTTATCTTCCGCTGCCTGATAAGAGAGCAGGAACACCCCATGCACGGCATTCTACCTGTCGAGAAGCACCGCACCACTTCCCGCGCGCAATTATTGGCAAAACCGGCCCTGCCGCGCGCCAAGGAACCGGCCGTGACGCCTTTGCGCGAAATCATTGAACAACGGCGTTTGAGCGCCCTGTTCCAACCTATTATCGACCTCAAGAGCGGCGAGTTCCTGGGCTTCGAGGGCCTGATACGCGGCCCGGCGGACAGTCCGCTGCACTCCCCCATCAATCTGTTCGGCGCAGCCGGACAACAGGATTTGCAACTAGAGCTGGAAATGCTGTCGCGCCACACCGTGCTCGAGTCGTTTGCCAAACTCAACCTGCCGGGCAACCTGTTCCTCAACGTCAGCCCGCAAACAATGACCCACCCCAGTTTCAAGAACGGGCAGACATTGGAGTTTATGCGCCAGTTGGGCATAGCACCGGAACGCGTCATCATCGAGATCACCGAAAACCAGCCCACCTTCGATTTCGAGAGCATGCGCAGCGCCCTGCTGCATTACCGCTCGATGGGTTTCAAGATCGCCATTGACGATCTGGGCGAAGGCTTCTCCAGCCTGCGCCTGTGGTCGGAACTGCGCCCGGAGTTCATCAAAGTCGACATGCATTTTGTGCAGGGCGTGGATCACGACCCGATCAAGCTGCAATTCCTCAAATCCATCCAGCATATCGCGGAAAGCTGCGGTACCCACGTTGTCGCCGAAGGCGTGGAGACGGAGGCCGAGCTGCGTGTGGTGAAGGATATCGGCATCGCCTTCGGCCAGGGCTATTTCATCGCGCGCCCCAGCCCCACCCCGCCGTTGCTGGCCTCTGCCGCAGTCGGCAGCATCATCAATTCGTCCAACATCGCCATCTTTCCCATGCCGGAAGCGAACCGGTATTCGCAAATGACGGCCCACAAGCTGCTGACCTACGTCGAACCGGTGCTGCCGGAAACGCTGAACGACCACGTGTTCGAGCGCTTCAACGCCAATCCCGCATTGCGCATCATCCCGGTCGTCAAAAGCGGCAAGCCGCTCGGCATCATCAACCGCTATCAATTCATCGACCGTTTCGCCAAACCCTACCAGCGCGAACTGATGGGCAGGAAGCCCTGCGACGGATTGATCCAGGGCGAGCCGCTGCTGGTGGAAAGGAACATGCCGATCCAGGAATTGAGCCATTTCCTGTCCGAGGCGGACAGCCGCCATTTTGCCGACGGCTTCATCATCACCGAACTGGGACGCTACATCGGCGTCGCCTCCGGGCAGGATCTGCTGCGCGAACTGACGCAGATGCAACTGGAGGCGGCGCGCTACGCCAACCCGCTCACGCTGCTGCCGGGCAACGTGCCGATCAACGAACACATCGAACGGCTGCTGCATGCGAACACCCCGTTCGTCGCCTGCTACTGCGACCTCGACCACTTCAAGCCTTTCAACGACAACTACAGCTACCGCAAGGGCGACGAAATGATCCAGCTCACCGGCCGCATCCTCAACTGGGCCTGCGACCCCAAGCTGGACTTCATCGGCCATATCGGCGGCGACGATTTCATCCTGCTCATGCAAAGCCGCGACTGGAAAACCCGCTGTGAACAGGCATTGCGCTCGTTCGAACAGGCCACCGAACTCTTGTTCAAGGCGGAACATCTGGCCGCGGGCGGTTATCGCAGCGAGGGGCGCGACGGCACGCTCAAATTCCATCCGCTCACCAGCCTGTCCATAGGCGCGATCCCGGTCGCACCCGGACAACTCATGTCGCACCACGAAGTTTCCGCCGCCATGAGCGACGCCAAGAAAATGGCGAAGAAGATCAACGGCAACAGTTTGTTCGTCGAGCAGCGCAATGTCATCACCAGACAAGGAGACCAGGCATCATGAAAATACTTGCCGCAAAAAAAACCGGACTCACGGAGAAAGCCGCTTACAGCATCAGCACCCGGCTGTTCACACAGGGCTTCGGCAGAACGCTGGAATATCTCTGCACGATCTCCGTGTTCTCGGTGTTGTCCGTGGATTGAATATGTAGGGTGGGCACGTTGTTGTGCCCACGCGGAAACACGCTCTGCTGCCCGCGTGGGCACCAAAAACGTGCCCACCCTACCCTGGATTTTGGAGAAATTTTGACCCGAAGATTAATCGCCCTCTTTCGTGCCGCGCGTCTCGCACTGCACATCTGCAACGGCCTGATCCAGGCCATTGCTTACCCGTGGTTCCCACTGAAAGTACGCCGGCTCATCCTGCAAAACTGGTCCACCGACCTGCTGCATATCTTCAATGTGCGCATTGATATCGCCGACGACGATGCGCTGCACACCCTGCGCCACGGCCTTATCGTCACCAACCACATCTCGTGGCTGGACGTGTTCGTGCTGAATGCGGTGGTGCCGATGCGCTTCGTTGCCAAATCCGAAGTGCGGCGCTGGCCGGTGATCGGCTGGCTGTGCGCGCGGGCGCAAACACTATTCATCGAACGCGGCAAGGCCCGCTCTGCAGCGCGTATCAACGTACACCTGGTCGAATTGCTGCAGCGCGGCGAATGTCTCGCCATTTTTCCCGAAGGCACCACCACCGACGGCACTGCTGTCGCGCATTTCCATTCGTCCCTGCTGCAGCCTGCCATCGACGCCGGGGCGCGGGTACATCCTGTCGCCATTCGCTACCAGGACAACTGCGGCACGCACTCCACCGCCGCCGCCTATATCGACGACATCTCTTTCGGCACCTCGATGTGGCGCATCCTGAGCACGCCGGAGTTGCATGTGCTGCTATTCGCGACTGCACCGCTAAATGCGCGGGACATGGACAGGCGCAGCCTGACGCGAATGTCGCACGAGCGCATCAGCAGTGCGTTGCACACGGCCGCGTCACCGAACTTTCATATTCCCGTAACCCCGGCGCAACATTCGGAAAGTAATCTGCTTCCTATCATCCCGATAGGAGAGCAACAATGTTAGACCTGATCCGCCAGCAAACGCACGAAGCGCAACGCAAGCTCACCTTCAGCCTGGCGCACACAATGGCCGAAGTGGAAGAAGCGCAACGCATCCGCTATAAAGTGTTCGCCGAGGAAATGGGCGCAAAATTGCCGAGCGCGGATCTGGGGCTGGATATCGACCGTTTCGATGAATTCTGCGACCACCTGCTGGTGCGCGACCACGCCAACAGCAAAGTGGTCGGTACCTACCGCATCCTCCCGCCGGAGCAATCCTACATTTCCGGCGGCTATTATTCGGAAACCGAATTCGACCTGTCGCGCCTGATGCATTTGCGCGACCGCATGGCCGAGGTCGGCCGCTCCTGCGTGCATCCCGACTACCGCGACGGCGCCACCATCACCCAACTGTGGGCCGGACTGGCGGACTACATCGGCAAGCACGGCCACGAATACATGATCGGCTGCGCCAGCGTCAGCATGAGCGACGGCGGACACTATGCCGCCAGCGTGTACAACAAGGTGCACAAACTGCACGCCGCGCCCGCCGAGTACCGCGTGTTCCCGCATTGCCGCCTGCCGCTGGAGTCGCTGAACCAGGACCTGGACGTCATCGTACCGCCGCTCATCAAAGGCTATCTGCGCCTGGGCGCCTACATCGCCGGCGAACCCGCTTGGGATCCCGATTTCAACTGCGCCGACCTGTTCATCCTGATGCCGGTCGCGCGCATGAATGCGCGCTACGCCAAGCATTTCATGAGAAAGTCCGCACAATCGTAAATACGGCACAATCGTCTCTCCCCTGTTAACGCGCATGATTTATGATGCGCGTTCTTTTTTTGTACATCGCAAGGAAACGCTCAATGGAAAGTCCCTACAAAGGCAAGACCGGTCTGGTACGTTTGTGGAATGCGTTCGGTTATTCGCTGGCCGGCTTTCGCGCCGCCTACAAGCATGAAGATGCCTTCCGCCAGGAAGTGCTGCTTGCCGTCATCCTTATCCCGCTGGCGCTGTGGTTGCCGGTGGGTTATCTCGGCAAGGCGCTGATGATCGGCAGCGTGTTGCTGGTCATCATCGTCGAGTTGTTCAACTCCGCCATAGAAGCCACCGTAGACCGCATTTCGCTGGAGAACCACGACCTCGCCAAACGCGCCAAGGACATCGGCAGTTCGGCGGTGCTGGTGAGCCTGGCCAATGTGGTGGTGGTGTGGGGATTGGTTCTTCTGCAGATGTAGGGTGCGCTTGCGCACCATTGAATTCTCAATACACATGCGGTGCGCAAGCGCACCCTGCATTGGCTACTCATTCATAAATCCTTCATACAGGTTTAATCAAATTTTCATACGCGCGCGACATGATGCGCCGCATGAATACACCGAACGAACCCATCCTTGTGTCGGCGCCGTTGCAAATCGCGCTGGTAACCGAAACTTACCTGCCCGAGGTGAACGGCGTCGCCATCACCATCGGGCGCATGGTGAACGGTCTGCTCAAACGCGGGCACCGCATCCACATGGTGCGCCCGCGTCAGTCCAAACAGGATGCTGCAACCAAGGAAGAAAATTACCAGGAGACGCTGGTCTCCGGCATGCCGATTCCCGGCTACCCCGAACTGAAATCCGGCCTGCCCGCAAAGGGGCTGTTGATGCGCCTGTGGAAGCACCAGCGTCCCGACATCGTGCACATCGCCACCGAAGGCCCGCTGGGCTGGTCGGCTCTGTCCGCCGCGAAGAAACTCGGCATCCCGGTGAGCACCGACTTTCACACCAATTTCCACAGCTACTCGCAGCACTACGGCATCGGCCTGTTGAAAAAACCCATCGCCGCCTACCTGCGCCACTTCCACAACAAGGCGGCATGCACGATGGTGCCCACCGTTTCCCTGCAGCAGCAACTGGAGTTTGAGGGATACAAGAACGTGTTCGTGGTTTCGCGCGGTGTGGATACGGAACTGTTTCATCCGGCCAAACGCAATGCGGAACTGCGCGCGGCATGGCACGCAGCCGACGAATCGCCCGTTGTCATGCTGGTCAGCCGCATCGCGCCGGAAAAGAATCTGCAAGTGGTCATCCAGGCCTTCGAGCAGATGCGCAAGATCAACCCGCTGGCACGGCTGGTGATGGTCGGCGACGGCCCCGCCCGCGCCGAACTGGAAAAGCAGCATCCGCAGGTGATTTTCGCCGGCATGCAAACCGGCGAACCGCTGGCGCAGCACTACGCTTCCGGCGACATCTTTCTTTACTCCAGCCTGACCGAGACCTACGGCAACGTCACCATCGAGGCGATGGCCAGCGGCCTGGCGACGGTGGCCTACGACTATGCCGCCGCGCGCCAGCACATCCGGCACGACGTAAACGGCGTGCTGGTGCCGTTCGCGGATACCGACGCCTTCGTCACGCTGGCCAAAGGATTGATCTCGGATATGGAGCGCGTGCAGCGCATCCGCGTGGCCGCGCGTGAAACGGTGGAAGCGCTGACTTGGGAACACATCATGAGCGAGATGGAGGCCGTACTGCTCGATACCGTTCGCAAACAGGGAGAACAACATGTCCAACCTGAGCTTTCAGCTGCAACAGATTAAGACCTGGGACGCGGAACTCTGCGCCTTTTGCAACCGGCGCAGCCGCAACTTTACAGTGCGCAATTTGTTCCGCCTCGCCAGCCGTCTGGGCGACGGCGTGTTCTGGTACACGCTGATGATCGTGCTGCTGATCGCGGACGGTGCCGATGCGTTGTTCCCCGTGCTGCACATGATCGCCGTGGGCCTGCTCGGCACCGCGCTGTATAAATTCATCAAGGGCAAGACACTGCGCCCGCGCCCGTTCAACGTCTACCCGGCCATCCAGTGCGTGGGCAAGACATTGGACCAGTTCAGCTTCCCCTCCGGCCACACCATGCACGCAGCTGCATTCAGCATCGTCGTGCTGGCCTATTACCCCGGCCTGTTCTGGCTGGTGGTTCCATTCGCCACAATGGTCGGATTGTCGCGCCCGATCCTCGGCCTGCACTATCCCAGCGATGTGCTGGCAGGCGCGGCGCTGGGGGCGATGATCGCCGGCATCTCGCTCGCTTTCTGATCATTACCGTAGGATGGGTTGAGCGTAGCGATACCCATCATGTTTTTTGCAGGCGATGGGTATCGCTACGCTCAACCCATCCTACGCATCTGCTGTTGAAATTGAGATTGAAATGAAATCCGCAGCTTGGTGTTGTCCGCCAACTAACAACTAACGTCTAGCGACTACCGACTGAATACTGAACACATCCTGCGGCAGCGGGATCCGGTATGCCAACTGTAGCGGCGTTACCAATTCGATGCGCTGCCGCACATCCGGATCGTCGGCATGCGGATTGGCATCCCACACAGGCTCTTCGCCCAGCAGGATGCGGTCGATATGCGTCAGGCGTGCACCGGTTTCGCTCAGGTAATAATTGAAGCGGCGCTGCATCCCGGCATCAAGCACCCGCGCACCGTGATAGCACAGATGCGACAGGCGGCTGGTACGCAGCAGATTCTCCGCCCCCGCCAGCATGGCCACACCGCGCGCGGCCAAAGGCCGTGAACAGGCGAAATGCTGCGCCACGTATTCCGCCAATTCGGTCTGGTGCGTGCGCATTAATTCGCCCGGCTCGGCAAACAGCTGCGGACGGACATGCATGTCCATGGCCCATTCGCAGGCGGCATGCGTCAGCAACGGCACATTGCCCCACATCCTCTCGTGTGCCGGCACAAAGTGGTTGTGCGCAATCACGTCCACCAGCAGGTGGCTGACGAAGCCGAGCGACAGGGCGTATTCCTCGTCGCTCTGCGCGTCGTCCAGCAATTTTCTGGCGCGCTGCCATTGGTGGGTCGTCGAAAACGGCTCACCCCACGGGCGTTCGCTCAACAGCGCCAGATCCGGCAGACAGGCGCCGGCCAGCACCAGTTTCGGGAAAGATTTGATGGCGCGCCGATAGCGCGGATCGGTGAGCGGCACCGCCCACAGCAGCAGTTGGGCAAAATAGACATGGGTGTAAAGTCCCCACGCATTGGCATCCGCACTCCACAACAGCAACGGAACCAGCCAGCGCCAGTATTTGAACAGAATCTTCATGCCGCGCAGTTTCGCTGCGACATGCGAAACTTTCATGACGCTCTGATGATTTTATTGTGACGACACCCGATGTCGGTTGCCTCTGCGATAATGGCGCACCTATCAACACGGGTTTGCAAAAATCAATGTCCTGGTTCTTCACCAACCTCGTCAGTGCGTTCCTGTTGCCGCCGCTCAATCTGTTGCTCGTTGCCGCGCTTGGCCTGTGGCTGTGGCACAAACGCCCGTTTATCGCGCGCGTTCTGCTCACCACCTCCACCGTATTCTTGTGGCTGTTTTCCACGCCTTTTTTTGCCGAGGCTTTGCTGCAGGGGCTGGAAGGCGAACCCTACGTCACCGACACCAAAAAACCACTGGCCGATGCCATCGTCGTACTGGGCGGGGGAACCTATTTTCACGCGCCGGAATACGGCGGCGATACGGTCGCCGCAGCCACCCTGGAACGGCTGCGCTTTGCCGCCAAACTCCAGCGCGAAACCGGCAAGCCCATCCTGGTCACAGGCGGCGCACCGCTGGGCAACAGCACCTCCGAGGCAGCGCAGATGAAGCTGGTGTTGGAACAGGAATTCCATGTGCCGGTGCGCTGGGCGGAAGGCGCATCGGACAACACACTGGAGAGCGCACGGCTAAGCCGGCAGGTACTCAACCAGGACGGCATAACGCGCATTTATCTGGTCACCCATGCCTGGCACATGGCGCGGGCGGTGCAATCCTTTCAGCGCGCGGGGTTCCAGGTCGTCCCCGCCCCCACCGCCTATACCACGCGCTACCGGACCGGTTTTCTGGCATTCGTCCCGAATGCCAATGCGCTGCACGACAGCAGGATATTCATGCATGAGTTGATCGGAATGCTCTGGTATCGGCTAAAATCACGCTATTGACCGGATCGGCGGGAGCGCCGACTTCATCGCCTGTTTCAGGCATGAATTGCCGTCCGGGATAACGGCACACCATAAAAACAAACCAGCGAGGTGGCACATGAAAGCACGCATCAAATGGGTAGAAGAAGTCTCTTTTCTCGGCGAAACCGAGAGCGGCCATGCAGTCTTGATGGATGGCCCGCCCGCAGGCGGCGGACGCAATCTCGGCCCCAGGCCGATGGAGATGCTGCTGCTCGGCACCGGTGCCTGCACCGCTTACGACGTGGTAAACATCCTGAAAAAATCGCGCCAGCAGATCACCGATTGCGTGGTGGATGTCCAGTCGGAACGCGCCGAGGCAGACCCCAAGGTATTCACCAAAATCCACCTGCATTTCGTCATCACCGGCAAAGACCTCAAACGCGAGCAAGTCGAACGCGCCATCGACCTGTCGGCGAACAAATACTGCTCGGCATCGATCATGCTGGGAAAGGTGGCAGAGGTGACGCACGATTACGAAATTGTGGAGGGATGATTCTGTAGGGTGGGCACGTTGTTTGTGCCCACGCTGTAGTAGCACTTGTTTCCGCGTGGGCACCAACAACGTACCCACCCTACGTCAAATCAAACCCAATAAACCGTCTTCGTCATCACCTTCGACATCCCGCGCATCGCCAGTTTCACCGGCAACGGCAGTTCCGCCGCCCCCAGTTCCACCGCCATATCGGCATGTCCGACCTCATCCACATACATCTGCTGCGCCACGGCGCGGCTCTTGGCATCCTGCGGCGGCAAGCCGTCCAGATGGCTTTGCAGGTGCGCGCCGACCTGGCGCTCGGTCTCGGCCAAAAATCCCAAGTTCCATTTGTCCCCCAGCGCGCCGGCCAGCGCCCCCAGCGCCAGCGAACCGGTGTACCAGAACGGGTTGAGCAGGCTCAGCCTGCCGCCCAGCTCATACACGCGATGCGAGGTCCAGGCCAGGTGCTCGGTTTCTTACCATGCGGCCAGTTTCAGTTTCTCCTGCACCACAGGATCGCGCGCCGTCAGCGCCTGCCCCTGATATAAAGCCTGCGCGCAGATCTCGCCGGTATGGTTGATGCGCATCAGTGCGGCGGCATGTTTCTTTTCCGCTTCACTCAACTCCGCATCGGCGATATCCGCGTCGGGGTAAGGCCGCGCCGTCGGCGCTTTGGCAAACAGCGTGCGCAAGCCTTTGTCGAATTCAATGATCAGGCTATCCAGATTCAGCATGATGTTTCTCCTAACGTTCTGACTGTTGCGATGAGTTGCAACTGATTAACTGGAACTATGGGTTGATATGGATTTTTTCAGTAGCTCTGACTTGAGGCTGTTTGCACGATCCAGGCACTCATCGTAGTCTGGTTTGAAGTCAATCTTCTCGATTTCGTCGAACGCAGGCCGCATGGCAACTCTGCGCGAACCGCACTGCTCAGTGAATGCCTCGATGTTCTTCGCAAACACGTCGCCATGATCCAGAATCTCGCTGTGGTGATGTTCAATTACCAAAGCGAGATCGAGCAGATCGCGCGGCGTAGCCCTGTCTCCGCGGTACCAAAGTTTCTTGGCTACAATCTCGACCGGCGTTTCCAGCAGCACGTTTCTACCCAGCACTTCGTGCTCTTCGAACGGATTTTCCGTCAATGTCGGTGATGCGACGAAATCGATTTCACCTTCGGGCAGGAACAGCTTCACGAATTCCGTACCATCCTTGTAGTTGGAAGTGACCTCCTCGCCTCTTCCGCCCAAGCGCGGATTTACATAGCCCAGGAACTGGGGATCAGGAACAAATATGTCTATATCCTTGCTCTTGCGGTGACCGTAGTAAAACATGAGTACCGTACCACCGCCAAGGCTCCAGCGCGGAAGAGTGAATCCATCCGATTTGAAGGAATCCATGAGCCAGAATGCTCTTTCCAGAAGACTCTTCCATGAACCTTCCGGAAAGTGAAGCGGCGACTTAACCAACATAGCTCCAGAACTTGATTGGTGACTTGATATCGGCGGCAACCCTGGCCAGATTCTTCCAGATCAACTTGGCTCTGATGTTTTTCTTCGCGGCAATTTGCTTGACGGCGCTGGAGACAAGCGAGACAGGCGTCTCATCAATCAAGTGCAACACTTGTCCTTCCAGTCCCGGCTGGATCTTGCCACTGAGCATGAACTGTTCCAGATCGGATTCGGACATGGTGGTCTTGTAGCTCGTGTTGACGTTGCCCAGCGTCATCTTGACGAAGTCCGCTTTCTTCCCCGTTGAAAACAATGAAATCCCGACATTCTCGGCAATTTCGGAAAGTTTGACGGCGCCAATGTCACCCACTTTGCCGTTCTCAAGGTTTACGATAGTCACCCTGGAAACGTGCGCTAACTCCGCCAGAGCCCCTTGCGTCAAGCCGCAGGACTCCCTTTCTTTCCTGATAATTGCGCCAATAGTGGAAATATTCATGCTTTGCAGTTTAGTGAAACCAGACATAAAAGTAAAGCATGCTTTACTTTTATGTGCATCAGCATCGGGTACTCTCTTGCATCAACTTTCACTGAATGCAGGTAATCAACGATGCCTGTCAAATAAAAACGGCCACCCGAAGGTGGCCGTTCAGTGTGTTGCACCGGATTAACCGGCATATTGCAGAAGTCTGAAATTAGAACTTCTTGTTCAGGCCAACGAAGATTGCCTGGCTGCTGCCGCCCGATTTCAGAGTACCCAGACCCGGAACCAGCGCGCCTTGAGCTGCCGAGCCAGAACCGAGCGCGTTGTTACCCACGCTGAATACATCTGCGTCGGCGCCTTGGGAAACCTTCTCAATACCGGCATACAGCGTCGTGGTCTTGGACAGGCCTTGCAGGTAAGCCAAAGTCATGCCATTGGCGCCTACATCTCCAGTTATCTTGCCATCAGCGGTAAACTTGGCATAGCTGAATGCAATTGCGCCAGGACCAACCGGTGCCACTGCACTGAGCGACATCGCCTTGTGAGTCATAGAATCCACGTTATCAGCCCACTTGGTGGTTTGGTAGGTACCGAACAGCTTGACTACGCCCAAGTCATAGGAAGCACCCAAAGCGATGTCGTCAACCTTTGTGTCGATTTGGTCAGCCTTGAGATTGGCGATCACGCCACCTACAGCCAGATTTGGCACGCCGGTATAGGTCACGGAAATCAGGTAAGCAGGAACCTTCATATCCGCTGCGAGTGTCGACGGCTGGCCCAGGTTACCGTAGCCAGTCTGACCAACGGATGCACCGAGGAGGGTATAAGCATCAGTGTCCGTGGAGTAGTTCACGGCCACGGTCACGCCGCTCATGTCGGGAGAGATGTAGGCCAGAGCGCGTTGAGCGCGTGCAGCGACCGTAGCGGAACCAACCAGGAATCCGCCGCCGCGGGTCATGGATTGCAGCGGAGACACGAAAGAACCGGCGGTCGGGTCGAATTTCGAAGCCCAGTCATAGCCGGTGGTTTGCAGGTAGCCGGTAGCAAAGGTACCGAAACCGCCGGCCAGTGCCAGCATTTCCTGACGCGCATTGCCAACACCGCCGGCAGTTTGTGTGTCCAGGCTGTATTCCACTTTGGCAACAGCCTTCATGCCGTTGTCCAAGTCTTCAACAGTCACAACGCCGATGCGGGAAGAAGCCAAGCCGCCGGAAAGGGCTTGCATATCGCTCTTCTGGTCGTCGCCGGAAACGCTGGCAACAGTAGCGTCAACCACGCCGTACACGGTAACTTCAGCAAATGCCGGGGCAGAGAATGCAGCTGCGATAGCCAAAGCAATAATTTTCTTTTGCATTTAATAATCTCCTCAGGGTTTCATTTTCGTATCGGGCCAATCCCTAGCGAAATGGATGGATCAGTGGGGGTTCCCGCCTAGTCCGAGGCGCAAAGTATCATTGCCCACTTTCCGTTTCAATGTCTGGTGTGCAATAAAGAGACATTCTGTGTCTTTTTTGCCACAGGGAATTTACCAGCGGAATACTCGGGATTTTTCAATTGCTTGTATTCGCTTTCTAAGTTTGTTGTTTGACTAAAAATGCAAAACGGACACCCGAGGGCGCCCGTCTTGCATTGAAGCCTGACTTGCCTCAGATGGCAGTCATTATTTCGCCACAGCCCGATCAGAAGGAGTGGATCAGGCCCACGCCCAGCGCGGTCTGGGTGGAACCAGCCGTTGCACCGGAGTAGATTGGTGCGTACGTCGCGGCGGAGTCGTTCTTCAGCGAGGTGTAGGCTGCGAAGGCTTCCGTGCGCTTGGAGAAGTTGTAACCGTAGCGCAGTGAAACCTGGTTGGCGCCGGTGTTCTCCACGGAAGTCTTGCCGTTCTTGGCGTAGCTCAGTGCGATGCTGCTTGCATCCAGCTTGACTGCGCCAACCAGTTCCATGTTGCTTTGCGTGTAAGCAGTCGCTGCATTTACCTTGATGCGCTCGACCGTCGCGCCTACCCATGCACCGCCGAAATCGTACCTGCCCACCAGACGCATTGCGTTGTCTGTCTGGCCGGTCGTGGTCAGATCCGGACGGCTGTCATAGCCGAAAGCCGCATAAATTCCGTCCTGGTCATACGTGGCGGAGAGCGACAGCACGGTCTTGTTGGTGGTGGAGGTCTTGGCTTCGTCCGGGCTGTACAGTGCCGCGATCTTTACACCGCCCAGCGACGGGGACTTGTACTGGATCATGTTCTTTTGGCGAGTCACGTAGCTGGTACCACCGGTGGCAGTCGCTTTGCCGATCAGGTTGGTCGCGCTGAACACGGTCGTGTTGTCGAACAGTTCGATCTTGTTGTGCGTGACCTTGTAAGGCGTATCCCAGTAACCGAGTGTCAGTTCGCCGAAACCGCCTGCCAGACCTACTGCGGTGTTGCGGGTGCCGTTGCCCAGGCCGTTGCCGCCGCTGCCGTCGCCGTCCATTTGCACTTCGAATTGGTAGATGGCCTTCAGACCGTCGCCCAGATCTTCGCTGCCCTTCACGCCGAAACGCGACGCGTTGGAATTGATGCGCATTTTGCTTACCGCGCCGTCCTGGTTGCTGTTGATGGAATCCAGCGTCAGGAATGCCTTGCCATAAAGGCTAACGTTGGCGTTGTCGGCGAACGCCGGGGCGGAAAAAGCAGCGGCCACAGCCAGTGCGATCAGTTTCTTTTGCATCTTCAAAGCTCCTCAAGTTAAAGTTTTTTGCACCGCTCAACGACACTGACCGGTGGTATCAATCAAATTCCCCCTATTGAGAATTCGGGGCGGATTCTGCCGCGAAAATTTTCAAAACCCGCCTTGTAACAAAAATTTCACGATGCACGACCTGTATGACCATATTTCTGGTATTGATTTGTAATACAACTGCAACAGAGCTCTGCGAGGAAAAATCCGGACCGGTGGAATTGCAGATCGGCTTGAATGCTTGATCGCGCGAATTGAAACCATACTTCCAATGTGACTATGGGGTTATTTTGTGACAATTTCCCTGATTAATCTGGTAAATTAATAATGCAGTCGCGTATTTCTAATGATCAAAAAAAGACCCCTCCCCCCAAAAGGGGAGAGTGGGATGGGGGAGGGGCAGGAAAACGCTTACTGATGATCCCGGGCAAGTTGCTTGTCCGGTGGGGGTTGCGGCAGTCGGACTCATCTCGATCCGGCTGCCGTGGTCACCAAGTTTTTATTTCCTGGCATTTCCTTTCTCGGCCAGCTTGCGCCATGTTTCAACAACCGTATCCGGATTGAGCGACATTGTCTGAATGCCGGTTTTCACCAGCCACTCCGCGAAATCAAAATGGTCTGATGGTCCTTGTCCGCAGATGCCGACATATTTGTTCAAACGGTTGCAGGTCGTGATCGCCATTTTCAGCAGCGCCTTGACCGCAGGATCGCGTTCGTCGAAACGGTCCGCCACCAAGCTGGAATCGCGATCCAGGCCCAGCGTCAACTGCGTGAGGTCATTGGAGCCGATGGAGAAACCGTCGAAGTGCTGCAGGAACTCTTCGGCCAGCAACGCATTGGACGGGATTTCGCACATCATGATCAGGCGCAATCCTTTTTCGCCGCGCTTGAGGCCGTGCTTCGCCAGCGAGGCCACGACTTCGCGTGCTTCCTGCACGGTGCGCACAAACGGGATCATCAACTCGACGTTGGTATAACCCAGCGTCTCGCGCACGCGTTTCATGGCGCGGCATTCCAGTTCGAAACAGTCGCTGAAGTTCGTCGCCACGTAGCGCCCTGCGCCGCGGAAACCGATCATCGGATTCTCTTCCATGGGCTCGTAGACGTCGCCGCCCAGCAGCTTGCGGTATTCGTTGGACTTGAAGTCGGACATGCGCACGATCACCGGTTTGGGCCAGAACGCAGCGGCCAGCGTGGACACGCCCTCGGTGATCTTCTCGACATAGAATTCTTGCGGGCTGGCATACCCCGCTGCGCGGTGTAGCACGGCCTCGTGCAGGGACTTCGGCAGCTTGTCGTGCTCCAGCACCGCTTTGGGGTGGATACCGATCAGGTTGTTGATGATGAATTCCAGGCGCGCCAGGCCCACACCCGCCGACGGCAGTTGCGCAAACTCGAATGCCAGTGTGGGGTTGCCCACGTTGAGCATCAATTTGACGGGAATATGCGGCAATTCTTCTTCGCTGTGGACGACCACCTCGAACGGCAGCGCGCCGTGGTACACAAAGCCGGTGTCGCCCTCGGCGCAGGACGCGGTAACGGTCTCGCCTTCCTGCAGCGCGGTGGTGGCGTGGCCGCAGCCAACAATGGCGGGAATGCCGAGTTCGCGCGCGATGATGGCGGCATGGCAGGTGCGCCCGCCGCGATTGGTGATGATGGCGGAAGCCTTCTTCATCACGGGTTCCCAATTCGGGTCGGTCATGTCGGTGACCAGCACATCGCCCGCCATGACCTTATCCATCTCGTCGGTGCTGGCAACGATACGCACGCGCCCCGTGCCGATCTTCTGGCCGATCGCGCGGCCTTCAACCAGCACGTCGCCGCGCTGTTGCAGACGGTATTTCTCAGTGCCACCGCCCGTAGCGGCATTCGACTTCACCGTTTCCGGACGCGCCTGCAAAATGTACAGCTTGCCGTCCACGCCGTCCTTGCCCCACTCGATATCCATCGGGCGGCCGTAATGCTGCTCGATGGAGATGGCATAACGTGCCAACTGCAACACATCTGCATCGCTCAGCGAGAAGCGCGCCTGGTCGGCGGCGGGAACCGGCTCGATGCGCGTGGAACGCCCGGCGGAACGCTGTGTATCGAATACCATGCGCTGCTGTTTGGAACCCAGGCTGCGGCGAATGACGGCCGGAAAGCCGGCCTGCAATTGCGGCTTGTGCACATAGAATTCATCGGGATTGACCGCGCCCTGCACCACCATCTCGCCCAAGCCGAAGGACGAAGTGATGAACACGGCATCGCGGAAACCGGATTCGGTATCCAGCGTGAACATCACGCCGGACGCGCCCAGATCGGAACGCACCATGCGCTGCACGCCGGCGGATAGCGCCACGTCGGCATGGGTGAAGTCCTTGTGCACGCGGTAGGAGATGGCGCGGTCGTTGTACAGCGACGCAAACACTTCGCGGATCGCGTGCAGGATGTTGTCGATACCCTGGATATTGAGGAAGGTTTCCTGCTGTCCGGCGAACGAGGCATCAGGTAAATCTTCCGCCGTGGCCGAGGAACGCACCGCAAAACTGCCTTCGCTTCCCGTGGACAGTTTCTCGTAGTGGCTGCGGATTTCGTCTTCCAGGCGTTTGGGCAGCGGCGCTTCCACGATCCAGCTACGGATTGCGCGTCCGGCCTCGGCCAGCGCGGTGACATCTTCCACGTCCAATGTTTCCAGCGCCTGTTCGATGCGCTTGTCCAGACCGTCATGCGCCAGAAAATCGCGATACGCCTGCGCCGTGGTGGCGAAGCCGCCGGGCACATGCACGCCGGACGAGCTCAGACTGGAGATCATTTCGCCGAGCGAGGCGTTCTTCCCGCCCACCTCCGGGATGTCAGTTAGACCCAGAGACTGGAACGGAATGACGTACGCTTGCATGACCTTCTCCTGTGTTGTTGTACTGCGTTTCATAAATCGGGCCGATATTTATTCCGGCAAAAAATCAAATAATGCTCAGTGCGCCTCGCGCTTGCACTGATCCGTGCCACATTTGTGGTTACCGCAACCGCAGCCTTCGCCTTCTTCGCGCACCGCGCCGAATTCCGGATAACGCGCGGCAAAACGACGGGCAACTTCGCGCACGAGCAGCCAGCCAGCCAGCAAACCGAGCACGATCAGCACTGTCTTGAGGTAAGTCATTCGCCACCGCCCAATCCGGCAAAGCCCATGAAGGTCAGCGACAGCAATCCGGCCAGGATCAGCGACAGCGCCGTGCCCTGTACCAGCACCGGCACGTTGGCCAGTTGCAGGCGCTCGCGCAGCGACGCCATCAACACCAGCGCCAGCGTGAAACCCGCGCCGCCGCCGAGTGCGAACACCAGCGACTGCGAAAAGTTGTATTCGCGCGCGGTCTGGAACAGCGCCACCGCGAGCACCGCGCAGTTGGTGGTGATCAGCGGCAGGAAAATGCCCAGCGCGCGGAACAGCGCCGGGCTGTATTTCTTCATCACCATCTCCACCAGTTGCACCGCAGAGGCGATCACCACGATGTAGGAGATCAGGCGCAGGAACTCGAGATTGAAATAGCTCAGCAACAAGTTCAGCGCGTAGGCGCACAGCGACGCCACCAGCATCACGAATGTCGTCGCCGCACCCATCGGGACAGCGGTACTCAAACGGCCCGACACGCCCAGGAACGGACACAACCCGAGGAACATCGCCAGCACAAAGTTATTGGTGAGCAGCGTGCCGATGAAAATCTGGCTTAAAGACTCATGCCCCATGTGTATGCCCTCCTTCTGCCGCCTTGCCGCGGAACAGGGCGAACAGCAGCAGCCAGCCGCCCAGTACGAAGAATCCGCCCGGCGGCAATACCATCACCACCCACGGCTGGAAATGCTCGCCGAACAGCGAAATGCCGAACAACTTGCCCGCGCCCAATATCTCGCGCGTGCCGCCCAGCGCGAACAGGCCGATGGTGAAGCCCAGCCCCATGCCCAGCGCGTTGACCACGGCCTTGAGCGGCGGATTCCTGGACGCATGCGCCTCGGCGCGGCCGAGAATGATGCAGTTCACCACGATCAGCTGGATGAAGGCGCCCAGCGCTTCGTACAGCGCCAGGCTGCCCGCCTGGATGAGGTAATCGACCAGCGTCACGAAGGTGGCGATGATCACGATATAGGTGGCGATGCGCACTTCCTTGGGCACCAGCTTGCGCAACAGCGAGACCAGGAAACAGGAACAGGTCAGCACGAAGGTGGTGGCGATCCCCATCGAGATGCCGTTGATGGCGGAGACAGTGACGGCCATCACCGGGCACATGCCCAACACCATCACGAACACCGGGTTCTGGCGCCAGACGCCTTCCATGAAGGTGTCGAAAGTAATGCCTTCGTCGGCTGGATTGGGCAGGCTCATGGTTTTAACTCCGCAATATGTGGAACCAGTTTTGGCAGCAGTTTCTGCGCGCTTTCATTGATGCCGCGCCCGACCGCCTTGGACGTGATGGTGGCACCGGCAATGGCGTCGATCTGCCACGGGTTGGTCTTGGTGCCGTGCTTGACCGTCTTCACTGCATTGGCCAATGCCGTCATCTCGGTATTCACGCGCACATCCAGCGCCTCGAAATTCTTCAGGAACGCCTGGTCGGTGATGATCTTGTCGCCGATGCCCGGCGTCTCGCGCATGGACACGACGCCCATGCCGATGATGCACTGGCATTGCACGTCGTAGCCGTACAGCACGCGCACGGTATCGGAATATCCCTTGGCTGCGCCCTCGGCCGCGATACCCTTGAGCACGCCGGCTTGGTCGTAAGCGGCATAGAATTTCACACCGCCTTCCGGCATGGCGCCCGTCAGCGGCTGGATGCCCGTTGCCGTTGCGGCGTACTCGCGCACGGTGGCGGCACCCGGCAGCACCTTGAACACGGCGCGCTCCACCATGATGCGTTTGTTTTCCGCGATGGGCGCCTGTGTCCCCTCGAACGCGCCCACGATGAGCACGCCACAGATGGTGGCAACCAATCCCATGGTCAGGACCATCTTGTTGGCGGGCGTCGTTTTATGAATGACGGGCTCGCTCATTTCTTCTTCCCTTGCTGGCGGGTGCCGAACACGCGCGGCTGCGTGTACAGGTCAATGAACGGGGTCAGCGCATTGCCGAGCAGGATGGCGTACATCACGCCCTCGGTCAGCCCGCCGAAGTAACGGATCATCACCGTCACCACGCCGATCACCGCGCCATAGATCCACACGCCCAGCGGCGTCACGGGCGAAGTCGCCATGTCGGTCGCCATGTACACCGCGCCCAGCATCAGGCCACCGGAGAACAACACAAACGTCGGCGACGGATAATGCGCCGGGTCGTACCACTGGAACAGCCAGGCGGTGAGCGCCGCCGAAGCCAGCACCGCCACCGGGATGCGCCAGTCCATGAATTTGCGCGCCGCGAGATACAAGCCGCACACGAGGATGAGGATGGCCGAAGTCTCGCCTGCGGAAGCGGTCACGGCGCCCGTCAACAAGTCATAGGTCGATGCCACCACATTCTCGAATTTCCAGCGTGCCAGCGGCGTGGCGCCGGTGAACGCATCCACGGCCTGCTGCTTGACCCAGTCGACGATCTCGGGCGGCATCATCAACGGCGCGGTCAGCGTCGTCGGCACCAATTCGGTAAAGCGCTGCGCCGAGAACGCGGGCACCCAGGTGGTGATCGCAACCGGAAACGCGGCCTGCACGAAAGCGCGGCCGATCAATGCCGGGTTGAATACATTGAAGCCCAGCCCGCCGAACAGCGCCTTGCCGATGGCAATCGCCACAAAACCGGCCACCACGCCCATCCACAACGGAAAGGACGGCGGCAACGTCAGCGCCAGCAACACCCCGGTGATGGCGGCGCTCCAGTCGCCCAGCGTGCTCGGCTGTCCGGCCGAACGATTGAGCAAGCGTTCGGTGAGCAGGCAGGTGGCGGTGATGGTGAGCAACAGGGCCAAAGCCGACAGGCCGTATTGCCAGACCGAGAACGCGCAAACCGGCAGCAGCGACAACACCACATGCTTCATGATGGTGGGCACGCTGCGGTCGCTGACCTGGTGCGGCGAAGTGCGAAGTTCAATGCTCATGCTGAAGACTTCTCTCTGTTGACCGCTTTAGCAATACGGAATTGTTGGACTAATGGAATATGCGACGGGCACACATAGCTGCAGCAGCCGCACTCGAAACAACGGTCCAGGTTGTAGCGTTCGGCCATTTCGGCGTATTCGCGCTTGGCTGCCAGCAAACCCAGTTGCGACGGATTGAGGAACTTGGGGCACACCTTGAGGCATTCGCCGCATTTGACGCAGGTGTAGGTGCGTTGCACCTCGCCCGCCAGTTGCGCTTCGGCAAAGGCGAGCACGCCCGAGGTGCCCTTGGTGACGGGCACATCCAGCGAGGAAATGGTCATGCCCATCATCGGGCCGCCGAGAATGATCTCCTTCGCACTGCTCTTGGCGCCGACCTGCTCCAGTAAAAAGCGCAACGGCGTACCGATGGGCACGATGTAGTTGCCGGGACGTTCGACGGCCGGACCGGCCACGGTCAGCACGCGCTCGACGATGCCCTCGCCCGCCGGCAACAGGCGGCCCAGATAGGCCAGTGTCATCACGTTGTTCACCAGCACGCCGATGGCTGCGGGGCGTTGTCCGGCGGGAATCTCGCGGCCGAGCAGCGCATAGATGATGGTGTCTTCCGCGCCCTGCGGATATTTGGTTTCCAGCGCTTTTACGGTAATGCTGCCGTCGGCGGGCAGCGCTGCCTGAATGGCGGCGATGGCGTCCGGCTTGTTGTCCTCGACGCCGATGACGGTGCGCGGCGCGCCGCTGGCTTTCATGGCAATGCGGATGCCGCGGATCAGATCCTGCGTACGTTCCACCATGATGCGGTGGTCGCAGGTCAGGAACGGCTCGCATTCCGCACCGTTCACCACCATGGTATCGATCACCGTTTCCGGCGGCACACTGAGCTTGACGTGCGCGGGGAAAGTCGCCCCGCCCAGACCCGAAATGCCGGTGTCCTGGATCGCGGCCAGCAATTCTTTCCTGTCCATGCTTTCGAAATCGCGCGGTGCGCTGACCTGCACCGCCTGACCGTCGGCCTGGTACACGCGAATGGTGATGGAGTCGACCATCTTGCCGTTGGCGGCAGGCATCAGCCCGATGGCTTCCACCACGCCGGTGGCGGGCGCATGCACGGGCAGCGAAACAAAACCGTCCGCCGTGGCGATGACCTGGCCGCGCAGCACTTCCTGCCCGACATTCACGCAGCACACGGCCGGTTTGCCGATATGCTGCGACAGCGGCACGATCAGGCGCGGCGCGAACGCCAGACGCTTGATCGGCAAACTGCAGGTCTCCTTGTGATAGGCCGGATGGATGCCGTGCTCGAACGTCGCGGCACGTTTTAAGAATGGCAATCGCATGATCAGTTGAACTTGGCCGCCCGCGCCTTCAGTTTCTCCAGGTTGGGCTCGCTCGCGTTCCACGGCGTGCCGGGATGAATGATGCCTGCCGTGCACTTCTCCGCCGCCTTGACGATGTCGAGGAAGGTCCCGGCAGTCGGGTTCAGCACCACCGCCAGCTTCTGGTCGTTGTAGCCGAATATCTTGCCGTTGATGTTCATGCATTCGTCGCAGGCCGTGCATTCCGGCGTGTCGATCCACACGGTTTCGTAGCCATCCGCAGATGCCGCCGCAGCCGGGGCGGCACCCGCTGCAGGTTGCGCCGCCGCAGCGGGTGCGCCGCTCAGGCCGGACGACAGTTGCTGGATCAGTTCCTGGCGCACACGGTTGGCGATGGCTTGCTCATCGACCTGGGCGCCACCGGCACTGGCCACATCCTTGAGCTGGTGCCAGAACTGCAGACGTTCTTCGCAGGATCGCACCATCTCGACCGACGTGAGCACACGCATCAGGCGCTGCTTCTTGTCCACCGCCCAGATGAACGGGAATTTGCCTTCGCGCTCTTCCTCGGACAGCTTGAGGAAATCGCCCAGCAGCACCTGCTCGTCGTTCCAGGTCTCGGGCGGCGCCTTCTTGAACTGCTTGGCGAAGCGGCCTTCGCTCAACGCGAAATCGGCAAAGGTCATCGGCATTGTCATCGTCTTTTGCTCGCCCGCCTCGTCCACATAGGCGAGGTCATAGGTTGGCCAGTCGGCATCCAGCGCCGGGTTGCCTTCCAGCGTGGTGCATTCGGAGAAGGTCACGCCCAGATCGGGGTTGTAGCGGAACAGCGGGAAAGCACGCGATTCTGTCGCCATCTTGCTTTGTGCCACCGCACCGTCGTCGCCCACGCCGTGTTCCGGCGGACATACCGCATACGCATTGAACAGTGCAGGACGGCGCGTGTTGAGGCCGTCGATGAAGCTTTCCAGCATGTGCGTAATGTTGGCCTGCGACACTTGCGCCACGAACGAAGTACGGTGTGCCATACCGATCACACTGATCTCCTTGCGCTTCTCGGTCTTGCCGTGCTGGCTCTTGCCGTACGGCGACATGTCCGCCACCTGGCCGATGAAACCGGAGGTACAGGCCTGGCCGCCGGTGTTGGAATACACCTGCGTGTCTACGATCAGGATCTTGACCGGCTTGCCCGACATCAGCGCGCGCGACAGGTTCTGGAAGCCGATGTCGAACATCGCACCGTCGCCGCCCATGGCCAGCACTGGCGGGCACAAGTGCCATTCTTCATCGGTGAGCTGTTCCCAGTTGAAGCGCGCGAAGAAATCGCCGTTCGCTTCCGGATCGTAGCCGCCTGCCAATTCCATCTCGACCTGGCGCACGGTCTTGAAACCTTCCACCATCGCGCACATGTGGCCTTCGAAGATGCCCATCGCCACCGACGGCGAATCCTGGAACAGGTGCGACGTCCACGGGAACGGATAGGGGTTGAACGGGAAAGTGGATGCCCACACCGAGGTGCAACCGGTGGAGTTGATGATGCCCATTTCGGCACGCCCGTTCTTGGCCGGGCCTTCCATGTAGCGCCAGCGCAGGTCTTTGAGTTGCTCCAGCATCTGGCTCACGCGTTGCAGCCATTGCGGGTCGATGGGCTGGCCGGGATGCTTGGCCAGCAAGCTTTCCGACAGGTTGGCCAGCGTCAGGTCGTGCCCCTTGTTGGCTTGTACCGCCTGCAGCAGCGCTTGTGTGTCGGTAAGATTGACAGTAGAACTGAGCTTGAGGCGTACATGGTTCTCCAGATCGGCAATCAACTTGTCGATCTTGGCCAGGAATTTCTTCACGCGCGGCTGCATCAGCGCGGTGACCGTGCTGGTGAACAGGTGAATGGTGGATTTTTCGCCGCAACCCAGACAAGCGCCGTCACCGCTGACCATGGACATATAGTTGTGCTTGTCCATCAACAGCGTTTCCAGCGCACCGACCTTCTCGTCCAGATCGTCGATGCGGCTGTATTGCGGCGGCGTGGTCGGCAAGTCCATCCAGAAATTCCAGTCATCACGCAGGGTCTGGATGCTTTCCGTGGTCTGCGTGACCATGGTCAGTGCATCATCGCCGCACACTTCCACGCACAGCGCGCAGCCTTTGCAGGTGTAGGGATTGACGGTGATGGAGAACAGGCCGCCTGCGCCTTTTTCCTTCTTCTCTTTCTGGTTCCAGTAAGGTTTGGTAGTGGCAAATTTGAAACTGCCCAGTTCTGCGCGCAGCAGATTCAGTTCCGCTTCCAGCTTGGTGCGGTCTTCACCTTGCGTCGGATCGGCGGCAAAGGCTTCGGTGATGGCATTGGCCAGCAGTGCACGCACGTCGAGGCCGTCCTTATCCAGCGCGCCGCGCAATTTCTTGTCGATGGCACGGCTGAATTTGCGCAGGAAGCGCGTCGGGCGTCCGCCGATTTCGATCTTCTGAATAGCCGTGTTGAGCACGTCGGACGTGGTCGACACCAGGCCGGGAATGGCGCTATCCGGGCAAACCGTGTAGCACTCGCCACAGGCAGTGCAGTTCTCGGCCTTCCATTCCGGATGCTCGAAACGCACGCCGGTCATGTCACGGTAGACGCCGGTCACGGCGGGAATCACCGACAGGCCCATGAACGGATCGGCCAGATTGTCCGAGCCCTGGCCCTTCATGTAGAAACTGCCGGTCTGTTCCCAGAAACGATGCACGTCGGAGATGCCGCCGTCGCCTTCCGGCAGGCGCTTCAGCATGACGGGCAGTGCAGGTGCAGGCTTGCCTACGACCTTGGCACGCTGGCCGACGATCATTTGTTCCGGCTTGATCTCAAGCAGCTCTTCATAACCACGACGCACCACGCGCAGGTTGTCATCGACGATACGCTTGCCCTTGCTGCCGAACTTGTGCTGAAGCTGGTTCTCGATGGCATTGAACAGCGTCTCTTCGCTCAGGCCGGCACGATCCTTGACATCGGACGCATGGAAGAACGCGCCCTGGAAAGCGTTGCCCTGCATGCGCAACTGCAAATCGACATTGCTGGATTCTTCGCGTGCGATCTTGAACGCGTCGAGATAGAACACGCGAATTTTCTTGTCGACGATGTATTTCTGGATGTGCATCGGGAAGGTTTGCCACAGCGCTTCGGCGCTGTCCAGATTGCTCTGGATGATGAACACGCCACCCTGGCCCAGGCCATCCACCGCATTGGTGTGTCCGAACACTTGCGGATCCGGCGACATCACCACGTCGACGTGGGTGTGTTCGCAGTTGATGCGGATGGGTTCCGGCGCGGCAGACAGATAATAAGTGGTCGGCTGGCCCTTCTTCTCCGAACCGTATTTCGGATTGGCCTTGATATCCCAGCCCAGCAGTTCGAACAGCGTCATCGCCAGGTTCTTGCCGGTGGTCACCATGCCCCAGCCGCCGATGGAGTGCATGCGCACGGCGATGGCGTTCTTGGGCAACAGATTGGGATTCTCGGAACCGCGCAGTGCCATTTCCTTGATGCGCGGATAAGCCGCTTTCAATGCCTGCTGATGGATTTCCTGTTTCGGATTGGCCGATTCGTCGCGCAGAAAATCAATCGACAGATAATAGAACTTGCGATGCGCCGCACCCGGCAGCATGTTTTCCACTGCCGCAATCAGGCCTTCCGGCTGCAGGTCGCGCGACCCCAGGCCGTAGCAGCCGGAGTACAGCGACGGCATGTCTTTGGCCGATTCGTAGCAGGCGTAATCGGCATAGGAATTCTCGCGCGCGTTTTCCACACATTTTGTGACCGCAGCACGCACTTCGCGCATCAGCGGCAGGTCTTCCGCCAGCGGCTGGTCGGTACGCTCCAGCACCGCCACCCCTTTTTTGCCCTTGAGCACCTTGCCCAGCAGGTCACCGGGGAAGGGACGGAACATGGTGAGGTTGACCACACCCACCTTGATCTTGCGGTTCTCGCGCAGCCAGTCGGCGACGGCCTCCGCCTGCACGATCATGCTGCCCTGGCCGAGGATGATGTAGTCGGCATCGTCGCAGCGATAGTTCCCGATGCGGCTGTAGCGGCGCCCGGTCAGCGCATGGAATTCGTCGGCATTCTTGTCAAACAGTTCGTCGATGTGGTCGAAGAAGTACGGACGCTGCGCCGCCACGGCCTGCATGTAGGCATCCTGATTGGCAACCACACCGGTCTGCATGGGATTGTCCACATCCCAAATGGAAGGAATACGGCGGCGCTTTGGTCCGTACAGCATCTGCTGCGCCGGTGTGGGTGTATCGATGACATCTTCGGCACAGCCCAGGTATTCGGCAATCAGTTCCCGTTCCGGCACCAGCATGGGCTCGATCTGGTGCGTGGTAAGGAAACCGTCCTGCGCAACCATGGCCGGCGTCAGCGACAGTTCGGCGGTCTTGCGCGCGATCATGTTGAGGTCGGCGGATTCCTGCGCGTTCTTGGCGAACACCTGGATGAAGCCGGTGTCGTCGGCGCAATGATAGTCATCATGCGCGCAATGTACGTTGAGTGAAGCTTTGGTAATGGCACGGCAGCCCAAGTTCAGCACATAGGTCAAACGCTTGCCGACAGCGGCATACAGCGATTCGTGCATGAAGGCCAGACCTTGCGCCGAAGTGAAATTCACCGCGCGCATACCGGTCATGGACATGCCGGCGGTCACGGCCGCAGCGGCGTGCTCGGATTCCGGTTCCACGAAAATCAACGGCTGGCCTGCAGTATTCAGGTGGCCCTTGGCCACTTCTTCCGCCCAGTATTCGCCCATCTGCGTGGACGGCGTGATGGGATAAGCACCCGCGCCGTGCGACGCTTCGCGCTCCACCATGATCACCGCAGTATTGCCGTCGATGGCGTCGCGCGTGCCGGGATATTTGTACTGGGTGTGACCACCTTTGGAACTGGTGTCGGCGCCGGTCAGTTTGAATTGCTTGAGTTTATTCAACATGGTTGGATTCCTTTTAAACTCCTGCCGAGGCAGGTAGGGGTTCTATACGGATGATTTTCTTAGCGGATTTTCCTTTGATGACACGGTCGCCTTCCAGCCACACTATCGCGCCCGTGGGGCAGCGTTCGATGGCTTCGCGACTGACAGTATCGTTCTTTTCATAATCAATCACGGCCAGGTTGCGCACCAGACTGATCAGCCCGGGTGCAGCATCGACCACGCAGCGTCCGCACGCAGTGCAGGCCACTTCGCACGCGGCTTCCGCCGCATCGCCATCGTCTTCGTTGCGGCAGGCCAGCCAGAGTTTGTGCGACACGCCATGGATGGAAAACAGGTTCTTCGGACAAATATCGACGCAGTCGCCGCAAGCGGTGCATTTTGCGCCATCCACCACCGGCAGTCCATGCATGTCCATGGTAATGGCGTCGAAGTCGCACACATCGGCGCAATCGCCCAGCCCCAGGCACCCCCAGGCACAACTCTTGCCGCCACCGCCGGCCACCGTCGCGGCACGGCATGAAGATAGTCCGGCGTATTTGGCGCGCATCGTGGCAACATGTTTGCCGCCGGCACAGGCCAGGCGCGCCACGCGCTTTTCCACATCGCCCAGCGCGACGCCCAGCAATGCGGCGATATTCTTGTTTTGTTCGGGATCGTTCACAGTACAGCGACCGGGCTCGATCTGGCCTGCTACGGCCTGTTCGGCGAAGTTATGGCAACCCGCCGTACCGCAGGCGCCGCAATTGGAATGGGGGAGTAATTCTTCGACTTGCTCAATGCGGGGATCTTCGTACACATAGAGCTTTTTGCTCGCGAATGCCAACACAAGCGCAAGCAGGCCGCCCAAACCGGCCATGAAAGCTCCTGTGACAAGCACGCTGTATACGATTTCCATTACTCTCCCCTGCTTCAATAAATTAACGCAGAGAACCGATGGATCAGTCCTCTTTCGCTATAATTATCAACGCCCCACAAAGCGTTTAGATGTATTCAGACTACTTTGTAACTGCTGTTTTTTTATGTTCCTGCCTGAAGAGTAAACAAGCTACAATTATTCCGCGAATCAATTGTTTTAATCATAATTATTAATAATTGAAACCTCCTGGCAACAACATTAAAGGAATACAGGGATGAGCACGGACAAAAAGAGCTATTACAAAAATAACCGACTTAAACAGATGCGCGCCTTTTGTGAGGTTGTACGCACCGGCAGCATCACCTTGGCAGCACAAAAAATGTTCCTGAGTCAGCCGTCAGTGACCCTGCAAATCCAGGCGATGGAACGGGAACTGGGCGTGACGGTATTCGAGCGCCGCGGCCCTGTCCTCAAACTGACGCCGGACGGCGAGGCCTTGTATGCATTGGCCAAACCGCTGGTGGAAGGCATAGACAGCCTGGAAGAAAATTTCGCCGCGCAACACGGCAAACTGGATTCGGGCGAATTGAACATCTGCGCGGGCGAATCCACCATCCTGTACATCCTGCCCGAGGCGGTGCGCCGTTTCGTCTCCGCGTATCCGCGCATCCAGCTCAAGATCCACAATGAGACCGGGCGCGACGGCCTCAAAATGCTGCGCGCCGATGAAGTCGACCTCGTCGTCGGCTCCATGCTGGACGTCCCGGACGATATCACTTACCAGCCGGTGGTAACGTACGATCCGGCGCTTATTGTTCCGCTCGATCACCCACTGGCCAAGAACACCCAGGTCACGCTGGAAGAAATCAGCCAGTACGGCATGATCCTGCCGCCGCGCCACCTCTCCACCTGGCGCATGGTCAAGTACGTGTTCCAGCAACACAACCTGACTTTTTCCGTGACGCTGGAAGCAGGCGGCTGGGAAGTGATCAAGAAATATGTGGAGTTGGGGATGGGCATTTCCATCGTGACCGACATCTGCCTCACCGGCCAGGAGAAACTGGCCCGCATCCCGCTCAACCAGTATTTCCCGCAACGCGGCTACGGGCTCGTGTTGCGCAAAGGCCGCTTCCTGTCACCGCAAGCACGGCGCTTCGTGGAAATCCTGTACGAGGTGTACGGCATATCACCCACGCCGGCGGAGCTCAACGCTCGAGATTCAGTTCCCGCGTAAGCGGCTCGACCAGCACCGGCGCACAAAATCGGGGATTGTTGAAACAGTACAATTTGCCACGCCCGGCGCCGTGTGGGCTGTTGGGCTTCAGCCCCTTACAACCACGGTGCCCCCCTTGCGATGCAGGCCGGAATCCCGTGCATTCACGGGACTGGGCACCGGAATCCTTGTGTTTTAGTTCACTACTTCTGAACTTCAAAACGTCTGCAAGCGTCGTGAGAAGTACAATTCAAGTTCGCCTTCCCTATAGATCAAGTCCCGAGATTAGCTTTATGGCAATCCATTACCGATCTGTTCCCCCGCCCCAATGTAAATTTCGAACCTGTTTGGCATCTTGCTTGAACCGGAATCCAGGTTCTGCCGACTCAAAGTTACTCCACCCATCCAGGTGATGTCACAGCGAAAGGAATGCTCATGCGTAACCATTATTTGCTCCAGCTGTCCCTGTTCAGCAGTTTGTTGGTCATCAATGCAGCACTGGCTGCGCCAGCGCCGGCAAAAATACATATCACCCCGCAAATGACGGTTAATTCGCTGGCCGGACGGCCAGCCACCGATCTGGTGGTACTCTCCAACGGGCGGCAAATAAGTGTGGGTTCGTTGCGCGAACTGCAAGCAGCCCAGCAGCAGATGCGGACAGCACTCCCGGAAAGCCGTCTGGCTCCTGCTCTCAAGCAACAACCCGCCGCAAAAGGCACTCCGATCCGCACCCCCGCTGACCTTGCTGCGGCACTCAAGCGGCCCGGCACGGATACGGTGCAGTTTCCATCCGGACGAACTGCCACGGTTGACCAGCTCAAGTTTCTGCAGCCCAAAGTGGAAAAGCGGCTGGGGCGCAAGTTCTTTACTCAAACATCGTTGGCCGCACCGCCCATCAAGATCACTGGCGCAACCACCCAACAGGATTGGGTTGCCATCCTCAGAAAGGGTGACGACACCCTGCTGGAGTCGCCGACAGGCAAGTTGACGACTGTCGGGGACCTGAAACAGACGCTGGCAAAATCCCCCGGAGCCAAGTCAAAAAAACAAGACACGAATCCGGCATCCGTGCCATCGAAAAAGCGCTAGGGGGAGACAATCATGAAAACAACCCACATGCTGTCCCGCCTGATGCTTCAGGGCTTTTTCGTTATTCTCTGTCTGTTCACCTTCCAACCCGAGGCGCAAGCCCTCTCCGATCCGATTGGCAAGCTTGCCGACGTTCTGGATGAAATGGGGCCGGCCAGTCCCTTCAAGGCTTACGGCGTTGACGGTTCGACGCTGCGAGAATCCAAGAGTTTTTTCGTCTGCCTTGATAATGGAACAGACCCCATTGTGTGTCTCGACAACGCACAAAACACAGAGCTCGGCCAGAAACTCTCGGGGCAAGCGGATATCCCCAGCTGGTTCTGGAAGCTGGTGCATGTTTATATTGCCTTCAAGACCAGCGACTACTGGGGGGTTGTGGAAAACCTGGGCGAAGCGGCGGTCTGCATCGTTGCCCACTTTTTCACAACCGTCGATGTATGCGGCCTCCTCGAGGATCTGTATCAAGCTGCCCAGGATGCATACGAAGCTGTCGTGGCTGCGGTTGAGTGGGTGGCTGACGTAAGCGAAGCCATATGGAATGCACTGAGCGGTGCAGCCTGCTCGCTCGGACTGGGGGGCTGCGATGATCCGCCACCTCCCCCGCCACCGCAAGATGTGGCTTTCGCGGCTGTCTTTGCCCCGGTTTTGACATCCGGCGAAGGGCTCAAGAAGAGAGAGGATAACCAGCTGAATGTTTACTCGAATCTGCTCACATCGCTGAGAAATCAGGCACGCAGTGCTGCGTGCAACGATCAATGTGTTGGTATTGCCATGGGCCGGTTTGTGTCGCACCTTGATGTGCAGTGGATTGACGACATCGCCAACCGGGTGAGAGTTGACCTGTCGGCACAGCGTAGCGCCTACAATAATCCCGATCAGATCCGGGCATCGGCCCAGCAACATGATTACAGCAAGGTACACATACTGGATTCTTGCCTGAGTCACTTCAGCGTTGATCTCCCCTATGCTCACGTAGACCGTTGGATTAACGGGCATCCGACAGAAAACGCGGCGGGGTTGAATCTCAAAACGCACTCGCAATGGTGCCTTGATGCCTTCTGGAACGGTAACAAGCCGCAGTTTGCAACGGTCTTCAAGAACTACCTGATACAGGAAAACATTTGCAAGTCAGGTGTCAATTCCCTTCTTTGCGATTCCATCCCCCACTACGACCGTTGCAGGTGGGTGCTGAGAGACGTCGGGGAGGAAAACAAATGCAAAATTTCCGACGAGGCAAAGCTGGCAATGGCTATCCTGATTTACGACACGATGGTCAATGCCGGTTCTACCCACGTCATCAAACCGGTGAAACCGAAGCTAAGCGTAAACGACGCAAAGATCATCATGGAAAGTTCCCGTCCGGTAACCAGGGGGATGTGCAAATACCTTTATGGGCAGCAGAAATTATCCAACCATTATCCGAAGGAATATATTGAATGCACGCTGAAAGAAGATCAGGCCTATATCAATCTGCGCAACGAGGTAGCACAGAAAATTGCGGTTCTGAACGGGCAGTATGCGAATGTGCTGTCAACCGACATTGATCCCCTGCTTGTGTGGATAAAACCGAAAGCAGAAACACCAATGGAGAAAATTGTTGCTCTCGCGGCAGCGCTCAACCAGGCCGGGATCCCTTTTTATATATCCTCCTTGGGAGCACAGGATGACCTGGAGGTTGCGCTTAACGGGGCCGGTGTTTCATATGGGACGCAGGCAACGTATCAATCACCCAACTTTGATGGACTTGAATCACCGCGGTCCATGCTGGCACCCAATACGGACATATTCAAGCCGAGACTTTCAGGAATGAACGCCAGAGACAAAGTGAAAAATAGTCTTACCAAAGACGGCAAGCCGAAAATCGACCCGGTCAACCAGCTTTCACGCGACGCGCTCAAAGACAAGTCATCGCTCCAGTTCGGCAATCAGGCTAGCTCGCTACAGGCTAAAGGTGTTCAGGGTGTGCGCACCAATGCCGGTGTCTCTGCATCGACGTTGGCGGGCAATACCAGCGCAAGCGCAAAACTTACTGCGTCCGCCAAAGGCGGCCTCCAGGTGCAGCAGAAGATGCAAACCGGCAACGTCGCAAACCCCGGCACTAACTTCCTTAACGGACCGGGCAGCTCATCCCAGCAAACGCCGCTGTCCGCGCCCATGCCGTTGCCGGATCTGACTGCCACCGACACGGTAACCATTGCCGGTAAAACGCTGAGGCAGTCCGCAAGATGGAATACGCCTGTCGCACTCGATGCAAAAGAAGCCACCCGCACCGGCGGCGGAATGTGTTCTTTTGCTGTGCAGTATTCGCTGCGCAACCTTGGCAGCGGACCTGCCATGTCGTTCAAGAGCGTTTTGACCAACAGTGCCACAAGACAGACGGTTGTCAGAACCTGGAACGGCATTGCAGCCAATGCCACCTCGGCGGCAAGCGATTCCATCAACCTGAAACCCGGCCAGAACCAGTTGACCCTGGCAATTCAGGTGAATGAGCCCAACCAAACGAACAATCAGCTCCGGCTGCCGGTGACGCTGAACGGCACCTGTACTGACAACAAGGGTATTATCGTACCGATGAAAAGATAACCGGATCGCAAGAGCACTCTAACCAATATCGGAGGCATCGACATGAAAACCGCAAATCACCTCACACTGTCAGCACTGACCATCACATTCGCAACCCTCACAACCACCTGCGCTTATGCCATCAATCCGCAACCGGAGCCGCCGGGAGCGATCACCAAGGGCAAGTTGATGTCGCCGGTCGTGAATAAGGGAATCAACCCCCAGCCCGAGCCGCCAAAAATCCTGAAAGGAATGACCGCCAGCCAGTTCCAAAGCCTTGCGCCTTCGACTGTTCTGGAGATTCGGGGAAAAAAGATTCCAAAAAGCGAAATCGTCAAAGCGCTGGACAAGTCGCGTGCCGCCGCTGCCGCCAAACAGCGGGGGGAATCGCGGAAATTTGCTGCCGAACTGCAGAAACGTTCCTCCGATCTGCAAGCGCGGCAGAAAATGACAGTACGTAACGGCAACATCGCCATCAAGGCGAAATTTGCTTCTTTACATGCCGTTTCAGTGAGGAACGACGCCAGAGTGGCGCCCAAAACATCCATTTCCGTCGCACCGCAAATTACCGAGGTGCATGCGCAGGACAATATTTTCCGGCCAGGTTCGTGGGTGGCAATCAAGGGGAATTTCCTGGGGAGTACCCCCGGCCAAGTGAGCCTGACCGGCAATTTCCCCGGCGGGATGGTCCCTTTGATCATTATGGAGTGGTACAACGATGCCATCATGGTTGAAGTACCAACGATAGAAGGAGCACCGGATCAAACGGCGACGCTGCAGGTACTTGCCTCCGGCGACCGGAAAGCAACAAGTCAGGTGCAGTTCATTGCAGAACGAGTGGCCGACATCGTTCCCGCATCACTGCTCTCGATTGCCGCCTGCTCCCACAATGCCTCTTTCCACAACGCCTGCAAAATTGAGACATCAAGCAACATGATCAATGGCGAACATCAGAATCTGCCGGATGCGGCGGGCAACACATCAGGCACCGACAACTACACCATCAAGCCGCTGAAGAACGGCTGGAAAGCAGCGCAAATGGGGGGAGGAATGCTTGCGTACAACTGCAACTTGTCAGGCAACGCCATAGCGTGCCCCTGGACCACCGAGCCTGAGACTGCCACGGCAAATTTTGGTCCTCTGGGTTCAATGACAACCACCATTACCTCGAATATCTATAGCCTCCCCGTCGTAGCTGAAGGCCCCCGAGGCGTGCCAATGCAGTAATAGAGTGCGCTTGCTGATCGAACCTTGACAGAAAAGGTGATGACCATGAAAAGATATTTTACTTTCGCAACAATCGGACTTTGCGCGGCCTTTTTTGCCACTGCGTCCTGCGCCGAGATAACGTCTTTGCATCCAAAGTCGTTCCCGCAAAAACCAACCCAGTCGCTACGCGGGATGTCGGCAGCCCAGTTTCAAACGCTGAGCGATTCGGCGCTGCTGGAACTGAACGGCAAGACCATCACCAAGGGCGAACTGCTCAGGCAGATGAATGCGACCAGGAGCAGCGCCCTTGCCAAAGCAAGGTCCGGCTCACCCAAAGTCGCTTCCCGTCTGCAACGGAAACGCGACGAACTACTGCAAAAACACAAACAGCGGGTTGCCTCGGCGAATGCCCAGATCAAAGCCAGAATGGCGGCTACTCCCAAAGGAAAGTCACGCGCCGCATCGCAGTCGCCCGGCATTACAGGTGTATATGGCACGGTAACGCCCTACGGATTGGTACAGATTACCGGTAGCAATTTTGGCGAAACGCCGGGGAGCATCAGATTGCGGGGGAAATTCCCCAAAGATGGTGATGTGGTCACCCTGGCGGTAGACCAATGGTTCGGAGATGCCGTATCCGGCAAGGTCCCCCTGGTCAACGGTGCGTTTGATCAGAGTGCAACAATAGAGGTGACCACACCGGGAGGCAAGACAGCACAGCATGCTGTCTCGTTCAAACCAATGATCTCGGCCAATCAAATACCCCCTTCAATGTTTACCGGCAAAGCCTGCTCGACACAGGCCTCATTCCACAACGAGTGCAATGCTTCGGGCGCCTCTCCCGGGGTGATCAATTTTGTATCGGGCTTGCATCAGGATATTGTTGGAACAGACCCCATGAGTAATGGCGTCGACACTTTCTCGTTCGGCAACCTCCCGGCCGGATACGAATTGGTTGTTTCGGATTTTTTTGACGGGCCCCAGGCGAGTATGTGCACCGTAACCGGCAAAACCATCTCATGCGCGTGGAAGCATTCAGGTGTTGCACCGGTTAGCGCCAGCGATTACGCGACCAATTACAGATTCATAACTTGGGCGGTTGGGCCGGCAGGCGGGCTCGATTCGGCACAGTAACCCGTCTCATCGTTTTCTGCCGAAACCGATTTGGTTTATCAACCAGCATTCACGTCACAGGGAGTACACATGCAAACTTCTTCTCTTCGTCAAAGGGCGGTCTCATGATTCAGCACACACGGGTTTTGCTCATCATTGCAACTATTTTCGGGTTGGTATCGTTGAGCCAGGCTGAGCCGGTCAAGCTTGCTCCGGTGCAGACTGCGCCGTTACCGGCAAAGAGCGCACCGCTCGCATCCCCGCCCACCAACGGCTCTTTGCCGATGGCGGTGAGTTCAGCCAGGCTGATTCCGCTGAAAACCGCCATCAATTTCCAATTGGCCCAGGTATCGCTGCCACCCTTGTGCGTAAGCGTTTCGAACACCTGCGAGGCGATTTCACAGAAATATCATGCGACCGAGAAGGCCATGTCCGGTGGACGTTTCAAGTTCCAGTCCGAGCGGCTTTCCTATTTCAACTCCAGAATCAAAATGAGTTGCTGTTCCAAGGGGCACAGTTTTTCGGTAGCAGATCAGCAGGCGGCGGGATGTACCGGCAGCGATACAGTGACAATATGCATGGAAAAGCTGTCTCGCAACTGCATCCGGGAGGCAGCCGTGGAGTACAAGATCCGCGATGAGTTCCTGGCGTTCGAGCCGAGTGTCAGCGAGTTGAGTACGAAAGCCGGGCAATTGTCGCAGGAGATGAAACATCTGCAGGCGATTCTTCCCTGAGCACCAGAAAAAGATGACGCTATTTCATGAAAAAATACCGGGCCGCCGCCAGCCCGGATATTCTGCAGGAACGAAAATATCCACATCACCATCAATTCCTGCAGTTCAAATCTTGATGCGCCCCCGGTCTGGCCGGGGGTTATCACACTGAATTACTTCGCGCAAACATACGTATTGGGTGCTCCCTGCGGTTTTGCGTTCTTGCACGGGAATTTGTAGACGAGATTGTTGATGTCCCCGCCGGAGCTTACATAGTGACACGCAACATGGCCGGGAATGCCTGTGTTTGAACCATCCAGATTTAACTTCAGGACGTTCACATTTTCCGTCTTGGCTTGGGGTGCAGACACATGGCTTGCAAGCCAGGTGGGCGTGAAAGAAATATCCATGTTCAGTGTTTTTTCACACTTGGCGGTAAAGGTTGCCAGCTGAATGACTGCCGCTCCACTTGCTACCGGCTTGTTAGCCTGGGCAGCAGGTTGCAGCTTGGACGGTTCGGCATAGGCCGCCCCTGTCAGGGCCATTGCCAGTACCATTAACAAAGACATCTTTGCTGTCGTTCCTGATCTTTTCATTTTCATCCCCTTTCGATACACGTTAATTAAGCACTCCGCGGCAAGCTACGGGGTATTGCTTGTGTAGGATGGGTTGAGCGCAGCGATACCCATCGTTTGTTGGCCGCCCGGAATTTGATGGGTATCGCTGCGCTGTGTCAACTCTGCATCGAGCTTGCTCGATAGCAGATTGCCTGACTTTGTTACAACCCATCCTACAAAACCTGGCCCTTCGACTTCGTTAATGAAACACAACAACACCAATGAGTCGCAACGAAAACCGAAGCGGTTCACTGTCCAACCCGGAAATTTCACAGGAAAGGATTCGACGCGCAGCGTCTCAATGGCGTTTCGATCTTTCTTTACCCTGCGCCACCCTGGGCGAGCGCACGCATTCAACCGGCATCTGGATCAATCCCCAGCCGAAGATATTGTCCCGGCCTGACGCACCGAGGTCTTTGGCCTTCGACTGCAGCAACCGGTCCAGCGCCGCCCGGTTGTTGCGTGGCTGTGACCACTTCGCCGCCGCAACAACGGCCGTGACAAAGGGCGCCGCATAGGAGGTACCTGTCGCATACGCCCCGTCGCCGCCGGGCGTCGCGACCCACACGTCCACACCGGGGGCGGCGTAGGCAATGTATGCGCCACGGTTATCGCGGCCATAAGGTTTGAGGTTTGCATCGATTGCAGTGACGGCGATCACACCGGGTTGTGCCGCCGGATACACCGGCTCTGCATCGATGCCACCGTTGCCTGCCGCCGCAACAATGACGATGTCCCGCTCCAGCACGCGTTGCAGCGCAGCCTCCAGCAGCAGGTTGCGCGAACCGCCGAGGCTCAGGTTGATCACCACGACTTTTTCTCCCACCAGCCAGTCGAGCGCGCGCACAACCCATTCGGCAGTCGTATCAACCTCCTTGCCGCGAGAACGGAATACTGCGGCAGCATGCAGTTGCGCATCGGGCAGCAGTCCGCCTGGCGCGCTGCCGACAAGGATCGAAGCCGTGGCAGTACCATGATTTTTGGGCGCGTCCGCAATTCCGGAAGCGAGAAACGAGCGCTGCGCAATCGTGCGCCCCTTGAACAGCGGATGGGATTTGTCGATAGCCGTATCGATCAGGCCGATATGCAAGCCCGCACCACAGCCCGCACGCGCATTCCAGGCAATGGCCTGCGGCGCATAGCGCACCGCCTTGCCGGACTGGAGTTGATAACGATGGTTGGCATCCATCCATGCATTCGGCAGCGACTGGCGCAACTGGTCAAGCGCAGCGGCGACCGTCGTTCCTTTCGGCACGCGCAGTACGCTCATGACCAATCCGAGATTACCCAGCGGCGTGCGACGCTTGATGCCGAACCCCATCGACTGGGCCGTTTGCTGCAACTGCCGCGCTTCGTTCATATCGGCAGAGACCACCACCACTTCGCCGGGCTCCACAGTCACGTCCTCTTTGATGGCGGCAACCTGTTGAGTGGGTGTCGCAGGCGGCGGAGGCATTGCACCATCGAGCAGGCTGCCGCCGCCCAAAGGTAGCTGCGGCAGGTTGTTTACGGGTTCTTGCTCAGAATAAGCTGTCCCGCAAATCGTGATCGACTGGTCGACATTGCTCAACCACTGGCCTTGCACGGTCTCCATCGCCACCCAGTAAGACCAGCCCTCCTGCACGCGCGGATCATCAGGCACCGTAGCCGAGATCGACGTGCCCGACCAACTGTTGATCGGCAGTTGCAGGTGCGTGCCGGCGCCGTCGTCGAGCGCGATGCTGCGCCCGGCGGAAGTGAGAAAGTTGCTGCCTTGCAGCGTTATCGATGCGCCTTTCTCCACACAATCTGCCGGACTGACGGCGGTAATGACGGGCGAAGCAACCGACGGGGTCTGCAAGGTTTTGGATTTGGTTTGCGGGATCGCCTTCTTGCCCTGAATGCTGACGGCGGGCTGCGACTTGTCTTTCGACACGGTAAAACCGGCTCCCTGCGCCGGAACCGCGAGTACTGCCAGGATCGCTGCCGCAATGGCCCTCGTCATTTCCTGTTCCTCCTGCTTGTGCGGATGCCGCTCATTCGGTCGCCGCTGGGGCGCGCCTGCTTTCGGTAATTATTTGCACAACAACGCCATGCCTTGCTTCGAGAGAGGTAATCGCTTGCGCTACTTCCATCGGCTTGCCGGAAATGCCGGGCTCCAGTCGCACGCGATAGATTCCCAGTGCGCCCGGACCGTCTATCAGGCTCGCCCCGACGGCCTGCAATGCGTTGCGGATGTCGGCCTCGGTCGCGCGCGGATCGAACCTGATCTGCAGCACGTCCGCGTCCGGCAGCGCGCGCCCGAGTGGCGCAATGTTCGTCGGCTGCATCCACATTTGCGTGAGCATGACACCCTGCAACACGACAACTGCGAGTGATGCTGCCAGTGCCGGAGCAAGCCAGCGGCGACGCTCTGCATGCTTTGGCTGGCGCCTGATGTCCCGCAGCAGACGGTTCAGGCCAAACTCGCCCGGTGCCTGCACGTTCTCCATTTCCGCAATGCCGCTGCGCAGCGACTCAAGATAGGCCAGTTCGCTGCGGCAGCGTTCGCACGTCGCGACATGTGCCTCGACCTCAAGCCGCTCCGCACCGTCGAGCGTGCGGTTCGCGAGCCACGGCAGAAGTTCGTCCGGATGCTGTGCTGTGCTTGTGGGTTCCATGGTCAATGTCTGTTGGTTGACAGGATATTCATCCCGGAAAATACAGTTTAAGGGGTTTGTAGGTGCGAATTTATTCGCACGCACGCCGGATTTTGTGCGAATAAATTCGCACCTACAAAATTAACCCAGCGCCAGAAAATAACTGGGCATTCATCACCGACTGCGTTATCCAAGTTCATAAAAATTGGTCGTTTCAATAAGCTGTAAAGTTTACCGCTACGTTGCAATCAGCCCGCGTTTGCGCGCACCAGACAATCTTTCAGTTTCTGCTTGGCATGAAACATACGAGTCTTCACGGTTCCTTCTGGACAGGCGAGTATCGTGGCGACCTCGGCGTAGGAAAGCTCCTGAAAGAACGCGAGATGCACCACCTCACGCTGGCTGCCGGAGAGCTTCTCCACGCAGAATCTCAAGAGCGTTGCATCCTGTTGCTTCGCCAGAATCTCCGGTGCGCCGTCACGCTCGTCTTCCATGTTTTCCTCAACACCGTCCTCTAGCTCCAGATGGGGTGAACGCCGCCGTAAGCAGTCGATGCTCTTGTGGTGGGCAATCCCCAGTACCCAGGTCAGCACCCGTGAGCGCCCCTGAAACGCGGCGGCATGGCGCCACACTTCCAGCATCACTTCGTTGAGAACGTCGGCGGCATCGGCGGCATTGTGCACCCGCCCGATGATGAAGCTGTAGATACGCGACTGATAAAGCCGGTAAAACTCGGCGAGCGCAGTCTCGCTGCCGTCGGCGATGGACGCAAGAAGCCCGACAGCATCTTCCTTGCGCGTCGGCAGTACAAATACGTTTGCCATCGCCGGGGATTGGATTTCTGTTTCCATTTTGTGCTCAGCCCCGCTACGGGATCCTGAGTTCACGCACCTGTGCTTCTCCCACCGTTGACCCGTCCGCACCGATGGCCTGGATGCGCCAGAAGTAGGAATGCTGTGGCAGAAGCTTCGCCCTGGTTGCAGCGGAGAGTGTCGTCCGGGTCTGTTTTCCCGCAACCAGCATGCCCGCCATGGGTGGGCGGGAAAGTGCACGCTGCATCAGTTGGGGATCCGCCGCGACCGGGCCGCCCCCCAGTTCCGGTAGATTGTTCGCCGATGTCTCCGGGTTCGCAAAAATTTCGATTTTGTACGCGCGCGCACCTTTCACCGGCTGCCATGCAAACGACGTTGCGACATCGACATAGGCCTGATCCGGCGGACTCATCACGGTCATCGGCATGAAGGCGAGTGGCGTACCGGGTTTGGTTTCGCCGACGTAGTAATACAAAACCGGCGGTTCGAATCCCGGCACGGGTGCGGTCACGCGCAAACGCACCATGTACAGTCCCAGGCTGCCGGTGGGCAAATCCGGGCTCGGCGCCTGCATGCGCCCGGCGCCGCCCAAACCCCGGGAAACCGGCTGCAATTGCCTGAATACCGGCGTGCCGGACGTGCTGCCAGGATCCGCAACCTCCCAATAGCCGGTCAACATTCCGCTGCCGTTGTAACTGACCTCCGCCACCGCACTCAGCCTGCTTTTGGCCGGCACAATGCGCACGACGGCGCCGTCATCAAACGTCAGTGCCATGCGCGATATCCCGAACCCGGCCGCCCCTGAACCGCCGATCGCAACATTGACCGCATAAGTCCCGGTGACCGCGCTGCCGTCGCTGAACGTCCGCCGGTACTCAAGGGAAGACGCTCCTGAACGCAGGACCTTGAGCGAAATCTCCGCTGGCACCGTCACGTTTTCGGTAATGATCGCCCTCGATGAGCCGTCGATCATTCCCGTGCCCACAGCGCTGACTGTCGAGTTTACCGTACCCACGACAAGTCCCGTGGAGGGTACGAAGAACTGCCCGGACGAAGAAGTCAGCGTAGCGTTTGGAAGCGGCGCCAGCGCAAAAAACGAAGTGACCACCCATGTCACCGTCATCGTGGTGGACTGACCGAGCGGTATGGTGGTCGACACGGGTTGCGCCGAGCCGCTTGTAACATCGGCCCAACCCGATCCCGGCAATAATGTGAGACATGCCAGGAAAAGCCACTGCCGCAGATTTTTCATATTGATGTTCATAATCCCTCCAGGACAGGCAAGCTGCCCGCAAATTGCATGTTTATCCACATTTCGGCACGCTCCAGTACGGATTGTCGCGCTTGCCTGCCTAGTACGATGGCGACCATGCAAGACTCACTCGAAGAAACACCTGATACATTGAACCCAAGGGCTGCGTCGACATCCCGCTCTTGTTGCTGACATTGTGGTAACTGCCGTCCATGCCGAGCGTGATTCCCGGCTTCGCGCCGTGTGGTGTATCCACAACCCAATTCACGGAGGCGGTGGTATCGCTCGTCACGCTGTCGTTGGAACCGTCGGTCAACCAGTCATGCCGCGTCGAATACGACAACATGCTGCTTACTGTGTCGGTGAATGGATAAGCCAGGTTCAATCCCCCGCCGATTCCATTCGTCTTGATGCCCGCGTCGACGTTATCCACGTTTTCATTGAAGGCATTCATCCCGACAGTCAACTTCTCGAAAAACAGAAAATTTCCCTGCAGTTGGGTGGACGCGGAACGGGTAAGCGGCGTCATGTCGAGGTTGTATCCGCGGTCGCGCACCCAGCTCTGCATGATCCCCCAACTCCATAGCGCATACTGGAAGTTCGCACCGACGGTGCTGTTATAGGTCGAATGCGCCGGCTGGCTGACAGCCGAGCCGCCGAGTTGCACCACTTCCCGGTTCAAGCTCATGAAGGACGCACTCAAGCTCGGCTGGCCGTACCAAGGGGGTTCGGGAAGTTGCCCGTCCGCCTGCGGCGTGTAGTTCATCATTGGAGAATATGAGATGGCCGCGCTACGTTGCCGGCTGGCAGTGACCGGGATGAGCGGGCTATTGTCCACGTTGTCGGTTTCCTTGCCCGCGTTGGCCTGAAAATCCAGCCCATACCAATTTACCCCGGTAAATATGCGCACCATGTCGCGGTCTGAAATCGCGCCCGGATTTGACGGACTGTGGAAATAGCTGCTGATCAACTTCTTCTCCAGCCCCACGTTCAAGAGAAACGCCTGGTCGAATATCATCCTGTCGTGCCAGGGAACGAAATTGACAAGCCCCGAGTAAGCATGGCCGCCCATGGCTGCAAGATCTCCGACACGTCCGTCAAAATCGTATGAACTCCGCGCGAACTCGCCACGCAAGCGCAGTCGTTGCTGCAACAAACTGCTGTCCGCGACGATGCTGCCCGCACTTCCCCTGCCCGCATCCGAGCCGCCAAACCCGCCCGCCCCGGTTTGATTTTCGCTCCCGCCGCTGACATAAGTCCCCAGCAACGCAAGCGCACCGGCGTCATCCGCAATGGGTTGCAGTGCGGCCACGACACCGTCAACCCGGTTGCCGTCATCGGCCACGCCCAGGACGTTCGCCGCACCGCTCAACGGCGTGGCATGCATGGAAAAACCGGTGACGGATGCCCTGTCGCCGGGTGCCGTTGCGCTGACCGAAATGCCACGCCTGCCGAAAGACTGCAACACCATGCTATCGGGGCCGATCGCATGATCACCCAGCTTGAACCCGTACATCCCCGAGTCCGCTGCCGCCAGGAACTGCCCCAGATCGAGGTGGCCTTTTTGGCGCGGCATCATCTGCGACTGCTGATTGGCAATAAAGGACAGCATGGCATTCGCCCGCCAGTTTTCGTTTTCCACAGACCCGGCAAACTGGCCGGCAGCGTCAGCCTGGCTGCGCGCAGGCGCCGGATCGGCAAGTCCATGATCGGCGGCTCGATAGTTTTCCCTCAGTGTCAAACTGCCATTCGCCTGCGCATCGCGAAACAGCGCGCTCTTGCGCAACTCGAACGACCACTGGCCGCGCTCGTTGATGCTGCCATCCGGACTGTTCTCGACCAGCCGCAACTGGTGTTCGCCGTAGGCAAGGGGTTGCGGGGGCGTGAACACGGCCACATCGCCCTCCATCGCCACCATTGAGGTCACATCGATTTCGTCCAGCTCCAGCGTAAGTAGCTGCAGCGTCTTCGCTGGAATCTTTGCCAGACGGATACGGAACGGTTCGGAAGGGTCGCGCGCTTTTGCGGCAGGTTGCATCAATTCCGGAGTCCACTGCACTGGTTGCGCCCATGCGGGGCTTTGCATGCAGAAATACAACAGCACCAGCTTTGCCAAAACAATAATTCGGCCATATCCGGAATGCATATCGCTTCCCCCTGAAAAATATATCGCCCGTGTTTTTTTCAATACCGATCCCCGCAACGACGCCTGAATGGGCGGGACACCTGTAAGTCGGCAGCAGTTGCGTTTCGGTTCAATGTCCACACTCGCGGCAGAATTTACGGACTGTCGTATACAACAGCGTTCACAGTAAGGAAACTTCTATCCCGCGTCAATGAAAAGGCTATTCCAATCCCGAGTGAATTTGAGGGTGTTCGAATTGCAGACAGCGCTACTTGCCTGCAAGGTTTGAGACATCGCGTTTGTTCGCTGCCGCGATACGGGCAGCGCCGGATTCAACGCTCGAGATTCAGTTCCTGCATGAGTTGCACAGCCAGCTCCTCGATGGAACGCGAAGTGGTATCGAACCATTTGATGCCTTCACGGCGCATCATCTTTTCCGCCGCCGCGACTTCATAGCGGCAATTCTCCAGCGAAGCATATTTGCTGTTCGGGCGGCGTTCGGTGCGGATGCGCTGCAGTTGCCCGGGTTCTATGGTCAGGCCGAACAGTTTGCCGCGAAAAGGTTGCAATCTCGACGGCAATTGATCGCGCTCGAAGTCTTCCGGTATCAGCGGATAGTTGGCCGCCTTCAATGAAAACTGCAGGGACAGGTACAGGCTGGTCGGCGTCTTGCCGCTGCGCGACACCCCGACCAGGATGATGTCGGCGCTTTTCAGGTCGGCATCCGACGCGCCGTCGTCGTGCGCCAGGGCAAAATTCACCGCAGCGATACGCGAGTTGTATTCGGGGTTGGACTGGCTGTGCGAGCGGCCCACGGCACGGGAATAGCGGCAGCCGAGTTCCAGCTCCAGCGGCACGACAAAAGCATCGAACAGATCGATGAAGAGCGCATCGGCCTTGTGCAGTATGGCGCTATAGTCGGTATTGGTCAGCGTCATGATGACGATGGGGCGCGAACCTTCGCGCCGGCCGACATCATTGATGCGCGCAACGCAATCCCTGATCTTTTCTTCGCTATCCAGGAAGGGAAAGCGCAAATGACGGAACTCGATGCCTTCGAACTGGGCGAGCAAACCGTGACCCAGCGTTTCAGAGGTGATGCCGGTGCCGTCGGACACGTAGATGACGGTACGTTTCAGGATTGTCATTGCACTTGCCATTCTGAAAAAATTTAAACAGGTTGCGGAGTATACGCCGGATGCTTTTTACCCTGTCACGGCAACACGCCTGCTTCAGGCAATCCTGCTCTTGATATTTCGTTCCAGATTCGGATAGCGCACGTGGTCGACCATGTCCTGCGTCTCCTTGTCCGGCGCGGGTGTCAGCAGGCTGCCGATGATCACACCGGCGAACCCGACCGGCATGCCGAAAATCCCCGCCGAGATCGGGTTGATATCCCACCACAACGGCGCATTTACCCCGAAGAACGGATAGGTGATGTACATGTAAACCATGCAGGTCAGCAAACCGCTGCTCATGCCGAGAATTGCGCCGGCCTTGTTGGCGCGCTTCCAGAACACGCCCAGTGCCAGCGCCGGGAAGAACGCGGAACCTGCCAGCGAAAATGCGGCACCGACCAGCACGAGAATATCCCCCGGTTTGAGCGAGGTGATATAGGCCGCAAACACCGCCACCACCAGCAGCAATGCCTTGGAAATGAACAGGCGGCGCCCGGTCGGCGCCTTGGGGTCGAGCATCTTGTAGTACACATCGTGCGACAGCGAGTTGGCGATGGTCAGCATCAATCCGTCGGCGGTAGACAGCGCTGCCGCCAGACCGCCCGCCGCCACCAGCGCCGTCACCACATAAGGCAGACCCGCGATCTCCGGCGTCGCCAGCACGATCAGGTCGCCGCCGATGGTGACCTCGGCCAACTGCACAATGCCGTCATGGTTGACGTCGGTCACGCTCATCAGCGTCTTGTCCACCGAGGCCCAAGCCGAAACCCAGCTCGGCAGTTCGGAAAAACTGGAACCCACCAGCAGGGTATACACGTCGTACTTGGCCAACACCGCCAGCGCGGGCGCGGTGACATACAGCAGGGAAATGAACAGCAGCGACCAGAACACGGAAACCCGTGCTTCGCCCACCGAGGTGGTGGTGTAGAAACGCATCAGGATATGCGGCAAGGCGGCAGTACCCACCATCAGACACAGCACCAGCGCCATGAAATTCTTGCGCTTGTTGTCGCGCGTTTGTTCATCCGGACCGGCAAACGGTTCGGCATGCGCGGAGATCGGCCCCGACTTGGCCTTGTCCGCTTCGGCTTGCAAGCGCCACGCCTTTTGTGCAGCCGCTACATCCGCCGGGAAATCGGCCACGGCCTGATTGGCCGCTTTGAGTGCCAGGGGATCGGCATCGCGCCTGGCTTCCAATTCGGCTGCCGCCTTGACCAGTTTGGCTTTTTCTTCGGACAGGTAGGCCGCGCCTCCCGTCTCCAGCGCCTTCAGTCTGTCTTCGTCCCTGATCTCGTGCTGCTTGAAGATGGCACGCACTTCCGCCTCGCGCGCGCCGTCCGGCGAAGTCGGGTCATTCAATACCTTTTCGCGCGCCGTGACTTTCTCCAGCACATAGCCGTAGGCAACCTGCGGGATCGGGTTGCCGGTGTGCTTCACCGACAACCAGATCACCGGGATCATGAAGGCCACGATGAGGATCACGTATTGCGCCACCTGCGTCCAGGTCACGGCGCGCATGCCGCCCAGGAAAGAACACAGCAGGATGCTGCCCAGGCCGACGAACACGCCCACGCCGAAATCCAGCCCGGTGAAACGGCTGGTGATCAGCCCCACGCCATAGATCTGCGCGATCACATAAGTAAACGAGCACAGGATGGCGGCGAACACGCCGATGGAGCGCGGAATGCTGCCGCCGTAGCGCGCGCCCAGAAAATCCGGAATGGTGAACTGGCCGAACTTGCGCAGATACGGGGCCAGCAACAAAGCCACCAGCACGAAGCCGCCGGTCCAGCCCATCACGAAGGCCAGACCATCGTAACCGGACAGATACAGCGTTCCCGCCAGACCGATAAAGCTGGCGGCCGACATCCAGTCGGAGCCGATCGCCATGCCGTTGAACATGGCAGGCACGCGCCGCCCGGCCACGTAATACTCCGAGACATCGGAAGTGCGCGAAAGGATGCCGATGCCCGCGTACAGCGAGACGGTCACCCCCAGGAATATGTAGCCCAGCAGCTTGTTGGGCACGCCCATCTGTTCGAGGATGGACAGCATCACGATAAAACCGATGAATCCGCCCGTGTACAGCGCGTAGTAGCGTTTGAGTTGCGAGACAAAGCGCGACTGGACCGGCTGCATCATCACTGATCTCTTTCCTGCACGCCGTATTCCCGGTCCAGCTTGCTCATGCAATAAGCGTAATAACCGACGAGCAGCACATAGACCAGCAGCGCGCCCTGCGCCCCCATGAAGAACGGAAAAGGAAACCCGAGAATGGTGACGGATTGCATATCCCGCGCAAACCAGCCCACCACGAAGGTGACCACAAACCAGACCAACAGCAAAATCCCCGTTATTTTGAGGTTTTTGCGCCAATACTGTCTGTGCTTCTCCGTCAGTTGCATGCTTTACCCCGAAAAAAATGAATTCCCTGTCCTGCCGGTCGACAACTTGGACAATTAACCGCTTCCACTTAGAATAGCCGTATAACGAATGGATATAGTACCCAATTATCCATATGATGGTCCCATAGCAAGAACTTAACCGCATATCCTTACACGGTGCTTACACTGCAATGCGCATTCTGATCGCCGAAGACGATGAAGTACTGTCCGATGGTTTGTGCAATTCCATGCGCCAATCGGGTTACGCCGTCGATTGTGTAAAGGACGGGCATTCGGCCAACCTCATTCTCAAGGGCGAACAACCTTTCGACCTGGTAATCCTCGATCTGGGCCTGCCCAAGGTGGACGGTTTCAGCGTGCTGAAGAGCCTGCGCGAAAAAAACAAACAGGTACCGGTCATCATTCTCACCGCGCGCGATGCCGAAGGCGACCGCGTCAAGGGGCTCGATCTGGGCGCCGACGATTACATGATCAAACCGTTCAGCCTGCCCGAACTCGAGGCCCGGGTGCGCGCGCTGATCCGGCGCGGCCAATGCGGCGTCAACCCGGTGTACACCTGCGGCACATTGACCTTTGACAGTGTCGGGCGGCGTGCGATGATCAACGGCGCCACGCTGGAGCTCACCACGCGCGAGTTGAGCGTGCTGGAAGCCCTGATGTTGCGTACCGGCTGGGTGGTGAGCAAAGAACAGCTGCTGGAGCGGCTCTACAGCTACTCGGAAGAAGCCAGCAACAATGCCATCGAAGTCTACATCCACCGCCTGCGCAAGAAGGTCGAGCCGGCCGGGGTTACCATCCGCACCATCCGCGGCCTGGGTTACGTCATCGACAACCTCTCGGCCTGACGTTCCTAGGTTAATGGCCAACAGCATCCGTTCCCTGCGCAGCTACCTCATGCAGAGGTTGCTCATCTCGCTCTATCTGCTGTGGATCGTGAGCACGGTGGTGGGTTACTTTGCCACCATCAACTATGCCAACCAGCCCTACGACATTGTTTTGCTGCAACGCGCCAATGAAGTCGCGACCGAGCTCAAGCTGGGCAGCGGGCACGAACAACTGGATGTGATACCCACGCTCCCCGACGGTAGCGACGTGGGCATGCCGGACAGCGTGGTTTATACCGTCACCGACAGCGAAGGCCGCAAGCTTGCCGGCAATGGCAACACGTTGCGCCCGCTCTCCTACCGGCGCGACCGTACCGGCCCGCTGTTCAGCAACGGCGAGCGCGAAGGACAGAAAACGCGCATGGTCAGCCTGACCTTCCCTTCGAAAAACGGCATTCTCCAGCTGCATGTCTCCGAAACCACGCGCCAACGGCAGGCGCTCATTCGCGGCATCCTGGCCAACATCGTGATCCCGCAACTCCTGCTGACCCTGATCGCGCTGGCCGTCGTCTGGTACGGTTTGAAACAGGGCTTGCGCCCGCTGGACCGGTTGCGCCGCGACGTGGTGAACCGGCACCGCGACGACCTGAGCCTGCTGGATGGAAGCAAAGCGCCCGCCGAAGTGCGGCCGCTGATCGATGCCGTCAACGACTTGCTGGAGCGCCTGAAACAAGTGATGGCCGCACAACAACGTTTTGTCGCCGATGCGGCACACCAGTTGCGCACGCCTTTCGCCGGCCTCAAGACGCAATCCGAACTGGCACTGCGTTCCGACGAGCCGGAAAGAAAACAGCACGCGCTGGAACACATCCTCACCAGCACCCAGCACGGCATCCGTCTGGTCAACCAGTTATTGGCGCTGGCGCGCAACGAACCGGGCGGCCAGAGCAACGACAATTTCACCTCACTGGACCTCAACCAGTTGGCGCAGGAATGCACGGTCAACTGGGTGCATATGGCGCTGGAAAAAAACATCGATCTGGGTTTCGAAGGCGCCTCCGCAACGGCGGAAGTGCGGGGCGATGCGAACAGCCTGATGGAGATGCTCAACAACCTGATCGACAACGCGATTCGCTACACGCCCGAAGGCGGGCATATCACGGTTCGCGTAATTGCAACGAAACACGGGATGGAAATGAGCGTGGAAGACAATGGGCCCGGCATCGAACCGCAACACCGCGAACGCGTATTCGAACGCTTCTATCGCATCCTCGGCACCGGCCAAAGCGGCAGCGGGCTCGGGCTCTCCATTGTTGCCGAAGTCGCCAAACGCCACGGTGCCGAGCTGGTGCTGGATGCCGGCAGCGACGGCACAGGAACCAGGATCAGCATTCGCTTTCCCCGTCCCGTGTCCGATCACCCATCATGAATCCGCACGGGTCCGGTTAACCTCCGGCACCCACTCAATCCCCTGCTTTCCCGCACCCATAAGAACCCCGCCTTGCGGGCGGGGCTGAACGACAGCAGCTTTGCGATACCCATGGTCTTTCTCCCCGAAATAATTTTGTACACCACAATTACATCGACACCCGAATCCCGCCATCCGCACAACCGCTCTTTCTTTGCCCGCCACAACAGGTATGAAACCGAGTGCCGCCTGTACGGTAAAACACATCGCTCTGACTTCCACTTCCCGGTTGCTCCGAACAACGCCACATCCCGTTGTTGATCGCTGTATCAAGCCGCCCCGATTGGAAGTCATTGCCAGCAAGCCCGCACGAAGTCGCCACGGCTTGTCAGCGCAGAACAAACAGGGCCAAATTCACGTATCCGTCAGACCTTGGTCTAAATTCCGCCACCGCCAACGCGTGTTAACATTCGCCGCAAATCACGCGGTGCGCGCTTGGCGTTCGCCCGCTTTTATATTCACCCACCATGGATTTCCAGATAGTGACAGCCCTGCAGCAGGCTTTTCTTCGAATGAGTTTTTCCCGCCAATTCATGCTGGCGATCATTGTCGTTCTCGCCATCGGCATGACGGCCATTGGTTCGTGGGTAGCACGCCTGATCGAGACCAATGCGGTGAACCGCACGGCAGAAATTTCCGCGGTCTATCTGGAGAGCATTTTGGCGGTACAACTGAGCGACTGGCCATGCGGAAGCCCTGTGAACAACAAAACGCATACCGAGCTCGACCATATTTTCGTCGCGGGCCCGCTACGCCACGAGGTCGTGCGCTTCAAACTGTGGGACGCGGACGGGCGTATCGACTACAGCAGCGACCATGAGCAAAACGGGCTTCGCTTCCCGGTCAGGGGTTTGCTTGGCGCAGCTTTCGGCGGAACAGTGCAGTCGCGGATGAGCAAACTTGACGAAAGCGACAACCAGCCGGAACAAGCGCGCTGGCCGGAACTGCTGGAGATCTATGTACCGATCCGTTCCGGTTCCGACGACAAAATCATTGCAGTCGCCGAGTTCTATCTCTCGGCAGATCACCTGAGACGCGAAATCCGCTCCGCCCAACTGCACAGCTGGGCAATGGTGGCACTCTCCACGCTCGCAATCTACCTGTTTCTGTTCGGCATGGTGAGCCGCGCCAGCAATACCATCCAGGCACAACAGCACAACCTGCGCCAGCAACTCCAGCAGTTGCGCAATGCACTCAATGAAAATGACCACATGCGCGAACGCTTGCGCGAGGCCGGCGTAAGCACGACTACACTCAACGAGGAATTCCTGATCCGGATCGCGGCCGATCTGCACGACGGGCCGGCGCAAACGATTGCCTTTGCCTTGATGCGTTTCGATGAGTTCGCCGCAAACTGCCGCAAATGCGCATCGTCTCCCAGCAATACCGCGCAGGAACTCCACAGCATCCAGAGTGCCCTGCAATCCTCCTTGCGCGATGTGCGCAAGATTTCATCGGGACTGGCGATTCCGGGCATAGCTGAATTGTCGCTTGCCGACACCGCCCGCCATGCAGTGCGCGATTTCGAACACCTGTCCGGACTGACAGTACAGTCAGACATAGATGAATCGCTGGTCAAGGCACCGCTTTCGGTCAAGATCACGGTGTACCGGCTGCTCCAGGAATCACTCACCAACTGCTGGCGCCACGCGCCCAAGGGATCTCCCGCAGTGCATATACAGCGCACCGATGGCGAGGTACTGGTCACCGTCACAGACCACGGCGCCGGATTCGATGCGCAGGCTGCGGCCATCGGCGGTCGTCTCGGTCTGGCTTTCATGCGGGAACGCGTGCGGCTGCTCGGGGGTATTTTTGAAATCGATTCCGCTCCCGGAAGCGGCACTGTAATTCGCGCCCGCCTGCCGTTATCTACTGTTGGGATGCTCCATGACTAGCCCGATCCGCATTCTGCTTGCCGATGACCATCCGCTGTTTCGCGAAGGTGTTGCACATTCGCTTGGCGCAGAGCCGGATTTCGAGGTGGTTGCCCAGGCCAGCAGCGGTGAAGAAGCCGTGGAACTGGCGCTTCGTTTGCACCCCGACATTGTGCTGCTGGATGTTTCCATGGGCGGCATGGGCGGCATTGCGGCGGCGGGAAAAATCGCTGCCGGTGCACCGGTCGTGCGCATCATGATGCTCACCGTTTCGGAAAACCGGGAAAACCTGATGGCGGCCCTCAAAGCCGGCGCACATGGTTACGTATTGAAGGGCGTCTCCGCCAGCGAGTTGCGCAACATCACGCGCCGGGTAGCCGGTGGCGAGGCTTATGTCACTCCTGAATTGGCAGCCGATATGCTGACGGAGTTTTCCAACCCGCACACCATTGATTCGTTTTCCGAATTAACCGCCCGCGAGACCCAGATCCTGCAACTCCTCAGCCAGGGACTGACCAACCGGGAAATCGGCGAAAAAACCTTCCTTGCCGAAAAGACCGTCAAGCATTACATGACGAGCATCCTGCAGAAACTGCATGTGCGCTCGCGCACGGAAGCTGCGCTGATCGCCATGCAGCGTGGCGTTCCCGGCCCGGACCAATAAGCACCAGGATTTTCTGCAGAACGCAGCCGGACGGGTTTCAATCCGCGACACCCTCATCCGTGTCCCACTCGCGCCTTCCTTTCGCCAACAAAAACCGGACGCTGGAACGTCCGGTACCTGGCGACCGAAAAACGGCACGGTTAATCAGGTTTTCTTCTTGAAGTTAAACGGATGCGCATGCCGGCTCAGGATAAAGTCGGCAATCAGCTTGAGCCAGATCGTGACACCCGCCATCGCACTCCAGGTTGCGTAATCATAAGATGCCGTCAACACCCCGGCGATGACGGAAACCACCACCACACCCGCCAGCAGATTGATGGCGGCAGCATAGGGCGCATATTTCTGCGGATCTGCCGGCGACTCGCCGCGTTTCAATGCGACGTCTGAAAAATCGCGCTTCACGGCGATACGCCAGGCGCGGCGCAGCCAAAAGAATGCGATGGGAAACAACGAGATGAACAATATCCACGTTGTTGCCACGCTGATATCAAATTGCATAAACTCTCCAAGAAAAAACCCCGCCGGAATACGGCGGGGTCTATGTTACTGCAGATCAGACTAATTACGCGTGAGCACCGTCAACCGCTTTTGCGCCACGCGGTGTACGTACGCTTTCCACCAGGTGCTGGATGTGCTCCGGCGGCTCAGCGGTGAACTTGTCCACCGCGAAAGCAACGATGAAGTTGAACATTGCACCCACCGCACCGAACGCTTCCGGCGTGATGCCGAAGAACGAGTTGGGACCGCCGATCAGGGGCAGATATTCCGTACCCTTGATGAAGAACAGGCCCTTGTGCGCGAACACATAGAACAGGGTGATGAACAGGCCGAACAACATACCGGCGATGGCACCTTCCTTGTTCATCTTCTTGCTGAAGATGCCCATCATGATGGCCGGGAACAAGGAACTGGCCGCAATACCGAAGGCCAGCGCCACCGTTCCCGCCGCGAAGCCCGGCGGATTCAAACCGAGGTAACCGGCGACCACGATGGAGCAGGCCATCGCAATCTTGCCGGCCATGAGTTCGCCTTTTTCGCTGATCTTGGGATTGAACACGCCCTTCACCAGGTCATGCGAGATGGCGGAGGAAATCGCCAGCAACAGACCCGCCGCCGTGGACAACGCGGCAGCCAGACCACCCGCAGCCACCAGCGCAATCACCCAGTTCGGCAACAGTGCGATTTCCGGATTGGCCAGCACGATAATGTCGGCATTCACCGTCAACTCGTTGCCTTTCCAGCCGGCCGCATCCATCTTGGCCTTGACTGCTTCATCCTTGACCTTGTCGTTGTAATACTGGATGCGTCCGTCGCCGTTCTTGTCCTCGAATTTCAACAGGCCGGTCTTTTCCCAACGATTCATCCAGTCCGGACGCTCGGCGTATTGAATTGCACTGTCCTTGGCATAGACGTCGGCGTTCTGGGTTACAACTCCCGGTGTAATCGTGCGCAGCAGGTTCGTTTTGGCCATGGCTGCCACGGCAGGTGCAGTCGTGTACAGAATGGCGATGAACACCAGCGCCCAACCGGCGGAAGAGCGCGCATCCTTGACTGTCGGAACAGTGAAGAATCTCATGATGACGTGCGGCAGACCGGCGGTGCCGATCATCAGCGACAGGGTGTACACGAACATGTTGAGCGTGCTACCCGCCGTGGTGGTGGTGTACTGGCCGAAGCCCAATTCGACCACGATGGTGTCCAGTTTCTGCAGCAGGGAGACATCGCTGCCGATCAGGTTGGAGCCCAGGCCCAGTTGCGGAATGGGATTGCCGGTCAGGTGCATGGAGATGAAGACTGCCGGAACCGTGTAGGCAAAGATCAACACCACATACTGCGCCACCTGCGTGTAAGTGATGCCCTTCATGCCGCCCAGCACCGCATACACGAAGACCACGCCCATACCGACATAAACGCCGGTCTCCTTGGATACGCCCAGGAAACGCGAGAACGCGACACCGACACCCGTCATCTGGCCGATCACGTAGGTGAGCGAAGCCACCAGCAGGCACAGTACGGCCACGGTCGCGGCAGACTTGGAGTAGTAACGGTCGCCGATGAATTGCGGCACGGTGAACTTGCCGAACTTGCGCAAGTACGGTGCCAGCAGCATGGCCAGCAGCACGTAACCGCCGGTCCAGCCCATCAGGAACAAGCCGCCGCCGTAACCCATGTTGGAGATCAGGCCGGCCATGGAGATGAACGACGCCGCAGACATCCAGTCGGCACCGGTCGCCATGCCGTTCAGCACGGGATGGACGCCGCCGCCGGCGACGTAGAATTCGCTGGTACTTCCCGCACGCGCCCAGAAGGCGATGCCGATGTAGAGCGCAAATGTCAGCCCCACCACCAGATAGATTGTTGTTTGAAGTTCCATGTTATCCCCTTAGTCTTCGTGCACGTCGAATTTGCGATCGATGTCATTCATCTTCTTGGCATAGATGAAGATCAGCGCCACAAATGTGTACATGGAACCCTGTTGTGCAAACCAGAATCCCAGCGGGTAACCGCCCAGATGAATGTTGTTAAGCAAGGGTGCAAACAAGATGCCTGCGCCGAAAGAAACCAGGAACCAGACAATCAGGATCTTGGTCAGCAAACCCAACGTAGCCTTCCAATAGGCCTCGCTGCTTTTGTCCATTGCGTTCTCCTCAAAATTTATTTATATGACCGCATCGAGTTGCCGCTTCCCCCGGAATTCCGCGTAGAAACGGCTGGTGATATTTTTCACTTCCCCAATACAATCGAATTAGCCAGGGATTACAGCCTGACCCCCTCTTACTACCGATAACGAGGTTACTTGAGGAAGCTTACAATCAGCTTACGCCATTCGCCCAGCGTTGCGACCGCTCCAGGTCGCGCAATCCGGCGAAATCGGTAATGTCCTTGGCGCGTGCACGGGAATGTGCGACTTGCAACAATTGCGCGGTGGCTAGGGCATCCGCCAGCGCGTTGTGCCTGACTTCGATGCGGATATTGAAACGCCCTATCCAGTCGTCCAGCACGCGATGACTGTACGCCAGGGTCGGGTACAGGGCAGGCATGACATACGCCAGATCCAGCCACGGGTGTTTGAATGACAGGCCCAGATATTGGCGCAGGGCACGCCGTATCATGGTTTCGTCGAAGGTGACATGAAATGCCACCAGCGGGGATTTGCCCAGGTATTCGAGGAACGCCAGCAAAGCCTCGGCCGGATCATCACCCTCGCGTTGCGCGGAGCTGGAAATGCCATGGATCAGAATATTTTCCTTGCGGCTGATCTCACGCTGCTGCAACACCACATAAAAACTGTCACCCAGCGCAATGCGCCCATTCACCACCGCCACTGCGCCAATCGAGATCAGCGTATCCGTCATCAGGTTCAAACCCGTCGTCTCGACATCCACCACCACAAAACGCGAATGCTCAACGGTTGCCGGTTGCGGCGCGGCGGGCAAGGCCTGCCATGCGGCCAGGCGTGCCGCCTGATGCGGCCTCAGGCTCGGTTTGGGGGAAAACCAGCGCTGCAGCAGCTTCTTCAAAGCTGGTAATCCAGCGCCAGTTTGGCCTGGGCTTTGCGCGCCTGGCGGAACGCCTCCTTGAGAATGCGCCTGTCCAGTTCGTTCAACTGCCCGGGATCGATCAGGTTATCCAGAGGTTGCGCCTTCTCGCCACCCTGCCTGTCGCTCACTTCGAAATGGTGGCGCAGGCGCAACAGCTGGATGAACAGCAAGGCATTGATCCATGCCTCGACTTCGGCGGCGGGGATATGCAAGGCAGGCGCGCTGAGGCGCAAGCGCTGCAACGTGCCGGTCTGCGGCACGCCCGCCGCCAGACTGAAAATACGCGCCGCATCCACAAAAGGCGCAAGCCCGTTGAGCTTGAGATCGAGCCGGTTCTCGTCGTTCAACACGAAATCGCGCACCAGCCCCAGCGGCGGGCGGTTGCGCAAGGCATTGGCCGCCATCTGGCGCAGGAAGCGCGCATTGCTGCGCGCATATTGCGACAGCCACTGGCGCAGCTCTTCCGCCAGATGCTCGGTGCCATACAGCGCGCGAAAATCGAAGAAGATGGATGCGTGCAACAGGGATTCCGGCGACCCGCCGTCTATCCACGCGGAAAAGGCGCGTTTCCATTCCTCCAGCGACAGGCACCACTTCGGGTTGCACGCCATGATTTCGCCCTTGCACAGGGGAAACCCGCACAGCGCCAACGTTTCATTGATACGCCGCGCCGCCGGCAACAGTTTCTCGCGCACCTGATCCGGCGTCATCCCCGGCGGCGTCTCGAAAATGATCGCATTATCCTGGTCGGTATTCAGCGTCTGCTCGAAGCGCCCCTCCGAACCCAGCGCCATCCAGCACAGCCGGTCATGCAACGGCGTGCCGAGCAAACCGCTGGCAGCAAGTTCCAGCTCGACCACGCGGACAGTGAGCAGATCGTTGAAGGTGGAGATGAACTGCGTCAATTGTTCCGGCGCCACGCCCTGCGCCATCATGTTATGCGCCATGCGGCGAATGTCCGCAGCCGCCTGTTGCAACACCTCGGGCGTTTCGGCATGCCGGATGGTCGAACCGATCTGGCGCAAGCCGACCCGCTGCAGCGCGAACAGATCCTTTTCCGAAACCAGCCCGACCAGACGCTCGTTTTCCACCACCAGCACATGGCGAAACCCGTGCCTCGCCATCGTCAGCGCGGCTTCATGCGCCAGCGCCTGCGGCGGCAGACTCGACAATTGCGTGCTCATGACCTTGATGACCGGCTGCTCCAGATCGAACTGCGGAATCGCGATGCGATCCAGCACGTCGTGCAGGGTCATGATGCCGAGCGGCCGGCTGTTCATATCGACCGCGACCATGGAGCCGATGCGCTGTTCGCGCATGACCCCCAGCACTTTGCGCACGCTGGTCTCCGGCGCACATGTCACCGGTTCGCGCCGGATGATCGCCGACAACGGACTGGCCAGCGATTGTTGTTCGACACTGGAATGGCTGAACTGCGCCTGGATGACCTGCTTGGAATGCTCCAGCAGATTTGCGATGCGCCGCGTGCAGAAATCGCGGAACGCGGAACTCATCCCGATCAGTTCCCGGAACTCTGCGGCAGGCAGTTCGTAGCAGAAGGTGTCGCTGCCCGCTCGATAGACGCTCGCGACCCGGCGATTGGCCAGCAACGCGCCCAGCGGAAAGCATTCCCCTTCTCCCAGCTCCAGCCAGGTATCCGCCTCGGAAGCCTTGGCGACATTCTGCTCCCCGTGCACCACCCCCTGCTTGATCACGAGGAAACGATCCACCGGACCCTGCTCCGGCGTGACGATCACTTCGCCTTCCGCGTAATAGCCCAGGAACATGCGCTCCATCATCCACATCACATGTGCCAGTTCCATGCGGTCGAACGGGGCGTGTCTGGTAATAAAAGACAGTTCTGAAGGGTGGATCGCACTCAAGTTATTCTCCCCAAAATGGCTTCCGGCAATTATTGCCCCGCATCGGCAAAGACTTTTTGCAATTCCTCGCCCGGATCGGATGCGCGCATGAATGCCTCGCCGACCAGGAAAGCATGCACTTTATGCTCGCGCATCAGCATCACATCCTGTTGCGTAAAAATGCCGCTTTCGGTGACGACGATACGATCGTGCCCCGCCTCGGAGGAAGAAATGATCGCCAGCAGATCAATCGTGGTGCGCAGGTTGACTTCAAACGTGCGCAGGTTGCGGTTGTTGATACCGAGCAGCGGCGTAGCAAGCTGCAATGCATTATGCAGCTCTTTGGCATCATGCACTTCCACCAGCACGGCCATGCCCAATTTGTACGCCAGCGCCTCCAGCGCTTTCATCTGGCCCAGGGTCAACGCCGCCGCGATCAGCAAAATGGCATCCGCCCCCATCGCCCGCGCCTGGTAGACCTGGTACTCGTGCACCATGAAATCCTTGCGCAGCACGGGCAGGCTGCATGCCGCGCGCGCCTGTTTCAGGTACTCCGCGCTGCCCTGAAAGAACTGCTCATCGGTCAACACCGACAAACACGCCGCACCATGCCGCGCATAACTGTCCGCGATCTCCGCCGGATGAAAATCGGCGCGGATTACCCCTTTGCTCGGACTGGCTTTTTTTATTTCCGCAATCACTGCAGAATGTCCGCCTGCAATCCTGTTGCGGATCGCACCGATGAAATCGCGCACGGGATCAGCCTGCTCGGCTTCGGCGCGAATGACCGGCAACGGTTTTGCCGACAGCGCCGCTGCGACTTCCTGGGTTTTTGCCGCAATGATCTTTTTAAGAATGTCGGACATACAGCTTTCTCAATGAATAGAGTGCGCATTCTAGCGCAAGCGGAATGCTAAAATGCACACCTATTCCAAGAAGAGACAAACGATGGAAAACATCAGGCAATACATGCAACAAGTCGGGCAGCAGGCCCGCGCGGCTTCGCGCCTGATGGCGCAGGCCAACACCAACGCCAAGAATCACGCGCTGGAGAACATCGCCACCGCGATTCTGCTCAACAGCGCGAAGCTTATCGCCGAGAACACCAGGGATGTCGCTGCTGCCAAAACCAGCGGATTGGATGCAGCCTCCATCGACCGCCTCAAACTCACCGAAAAAACCGTCAAGTCCATGGCAGAAGGCCTGCGCCAGATCGCTGCCCTGCCCGATCCCATCGGCGAGATCAGCGACATGAAGTACCGCCCCTCCGGCATCCAGGTCGGCAAGATGCGCGTGCCGCTGGGTGTCATCGGCATCATCTACGAATCACGCCCGAACGTGACGGCGGATGCCGCCGGACTGTGCCTGAAATCGGGCAATGCCTGCATCCTGCGCGGCGGCTCGGAAGCCATTCATTCCAACCAGGCCATCGCCGCCTGCGTCAATCAGGGGTTGCGCGAAGCGGGCTTGCCGGAGACGGCAGTGCAAGTGGTGAATACAACCGACCGCGCCGCCGTGGGCGAACTCATCACCCTGAAAGAGTATGTGGACGTGATCGTGCCGCGCGGCGGCAAGAGCCTGATCGCGCGCATCTCCGCAGATGCCAAGGTACCGGTCATCAAGCATCTGGATGGAATCTGTCATGTGTACATCGACGATGAAGCCGATCTCGCCAAAGCCGTGCGCATCGCCGACAATGCCAAAACCCATCGCTACGGCGTGTGCAACGCAATGGAGACTTTGCTGGTAAACGCCGACGTGGCGGCAAAAGTTTTGCCTGAACTGTGCAAAATATATCTCGACAAAGGCGTTGAACTGCGCGGCGACGAGGCTTCGCGCAAACTCGTCGCGCAGATGAAAGCGGCCACCGAAGAGGACTGGCACACCGAATATCTGGCGCCGATCCTGAGCATACGCATCGTGGCAAATCTGGACGAAGCCATCGCCCACATCAACACCTACAGCTCGCAGCACACCGACAGCATCGTCACCGAGAACTACAGCAAGGCGATGCGTTTCCTGCGCGAAGTGGATTCCAGCAGCGTGATGGTGAATGCCTCGACGCGTTTCGCCGACGGCTTCGAATACGGGTTGGGAGCGGAGATCGGCATCTCCACCGACAAGATCCACGCGCGCGGCCCGGTCGGACTGGAAGGCCTGACCTCGCAAAAATATATCGTTCTTGGCAGCGGACAAATCAGAACCTAAACCGTCATTCCGGCCCTTCGACAGGCTCAGGACAAGCTAACCTTCGGTCAAGCCGGAATCCAGCGGTTTTATTCAATATGCCTTTATGATTTTGTCTTCGCTTTGCGAAGATTAGTTTAAGACTGGATTCCGGCCTGCGCCGGAATGACATTGGAGAAGACAACATGAGCCAGACCATCGAAATCAAAGTGCCCGACATCGGCGACTTCAAAGGTGTCGCCGTCATCGAAATTGCCGTCAAACCCGGCGACAAAGTCGAAAAAGAACAATCGCTCATTTCCCTGGAAACGGACAAGGCGACGGTGGACGTGCCCTCTCCCGTGGCCGGCGTGGTGAAACAACTCAAAGTCAAAGTCGGCGACAAGGTGAGCGAAGGCTCGGCGATCCTGATGCTGGAAACCAGCAATGCCACAGCGCCGGTCGTTGCCACGCCGGCACCCGCAGAACCCGTTTCCCAGCCAGCCACCAAGGTCGGAACAAATATCGTCAAAGGCGATTTGCACTCCGAAGTCGTCGTGCTCGGCGCCGGCCCCGGCGGCTACACCGCCGCGTTCCGCGCCGCCGACCTCGGCAAGCAGGTGGTGCTGATCGAGAAGGAATCCGCACTGGGCGGCGTCTGCCTCAACGTCGGCTGCATCCCGTCCAAGGCGCTGTTGCATGTCGCCAAGGTCATCAACGAAGCGGAAGAAGTTTCGCATCACGGCGTGACGTTTGCGAAACCGAAAATCGATATCGACGCCATCCGCACCTGGAAGGAAAGCGTTGTCAGCAAGCTCACCGGCGGCCTCGCCGGACTGGCCAAGCAGCGCAAGGTGCAAGTGGTGCGCGGCACCGCCAAGTTCACCTCCCCCAATAGCCTCGCCGTGCAAACCGAAGAAGGCGAGAAAGTCATCACCTTCGACAACGCCATCGTGGCCGCCGGCTCCAGCGTGGCGCGCATCCCCGGCTTCCCCTACGACGATCCGCGCATGATCGATTCCACCGGCGCGCTGGCGCTGAAGGATGTGCCCAAGCGCATGCTGGTCATCGGCGGCGGCATCATCGGCCTGGAAATGGCGACGGTGTACAACGCACTGGGCAGCAAGATCAGCGTGGTCGAATTGATGGACCAGATCATGCCCGGCGCCGACAAGGACATGGTCAAGCCGCTGCATACGCGCATCGCCAAGCGCTACGAAGCCATCATGCTGAAGACCAAGGTCACGAAGATCGAAGCGACCAAGGCCGGACTCAAAGTCAGCTTCGAAGGCGAGCAGGCGCCCGCCGAAGCGCAGGTGTACGACAAGGTGCTGATGGCCGTGGGCCGCCGCCCGAACGGGCGCGAGATCGCCGCCGAAGCGGCAGGATTGACTGTCAACGAGCGCGGTTTCATTCCGGTGGACAAACAGCAACGCACCAACGTGCCGCACATCTTCGCCATCGGCGACATCGTGGGCGACCCGATGCTGGCGCACAAGGCTGTGCATGAAGGCAAGGTTGCGGCGGAAAACATTGCCGGACACAAGTCCTTCTTCGAGCCGCTGACCATCCCCTCTGTTGCCTACACCGATCCCGAAGTGGCGTGGATGGGTCTCACCGAAACCCAGGCCAAGATGCAGGGCGTCGCATACGAGAAAGCCGCCTTCCCGTGGGCCGCCTCCGGCCGCGCGCTGTCCATCGCGCGCGAAGAGGGCGCCACCAAGGTGCTGCTGGATCCGAAATCGCGGCGCATCCTCGGCATGGGCATCGTCGGCGTGAATGCGGGCGAACTGATCGCCGAAGGTGTGCTGGCGCTGGAGATGGGCGCGGACATGGAAGACATCGGCCTCACCATCCACCCGCACCCGACCTTGTCGGAGACATTGTGCTTCGCGGCCGAAATGGCGGAAGGCACCATCACCGACATCATGGCGCCGAAAAAGAAATGATGCGTCGAATCCTGTTGCTCGCTATGCTCGCGGCAAGTATGTCCGCCAGTGCGTTCAACCTGGATGATCTCAAGGCCACGCTCGACGAACTGAAACAACCCGCCGACACCTCGAATGCATCCGCATCCAAACCCTCGGGGCTGGCGCAATTCAGCGCACAGGAACAAACCGACAGCCTGAAGCAGGCGCTCACGCAGGGCGCGGAAACCGCGGTGCGCAACTTGGCCAAAGAGAACGGTTATCTGGGCAACGACAAAGTGCGCATTCCGCTGCCGGAGAACCTGCAAAAAGCCGACCGCACCCTGCGCCGGTTCGGCCTGGGCAAATATTCGGATGAGCTGATCACCTCCATGAACCGCGCCGCCGAAGCCGCCGTGCCGGAAGCGAAAACACTGCTGGTCGGTGCGGTGAAAAACATGACCGTGACGGATGCCAAAGACATCCTGCTCGGCAACGACGATGCCGCCACGCAATATTTCCGCCGCAATACCGAAACCCCGCTGGGTGAAAAATTCAAACCCATCGTCAATCGATCCATGCAAAAAGTCCGCCTCGCGCAGACCTATGACCGCTTCGCCGGCAAAGGCGTCAAGCTCGGACTGGTCAAACAGCAGGATGCCCACCTCGACGACTACATCACGCGCAAGGCGCTGGATGGTTTGTTCCTGATGATGGCAGAACAGGAAAAAGAGATTCGCGCCCATCCGCTGCAGGCTGTCGGCGATCTGGCGCAGAAAGTTTTCTCGGCATTGCGCGGGCAGTAGGAAATTCATGTAGGGTGGGCACGTTCTTTGCCCCCGCAAGGGGGAGGCCGACGGGTTCCCAACCCGGTCGCAATATATTCAACTTGCCTTCCGGGCCGCGTCTTCGACCTGCGAATTGACCGGCAGCCAAACGGTGAAAGTTGTTCCCTTGCCCACCGTGCTCTCGACTTCAATGCGCCCTTTATGTTTCTGGACGATGTCGAAAGATATCGCAAGACCAAGCCCCGTGCCCTTGCCGACAGGCTTGGTGGTAAAAAAGGGTTCGAATATCCGCTTCAGGTTCCCGGCGGGGATGCCGCTGCCGGTATCGGCAATCGCGACAAAGACTTCTTCGCCTTCTTGTCCGGTGCGAACGGTGATCTCGCCTTTTTCCGGTATCGCCTGTGCCGCGTTCACCAATAAATTCAGCAGAACCTGGTTGATCTGCGATGCCATGCAATACACCTTGGGAATGTCGCCGTAGGCTTTGTTCAAGGTGCAGTGATACTTGATTTCATTGCGCACAATGTTGAGCGTGGAATCGAGCCCGTTGTTCAAGTCGGCCCACAGCCACTCCTTGTTTTCGGCATGGGCAAAATCCTTCAGGTCGCTCACGATCTTGGCCACGCGCGCCATCCCTTGCTGCGACTCCGCTATCAACTGGTCCAGATCGGTGCGAATAAAACCGAAATCCTTCTGTTGCTTGAGCGCGTGTATTTTCAACAGTGCCTCCGCGTCCGGTGCGCACGCGGCCTCCAATGTTTCGTAGGTATCCAGAATCTCGAGAATATCCCTCTTGTAGATATCCAGCGTCTTGAGATTGGAGGTGACAAAACCCACCGGATTGTTGATCTCGTGTGCAATACCGGCCGCCAACTGGCCGATGGCGGCCATCTTCTCGGAATGCAGCAGTTGCCCCTGAACCTGTTGATTTTCTTTCAGGCGCTTGTCCACTTCGGCTTCCAGAATCGCATTCTGGTCGCGCAACCGGTCGCGGCTGCGCTTGAGTTCAAGCCAAGTGTGCACTCGCGCCAGAATGATGGGCGGGCGGTAGGGTTTGGCGATGTAATCCACCGCACCGAGTTCGAGGCCTTTCTCTTCATCTTCAATGGAGTCGAGCCCGCTGATGAAAATGACCGGAATGTCGCGGGTGGCAGGGTTGTCGCGCAGGCGGATCAGCACCTCGTAACCATCCATCTCCGGCATCAATACATCGAGCAGAATCAGATCCGGCTTGGGAATTCCGGCGGCGATTTGCAATGCCCGCTCACCGGAAGGGGCGGCAAATACATCGTAATGCGGGTGGAGCAAACGCCCCAGCGCGGCCACGTCGCCTGCATCGTCGTCAGCAACCAGAATTATTTCGCGGGTTTTTTCTATTGGCTGGTTCATGTTCATTTGATTATTCCCCTGTTTTTACTTCCTTCTCCCTAACCCTCTGGATGAAACAACTAGCCATTCGACTAAGCTGCAAAAAACCGCAGCCAAGTCCCCGGTTATCCCGCTGGCGGGAGCGCAACCGTGTGTCAACGAAAATTCATCCCGCCAACTCCGTGTGTTCCTGCCGCACCCGCCTGAGGGTCTCCAGCGCCTCGGGGTAGAGAATATGCTCGATACGTTGTTCCAGTTCCGCACCCGGCGGGCCGAGCGCGGCCTTGAGCAACGCGGCATGGGTCTCGAAAATCTGGTTTGCCTGCATGCTGCCCGTCGCCAGCAGCGGCTCGAGTTCGGACAGCACCTTCCGCACTAGCGCCCAGTCCACTTCACCCGCCCAGGGCGCGGCGGCCTCCTGCGGCAGCGCCGTGCGTATTCCCGCAACCAGTTCCTGCAAGCCGATTTCGAGCGTGTTCGCCAGCCGTCCGATTGTCACCGCATCGCGACCATCCTTGATCGCCTCTTCCAGTTTGGCGGCCAGCCCCTGCACGCCGGTCGCCCCCAGATTGGCCGAACTGCCTTTCAGCGTATGGGCCAGCAATCTGGCCTTGTCGCGCTCTCCCGCAGACATGTGCTTGCGCAGCCGGATCATGTCGTCGCCATGATCAACCTCAAATTGGCGCAGCAAACGCAGGTAGATGGCGAGGTGGCCGTTCAGTACCTTGAGTCCCTGCCGGATATCCAGTCCGGGGATGTCTGTGAGTTCGGCGGGCGGCGTCCCGGTGGCGGCAGGAGCGGCGGGTACAACCATCGCGGCGGGAGACAACCAGCGCAACAACGTGCCGAAAAGCTGCTCGGGATCGACCGGTTTGGTGATGAAGTCGTTCATGCCTGCGGCCTTGCAGCGCTCGCGATCTTCGTCGAAGGCGTTGGCGGTCATCGCCAGGATGGGCAGCATCGCGCAACCGGGCAGGTCGCGGATGGCACGGGTCGCCTCGAGGCCGTCCATGCCCGGCATCTGCATGTCCATCAGGATCAGGTCGTAACCGCCTTTGCGCGCCATCTCCAATGCCTCAAAGCCGTCGTTGGCGACCTCCACCTTCAAGCCGACTTCGCTCAGGAGTTCTACCGCGACTTCCTGGTTGATCTTGTTGTCTTCGGCCAGCAGGATGCGGGTGCCGACCGGCATGGTTTGCAGGCCCAACTTGCCGCGCGCGGGGGCGTCGGGCAACTCGTCCACGCCGAGATCGCTCCTGCGCAGACGCGCGGTAAACCAGAATGTACTGCCTTGGCCGGGTACGCTCTGCGCGCCGGCCTCGCCGCCCATGAGGTGCGCCAGTTGCCGGGTGATGGCGAGCCCCAGGCCAGTGCCGCCATAACGGCGCGAGATGCTGGCATCGACCTGCTCGAAGGCGGCGAACAAATGCGATATTTTCTCGGGCGGGATACCGATGCCGGTGTCCGTCACTTCGAAGCGAACCATGAGGTCGGTTGGCGTTTCCTCCGATTTGGAAATGCGGATGCCGATCGTGCCGCGCTCGGTGAATTTGACGGCGTTGGAAAGATAGTTGAGCAGGGCTTGCGCCAGCCGGGTGGAATCGCCCACCAAGACCGGCGGCACAGCGTCGCGTTCCACGACGAGTTCCAGATTCTTTTCGCGCACCCTGGAACCGATCATGGAGACGACATTGTCCAGCATGCGCGCGAAGGAAAAGTCGGCGACACTCAGATTCAGCTTGCCCGCCTCGATCTTGGAAAAGTCGAGAATGTCGCTGATGACCGAGAGCAGGTGCCGGGAAGCCTCGACGATCTTGTCCAGCTTCTCCTTCTGCGCCGGATCGGGATTGTCGCGCCGCAACAGGTGCGTGAGCCCGACGATGGCATTCAGCGGCGTGCGTATTTCGTGACTCATGTTGGCGACGAAGGCGCTCTTGGCCGCGTTCGCCGCCTCGGCCGCGGCCTTGGCCTCGTTCAACTCGTGGGTGCGGGTCTCGACCAGTTCCTCCAGATGATGGCGGTGCTGATCCAGTTCCTTGCCCAGGCGTTTTTTCTCGGTGATATCCTCCTTCACCGCCACGTAGTGACTGACGCGTCTGTCGGCTTGATGAATGGGCGTGATGGTGGCGAATTCGGCGTATTCGCTGCCGTCCTTGCGCCGGTTGATGAACTCGCCCTTCCAGGTCCGGTCGTGGTGCAAAGCGTCCCACAGGGCGTCGTAGGTTGCGCGCGGTGTCCTGGCGGATTGCAGGATGCGCGGGTTCTGGCCGATGACTTCCTCGCGGCTGTAGCCGGTGACCCGGACAAAGGCTTCGTTCACGTACTCGATTTTGGCATCCAGATCGGTAATGACAACGCTGTCCATGCTCTGCTCGACGGCCAGCGAGAGCTTGTGGATTTGCTCCTCGGCAACCTTGCGCTCGGTGATGTCCTTGATCAGGCCGTCGTAGGACAGCAGCTTCCCGGCGGCATCCTTGCTCAGGACGGGCGTATCGCTTATCCAGCGCATCTTGCCGTCCTTGCGGATGATGCGGTGCTCGATGGGCAAGCTGTCCTTCCCCGCCAGGATTTGCCGCACATGCTCGTTGACCAGTTCGCGGTCCTCCGGCACGACCATGCGGATCCATAGATAGGGATCGGCGGCAAATTCTTCCGGCGTGTATCCTGTCACGATCATGCTGGCCGGGCTCTGCCTGGTTTCCACCGCACGGCCGTTCTCGACGCGCACCGTGTACAGATAATCCGTGAGCCCCTCGGTGATGCGTTTGTAGCGTTCCTCGCTCGCGCGAACCGCCGCAGTGCGCTCATGCACTTCCCGGTCCAGGTTCTCGTTGAGCAGATTTAGCTCGGTCTGGGTATTCTCCAATTCCCGATTCTGGTTGAGCGTGTTCTCGTATACGGAGAGCAGCAGGTTGAGTATCTGCTGGCCGCCGCCGGAGATGGAGAAGCGCTGGCCGCCGTAGCCCACCACTTCCTCGCGCCGCTCATCCGCCCTTTTTCTCTTGAGCGGGGCATCCAGCAGGGAACGGACGCGGCCCAGCAGGTTGGCCTCGCCGAAAGGCTTGACGACGTAAGCATCGGCACCGCAATTGATCGCTTCGATGATGTCTTTCGGCTCCGACAGTACCGTGAGCAGCATCAGCGGAACATTCCACAGGTCATCGTCGTACTTGATCGCGCGGCACAACTCAAAGCCGTTCATCACCGGCATGTTGATGTCGCTCAACACCAGCGCGGGCCGCTGCTTGTGCGCTGCCTGCAGGCCTTCCTCGCCGTTGTGCGCCACGTTCACCGCGTAGCCAGCCTTGACAAGCGTGCGGCGCAGCATTTCCGCCTCGACGGGGCTGTCTTCTACGATGAGGATTTCGGATTGCAGAATGGAGTCCGCAGTCCCAAGTCCGGATTCCGCTTTCGATTTGTTTTCATTCTTCATGCAGCACTCCATTCATTCCGCAGTCTCGTAGGGTGGGCACGTTTTTGGTGCCCACGCGGAAACACCTTCCCATCACCGCGTGGGCACCAAAAACGTGCCCACCCTACCAATCTGGATACCGGCCAGCGCCGGTATGACGGCCTAATGAACATTCGGGTGTTCATTCAACATTCCCCTTCGCCAACGCCACCAGCGCCGGCGCAATCTGTTCAATGGGAAGCACATGCAGCGCGGCACCCAGTTCCACTGCCGCTTTGGGCATGCCGTAAACCACGCTGCTGGCTTCATCCTGGGCGATGGTGACGCCGCCGGCGGCGGCAATTTCCGCCATGCCTTCGGCACCGTCGCGGCCCATGCCGGTGAGCAGCACGCCCACCGTACCGGCACCGTAGCGGCGCGCCGCAGCGCGCAGGGTGACGGTTGCCGAGGGCCGGTGGCCGTCGCAGGGCGGAGCCTGCGTGAGCGAAAAACGTCCGCTGCCGTCAAGTTCCAGATGGGTGTCCTCGGGCGCGAAATAGACCATCCCGGCTCGCGGCTGCTCGCCCTGCACGGCTTTGCGCACCGGCAGCGGGCAGGCTTCGGCCAGCCAGGCCACCAGTCCGGTGAGAAAGTCGCCGCCGATATGCTGCACACACAACACCGGCACGGGAAACTCGACCGGCAGATGGGAAAGAATTTCGCGCAGCGCCTGCGGGCCGCCAGTGGAAGCTCCAATCGCCACGATGCGCACGTTGGCGTGAGGTGTCAGCTTTAAGTGCGGCAGGGACGGAGGAGTAGTTTTCGCTGTTGCGGTGCGGCGAAAAACATGCACACCGGCGAGGATGCGAATCTTGCTGGAGAGTTCCCTGGCCAGCTTGTCCTGATCCGCCCCGAGAATGTCGCGCGGCTTGGGGTAGACATCCACCGCCCCCGCCCCCAGCATCTGGAAAATATTGGACGAGTCCGGCTCCACCGATACGCTCACCACCAGGATGGGGCGCGGGTACTTGTTCATCACCGCGCGGGTGAACTCCATGCCATCCATCACCGGCATGTGCAGATCGGTGCAGATCACGTCGGGATTCAACTCGGGCAACAACTCGAGCGCCTCCTTGCCGTTGGTGGCAGTGCCCACCACCTGAATGCCGGGTGAGGCAGACAGCAGGCGCTGCATGATGTGCAGCGCGATGGGAGAGTCGTCGACGAGGAGGACCCTGATTGCGGAATTCGGAATGCGGGGTGCGGAATTGGTGGTGTTCATTTCTTGTTTGCCTTGGCCGTTTTTATAGATGAGACCGTGATGGCTACGAGTTCATCAGCCTCCGTCATGAGCGGTTGTAATCTGGTCAAAGGCAGAATATTTGCCTCGGCCAGCAGCTCCATCCAGTAGATACATTCGTCGGCCTCTTCTTCTACGATTCCCATCTTGGCGATGAAGTCCGCCGCCGACTTTGCACGACACGCCGCGCGATAATTCGCACCCACCGATGTTCCGGAGCGGAGCAATTGCCTGCCTATTACCTCGGCTGTCCTGCCCACCGGCAAGCTATCAACCAACACAATAATTTGCAGCGCGAAACCCTTGGTCCGCTGCTTCAAATCATTCCGCATTCCGAATTCAGCATTCCGCATTCAAATGAGCCTTTTCAACGTATCCAGCAGCACGCGCTGGTCGAACGTCGGTTTGGGAATATAGGCGTTGGCGCCGGCATCGAGGCCGCGCCGCTTGTCTTCATCCGAGGCGAGGCTGGTCACCAGGATCAGCGGCAGTTCCTTGTAGCGCGGCTCGGCGCGAATGCGCGCGGTGAGCGTGAGGCCGTCCATGTTGGGCATCATGACGTCCGACACCACGGCGGCGAAGGCGCGGCTGCCCAGGGCGTTGAGCGCATCCACGCCGTCCACCGTCGCCACCACTTCGTAGCCGCCGTCTTCTAGAATGCGTTTTTCCATGGCGCGGATCAGGGCCGAGTCTTCCACCAACAGGATCGAATGCGGAGCATTCGATTGCGGAATGCCGATTGCGGAATGCGGAATGGATTCAGCACTCCGCATTCCGAATTCCGAATTCCGCATTAGACACGTGCGCAACAGGTCGGCAGGGTTCAGCACCGCGCAAATTTTGCCGCTGCCCAGCATGGCCAACGCGGATACGTTGCGCACGCGCCGCAATGGCGGGCCGGGCGGTTTGGGCACCACTTCTTCCTCGGCCAGCAGTTCGTCCACCAGCAAACCCAAGCGCTCCTCGCCGACCTGGATCACGATGCACGCCAGGATGTCGGGCGCCACCAGTTCACCGGTCGGCAGTTGCAGCAGGTCGGCGAGGCGCGCAGTGATCACCGGCAGGCCGTCCAGCAGGATGGCCAGATGGCCTTCGAGTGTGAAGATGTCTTCTTCGCGCACGCGGCGCGAGGTATGGACGAATTCGACCGGCAGTCCGTACAGTCCGCCGCCCGCGCTCGCCAGCAGGATCTGCGCAGTGGTGAGGCTCAGCGGCAGGCGCAGTTGCACTGTCAGCCCCTGACCGGCGACTGATTGCAGGTGCACGCTTCCCTTCATGCGCTCGACATTGACGCGCACCACATCCAGCCCCACACCGCGCCCGGAGAGTTCGGTGACGAAGCTGCTGGTGGAAAAGCCGGGCGTGAAAATCAGTTGCTGCAATTGAGCCGCATCCAATTGCGGATTGCGGAGTGCGGATTGCGGAGTGTTCGACTGCAGAATGGAGTCCGCATTCTGCATTCCGAACTCCGCATTGAGTAGGCCGCGCTTCTTTGCTTCCTGCAGGATGACCGCGGTGTCCAGCCCGCGGCCGTCGTCCTGCACGGCCAGTTGTACGCTGGCATTTTCGCGCGTGGCACGCAACCGCACCGTGGCTCTGCGCGGCTTGCCCAACTGCTCGCGCTCGGCGGGCGCTTCGATGCCGTGATCGATGGCATTGCGGATCAGGTGCATCAGCGGGTCTTTCATTTCCTCGAGAATGCGTTTGTCCACGCTGATGTCACCGCCCTCGATCACCAGTTCCGCTTCCTTGCCCTGTTCTTTGGCCAAGTCGCGCACCATGCGCGGAAACAGCGCAAATACGGTGGAGAGCGGCAGCAGGCGGATGCTGCGCACTTGGTCTTCCAGCAGGTGAACGGTGGATTCCAGGCGCGCGCTATCGTCAAAATGCGCATCGCGCGCCTGCTTGAGCAGGCTGCCGAAGTGCAGCAGCGCCTCGTGTTCTTCCGCGTGCCGCGCCGATGAATTTGCCCTGCGCTTGCGGCGCCCCCGTTCCACTACCGTCCATTGTTCCAAAAGTTCTTCCATCAGCGCCAGCCGGTGTTGCGCCCGCCCCTGAATCACCGAGAGCTCGCCCGCCTGGGTCAGCAGATCGTCCAGCTTGCGCGTTTCCACGCGCACGGTGTCGATGCGGAAAGGCACGGTCGATTGTGGAGTGGGGAATGCGGATTGCGGAATGTCCGATTGCGGAGTGCGGATTGCGGATTGCGGAATATCCGATTGCGGAGTGGGCGCTAATTCCGCTGTCGGCATTCCGAAATCCGCATTCGAAAGCGCCTCCTGCACATGCCGTCGCAGATCGATCAGCGCAGCATTCATGTGCTCGATCACCTCCGGTGTGAGCGGCGCCTCGCCCTTGCGCGCCGCATTGAAGATGCTTTCCAGTCCGTGCGCGGCGGTTTCTATCTTGCCCAGCCCGAGCATGCGTGCCGCACCTTTCAGACTGTGCGATTCGCGGAACACTTCTTCCAGCAGCGCGGGGTCGGCCGGCGTTTTTTCGAGGCGCAGCAAGCCGTCGTCGAGGCGCGCGAGATGCTCCGCGCTTTCCGCCTTGAACAGTGCGTGCAGTTCCTTGTCTTCGATCATATCCATTGCGGATTGCAGATTGCGGAACGCGGAATGAAAACCACCACTCCGAATTCCGTAATCCGAAATCTGCACTCCGCAATCGATTCATTCCGCATTCGCTTCATTCCATACCCCCAAATCCGCACTCCGCTTTCCGAAATCCGCATTCGCCTCACGCGATCGCCTTGAGGTTGCTCGCCGCCTCGTTCAGGTTCTGCACGCCAATCTTGGTCTGGCTGATGCCGGCGGCAGTGTCCTTGGCGCCGGAAGCGATGCTGTTGGTCGCTTCCACCACCTGGTTGAAGGCAGCAGATTGTTGCTGGATGTTGAGCATCACCTGCTGCACGTTTTCGTTGGCGCTTCCGGTCAGACCGGCCAGATTGCCGAACAGTTCGGCGACTTTCTGTACCAGTTTGGTCACTTCGGCGACGGTGTGGCTGCCTTCTTCCGTCATCATGATGGAGGAGTTGGTGGCTTTCTGGACATCGGCCACCAGCACCGCGGTTTGCTCCGCCGACTTTTTGCTCTCGTCGGCGAGCTTGCGAATTTCGCTCGCCACCACGGCGAAACCCTTGCCGTGTTCGCCGGCGCGGGCCGCTTCCACGGCGGCATTCAGGGCCAGCATGTTGATCTGTCCGGCCAGGTCCTTGAGCACGGTGGCGATGCTGCCGATCTGTCCGGTCTGCTCGCCCAGGTGCAGTATCTGCTCGGCCATGGCGCCGATCTTGTCCTTGAGGCTACTCATCGCTTCCACCGCCTGGCGCGTGGTCTCGTCGCCCTGCACCGTGGCAGCCCCGGCTTGTTCCGATACCGCCGCTGCGGCCGCCGCCTGTTCGGCCGACTTGCGCGAGGAGGTGGACAACTCCTCTATGGTGGCAGATGTTTCGCTGGCGGCAGCGGCCTGCTGGCTGGCCGTGCGCTCGTGCTGGTTAATGGTGGCGGCGATTTCGTTGGCGGCGGTAGAAAGCTGCGTGGCGCTGGCGGTGATCTTGCGGCTCACCGCAGCGGCGAGCCAGACGGCGATAACAACGGCCAGGGAGATGGCGCCCAGCATGCCGTAGATGATCGAGTTGGCGACCGTGCGCATGGCGGTATCGTAGGCTTCCTGGCGCTCTTTCACGATCTCGGTTTCCCGCTGCCTGAAACGATTCCATTGCGTGTCAATTTCTGCCGATGCCTTGACGCCCTCTCCGCTACGGAATTTGGCCTGGGCTTCCGCCTGCTTGCCTGCATCCACCAAGATCAGGAACTGGTTGTCCAGTTTGATCAGTTCTTGCCCCATGTTCAGCATGCTGCGCAGGTTGTCCTGCTGTTGCGGGTCTTTCACCAGGCCGGTGAGTTGTTCGCCACGGCGGATGAACTCCTTTTCGTTGTCCAGGAAAGTCTGGCGCGAGGTCGGATTCTTTATCAGCAGATAGCCGCGCGCTGCGCGCTGCATCCTGGTAAGTGTATAAGCGAGATCCTTGGCTTCACTCACGATCAGGTGCGAAGCTTCGACACCCGCCGCCGCATGCGTTGCCTCCTGCAGGTTGAAGAACACCAGACCCATGGCACACAGCAGCAACAGTAACGGAGCCAGATAACCCAGCAGGATGCGCTGGCGCAGTTTCATTTTTTCGAACATGGCATTCTCCTTCGATCACACATTTTCATTAGCAATCCATTCTTCCCGCGCGAGCAGCAACTGTAGGATGGGTTGAGCAACGCGATACCCATCGATTGTTCGAGTGAATATGTTTGATGGGTATCGCTACGCTCAACCCATCCTACGAACTTGTGTCCCCGCAAGGAGGAGGCCGACGGGTACCCAACGGCTATGCCATTACCCGCTCGCACTGCCCACGCAGAATATTCTCCGCTAGCCGCGTGGGCACAAAGAACGTGCCCACCCTACGTAAAGGCCTTCTCTTGCGATCACACATGTTCATTAACAATCCATTCTTCCCTCGCCAGCAGCACGGGCAGGTCGAGTACCGTCATCATCTTGTTGGCATACGGCGCGGTGCCCGCAATTGATGCGCCGCACAGTTCGCGCAACGCCGCAGGCGGCGCCTGCAATGCTTCGTCGCGCAGGTAAACGACGTCGTGAACTTGATCCACGGCGATACCTACGGCGTGTTCGCCGAGAAGGGCGACCACGGCCTTGCCGCCCCGGTCGGCAAGCGGCAAATTGAGCGCGGAGCGCGGGTCGATCAGGGTGAGCAGTTCGCCGCGCAGGCTCATGGCCCCGAGCACGTGCGGCGGGCAGCAGGGAATGGGGCACAATTCGGCGATGTCGCAGAATTCCAGTACGTCCGCAAGCTCGACGCCGAAAAATTCGCCGCCCAGTTCTACCACCGCCAGCCCGAGGCCTGTGCCCTCGTCGTCGGCAGCGTTTTCCTGCAGCGCCAGCGCCCGCTTGCGGAACAGCGCGCGTTCTGCGGGTGTGGCATCCGGACAGAAATAAGCGGCGGGCGCAGGTTGTTCCGCAGTTTCGCCCGGCTCCACTCCTTCGATCAGTTCCGCTCCTTCGGGAAGTTCAGTTCCTTCGGGCAACTGCGTCAGACGGAATACATCGAGCAGCGTCACGAGGTCGTCGCCCACGCGCGCCTCGCCGGCCACCAAGTGAGCCGGCCCGGAAACCTTTGCATCGAACTGGGGGGGAGACTGAATGGCGTCGCAGGGCAGATCGATCACTTCGCGCACTTCGCTGACAATCACCCCCATCGGCAGGCGTTCGGTCTCCAGTATCACGACATGATCGCCGGTGCTGTAGCGCCGCGCCGGATGTTCGAAACGCAGATGGAGGTCGGCGACGGGGATGATCTGTCCGCGCAGGCTGAACAGGCCGACGATCCACGGCGGCGCTTCCTCGACCGGCGTCAGTTCGGGCAGCCACACGGATTCGCGCACTTGCGTCGCGTCAACGCCGAAGCGCGCGCCGTCGTGATCGAAAATCAGCAGGGGCTGGGTCGTCATGCGGTCATCCTCGAATGCGGTGGTTTATCCCGAATACTCTATTCGACATAAGGCTCCCTCCCCCTGCGAGGGGGAAGGGACAATTCGGTGCAAACAATTTATTTGCGTTCATTGCGCGAGCCACTGCGCCATCTCGGCCGCGGTCGTTTCATAAGGCTCGATCACTGCGTCACCGGGTAGTGCGCGCACGATGTCCAGCGCCGCACGCCGCAGGGTTTGTGCCCGCAGCAGGTTTTCCTGTCGCTCGCACAGCGACGCCAGTTCCAGCGTGGCCGCGACGCTGCGTGGATCCAGGTAGAGGGTCTTGTCCAGCAGTTCCCGCGCTTGCTCGAAATCTCCCTTGAGTTGAGCCAACTGTGCGAGCAGGAAATACGGCCCTGGCGCGAGCGGGGCGATGCTTAGCGTGCGGCGGCAGGTTTGCACGGCCTGATCGTAGTCGCCCCGGTCCGCGAATGCGTGTGCCGATGCAAGCAGGTCTTCTGCGCTTGGTATGCTTGGCGGGATTGATGTGGATTGTTTATTGGCCGTTTTATTCCCTCCCCCTTGCAGGGGGAGGGCTAGGGAGGGGGTAGAAACATTACCGTTCCGCAACTCTACCCCTCCTTCGGCAGGCTCAGGACAGGCCAAGCTAGCCTTCCCCCTGCAAGGGGGAAGGAACGAGTTTGGCGCTAATGAACTATCCGGGTTTATATAAGGTGCGTGTTTCGCCGCAGCAGGCACAGACACAGATGCGCCCCTTTGATACACCACCCCTTCGGCAAATAACCTGCTCTGCAGATTCCGCACGCGATAGCCGATGAGTTCGGTGTGGGCGGTCATGAGATAGCCGCCCTCGCTTAGTGCGGCGGCCAGTTTGTCCGCCACGACGGCCACGGCCGCGGTGCCGAAATAGATGAACACGTTGCGGCACAGGATCAGGTCCATGTCCTGTAATTGCGCGTCGGCGCAGGCATCGCCGATCAGGTCGCCTGTTTGAAAGGTCGCCATGTTGCGGATGCGCTCGTCCAGTGTCCATTCGTCTCCCGTGCGCCGGAAATAGCGGTGTTTCAGCGCGGTGGGCGCCATGCGGAACGACCATTGCCCATAGCGTGCGCGCCGCGCTTTTGCCAGCGCTTTCCCGTCGATGTCACTGCCGAGGATGAGGATGTTCCATTCATGCCGTTTCGGCAACAACATGTCCAGCAGCATGGCGAGAGAATAGGCTTCCTCTCCACTGGAGCAACCGGCGCTCCACAGGCGCAGCGTTTTTGTAGCCCGGTGGCGCGCGATCAACTCCGGCAGCAGGCGCAGGCGCAGCAGGTCAAACTGGCCGTGGTCGCGAAAGAAATAGGTTTCGTTGTTGATGATGGGCACTCTGTCATTCACCGTCGCTCTCCCGGTATTTTTCGGCAACGGTGACGAAGTCATCGAAGTTTTCGAGAAAAACATCGACGACATCGGGATCGAAGTGGCGTCCGCGCTCTGCGACGATTATTTCTTTCGCCATGTAGAACGGTATCGCTTCTTTATATACGCGACGCGTAACGAGTGCATCGAACACATCGGCCAGGGCCATCAGGCGTGCTGGGATGGGAATGTCATTTTCTTTCAACCCTTCCGGGTAACCGTTGCCATCCCATTTTTCATGGTGGAAACGCGCGATCTGCATCGCCATATCAAGAAAGTCCAGACGCCGATCCGCATTGCGCAGTGCCCGCTCGATGGAAAGGGCGCCCAGCATGCTATGGGTCTTCATGATGGCCCATTCCTCTTCGTTCAACTTGCCCGGTTTGAGCAGAATCTGATCGGGGATGCCGACTTTGCCGATGTCGTGCAGCGGGGCGGATTTGGCCATCAGCTCGACGACCTTGTCGGTCAGGAAGCCCGCAAAGCGGGGATGTGTCTGCAAGCGCTGCGCCAATATGCGCACGTATTGCTGGGTACGGCGGATGTGGTTGCCGGTCTCGTTGTCGCGCGTTTCCGCGAGTTCGGCCAGCGCATTGATGGTGACGTCCTGAACCAGCAGGGTGTCCTGCATGCGCCGTGCCACTTCGGCTTCCAGATAGGCATTCTGGTTGCGCAGCCGGTCGCGGGCGCGCTTGAGTTCAAGCTGGGTGCGCACGCGTGCCAGGACGATGGATGAACGATAGGGCTTGGCGATGTAATCCACCGCGCCGAGCGCCAGGCCCTTTTCTTCATCTTCGGTGGAATCCAGCCCGGTGACAAAAATGACCGGGATATCAAGAGTGGCCGGGTTCTGACGCAGGCGCGCGAGCACGGCGTAGCCATCCAGGTGCGGCATCAACACGTCGAGCAGGATCAAATCGGGTTTCGGGGTGCCGGTGGAAATCTGCAAAGCACGCTCGCCGGAAGGAGCGGCCAGTACATCGTGTTGCGGCTGGAGCAGGTTGCCGAGAATACCCAGATTCCCCGTGTCGTCATCCACGATGAGAACGGTAGCCCGCGACGGGCCGGGTGGAATGGCACCATTCATGGCGAGAACCTGCATCTTGCCTCCCCGATAAGCGGCGAGTGTTTTCTCGCCTGCATTCTTGTTGTTCACATCTGTTTCACATCGTTGCGATGCGTTGAATATCAAGAAATGAACAACGGCCTTACACACATTTCCAACCTAACCGATTAAGCGACTTTGAACAATATGCCAAACGGCCTATACCTTTCTCTATACCTCGCGCCTGCTTCATTACGTAGAACTACGTAGTTGAGAAAACTCGCTGACATGAAGGACCGCGCCAATTCATTCCATTTGTTCCGCACACCACAAGTCTTTGCTGCTGCATTCAACGAACATTTGAAGTTCTCCGCCAATTTTGGTAGTCTTACCAAGCCGGATGATTTGCGGGTAACCCAATGGGCGTCAAGGAAGACATTCTGATTGCAGGTTCGTCGCTGTTGCGCGAGAAAGGCGTGGCCGCGCTGACGCAGCCGCAAATCGCGCAGGCGGCCAAGATCAAGCAAAGCCACCTGACCTACTATTTCCCCAAACGCGCCGATTTGCTGCTGGCGATTGCCGAGTTCACGATCTTCGGCGCGATGGACAATGTTGCATTGCAGCTGCAAAAGAAACCGCAGGGCAAGACGCTGGCGGATGCCGTTTCAAAGATCATGATCGATGGCTTGCCGCCGCGCGTTTTTCTCGGCCTGATCGTCGCTGCCGACAACGACCCCGATATCCGGAAATTGCTGCGCAGGCTGATCCGGCATGTGCGTACTGCCATGCGGCATCTGCTGCAAGAGGCGGGAATCGCTGCAGACGAAGAGTCGGCGCGGTTATTTCACGCCACCATCATCGGCCTGGCTGTCATGCATCAGGCGCGACTGAACAAGGAATCGGCAAATGAAGTACTCGATGGTGTAAACACCCTGATTCGCGTGCTGACACCCAAACAAACGAAACGGGCACGACCATGAATATGCTGCTGCTGAATGCACCGCTGCTTTTTTCGGACCCGGCATGGGGCCCGGGACCAAGACCATGAAAAAGAAAATTCTCCTTCTCCTTGCCGCTGCGATCTTGCTCGGCGCCGCAGGCGCCGCGTATTTCGGCAACCACCGCGCCGCAAACGGCGACACGCTGACGCTGTATGGCAACGCCGACATCAGGCAGGTTCAGCTTGCCTTCAACGGCTCCGAGCGCATCGCGCAGATGCTGGCGAAAGAAGGCGACCCGGTCAAAAAGGGTCAGCTACTGGCGATGCTGGATACGGCGACGCTACAGCAGAAAGTCCGCAAGGCCGAGGCCGACAAGGAGGCCGCGCGCCTCGGCGCTGTCAACGCGGCCAACACATACCGGCGCACCAGCAAACTGGTCGAGCAGCATTTCGTCGCACAGCAGCAGGCAGACGACGCGCGTACTGCGGCCGACGCGGCGCAGGCGGTGTTCAAGGCCGCGCAAGCCGCGTTGGACCTGGCGCGCACGGCACTGGCCGACGCCTCGCTGTATGCGCCCGACAATGGCATCGTGCAGCAACGCATCCTCGAACCCGGCGACATGGCCTCGCCGCAGCGTCCGGTCTACACGCTCGCAATGACCGACCCGCTGTGGGTGCGCGTTTACCTGAGAGAAAGCGATCTCGGCAAAATCCAGCCGGGCATGCGCGCCGAGGTGGCGACCGACAGCTACCCGGACAAGCGCTACCCGGCATGGGTCGGCTACATCTCCCCCACCGCGGAATTCACGCCGAAATCGGTGGAGACCACCGAGGTGCGCAGCAGCCTGGTCTACCAGGCGCGCGTCTTCGTGTGCAACCCGCAGGGCGAACTGCGCCTCGGCATGCCGGCCACGGTGACCATCGCGCCGGGCCAGCCCGCCGCCACGGACAACGAGCCCTGCCGCAATCCGTGAGGCCGGCGTGAACACGGCCAGCCACGATTCGGCACCACCCGCCCCTGCGATGCAGGACAGCGGCGTCGCACTGGCCGTCAATCAACTTTCCAAGTCTTTCCACATCGGCGAGCGGCGCATCCAGGCGCTGCACGATGTCAGCTTCAGCGTGCGCCACGGCGTGGTCACCGGGCTGGTCGGTCCGGACGCTGCCGGCAAGACCACGCTGATGCGTCTCGCCGCAGGATTGCTGGTGCCGGATGGCGGAGCGATCACTGTACTCGGCCTGGATGCGGCCACGCAGTCGCTCGCAGTGCAGGGCGCCATCGGTTACATGCCGCAACGCTTCGGTCTCTACGAAGATCTCAGCGTGCAGGAAAACCTCGACCTCTACGCCGACTTACAGGGCGTGCCGGAAAGCACGCGCGAACAACGCTACCGCGAGCTCATGCACATGGCCGGGCTGGCGCCTTTCGGCAAGCGGCTGGCGGGGCAACTCTCCGGTGGTATGAAGCAGAAACTCGGTCTCGCCTGCGCGCTGGTGCGCCAGCCGCAACTCTTGCTGCTCGACGAACCCACGGTCGGCGTGGACCCGGTGTCGCGCCGCGAACTGTGGGAGATCGTGTACCGGCTGGTGCGCGAACAGGGCACCAGCGTGCTGCTCACCACCGCCTATCTCGACGAAGCGGAACGTTGCGACGAAGTGGTGTTGCTGCATGAAGGACGGCTGCTCGACCAGGGCGCACCAGTTGTGCTGCGCGAGACCATGCGCGGGCGCAGCTATCGCGTGACAGTGGCGGGCATGGACAAGCGCACGTTGCAGAGCCGCATCGCGCAGGCGCCCGGCGTGATGGATGCACTGATCCAGGGCGATCATGTGCGCATGGTGATGCAGAACGATACACCACCGGATTACGCCGCGCTGCTGCCGGGCGTGGAGGGCGTCAAGGCAGAAGCAGTGCCACCGCGATTTGAGGACAGTTTTGTGGCGTTGATCAAGGGGAAGGATCGTAGCGATGCATCTGCTCCTGAGAGCACCCCTCTCCCTGACCCTGGTGGAACTACTAGCCATTCGACTAGGCTGGCCAAAGTCGCCAGCCAAGTCGCTGGTTATCTCCCCGAAGGGGCGAGGGGACAAAGTCGTAGGGTGCGCTTGCGCACCGGTATAAATGGTGCGCAAGCGCACCCTACAACTGCTCCTGAAAATGCCCCTCTCCCTGACCCAACAGCGGAGAGCGGACAGTCTGCCGCGCCGGTCATCGAGGTCCACAACCTGCAGCGCCGCTTCGGCGATTTCTACGCGGTGAACAACATCAGCTTCGAGGTTAGCCAGGGCGAAGTGTTCGGCCTGTTGGGCGCAAACGGCGCGGGCAAATCCACCACCTTCCGCATGCTGTGCGGGCTGTTGCCGCCGAGCGGCGGCACGCTGCGCGTCGCGGGCGCCGACCTGCGCCATGCCGCGGCCGCGGCGCGTGCGCGCATCGGTTACATGTCGCAGAAATTTTCGCTCTACGGCAATCTCAGCGTGGCCGAGAATTTGCGCTTTTTCAGCAGCGCCTACGATCTGACCGGTATGCGCCGGACCAGGCGCATTCAATGGGCGCTTGATGAATTCGAACTGGCGGCGATGGCGGATATCACCAGCGGCGACCTGTCGCTCGGCTACAAACAGCGTCTGGCGCTGGCGTGTGCGCTGATGCACGAGCCGGAAATATTATTCCTCGACGAACCCACGTCCGGCGTCGACCCGCTGGCGCGGCGCGAATTCTGGTCGCGCATCAACGCGCTGGCCGGACAGGGCGTGACCGTGATGGTCACCACGCATTTCATGGAGGAAGCGGAATATTGCGACCGCCTCGCCGTCATGGCGGCGGGCGAGATACTGACCATGGGCACACCCGGCGCGATCAAGGCAGAAGCGCGCAGCGCGGCGCTGCCCGAACCGACCATGGAAGACGCGTTCATCGGGCTGATCATGGCGCACGACGAACAGAGGACGGCAGCATGAGCGGCGAGATACGTACTGGTTCCGCGCGCATGCGGTTGCGCGGGCTCATCCGCAAGGAGTTCCTGCAGATCGTGCGCGATCCGAGCAGTATCGCGATTGCGTTCCTGATGCCGATCATCCTGCTGCTGCTGTTCGGCTACGGCGTGTCGCTCGATTCCGAACATGTGCCGGTGGCGCTGGTGGTGGAAAAATCGAACGCGGATACCATCGATTTCACCTCCCGCTTCGAGCATTCGAAATATCTGGTGCCGTCTTATTACGCCAGCACGCGCGAGGCCGAGCAAGCCATGATGGCCGGGCGCGTCAACGCCATCGTGGTGCTGCGCCAGGATTTCGGGCGCACGTTGCGCCAGAGTGATGGCGCGCCGATACAGCTTATCGTCAACGGCGTGGATGCAAACACGGCACGCATCATTTCCGGCTATGTGCAGGGCGTGTGGGGCAATTGGCTGGCGCACTATGCGGAACAGCGCGGGCAGAAATTCGAGGCACCGGTGGAACTGCAGCAGCGCGTCTGGTTCAACAGCGAGCTGCGCAGCCGCAATTTCCTGGTGCCGGGGCTGGTGGCGCTGATCATGACGCTGATCGGCGCGCTGCTCACCGCGATGGTGATGGCGCGCGAGTGGGAACGCGGCACCATGGAAGCACTGCTGGTCACGCCGCTGTCGATGCGCGAAGTAATCGTCGGCAAGCTGCTGCCCTATTTCGTATTGGGCATGGGCGGGCTGGCACTGGCGGTCAGCATGTCGCTGTTTCTGTTCGGGGTGCCGTTGCGTGGTTCGCTGTGGGTGTTGATTGTCACTTCGGCGCTGTTCCTGGTCGCGGCGCTGGGCATGGGTCTGCTGATCTCCACCATCGCGCGCAGCCAGTTCGTCGCCGGGCAGCTCGCGCTGATCACCACCTTCCTGCCCGCGTTCCTGTTGTCCGGTTTCATCTTCGACATCGGCAGCATGCCGCCGGTGGTGCAGGTCATCACCCACATCGTCGCCGCGCGCTACTACATCGCCATCCTGCAGACCGTGTTCCTCGCCGGCAACGACTGGAGCGTGATCGTGCCCAACGCGCTGGCACTGGTGGCGATGGCAACGATCTTCCTCGGCATTACGTGGAAGAAATCGCGCAAGCGGCTGGAGTGAGTTTGAATGCCACGCCAATTGAGGCAATGCAGTGTAGGTGCGAATTTATTCGCACGCAATTTGATAATCGAGCGAATAAATTCGCACCTACAAAAGCGCTGGGACTTTGTTGTTATCGTTCCCACGCTCCGCGTGGGAACGCAACCCGCGACGCTCCGCGTCGCTTAACCGGAATACCATCGCCATGGGCCGCAGCCGCTACATCATCACAGATCCCGCCGCGCCGCACTTTTTGACCTGCACGGTCGTGGAGTGGTTGCCGGTATTCACCCGCCCGGACACGGTGCAAATCGTGCTCGATAGCTGGCTGTATCTGCGCGAACATGAGGGTATGCGCCTTTATGGCTATGTGATTCTGGAGAACCATCTGCACTTTGTCGCCCAGTCCGAGCGCCTCGATTTGTGCGTGAGACATTTCAAGTCCTACACAGCGCGTCGCATCATTGACCATCTTGCGGCGCATGCGGAGGAGAATTTGTTGGCTTGTTTGCGTTGCGCCAAGCGGGCGCATAAAACAGATCGGGAGTTCCAGTTCTGGCAGGAAGGCTCCCATGCCGAACTGGTTTTCAGCGAGGATATGATGCGCGAAAAGCTGGATTACATCCACGCCAACCCGGTGAAGCGGGGGTATGTGGACAGGGCTGAACACTGGCGTTATTCCAGTGCGCGGAATTATGCGAGGGAGACGGGTTTGATTGAGGTGGACAGATGGGTTTGAGCCTTGGACGGAGTGGGTTTATTGCCGCAGAGCGGTGGGGGGTGCGTTCCCACGCGGAGCGTGGGAACGATGTTCCGCTATCGACCCCGCACGCCGCAACGCTATCGACCCCGCACGCCGCAACGCTATCGACCCCGCACGCCGCAACGCTATCGATCCCGCGCTCCGCAACGCTATCGTTCCCACGCTCCGCGTGGGAACGCAACGGAGGATAACCATGCTCGCCCGCATCCTCGCCCTCGTTCTCAAGGAATTCCTCGCGCTGCTCAAGGACAAGCGCGGCCGCATCGTGCTGATCGCGCCGCCGCTGATCCAGATGATGATCTTCGGCTACGCGGCAACCTTCGACCTGAAGAACGTGCCGTATGCGGTGTACAACGAGGATCGCGGCACGGCCGCGCGCGAGCTGCTGGCCGATTTCGAGGGTGCGGCCACGTTCAGCCGCGTGGCGCTACTCACCCACGAGAGCGAGATCGCGCCGCTGATCGACGGCAGGCATGCGCTGATGGTGGTACACGTGAGCCGCAACTTCAGCGCCAACCTGCTGGCCGGGCGCAGCGGCGCGTTGCAGGTCATCGTCGACGGGCGCAACTCCAACACGGCGATGCTGGCGATCAACGACGTGCGCGACATTGTCGAGCGCTACAACCGCGCGTGGCTGCGCGACCACGGCGCCAGCCAGCCGCCCGCGCACATCGAGACGCGCGCCTGGTTCAATCCCAACCTGGAAAGCCGCTGGTTCTTCCTGCCCGGCATCGTCGGCATCATCACGCTGCTGGTGACCATGCTGGTCACCGCGATGTCGGTCGCGCGCGAACGCGAGCAGGGCACCTTCGACCAGTTGCTGGTGACGCCCATGCGCCCGGTGGAACTGCTGATCGGCAAGACCCTGCCCGGTTTCATCATCGGCATCGGCGAAGCCAGCGTGATCGTGCTGGCCGCAGTGTTCTGGTTCAAGGTGCCGCTGCTCGGCAGCCTGCTCACGCTGTACACCGGGCTGCTGCTGTTCCTGCTGTCCGGCGTCGGCGTGGGGCTGATGATCTCGTCGTTTGCGGCCACCCAGCAGCAAGGCCTGCTCGGTGCGTTCATGTTCCTGGTGCCGGCCATCATCCTGTCCGGCTTCGCCACGCCGATCCGCAACATGCCCGAGGTGGTGCAGTACATCACGCTGATCGATCCCTTGCGCTATTTCTTGGTGGTGCTGCGCGGGGTGTTCCTCGAAGGCATGCCGTTCCATTTGCTTATTCCGCAGTTCTGGCCCATGGCACTGATCGGCACGGTCGCGCTGGTCATTGCCGACTGGCTGTTCCGCCATCGAATGTACTGAACAAATGTCGTTGGTTCTGTAGGTGCGAATTCATTCGCACTCGTGTGTCATACGTGCGAATGAATTCGCACCTACAACCCCGTCGGGGCGTCGTGGTAGTGTGCAGGATGGGTGGAACGTAGCGATACCCATCGCTAATGTTGAAAAATTGATGGGTATCGCGCAGCCTGCCCTGAGCGAAGTCGAAGGGCTCCACCCATCCTACAATATATTGTTTCCGGCTCCGGCTTAGGATATTCACTTGGATTCGATCAACACCATTATTGGCAGCGACCTCAGCCTGTGGGGCTTGTTTATCAGTAGCTTCCTCGCGGCAACGCTGCTGCCGGGCGGTTCGGAGGCGGTGCTGTTCGGCGTGTTGAAACTGCACCCGGAATTGTTCTGGCCCGCGCTGCTGCTCGGCACGCTCGGCAACACGCTGGGCGGCATGGTCACCTTTGGCATGGGCTGGGTACTCCCGCAGACACAGCAACTCAAGCATGCAGAAAATGTTCGGAGACTTGGCACACCAGCCTTGCTGCTGGCCTGGGTGCCGCTGATCGGCGACGCGCTGTGCCTGGCGGCCGGATGGTTGCGTTTGAACTGGTGGCAAGCGGCGCTGTTCATGGCCATCGGCAAGTTTGCGCGCTATTGGGTAATCGCCCTCGCCAGCCATTATTAATGCGACACAACTGGCCGCAAATCAGCACTAAAGAATTCCCTGTTGCAGCCGCAGGTTATACAGTCTACATTTACTGCCTGCCCCATCAGAGTCTTATCCTATGGATAGCCGCCTGACCCCTGCCAGAATCGCCCTGCTCTACGCGGCATTTGCCGGCCTGTGGATTTTTTCATCCGACAAGCTGTTGGCGCTGGCCGTGCCCGACCCGCAATTGCTAATGCAGATCAGCATGTTCAAAGGCTTCGCTTTTGTCATCGTTACGACATTGCTGCTTCATCTGCTGGTTCGAGCTTTGGTTACCCAAACCTCAGAGAAAGACAAACAACTCAAGTTGTTCTACGACCTGCCTTTCATCGGCATGGCGATCAGTGCGCCGGAAAGCAAGGCGTGGCTGTATGTCAACGACCATCTGTGCGACATGCTGGGCTACTCGCGCGAGGAGTTGTTGCATACCACCTGGGCGGACATCACTTACCCCGACGATTTATCCAGCAACGTCGAACAATTCGACCAGATGAAAACCGGAAAAATCGACGGCTACTCACTGGAAAAACGTTTCATGCGCAAAGACGGATCGCTTCTTACCGTCAACCTCGATGTTAAATGCACGCGAGGGGCAGATGGCAAGGCGAACCATATCGTTGCAATGATTGAGGACATCACCGAGCGCAAACGAACTGAGCAGGCTTTACGCGAAAGCGAGGCAACTTACCGCTCGTTGTTCGAGAACATGCTGAATGGCGTTGCCCACTACCGGATGATTTTCCGGAACGGCGCTCCCGTTGATTACGAGTTCATCGCCGTCAATCCTGCCTTTGCACAAACCACCGGACTGAAAGATGTCGTGGGCAAAAAGGTCAGCGAGGTCATTCCCGGCTATTGCGAAGACAATCCGGATTCGCTTGAGGTATTCGGCAAGGTAGCCCAAACCGGCAAATCCACCCGCTGGGAACACTACCTGGCCGCGCTGGGAAAATGGTTTTCGTTTTCCATCTACAGCCCGGCGCAGGGAGAATTCGTTGTAGTCAATGACGACATCACCGAGCGCAAACTGGCCGAGCAGGCATTGCGTGAAAGCGAAGATCGCTTTCGCAACATCTTTACCAACGCGATAGACGGGATCCTGCTTGCGGATGCCGAAACAAGAAGATTCGTCATGGCGAACCCGGCAATCGAACGCATGCTGGGATACAGCCACGAGGAAATCCTCAATATCGGCGTGAATGAAATCCACCCCGCAGAGGAGCTATCCAATATCGAAGCGGGGTTTAACAGACAGTTGGCCGGTGAAATCACGTTGTTGCCCAACGTGCCCGTAAAACGCAAGGATGGCTCCATATTTTTCGCAGACGTCAATTCCGCACCTATCATGATCGGCGGCAAGGCTCACCTGATGGGTCTGTTCCGCGATACCAGCGAGCGTAAACAGACCGAAGATGCACTCCGCCAAGCCGCCACAGTATTCGAGAGCAGCCACGACGGGGTTATGATCACCGACCTCGACGGGCGCATGTTGGCGGTAAACCGTGCGTTCCTGAAAATCACCGGTTACGAGGAGGCAGAGGTGCTTGGAAAGAACCCGAGCATCCTCCACTCCGGCCGCCAGAAAAAGGATTTTTACCAAAGCATGTGGGCCAGTATCAAGGCCGAAGGATTCTGGCAGGGAGAGATCTGGAACCGGCGCAAGAATGGCGAAACCTATCCGGAGTGGCTGACCATCAGTGCCGTGCGCAATGACCAGGGCGAAACCACGCGTTATGTTGGAGTGTTCTCGGACCTCAGCCAACTCAAACAATCCGAAACGCAACTGGAGCATCTGGCGCATTACGACCCGCTCACCAACCTGCCCAACCGCCTGTTATTGCAGTCGCACCTCGCCCACACACTCGCGCAGGCACAACGTAACTCTCTTCGCGTCGGCGTGCTTTACCTCGATCTGGACAGATTCAAGAACATCAACGACAGCCTGGGCTATCCGGTCGGCGATGAACTGCTGATCAAACTGACAGAACGCCTGATCATGCACATGCGCAGCGAGGACATGCTGGCCCGTCTTGGCGGCGATGAGTTTTTGCTGGTTCTTGAAAATATGGATAACCCGGAGGATGCCGCCATTGTGGCGCGCTCATTGCTCGAATTACTGATGCAACCCTTTGTGCTGTCGGGAGGACAGGAAATCTTTGTCGGCGCCAGTATCGGGATCAGTGTTTTCCCGAACGACGGCAACAAAGCGGATCAGTTGATCCAGCATGCTGATGCCGCCATGCATCAAGCCAAGCAACAAGGGCGCAACACCTATCAGTTCTATACCGAAGCGCTGACGCGCACTTCCGGCGAATATCTCGAAATGGAAACCCGCCTGCGCTACGCGATCACGACCAACCAGTTGCGCGTCTATTACCAGCCGCAGGTGGACATCGCCACCGGTCGCATCATCGGCGCGGAAGCCCTGGTGCGCTGGCAGGATCCGCAACGGGGCCTGATTTCACCCGTCGACTTTATCCCGCTGGCAGAGGAATCGGGGCTGATCGGCAGCATCGGCGAATGGGTGTTAAAGGAAGCCTGCCTGCAAGGCAGGCGCTGGATCCAAATCGGACTGCCATTCAAGACAATGGCAGTCAACCTGTCCCCGCACCAATTCCAGCGCGGCAACATCGTGGACGTGGTCTCCAGGGTGCTGGCTGAAACCGGGTTCCCCGCCGAACGCCTGGAACTGGAACTGACCGAGAGCGCCCTGATGCAACATGAAGAAGATGCCGTCAAAATGCTGCACCTGCTGCGGGCGCTGGATATCCGCCTGGCCATCGACGATTTCGGCACCGGCTATTCTTCGCTTGCCTACCTCAAGCGTTTCCCGCTCGATATCCTGAAGATCGACAAGAGCTTCGTCGACGACATCCCGTTCCATCAGGACGACATGGAAATCGCCGCCACCATCATCGCCATGGGCCACTCCCTGGGATTCAAGGTACTGGCCGAAGGCGTGGAAACGCTGGAACAGCTGAGCTTTCTGCAAGCCAAAGGTTGCGACATGTATCAGGGCTATCTCACCAGCCCGCCTGTGCCGGCAGAAGAATTTGAGAAACTGCTGAAAAGAAAGTAGGGTGGGTATGTTCTGGAATTTGAACTGGCAAAATGCGATTTGAAAGACAACAGTTTGCTTGAAGCGATAGCAATGGCATCATAGGCACCCATGAGCACATTCAAAGTCATGCAGTTCAACATGCAGTTCGGCCAGATATGGGAGGAAGGCAACACCGGCCCCGCCCCTATCGATCTGGAACTGACCATTGCAGAGATACGCAAACACAACGCTGATATCGTCATACTGCAGGAGGTGGAGCATGCCCTGCCGGGCGGCAAACAGATCGAACCGCCACCCAATTACACCCGGCTGAGCGCGGCGCTCAAAGACTATCACGGTTATTTTTCCTATCCGAAAGCCGATCCGCGCGAGTTGCCGTTCGGCATCGGGCTGGCCATCTTTTCCAGGACGCCGTTGCGCGGCACCTTCCGCGTCGACCTGCCTTCGCCGCCCATCGAATTCGAATTCGAAGGCAGGAAAACGACGCCGACCGACCGTCTGCTCATTGGCGCCACGACCACGCTGCACGGACACGATGTGAACCTTTTCAACGTGCACTTGCTGGCGTACTTCATGCTCAATTCATCGAGCGAATTGCATCTCGATCAACGCAAACTCGTCATCGAGCAACTGCGCCGCGCCAGCGGCCCCGCACTGATAGCGGGCGATTTCAATGTCAGCAACCGCGATTCGCTGATTCGCCAGTTCGGCGAGATCGGTTATCAAACCGTGCAAACAGAAGAAGTCACCTGGCGCCATCGTCCTTACGTGCTCGACCATATATTCCACAGCCGCCACCTGCGCCCGGTGCGCTATACGGTGAAGCCGACGAGTGCGTCGGATCACCACATCCTGATCGCGGAACTCGAATTCACCAAATAGGCCGGGGCTAATCGTTCCGGCCTATTTTTCCTGCAGCATCCTCAAACCCCAACCCACGCCAAACCCGGTTACCTCGGATGCAACACTGCCCAGCCCGCCTTCGCAGCGGCTGGCCGACAAGTCCACATGCAGCCAGGGTGTGTCGTACTCGACAAAACGTTTGAGGAAGCGCGTGGCGAGAATGTGGTCGGCTTCGCCGTCCAGCGTGCATTGCTTGATGTCGGCGACTTTGGAATCCAGCGCGACCTCGTAATCCTCGTCCATCGGGAAAGCGCACAGGCGTTCGCCGCTTTGCTTGCCCGCGTTCACCGCACGCTGCGCCAACGCATCAGTCGTGCCGAACACGCCGCTGTAACGCGCCCCCAGCGCCGTCGCCATGCTACCAGTCAGCGTGGCGAAATCGATCATCAGGTTCGGTTTGGCGCGCGAAGCCAGCGTGAGCGTATCCGCCAGCACCATGCGGCCCTCGGCATCGGTATGCATCACTTCGATGCTGGTGCCGTTGAGCGCCTTGACGATGTCGTTCTGCTTGTAGGCCTTGGGGCTGATGTGGTTCTGCGCCAGCGCCAGCCAGCAATCGATGTTCACGGGCAATTTCTGCTGCGAGGCGGCAAGCAGGATGCCGAGCGTGACCGCCGAGCCGTTCATGTCCTCGTGCATATTGTGCATGTAGCGCGAAGGCTTGAGGTTGTGGCCGCCGGTGTCAAAGCAGATGCCCTTGCCCACCAGCGCCACGGTCTGCTTCGCTTTCGGGTGCTTGTAAGTCAGATGCACGATGGCTGCGTCTTCCGGATCGCTGCCCTGCGCCACCGCGACGAACGCCCCTGCGCCCATCTTGCGCAATTTTGGCATGGTGAACTCTTCAAGTTTCCAGCCGTTGGCCTGCGCCAGCTTCTTCACGCGAACGCGGTATTGCCCCGGTGTGAGTTCGTTGGGCGGCAGCACGGTCAGTTCGCGGCACAGCAGGTTGCCGGCGGCCTGCGCCTTCAACGCATCGAACACTTTATTGCTTGCCGCCTGTAGGGGCGAATTGATTCGCCCGCTCTTGCTGCCATGGGCGAATGAATTCGCCCCTACATCCAAGCCGTACACCTCGATCTTCTGCAGCGGTTTGCGTTCGTCCTTCTTCTTGTGCACCGGCAACAACGCTCCATTCACCCAGGCACCGTATACAGCCAGTTCGGCGGCACGTTGCGCATGGCTGCCAGACACGGCTATCGCAATGGTCTTCGGCTGCTCTTCCAGCAGCAGTTGCAAGCCTTTGCGCACCTGCACCTGCTGCGCGAAAGTATCCTTGTCGAAATCGACCATCGCCCACGCCACCAGCGTGCCGTTGGCGGCATTGGCAGCGACCGGCGACTTGGCGAGTTCATCCGCCTTCATGTCGCGGCGCTTGAGAATGCTGGCAAGCAAGTCGCCGTGCAGAATATCCTTGGGCAAAACCTTGGCCTTTGGCAGTAGCACCAGCAAGTGCGTGGCATTCAATGTCTTGGGCAAAGCGGGAGTCAGGGTCAGTTGTGCTAGCATTACGTCCTCTAAATTAGTCATAAAACGCCGCGATTATACGGGCTACACCATGCGCCAATACCTCGAATTAATGCAGCACGTCCTCGAAAAGGGAACGAAAAAATCCGACCGCACCGGCACCGGCACCACCAGCGTGTTCGGCTACCAGATGCGCTTCGACCTGGCACAGGGCTTTCCGCTGGTCACCACCAAGAAATGCCACCTGAAATCCATCATCCATGAACTGCTGTGGTTCTTGCAGGGCAGCACCAACACGAAATACCTCAAGGACAACGGGGTCAGCATCTGGGACGAATGGGCGGACGAGAACGGCGAGCTCGGCCCGGTGTATGGCAAGCAATGGCGTTCATGGGAGTCGGTGGACGGCCGAGTGATCGACCAGATATGGGATGCCGTCGAGCAGATCAAGCACAACCCGGATTCGCGCCGCATCATCGTCTCTGCCTGGAACGTGGGCGAACTGAACAAAATGGCGCTGGCACCCTGCCATGCCTTCTTCCAGTTCTATGTGGCAGACGGGAAATTGTCCTGCCAGTTGTACCAGCGCAGCGCAGATATCTTCCTCGGCGTGCCGTTCAACATCGCCAGTTATGCGCTGCTGACCATGATGATGGCGCAGGTGTGCGGCCTGGAATACGGCGATTTCGTGCATACCTTCGGCGACGCGCATTTGTATTCGAACCACATGGAGCAGACACAACTGCAGTTGTCGCGCGAACCACGGCCGTTGCCGACGATGAAGATCAACCCCGAGATCAAAGACATTTTCGGCTTCAGGTTCGAAGACTTCACGCTGGAAGGCTACGACCCGCTTCCCGCGATCAAAGCCCCCGTCGCCGTATGAGCAAGCTCTCCATCATCGTCGCCATGGCGCGCAATCGCACCATCGGCGTCAACAACACGCTGCCCTGGCGCTGCCCGGAAGACTTGAAACACTTCAAGACCCTGACCATGGGGCATCACATGATCATGGGGCGCAAAACATTCGATTCCATCGGCAAACCGTTACCCGGACGCACCACGGTGGTCGTTACGCGCAACGCAGAATTGAAAATCGAAGGTTGCACCATTGCGCATTCGCTGCAGGAGGCAATTGACGTTTGCGCGGGAGACCCGGAGATTTTTATTGTGGGCGGTGCCGATCTCTACCGGCAGGCCGTATCGCTGGTGGATACGCTGTACATCACCGAGATTCAGCAGGATGTGGAAGGCGATGCGCATTTCCCCGAATTCGATGCAAGTGTCTGGCAGGAAGCTTCGCGCGAAGTGCGTTCGCAGGAAACGCCGCAGCCCCTCGAATACCATTTTGTGACCTACCGCAGGAAATAATCCGGGAGCGCCGACGTCCCGTCGGCAGTTTTTGATGTCATAGGCCGACGGGACGTCGGCGTTCCCGAAACTAATAAGTCCATATCCAGGCCGCGCCGATTCCCTTGCTCGCCACCGAGAGCGTGGGCACCCATTGCGGCACGTCGTCTCCGAACAAGCGCCAGGCATCCAGCACGGCCGGAATGGCCATCATCAGGGCGATCCGGTCGCGCGACAGGCCTGTCGCATCGGACATGCCGTACACATCCCCCTGTTGCTGATTCTTCAGAAAGGTCAGGTAGGCAAATGAAACCCCGATATAGGAGCACACGACACCGGCACCAAAATCGCCTGGCGGTTTTGTATGTTCCCGTCCATTCCGGTCACGCAACACCAATTCCGACAGTACCCATTGCGTCTGGAATCCGGCGGAAGCCAACTGCAAATGGCTGGCTGGGGAATATTGTGCTCCCGGATAGGTGATTGAGAGTCCGTCGTGGCTGACCTGGTAGCCTTTTGCGGTCGCGACAAGCATATGCCCCGCCTCATGCGCGACAATGCCGGAGGCTATGCCGAAAGCAAACTGCCCCCACCTCGAACCGTTGTCGTCCAGAGACCAGCCCTCTGCGCTTGCGTTTAACGGCAGCATTGCGAGAATGCATAGCGCACAGGAAGCCAACAGGGGAAATCTCATTTGCGTTTTCATTTGGGCGCCTCTAATAATTCAAAGTTCTAAGCAAGACAAGGCGCGAGCAAAAAATTGCGACGCGGCATATGTGTGATATGTAAGGAGTTATTTTTTGTGAGCAACGCAGTATTGCAACGAAATTTGGATTATTAGAGGTGCCCATTTGCTTGTTCCCGGTAAATAGTTGCAAACCGGACGCATTGTCTCATCCGTTATAATCCGGCGCATCCAAACAAGGCCTCCCGTATGAAATATCTCAAATCCGAACTTCCCATCGCCATCGCCTTGATCGTCCTCGGACTCGGCTTCGCGCTCGAACACGGCGCCGTCGAACATGGCGGCGTCACCCTGTGGGGGCTGTTGCTGGTGATCCTCGCCGCCATCATCGGTGTCGCCTTCCGCATCGCGCACCACGCCGAAGTCTTGGCAATGCGCCTGGGTGAACCCTACGGTACGCTGATCCTGACGCTTGCCGCCGTATCGGTGGAAGTGGTCATCCTGATCGTGCTGCTGCAGGGCGCGCCCAACCCGACGCTGGCGCGTGACACCGTATTCGCCGCCGTAATGTTCGACATCAACGGCATCCTCGGCCTCGCCGCCATCGTCGGCGGCCTCAAGCACGGCCAGACCAAGTACAACATCTCCTCGGCCAACTCCTATGTCGCCATGCTGCTGGTCGCCATCGGTATCGGCATGTTCATCCCCGACTTCGTGCCGGATACGCAGTGGCATTTCTATTCCGTGTTCTCGGTGTGCGTGATGGTGCTGATGTATGTCGGCTTCCTGCGTTTGCAGACGGTAGAGCATCGCAAGTTCTTCGAGTATTCCAGCGAAACCGACGAAGAGGTGCACGATGAGGCGCACAGCCCGAATACGCTGCACGTCGCGATGATGGTCGGTGCGATCATATTGGTCGGCCTGCTCTCCGAAGTGTTGTCGGTGTTGTTGGATGCCGGACTCGCGGGCAGCAGCCTGCCCAAGTCCATCCCCGCCGTGCTGGTCGCGCTGATCTCCGCCAGCCCGGAGATTCTCACCGCACTGCGCGCCGCACAGAACAACCGCATGCAGACCACGGTCAACATCGCGCTCGGCGCATCGCTCGCCACCGTGTTGCTCACCCTGCCGGTGATCGAAGGCATCGCGCTGTTCACCGGCGAGCGCATCGTCATGGCACTGACCCCGATTCAGGCCGGGATGCTGCTGCTCACCTTCGTCACCGTGATGAACAACCTGCACGACGGCGAGACCAACGCCATCGAGGGTATCAGCCACTTCGCGCTGTTTGCGGCGTTCGTGGCGCTGGTGATGATGGGTTTGATCTAGTCAACAAATCCTGACGTAGGGTGGGCACGTTTCTTGTGCCCACGCGGTTGTTGTTTCATTTTTCCTCCGCGTGGGCACAGAAAACGTGCCCACCCTACAATGTTTGTTTTCTAGAGGATGGTTTTCAGGACAAGTCCCACCACCGCACTGCCCGCAATCACCTCGATGACTCCGCGTTTGTATCTGAACAGCGTCACCGCCGCCGCCAGCGCAAGCACAGCCGACACCCAGTCAAACTCACCTTCGAACCCCTTCGGCCACAATACGTGGTAGCCGAAGAACAAGCCCAGATTCAAGATCACGCCCACCACCGCCGCCGTGATCGCGGTGAGCGGTGCGGTGAATTTGAGGTCGCCGTGCGTGGTCTCGACCAGCGGGCCGCCCGCAAAAATGAACATGAACGAGGGCAGGAAGGTGAACCAGGTGACCAGCGTTGCGGCGAGCGCACCGGCCAGGAACAAGTCGTCCGGTCCGAACAGCGCCTGCGTGTAACCGCCGATGAAGCCGACGAAGGCCACCACCATGATGAGCGGCCCCGGCGTGGTCTCGCCGAGTGCGAGGCCATCGATCATCTGCGTCGGGGTGAGCCAGCCGTAGTGACCGACCGCGCCCTGATAGACATAGGGCAGCACCGCGTAAGCGCCGCCGAAGGTGAGCAGCGCGGCCTTGGTGAAGAACCAGCCCATCTGCGTCAGCGTGTGGTCCCAGCCGTAACTCACTGTCAGCAGCCCCATCGGCAGCAGCCACAACAATCCGCCGAGTACGGCAACCTTGAGCAGACCCGACCAGCGGAACTTCGCGTGTTCCGGCGTGGGTGTGTCGTCGTCGATCAACGCGGTGCCGAATGATTTATTGGATTTACCGTGGCCTCCGCCGAGCGCGAACTTCTCCGGCAGGTAGCGTCCGCCGACATAACCCAGCATTGCCGCAGCAATGACGATGGCCGGGAACGGCACGTTGAGCGCGAAGATGGCGACGAAGGATGCGGCGGCGATGGCCCACAGCCAGTTGTTCTTGAGCGCGCGCGAACCGATGCGGTGCGCGGCCTGCACGACGATGGCAGTGACTGCGGGCTTGATGCCGTAGAACAACCCTGCCACCAGCGGCACATCGCCGAACGCGATGTAGAACCAGGACAGCGCGATGAGGATGAACAGTGAGGGCAGCACGAACATCGTGCCGGCGATGACGCCACCCCTGCCTCTATGCATCAGCCAGCCGATATAAGTGGCGAGCTGCTGCGCCTCGGGGCCGGGCAGCACCATACAATAGTTGAGCGCATGCAGGAAACGTTTCTCGGAAATCCAGCGCTTCTGCTCGACCAGATCGTGATGCATGATGGCAATCTGCCCGGCCGGGCCGCCGAAGCTGATGCAGCCGAGTTTGAGCCAGTAGCGGAAGGCCTGCGCCAGCGTGACCGGTGCGGGAGGTTGTGTGTTATCGGGAAGTTGCGGTGCGTCCATGATTCCTCCCTGGAATAGTTCCAATCCAGCAAGCCTTGGACGAGGAATCGTCTTGAGGCGGGGAGGCTGCCTTATCCCCGATGGAGGACATTATCTGCCCTTGGCCCAAGCCGGACAAGGTTAGTCGGGCAATACACCTGTACGGATTCCGGCCATGTGCTTGTGGCATACTTCCGTGATTGATCGATTTTTAAGATAGCGACACCATGCACACCGCCATGAGCACCACCGAGATATTCCTCGTCGCAATGACGCTGATCTTCACCATTCCCTATCTGATCTGGCGCGTGGGACGAACCGAATACTATGCACCGCTGGTGGTGGTGCAGATCATTACCGGCATCCTGCTCGGCCCCGGCGTCCTCGGTGCGGCTTTTCCGGACTATTACACCTTCGTCTTCACGCCCCAGGTCATCCAGTTGTTGAACGGTATCGCCTGGTGGGCAGTGATGCTCTTTGTCTGGATTGCCGGTATCGAACTCGATCTGCGCCAGGCATGGAAATACCGCAAGGAAAGCGGCATCACCGCCGGTCTGGCATTGGGCACACCGCTGCTTTTCGGCTGCTTCGCTGCAGCGGGCATGCTGATGTGCGACGGCTGGATCGGCCCCGAAGCCATGACCTGGCAGTTTGTGCTGGGTGTCGGCATGGCCTGTGCCGTTACTGCGCTGCCCATCCTCATCCTGTTCATGGAAAAACTCACCATCCTGCGCCAGCCCATCGGCCAGCGCATCCTGCGTTACGCCAGCATGGATGACGTTGCAATCTGGGGCGTGCTTGCCTTGATCCTGATGGATTGGGAGCGCGTCGGAAAACAGGTGACTTTCCTGGTCGCCTTCACTGTAATCGCCTGGCTGTTTCGCAAGCTCATGGAACGGCTGGAGGAACGCGACCGCTTGTATGTCGGCCTGATCTGGCTTGCCTCGTGCGGACTCGGCGCCGACTGGTCTGGCCTGCACTTCATGGTCGGCGCGTTCCTCGCCGGTGCCGTCACCGACAGCCACTGGTTCAACCTGAAACAAATGGATGCGCTGCGTCATCATGTGTTGCTGGTGATCATGCCCGTGTTTTTCCTCAGCACCGGGCTGCGCACCAATTGGGCGATGGGCGGCACAGCCGTGTTCATCGCCGCCGGCGTGCTGTTGTTCGCGGAAACAACCGGAAAAGTATTGGGAACCCACATTGCCGGAAAGATACTCAAATGGAAACAGGGTGAGGCTTCCATCATCGGCTGGCTGCTGCAGACCAAGGCGCTCATCATGATCATTTTCGCCAACATCCTGCTGGACAAGCAGATCATCACCAGCGAGACCTTCACCGCCTTGCTGCTGATGGCTGTCGCCAGCACCATGCTTACCGTCCCGGTGGTTGCGCCGAAACTGGAACGTATGAAAGAGATCATCTTCCGGTCGAAGTAATTCCGGCAGACTGATCCGGAGTTTCGCCCCTCCGGCTATTTCAGTATTCGTACTCGACCTGCATCCTGAAAGTATGTTTGGGAGTCGCTTCGCTGGCGCCGAATAACCAGGCCGCGTTGTACCTGATGGCCTGCCGCTTGCCGAGCACGAATTTGCCGAAGACGGCCGGACCGGCATTGTGGATCTGCTCGGCTTGCTTGCTCCAGTCGTTCCATTTTCCCAATTCGCCCAATCCCTGCAGGCCGTATTCGAACTCCGGTTGCCAGCGGTACTTGGCCTGCCACTGGTAAAGGAAATTGGTGGTGTAAGGCGCACCGCTCTCATCCGCCTTGCCGAACGCGCGTTCAAACAGCAGGTTGCCGTTCAGCTGCAGCTTGCCGGATTCCGTCTGGAACAACGGGCCGAATCTGAATTCCCACGGCACATTGTCGCTTAGCGGCGCTTCCAGTTCGGTGATGAGGCCGATATCCACCGCATATTTCCCGGTTTCCGTGAGCTGGAACTTGTTTTCCCATTCGGCCAGGTTGGCCGTCTGGTCTCCGGCGCGCTCATGCTTCAGATAGATCTCCGTAAACCAGTTTTCCCTGGCAGCGTAACCAAAGCCTACGCTGGCTACCTGCTTGCGCGTGCCGTCTTTCTGCCTGGCGGATCCGTATTTGAAATCGATTTCCTTTTCGCCGTATTCCACGGTGGGGGTATAGACGTAATCCGCCGGACCGGCAAATGCAATCCCGGTATTAAGCAGACCCAGACAAAAAAACAATGCGCGGCTGTTGCTTCTCATTCAAACCTCTCCTTGAGTAGAGTGCTTCTCTTTATGCGCTTGTGTCGCCAATTTCATGCCGGCGCCGATGGCGACCAGCGCGATGATGTAAAAGACCAGTTGCATGCCTGCCGGGCGGGAGTCGTATCCGATCAGGCTATGCAGCAGCATTCCGGGTATTCCGTTTTCCGGCAGCGCCGCAGAGGTGTCCCATAACGGGGCGGCCAGGCTGGGCAGCAAGTCGGCCTGGATCAGGAAATGCGCGGATTGCGAAGCCATCCCCGCAGCCAGCAGGAGCACCAGGACACTGGTCGCCGTGAAAAACCAGCGCAAAGGCACGCGCAGCAATCCGGCATAAATCAGATACCCGGTGGCGATACCGAGCGCCATACCGAGCAGTCCGCCGAACAGCATTGAGGATTGGCCATTCCCGGAAGCGGCAATGCCGTACAGGAACAACACGGTTTCCGATCCCTCCCGGAGCACGGCCAGGCCGACGATGAGCAGCAATACGGAACACTCGCGACGACCGGCGCGAATGTCACCCCCGATCGCGCGCGCGCCGGCTGCCAGCGCTGCACCGTGGGACGACATCCAGATGTTGTGCCAGGCCAGCATCATCACCGCGATACCGAGCACGATGGCATTGAACAACTCCTGTCCGATGCCGTCGGCAAGCGCGCCGATCGCATCCGTAAAAGCGGCAACCAGACCCGCACCGGCCAGCCCCGCCAGCAATCCCGCGAGCAGCCAGCGCCGGCTGCCGGGAATGCCATGCGTGGCCGCGGCGACAATCCCGATGATAAGTGCCGCTTCCAGCACTTCCCTGAACACAATAACGGCAGTGCCAAACATGGTGGCGCACCCTATTTCGCAATGATTACGCCCTTGGCTGTCTCTTCATAAAACTCGCCAATGAACGGATAACGGCCTGGCTCCAGCGGCCCGATATAGAGCGTTGCGCTGCCGTTACCGGCGACCGCCTTTTCCCGGTTCAACGCAAAACTTTCGAATTCCTCGGCCAACTCATCCCGATTCTCGATTTTCAACTTGATCTTTTTTCCGGCCGGGACGATCAGCTCTTCCGGTTGAAAGCGGTGATCCTTGAGCACCAGCGTGTAATCGGCATCGTCTGCACAAGCGGCAAACGGCAATAGCAGTGCGAATAGACAGATAAATTTCATGGCGGTCCTCTTGTGAATGTACGCAAACGATAATGGTTCCCATTTGCAATGGCAAGCACTTTCGTGCATTATTCGCAATAATTAAAAATGGGAACACTCCTGATATGGACAAATCGCAACCAGAAAACCTTAAAAATGCCGGACTTAAGTCCACCCTGCCACGTCTCAAAATCCTGGGCTTGTTTGAATCGGGGCAAGAACGCCACATGAGCGCCGAGGACATTTACAAGCAGCTGATTTCCACGGGCGACGACGTCGGACTGGCCACGGTCTACCGCGTGCTGACCCAGTTCGAGCAGGCCGGCCTGCTGGTACGTCACAATTTCGAGGGCGGCAAAGCGGTATTCGAACTCAACCAGGGCAAGCACCACGACCACATCGTGTGCCTGCAATGCGGCCACGTAGAGGAGTTCTATGACGCCACCATCGAAGCGCGCCAGAAAAAAGTGGCAAGCGAACTCGGCTTTGAAATACACGAGCACTCGCTGTCCATTTATGCGGATTGCGCCAACCCAAAATGCCCGCGCAAACGCTGAGCACGAACCCTGATCTCAGTTGAGGGATGGTAAATGAGCGGATGCTGTGAAGGCGGTTGCGAACTGAATGCATTGCATGGACGCCAAAGAACGACCCTGAAACTCGTTCTGGCGATCAACGCCGTGATGTTCTTTGTCATTGTTGCCGCCGCGCTGTACGCCGGCTCGGTCTCGCTCATGTCCGACAGCCTGGATAATCTTGGCGACGCTCTCACCTACGCCCTCAGCATCTATGCGGTAGCCAGGGGAGGCCGGGTCAAGGCGCGCGTGGCGCTGTTCAAAGGCACGCTGATTCTGGTCGCCGCCCTGGCGGTCGCGGGGCAAATCGCCTGGAAGCTGCTGCATCCGGCGGTGCCGATTTTCGAGGCGATGAGCGCGTTCAGCCTGCTGGGGCTGGCGGCAAACGGCATCTGCCTCTACCTGCTCTGGCGCCACCGTAACGAAGACATCAACATGAGCTCCGTGTGGGAATGCTCGCGCAACGACATCGCGTCGAATCTGGCGGTACTGGCCGCAGCGCTCGGCGTCTGGTCCACCGGCTCCGGATGGCCGGATTTGTTCGTGGCATTCTGTCTGGTCATGCTCCTGCTCAGATCCGCCATTCGAATCATCTCCGCAGCCCGTAAAGAACTTCGCGCTCCCCCTCCGGTATAATTCGGGCGTCATGCCTGAATACCCTTCCCAAGCCCTCGAACTGCTCGCCCCGGCGAAGACTGCAGCCATCGGACGCGATGCCATCCTGCACGGCGCGGATGCGGTCTATATCGGCGGCCCCGCTTTCGGCGCGCGCGACAAGGCGGGCAATTCGCTGCAGGACATCGCCGACCTGGTGAAATATGCGCACCGCTTCCGCGCGCGCATTTACGTCACGCTCAACACCATCCTGCACGACGCCGAACTGGAAACCGCGCGCAAGCTGGCGCATGACTGTTACGACACGGGTGTGGATGCGCTGATCATTCAGGACATGGGCTTGCTCGAACTCGACCTGCCGCCCATCGACTTGCATGCCTCCACCCAGTGCGACATTCGCACGCCGGAGAAAGCGCGTTTTCTGGCCGAGGTCGGTTTCTCGCAGATCGTGCTGGCGCGCGAACTCACGATTCAGGAAATCGCGGAAATTCGCGCGACCGTACCGGCCGATACCGTCATCGAACACTTCGTCCATGGCGCACTGTGCGTTGCCTATTCCGGTCAGTGCAACATCAGCCACGCGCACACCGGACGCAGCGCCAATCGCGGTGACTGTTCGCAAGCCTGCCGCCTGCCCTACACACTGCAGGATGCAAAAGGGCAGATCGTCGCCTTCGAAAAACACCTGCTGTCGGTGAAGGACAACAACCAGAGCGACAACCTGCGCGCGCTGATTGACGCCGGGGTACGCAGCTTCAAGATCGAGGGGCGCTACAAGGATGCACCCTATGTGAAGAACATCACCGGCCACTATCGCCTGCTGCTTGACGCGATACTCAACGAACGCCCCGAATTGCACGCGGCCTCCAGCGGCAAGACCAGACTGCTGTTCACCCCCAACCCGGACAAAACCTTCCATCGCGGCGCAACGGATTATTTCTCCCGGGGGCGCAAAGCCGACATCGGCGCGTTCGACACGCCCACCTTCGTCGGTCTGGAACTTGGTACGGTGACGCAGGTCGGCGACAAATGGTTCGAGATGGAAGCGAACGAAGATTTGGCGAACAGCGACGGATTAAATTACTTGTACAAGCGCGAAGTGATTGGCCTGCAAGCCAACGTGGTCGAGCGCAAAGGCAAGGTGTGGAGGGTATTTCCGAACGAGCCCATGCACACGCTGCAAGGCTTGCGTCCCGGCACAGCCATCAGCCGCAACCGCGACCATGCGTGGGAGCAAGCGCTCACCAAAAAATCTGCCGAACGCCGCATTGGTGTGAATGCAATCTTCGCCGAGACAAACAAAGGTTTCTCACTCACATTGCTGGATGAGGACGGTATCGCCGTCACCGCCACCGCCGACTTCGACAAGCAGCCCGCAAAGAATCCGGCTGAAGCGGAAGCCGGCGTGCGCGAGCAACTGGCGCGCTTCGGCAATACCGATTTCGAGCCGAGAGATTCATCCATGCGCTCAGCAGCACATAATTCCGTTCGTCCTGAGCTCGTCGAAGGAACGAACGGCGCGCCGGACAGCCAATCCCCCATCACCATCCACTGGGCCCAACCCTGGTTCGTCCCCAGCTCTCTCGCCAACAAACTCCGTCGCGACGCAGTGAAACAGCTGGAATCCGCCCGCCTGAAAGCCTGCATACGCCCCGAGCGCAAAGCCTCCGTGGAACCTCCCGCCCAATATCCGGAAGAAACCCTCTCCTTCCTCGCCAACGTGTACAACTCAGCCGCGCGCGGATTCTATGCAAAGCATGGCGTGAAACTGATTGAGGCCGCTTACGAAGCGCATCAACAGGCAGGTGAAGTCCCGCTGATGATCACGCGCCACTGCATCCGCTATTCATTGAGCCTGTGTCCCAAGCAGGCCAAAGGCGTAATCGGCGTCCAGGGCCAAGTGCGCGCCGAACCGATGACGCTGGTCAACGGCAGCGAAAAACTCAGATTGGAATTTGACTGCAAAAAGTGCGAAATGCACGTGATGGGAAAAATGAAGAAACACATTTTGAAAGCGACACCGCCATCTGAAGTGCCGGTGACATTTCATTCTCGCAAGTAGTCAAAACGATTCAGACCATAGCTCTTTACGAATTCGTTGCCGCAAACCGGACACTGGCGAACTCACACAATCGACCCATAAGAGACATAACAACTCCCAAAATGTAGGATGGGTTGAGCGTAGCGATACCCATCGCTATCATGTCCGTATGACAAACTACCGCCGCAGCAACATTGCCGGAGCCAGCTACTTCTTTACGGTGAATCTCGCCGACCGTTCTCAATCCTTGCTGACCGAACACATCGAATTACTGCGTCACGCATTTGAATATACCCGCGACCGACTTCCATTCGCCGTGGAAGCCATTGTGATTTTGCCGGAACACATGCACACCATCTGGACCTTGCCCGAAGGAGACAGTGATTTCGCATTACGCTGGAGATTGATAAAAACCGTGTTCTCGCGCGGCTTGCCGCACACCGAACCTCGTTCAGAAAGTCGGCAGCTCAAGGGAGAACGCGGAATATGGCAGCGAAGATATTGGGAACACCTCATTCGCGACGAAGCCGATTTTGCCCGACATATTGATTACATCCATATCAATCCGGTCAAACATGGCCTGGTAATGCGTGTGGTGGATTGGCCGCATACGTCGTTTCATCGCTTCGTGCGGGCGGGAATGTTGCCCGATGATTGGGCAGGCAACGGCGAGGCGGAGTGGGAGTGTGGCGAGCGGCGGGTGTGATTGATGGGTATCGCTACACTCAACCCATCCTACGCTCGCTGTTGTAGGGTGCAATAAGCGTGGCGCATTGCACCGAATGTGAATCCATACGGCGCAATGCCCGTTGGTTATTGCGCCCTACGTGGACTGCATCCTGAGTGCCACTATGAGTCTCCGCTCTGATGAAAGCAGCGAGATAACACCAGTGCCGCGATGGGAAGTCCGACCCCGTAGCCGAGTATGCCAATCCGCTGAAGTGTCATGTCGCCGACGATGGGGCCAACGGCGCCTAGCAGCGATAGTACACCTGCTACAGTGAGAGACCATCGGGTAACGGCACGGATCCCGGAACCGACGAACACAAGAGCGGCGCAGAGGAGGGACAGCCCAAGGAAGATGTCCCATGCGAGAAGCTCAACGGCGTACAGCGTCGATGGCCACTCCAGAACGGCGAAATCAGTTTGGCGCCCGGCCGTCAGCGTTACGAAGTGAACAGCGCTGGTAAGGCCAGCCATGATCCCAGCGAAAACCAGGGCCATGACAGCAAATACCTTACGATCCCGGCTCGCGGTGTCGTTGATCGATGCCATCACAGCAACGATGAGAGGAGCTGACAGCAATGTGAGCGCCTCCATCACGCCAAGGGTTGGATCCACGATCGGTTGGTCGAGACCAGCTTGGGAAATGCCAAACGCCACGACTACTGCGTACGCTACCCCCACGATGAAGAGGCCGATCGACGACAAGTACCCGATTCTGTTAGCCGCACTCATGAGCAGTCTCGCGATTGTCGTATCCTAAACAGGTATTAGACAGACCCACCGGTCTGTACTATTGAAAATAGAGTGGAATGCGTATTTCCGGTAAACAATTGATTCATTGAAGTCCCCCTTTATTATTGTTCCCTATATGCATAATAGTACGGGCAGGCGCGAATATCTCCTACTGGCACATTGCAGTAGCTCAAGCTACCAAATTGCCTTCGCCAAAGCTGCCGTACGCGAAGG
>JAHJNJ010000032.1 GCA_018820925.1 Gammaproteobacteria bacterium | reverse complement strand
GGTCGATACATCCAGAATCTCGCCGGAAATTCCACCGCGCCCGCCAGTGGCGGGAGAAGTAATCAGTGCCTTGCGCAACCAGAAGCTCGGGTAACCCTTGGGCGTGCCGAACACATAATCGCGCCCTTTGCTGCGCGTCTCCGGTACAAGTTTTGGCTTCTGCTGTTCTTTCTTCGTCGGCATGTAGCGGCGCGCCTGATCCATGTAACCCCGGGCCTGCTGCACCTTGCCCAGCACATCCATACCGAACAGCGCGCGCGACAGGGTAGCGGCATCCAGCGACGGCAGGTGCATGCGCGATTGCAGGCCGCGCACATCTTCCCGCGCCAGCTTCTCCAGGTCGGCGAAGGAGCCGCGCAGCGTACCCATATCACCCGTCAGCGCCGAACCCGCCGCACCAACCGGCTTGGACATTGCATCGAATTCGTTGCGGATGTCCTGCAACTCCTTCAACGAAGCCTGAACCTGCCCGATATCCTTGAAATCCTTCAACTGCACGCCGGACAGGCGTCCGCGCAGGGCGGTGAAATCTTTCCCACTGGGCAATGCATCCAGTCGCGTCTTCCACTGCTGCTCGGTTTCGTCCAGCGACTTTTGCAAACCGTCGAGGTAAGCGCTGCTCTTCAGCTCACTCCCCACCACCTTCAACTGTTCCGCCGGATTCGCCCCGGCAGCGACTGCCGCAAGATCCCCCACCACATTGCCGGAGAATTCATTCTTCATCTGCGCCAGCATCTTGTCGGTCGCGCTCTCGCCTTCTTTTGCGGGTTCCACCGGCAGCACCCGTCCCGGACTTTTGCGCGGCGTATCGATCTGTACATCCTCGATCGCCGCCTCGTCGATCGCCACCTTGCCGCGCAGCAGCGCATCCCACAGCATGTGAAAACGCATCTCGCCGATTTGCAGGCGGTTGCGCTCGGGTTGTTCGGGATTGGTCATTTCCACATCGCCGATCACCACCGAAGCCTGCAGCACACTGGTATGCAGGCGGCCGACATTCACCTCGGCGCCGTTCGCGAGTTCAGCGCCGTATTCGATGCCGCGACGCAGATGCGCATCGAAGAACAGCGAGAAATAGAGCACGATCAGGCCCGTGACGATGAGCAGGGGAACGACCGCCTCGAAGCGGATCGGGCCCTGTTTCTTTGCGGGCTTCTGCCCTGCCGCCGTCTTATCCGTGGAGTTTGTCATAGGTCATATACCATTTGAAAAACACCGTACCGCTCCACAACTTCCACCATGCGCTACGCTTGAAGCGCTCCACCACCGACACGCGATAAACCACGATCAGGCGTTTGCTGCCGAAGAACACCAGCGGTGCCAGCAGCACACTCAGCGCGCCCGCCCCCATCGTCACACTGTTGTAGAAACGTGTGAGCGGAACCAGCGGCATGTTGTACATCGCGGTGAACAACGGCTGCAGCGCACCCGTCTCCAGGATGGCCGAACCCAGCGCATGCGAAACCGGGTCGAACACCCACGCCACCAGCGCAAAGAAGAACGCCGACGCCAGCGCGGCGCCGATCTGGATGCGGAACAGGAACATGCACACGAACACCAGCAGGGCCTGCAGGGAAAGCGCGGGCGCGAAACCGAGTATCAACCCGCAGGCAACGCCCGCGGCGATCTGGTTGGTCCCCGTGTCGGAATTGAGCAACTTGAGCAGGGCAAACAACTGTTTCAGCAAAAGCGTCATCAAACATCACTCCTGTAACGTGGCGGGAATTGCATCCCCGGCATCATCTCGAGCGGCGGCATTCCTGCGGCAAATACCTATCCTGGATTTCCTCGCTCATGCACGTCCAGCTCAGCCGGTTGCCGCCCCCCAGTGCGGGGACGAACAGGATGGTTTTTCCATCAATGGCGGCGCCCCCGTTCATGGTGATTGTAATCACACCGGTCTGGTTGTCGATGCCGACCTCCTTCACGGCTGGCGGCAACGACGATGCAAAGTTTGTCGCCTCCAGGCTGCGCGGGATGGAACTATACTGACTATAGTAGTCATCGACGAAATTTTCTGCGGCTCTACCAATGTTCAGCGCCTGGGACGTGCGCGCCTTCATCGTGTAATCCTGGTAAGCGGGGATGGCAACGGCGGCCAGAATTCCCAGGAACCCGATAAAGGACAATATCAATATGGCGATGATCACGACCTTGCTCGTCCCGCCTTTTCCGGAAAGCTCGCCCAACTGTCTTTGTGTGTGGTGCGACGACGCCCGGACTTCATCGATAATCTTGTTGCATTGCCTGTAATAAAGCGCGTTTGCGTACATCGGGATACCGATAAATACGGCTGCAAAATACAACAGATATCCGAGGATGATCACTCCGCCTGCGGCGTTACCCAACACTGCGCCGATAATCCCGAGCGGAATCATAATAATGTAGGGAAGGAAAAAATAGATCAGGGCATTCAGCCACATCTTGCGATACAGCAACCAGTAGAACGTCACAAAAAAAGCCGGCCAATGCCAGGTGGGACCCACTTTTCCTGCGTCATCAAAACGCGAAAAGTGATCCAAATAGTAGTCCTGGTTCTTGGGGCCGATGACGGCTTTGTAATACTCTTCCTCGCTGACAGGAACTTCGACTCGCGCGTGATTCTTTGGCGCGCTTTGACCGGGAGGGGGGAACACATATCCGCAGTGAACACAAACTGTTGCATCGTCGTCGTTTGAGGTTGCGCATTTAGAGCAAAGCATTCGCTTCTCCTTGGGTTGAAATCGGGAGCCAAACCTGTGCCGACCCGGCTTGGCAACTTATCCGCCAACTACAGTGATACCAGTCCCGCCGGTTCGTATTCATCCTGCTGGCCGGAGACGCTATTGAAACAATCCGATGCCGTGCCCCGACTCTGATTCTGCTGCTTGATCAAGATCTGCGGCGCGCTTGAACGCCTGTTCCGCACCTGCCGAGTTGCCCTGTGCGACCCGTGCATTGCCGATCACTTTCCAGTTCATGGCTTGCAACCGGCGTTCGCGGCCGGCGAAGCTGTTCGATTTCTGGGCGAGTGTAATCGCTTGCATATACTGGCCCTGGGTCAGGCGCAGTTGCGCAAGCTCGTTCCACAACCATGCGTTGCGTGGTTCGATGCGCAGTGCGCGTTCCAGCGATGCGCCTGCTGCTTCACGCTGCCCGGCAGCGGTATCGATACGCGACCTGTCCAGCAAGGCAACAACGGCCGGATTGCCCGACATGACCGTATTCGGTGCCGGTTCAATCACAATGGCCTCACCGGGTTGCGGAACAGCTTCGGGAACGGAGGTCTGCTGTGTGGGAACACTGGCGCACCCGGCCAGCACTAGCAGCCATGCATAGACAAAAAATGGGCTGAATCGATTGATCAATTGAATATCCTCTGTAACCAGTTTTTCTGTTCCGGTGCCTGCTTGCCCCCGGGCTTGACTGCGGCATTGGCCCCCGGATTATCGCTCGCCTTCGGTGTGTCCGCAGAGGCAAAAACACAGGCCGAAATATCGGTTGGCTCCGACCCCCTGATGAACGGCAGCAACACACCCGCTTTACAGTCCTCGTTATAGCGCAGCCCGCTGACCGGGTCTACATTGACCATTTCGATATCCTCGGGCATAACCGGCTGCAACGGCTCGGGTTGGATGTTCTTCATCATCTCGCCCCAGACTGTCATGGCACCCGAAGCGCCCGTCAAGCCCGAAGGCTTGTTGTCATCGCGGCCGACCCAGACCACCGCCACGCGATCACCGGTATATCCGGCAAACCAGCTGTCGCGCAGATCGTCGGTGGTACCGGTCTTGCCGGCCACGTTCAATTCGGCCGGCAGCCAATTCACCAACTGCTGTGCGGTACCTTCGCGCACCACGCCCTGCAAGGCCGCTGTCAGCAGGTAAACGGGCGCGGGCGGCGCAACCGGTTCAACGTTAAGCGGAAAGCGCTGCAGCGGCTTCCCGTCCGCCGTGACGATCTCGCGAATGGCGCGCAACGGGGTGCGGAAACCGCCGTCGGCAAAGGTCTGGTAAAGCTGCGACACTTCGATCGGCGAAAGTTCAAAGGCACCAAGCAGCGACGAGGCAAAAGGCGGCGGTTGCCGTTCGATGCCGTACAGCGGAAGTTTACCGAGGATACGCTCGACGCCGAGATCGATTCCGAGCCGCGCGGCTGCCACATTATAAGAGTGGGCCAATGCAGTGCGTAACTGCACCTGGTCGTGGAACTTGTGATCGTAGTTCTGCGGCTTCCAGTCGGTCGTGCCGGGCTGGCGCCACACCAGCGGACTGTCATCCAGCGGCGTGATGAGCGTATAGCGGCCCGGGTCTTCAAGCGCAGTCAGATACACGATGGGCTTGGCGAGCGAGCCGATCGGACGCTGCGCATCGACGGCACGGTTATATCCGGCGTAACGCGCTTCGCGCCCCCCCACCAGGGCGAGTATCTCGCCTTGCTGGGTGCTGCTGACCACCACCGCGCCTTCCAGCGTATTGGCGGCCATTCTGCGCGCCTTTTCAACAGCCGCCAGACGCTGCGATAAAGCCGTTTCCGCCTCATGCTGGATGCGCGGATCCAGCGTGGTGAAAATCCGCAGTCCCTCGCTGCGCAAGTCCTCTTCGCGATAGTCGCTCTGCAACTGGCGGTGTACAAGTTGCAGAAAGGCCGGATACGGCGAAGTGCCGGTAGGCGGGCGCAGGACTACGCCGAGCGGTTTCTGGCGGGCCATCACAAATTGGGCCTGGGTGATGACATTCAGGCTGACCATCTCCTGCAACACCACGTTGCGCCGCTTGAGGGCCAGTTCCGGATTTTTGCGCGGGTCATACAGGCCCGGCCCCTTGACCATGCCGACCAAGGTGGCAATCTCCTGCAGCTCCAGCCGGTCGAGCGGTCGATCAAAATAGAAATAGCTGGCCAGACCAAAGCCGTGAATGGCACGGCTGCCGTCCTGTCCCAGGAAAACTTCATTGAGATAGGTTTCGAGAATCTCATCCTTGCCGTAGTGCATTTCGAGCAGCAGGGCCATCAGCACTTCGGTACCCTTGCGCGTCAGGGTGCGTTCGGAAGTCAGGAAGAAATTCTTCACAAGCTGCTGCGTGATCGTGCTCCCACCTTCGATGCGCTGCCCGCTGACCGTCTTGTAGAGTGCGCGCGCGATACCGCGCGGGTCGATACCCCAATGCGTATAGAACTTCCGGTCTTCGATGGAGACCAGTGCATCAATGAGCTGCTTGGGAACCTGGCTGAGCTTCAACAACTCCCGGTCTTCGTTGTGGCCGGGATAAATACCGCCGATGAGGGGCGTCTCGAGACGCGATATGGGCAGATCGACATCGGTGCCGCCGCGCTCCTGCAGCAGCGAAACCTTGCCGTCGGCGAATTCGACGCGCAAATGCTGCGAAGCCTGCGGACCATCCCCGAACACAAAATTCCTGGTCGTGAATTCCAGCCCGTTCAAAGTGTATTTGTAAGTCGCCGCCTCATCCGGATCCGGGCGCTCGTGATAACCGAGCGCCCGCAGCTCGCCCGCCAACTGTACGGATGTCAGCTTCAGCCCCGGATATACCTCCAGCGCGCGGCCGTAAACACGCGCCGGCAATGCAAACCTGCGCCCCTCGAAAGCCTCGCGGATCGTAATATTCAGATAGAAAATGTAACCGGACAGCCCCAGCAATAAGAGCAGCACCACCAGGCGCAGCGTCCTGGCATGCGATTTAACATTGAGACTAAAGGGAAATTTGATCCGGGACAAAGAAGGCAAGGAAGGAAACTTCATCAGATTAATACCTGCATAAAAGCGGTTATCGGCTCATTGTATATTGGCGACTGCCCAAGCGTCGATACACATCTTCGGGCAGGATAATTTCTATCCCTCAAGGCAGGGGAAGGAACAAGTCGTTGCGTGTAACTGTTTTATTCATGCAAACCCTAACCCCTTGTGCTGCCGAATATATTAAATCGTGCACGAATTGAACTTAGCCGCGAATGGCGCATTCAAAGCACTGCGATTACGACGCCGAGTCATTGGGCATCAACCACTTGAGAAGCTTCGGCAATTGCGATTCAGCCCCCAACAACACAATAGAGGTCACTTTGAACACCACAACTCGCTACAGCGCACTCGCCATCCTGTCCATGATCAGCATACTGACATTCGGCGGTTGCTCGCAAAAACCCACCAGTGAAGAAATTGCAGCCCAGGTCAAAGCCGCACTGGCAGAAGAAAAAGCCAAGGAACAGGCCGCAGTTCCCGCCCCGCCCCCTGTTGCCGAGGCGGCATCCCCCAAGCCGGTCGTCAAAGCCAAGCCTGTTGCCAAAGAAAAACGCGCCCAGGCAAAACCTGCCGCACCCGCAAACAAAATCGCGTGTGACAACTGCGGCGTGGTTACTTCCGTGCAGGAAGTTGAAGTGGCAGGCAAAGGCAGCGGACTGGGCGTCATCGCCGGCGGTGTCGCGGGCGGTCTGGCCGGCAACCAGGTGGGGCAAGGCACGGGACGCGATCTGGCGACCATCGCCGGCATTGTCGGCGGTGCGATTGCCGGAAACAAGGTTGAGGAAAAAATCAAGAAGACCAAAGTCTTCGACGTGACCGTGCAGATGGACAATGGCGAAGAACGCGTGCTGCGGCAGGAAACAGCGCCCGGCGTTCTCGCCGGCGACAAAGTCAAAGTTGAAGGCGGGCAGGTTGTAAGACAATAGACCGTTGCAACCATGCGGCAATAAAAAAGAGGGCTTGCTGCCCTCTTTTTTCATGCCCCCCCACATTGCCTGAACGACTGGGGCACCATCGCACAATACCCTGTTATGCGACTGTACCGCGCAACCGGCAATCGGCAAACACAAACCCGTCGCGTTCCACCACCTCGCCCATTTCGATATCCAGCGGCCGGGCGAACATCGGGCCATCAAACACAAAGGAGTGGAATTCGCCGTTCTCACCGCACGGATCGGTGGCGGATGGCATGCTCGCCAGCAGTTCCAGCGTCAATTCGCGCCCGGCAAATTTTGCGGGCAACACCCGCGGATCGACGCAGGTCAGGCAGGCGCGCAAACCGCCCGCCAGCATTTCTTCCAGCAATGCCCGCGTCGGCATTTCCCACAACGGGAACACCGGCGCTATCCCGCTGCCCTGCATGCGCTCTTCGCGGTAGCGGCGTATATCCTGCAGATACAGATCGCCGAACGCCATGCAACGCACATCCTCGTCGCGGGCGCGCGCCATGAAGTTTTCCATCGCGGCGGCATATTGCTCGTCGGAACAGGGATAGGGAATCTCGATCAGGTACAGCGGCAAGCCGACCGCCTGCGCCTGCCGCCGCAACAAGTCGACGCGCACGGCATGCATCGCAACCCGGTCGAACGCCGTGTTGATGGTGGTGAACAGCCCGCTCACTTCGTATTCGCCGGACTGGCGCAACACATGCAGCGCCCACGCGCTGTCTTTGCCGCTGCTCCAGCTCAGCCAGGTATTTTTTCGCATAAAATTATTTGCATCGTCGATTAAGGCAACCAAAACGCTCAGCCGGACTCCGGCCAGAATATTTCACCTAGAAATTCTGGTGGCTCATATATATCCGAAAAATATCAGTGACGGACGTATTTGCCTCGCTATACAGCATTCCGCTCATATTCGCCGAAGCGTTGTAGGCGCATGCCCCGTTGAAACTCCCCGCAGTGCCGTGAACCGAACCGATTAACGCGGGCTGGGAACCGGAGGTTTGCAGCAGTGCGGAATCAATATTCGAGAACCGGTAAACACGGCACCCGCTGTAGTAGTCCGGCCACGGCGCGCCGGCCGTCTGCACGGGTGTCGCCACCAGGTACATGCTGCCCGCAGATTCAAACAAACCGGATGCCGAAAAACCGGTGTCGAAACCGATTGCGGCCGCGTCCGAATCCTGCAGAACCGTTCCCAGATAAGACCAACTGGCGGCGCTCCCCGTGGTGCAAGGGCTATCACACTTGAGCAGAGCGATCGAATGACTGAAGCCGGGATATTTCACGCAGAGCACGCTCAAATACAGGGCACTGCCGGATGCATACATCCCCGGCTCGGAGAACAAACAGGTATTGAGCGCGGGATCCAGTTCGGTATCGAGATGAATCAGCGGCGCGCCGCCCAGCGGTGAACGCGTGATGCCATTCTGTGTGTCATTGTCGGAATTGTAGAGATTGCCCGCAAAGAGTTTGACCTCCTGCGCGGCGGCCAAGCCCTCGGGCGTGCCGGCCATTTTCATGCCGAGCCAACCGTGCTCGAAATGCCGCACGTTGTTGATCAGCAGATAGTGGTGCCAGAGGATTTTCCATCTTTCGTTGGGGGTGGCGCCAGGGTCGTAAACCAGTTGCGACACTTCGTTGACCCAGGTGCCCGCATTATCCGGTGCCGCCAGCGGGATGGTTACATCCAGGTAATCGCTGATGATCGCCCCGCTGTCGGTCCACGTCTTGCCATTGTCATCCGAGTAGGCCAGGCGGGTCGCGACGACTATGATGTTCTGGGTCGGCCACAACGCCGAAGGATCAACCGCAGAGTAGCTCATCCAGATACGTCCGCTTGCCGGATCACGCGCGACGGAAGGATCGAAGATGCCGTGTGCGCCGACGCCGGCAAAAGTAATGCGCTCCGGAGGCGGGAGCGTATCCGCCGATGAGCCGCCGCCACAACCGGCAAGCAACAGAATCGCCCCGAACGCGCAGAGCCCTGAAATGGACTTCCGTAGCTGTTGCATAAGCCTTCCCCCTCGTTCAAACACCAAAACAAAACGATAGATTCACATCTGAATGCTTAAGATTCTATCAACAACCACACCGGCTGCACTTTATGCCCTACGAACCTTTGCGAACAAATCCCGCACGTATGTTCACCGACCCGTTTGCCTGATAAATGCCGTAGACGAAATACAGAACCTGTATGCCATTGATCGTGGCAATTGTCGGCTCACCAACGACTATGACGTTGCCCGCTATCGCACTAGCGCTCGGCACGAGCAAGGGGACGGGCGTACTCCAGGAAGCCGCGCTATCAAGTGCTCCGCCGTTGTATGCGTAGGAGCGCAGCTCCAAGCCATTGCGCAAGATGAGTTGCGTACCATCGAAATACGGCTGCGTATCGCCGTTGCCGGTGGTGTTGAACAGCGTTGGGAAATTGAGTGTAATGGGTTCATTCCATGAAGTGCCGTTCCAGCTTGCCACGTGGATGAATTGGCTCGCTGACGGCTGCGTCTCCTCGTCGTAGAACAGCAGTGAGGGCGTATTGCCGCTGTAGTACACATGCGGATTGCCGCGATGGCCATCCGTGCCCGCAATGGCGGCCTTGTTCAGAACGAAATTGCCAATCTGTACCCCGCTTGAATAGCTGGTCTCGCCCAGCGTCTGGGTAGTTCCGGGAGTGAAACTGAAATCGTAAATATGAGCAAAATTATTCGGCGCGGTCTCCCTGGGGTCGTTGAACGCCGTGAACATACGGTAAGTGCCGTCGCCATTGGCCTTCACCGAAGGCCCCCACGGTGCAAAGCAGCCGTCATTGTTGGTGAACATGAATACGAACGGCTCCGCATAACTGCCGTCCGCCTGCAGATGGAACCCGTAAACAGCAATCGGCGGCAACGGGATCGTAGTTGGATAAAAATTGAGGGCGGGGCAGTTATGAGTAACCGAGTTCGTGCCCACACGGCTGGCACCCGGCATGTTCGGTCGCTGCGGCGCAGTCACCGGGCCGAGCGGCGTCTGGCAATAGAGATCATTTGGATCATTCGGATCGCTGGAAGCAATAATGTGGGCAAGAATGCAGGAAAGCGTGACCGGATAATACTGCAGAAACAGATATTGCCCGTCCGGCGAGACAGCCAGCGAATCCTGCGTGCCACCGGTATTTACCAGCCCGTCAACAGAGAACGGCTGGCCCCAGCCGCTGGCAACCTGCTCCATGACGATGGCCGTATGCGAAACGCTGACGCTGCTGCCGGAAACCGTCGCCGACAAGGTCACCCTGTATTCACCGCTCTTCTGGACATCCGGCGTGACCGTTGCTTCCTGCTTGCCGTCGCCGCGTGGCGTGAGCGCAGAGACTGTGCCGCGTGTAGAAGTAATTGTTGGCGTAGAAGCAAACGCCACAGTTGCGCCGCCAGCATCGCTCAACCAGATAATCGCTTTGAATGATCCGTCGGCAGGCGCAGTGTTGCGTTCAAAGTCAAGATGCGGCGTAAGCGCAGGTAGATTTCCATCTTCACCGGAGCCACCACAACTCGCCATGACAATAATTGCCGCCGCCGCAAGCAGCAACACTCGCAGAAGCGTTGCGTGCTTTTCAACCAGGTTTTTCACAGGAGACATGTGATCCCTCCAACCGACACAAGACACAAGCGCAACTTAAGAAAAAAGCGCACCGGAGTATATTTCCTTTCAACCGGACCTGCCACCTCCTTCAAGACGAATCGACTCCTCCGTCTTTTGCTTGCAAAACCCGTATATTTTCGTCCCGAGTCATGTGAGAATCGCAAAAGGAAACTTTTGCAAGGAATCAAACCGTGGGTAATCTGATCGAGGTCAACGACCTGCACTTTTCTTATGGCCCGCTCAAGGTACTGAAGGGCATCAACCTCACCATCCCGCAAGGCAAGGTGGTCGGCATCATGGGCCCCAGCGGTTGCGGAAAATCCACGTTGCTGCGCCACTTCGGCGGTCAGTTGCGCCCGACGCAGGGCAGCGTGAAATTCATGGGACAGGTCGTTCACCAACTCAGCGTCGATGAGTTGTACAAAATGCGCCTGAAGATGGGCATGATGTTCCAGGTGAGCGGCCTGTTCACCGACTTGTCGGTTTACGACAACCTGGCTTTTGCCTTGCGTGAAAATACCGACCTGCCGGAAGAGATCATTCATGACCTGGTGCTGATGAAATTGCATGCCGTCGGATTACGCAATGCCAGAGACTTGATGCCGGGCGACCTGTCGGGCGGCATGGAACGCCGCGTGGCGCTGGCACGGGCAATCGCCACCGATCCGCCGCTGATCATGTACGACGAGCCGTTCGCCGGACTCGACCCGATCTCGCTCAACACCATCGCCAATCTGATACGCACGCTGAACAAGGCGCTGGGCACCACCTCGATTGTGGTGACCTACGACCTGATGGCCTCGCTCAAAGTCGTCGATTATTTGTATTTCATCCATAACGGCGTCGTTGCCGCGCAAGGCACCGTTGAAGAAATGCAGAACTCGCAAGACCCATTCGTGCACCAGTTCCTGAATGCCGAGCCGGACGGCCCGATCGCATTCCAGTTCCCCAGCAAACCGTATGTGGAAGATTTGAACATCCAGTCCTGAGTTACCGCGACATTTTGCACGGCAGCTCGTGCCTATATATTGGCATTATTTCCAATATGGGTTTGCACTTATAATCCCGGCAAACTTCACCTGGAGATCAGCATGCGATTCTCGATCTGGCTATGCATTACTGCGACCTTGATCCTTCAACTTGCTGGTTGCGGCGGTTCCACGACCGACAGCACTTACAACCCCGCCATCCCCACCCTGAGCCCCCCCGCCACCTGGGAATCGGAATTCACTCTGCCCCAACAGGATGCGAACGGATGGTCGATATTGACGCCTTCGTCCGACTCGCGACTGATCTATGTCTCGACCAGCGGTGACGATGGCACCGCACAATACTATGCGTCTTCCGATGCGGAGATCGGCAACGATCCGTTCAATCCAGTCGGCGCCGTCCTGCCCTACGCCAGCCTCGACACCGCGCTGGCGCAGGCGCGCGCCGGTTATCCGGATTACATCCTGCTCAGGCGCGGCGACACGTGGACGCGCACCGCCGCCATTTCCATGAAAGCGGGACGCTCCGCAACCGAACGCATGGTGTTGGCCTACTACGGCGCCAACGCTGCGCGCCCGATCGTGAAGAACTACGGGTTGAACCTGTGGAACGCCAGCTATTCCGCCGTCGTCGGCATCCAGTTCACCGCCTCGCAACGCAACCCGGCCTCGCCGGACTTCGTCGGCTTCGCCAATATCACCAACATCGCCGGCTTCGATGGTCTGGGCGGTTACAACAACTCACTGGTCGGCGGCCTGCTGATCGAGGACTGCTGGTTCGACTGGTTCAGCGGCAACGTGCTGCAATCGCCGCAGACCACGGCTCCCGTGCTCACCGACATGATCGTCCGCCGCAACATCATCACCAACAACTATTCGACCGCAGGCCACGCGCAAGGCCTGTACTCGGCGCGCGCTTCCATCCTGCTGGAAGAGAACATCTTCGACCACAACGGTTGGTACAAGCAGGGGGATAGCAACTTCAGCGACCAGGCCGAGGGCAAGGCCACCATGTTCAACCACAACACCTATTTCAGCGAAGCCAGGGACACCATCTTCCGCAACAACCTGTTCCTGCGCGCATCGAGCAGCGGCAACAAATTCACCTCGAACACGCCCTCGGGGACCAACCAGATCAAAACCTGGAACCTGCAGATCGAAAACAACCTGTATGTGGAGGGAGAGGTCGGCATCAGCCTGGGCGGCAACGACGATCAGAACAACGGCCCGCGCTGGGAAAACATCCACGTCACCAACAACGTGCTGACGCACATCGGCCGCACGCAACCCACGTTGAGAACGCTCGGCTGGGGCCTGGACGTGCAGGACTGGAACGGCGGCAAGGTGACCAACAACATTTTTGCCCACTGGGGCGACGCGACGCTCAGCAACAACTACGCCATCCATGCCGTCGGCCACAGCAACGACGTGAATTACACCGACAACGTCGTCTACAACATTCCCAGCGGCGGCACACTGGTCCAGTTCCTGGACGGCGCCACCCACCTGCGCGTCACCTTCACCGCTAACGACATCTGGACCGACTCCGCCAGCCAGTTGCTGTCCTATTCCCTGACCGGCAACGCCGGCTTTGGCGACAACCACTTCCACTCCACGCGCAACGAGGCGCAGTGGTTCCGGGTGAATGACAGCTACGCCAGCCTTGCCCAGTACCAGGCCGCCTCTGGCGACACCACCTCCGTCGCCGACACCCGCACCTATGTCGCCCCCGAGCGCACTGTCGAAACCTATCTTGCCAGTTTGACGCTAGCCACGGATATGGATAGTTTCGCCGCCGAACTGAAGCAGCAATCGAAATTCAACTGGCGTCCGGCGCTGACTGCAGAAGCCATCAACGCATACATCCGGGCAGGCTTCTGCATTTCGGGCAATGCCGGTTGCAGATGAACAGGTGCTGACTGGTGTTGTCAGTAAAGAGTTTCGATGCTAGCGTGCGCCCGGGCATTCATTACCTCTCGCGATATCCGGTGCGGCAGCCAGTGTGTCCTTCATAACCACTCAAAGGGAAACAACCATGAACGAACTCGTTTATCCGCGCGAACGCACGCTCGGCACGATTACACTCGTACTCGGCATTCTGGTCTGGCTCGGCCTGATCATCGGCACAGTCGGCACCGCATTGCTCGCCCTGCTGGCCGGCTTCGTACTGTATCTCTTCGCGCAATCGGCACTCATTGCGCACATCAAGGGCAATGGCGTCGAATTGTCGGAAGCGCAGTTTCCCGACCTGCACCAGCAATTCACTGCCTGCTGCGACCGGCTGCAGATCAGGAAGCAACCCAAAGCCTACATCATGAACGGCAACGGCGGCTTCAATGCATTTGCCACCCGGTTCCTCGGCGTTCAGTTCGTTGTGTTGTTTTCCGATGTCGCGGATGCGATGGCCAAGCATGCCGACGGCGTGCGTTTTTACATCGGCCACGAACTCGGCCACCTGCGCATGAAACACCTGACCGGCCACCTGCTGCGCTGGCCGGTACTGTGGCTGCCGCTGCTCGGCGCGGCCTATTCCCGCGCACGCGAAAGTACCTGCGATCGCCACGGCCTCGCCTGCAGCAGTTCGCCCGAAGGCGCCGCACGCGCCCTGGCGGCGCTTTCCGCAGGCGCACAGCGCTGGGAAAACCTGGACGTCGCTGCCTATCGCACCCAGGCCAACCACTCCTCCGGTTTCTGGATGTCTTTCCACGAACTGCTCGCGGGCTATCCGTGGGTGACCAAGCGCGTCGCGCGGGTGATGGACACCCAGGCACCCATGCCAAGGCGCAACGTATTTGCCTATCTCCTCGCGGTATTTATCCCGTACGCCGGACGATTGGGCGCAGGCTTCGGATTCCTGATGCTGGTGTACTTCGGTTTCATCGCCGCCATCTCGATCCCGGCATATCATGATTACATCAACAAAGCCAAACTCGCCGGCGCCGTCAGCGCCTCGGCGCCGATGCGCGAGGGTCTGGCCCAATACTACCTTTCCACCAGCAAGGTTCCAGCCACACTGGAAGAAGCAAGCCTGCCAGCGCAACTGGCCGACGGCAGTCAACTTGTACTCAACCCCGACAACATGACACTCACCGTCAGCACCCAGCAAGGCGAACTCGTCTTCACACCCAAAGTCGACAAGCAAGGCAACATATTCTGGCTCTGTGCCAACGGCGAAGGCCTGACGCCGGCCCAACTGCCGCCATCCTGCAGCAAAATGGGCAATTGACAAGAAGCGCAGTGTGAATTTCCCGCGCCCGGTTCCTGACCGGGCGCGCGATCAAGCTGGCGGGAGCAGATCAGTAACAATCCCCCGAAATAGCAGGGGGGGTTACCTCATTGAATTATTCAGAAAAGGCCGTCTACGCAACCGCCCTTGATCTCACCCGATCACATCCGGGCATCGGCCCTGCGCAGGCGATCGGCAATCACTTGCATGACATGCTGCGCAAATCCGGGCGTATGCAGTACGTGGTGATCGAACAGAGTGCGATTCACAGGCAGGAACTTGCAGTCGCTCTTGGCCATCACCGTCGCCGATCGCGTGCCTTCGTCGATCATCCCCATCTCGCCAACGATCGCCCCCGCTTCCGCGTACTCCACCACCTTGTTCTTGACGCGAATCTCGGCGGTACCGGCCATGAGGACATACATCAGATCGCCGGTCTCCCCCTCCTTGAACAAAGTCTGGCCGGCAGCGAGTGCCTTCAGGTTGGTTTCGCGACTGAACAGCTCTTTCAAATCCATACCATGCTCCTCTTGAATTCCAATAACGTTGTCAATGTGTCCCTGAAATTTCCCTGCACCCAATAGCCAGAATTTGCCTACCTGCCGGCAGTGGCAATCAACTGCGCCCAGCCCAATGCTTCGATCATCGTGCCGACCACCTCGGGCGCGCCCACACCGCACTGGGCAGCGGCGGCAGTCATTTCCCCATTTTCCGATTCGACGGCAATCGCCAGCGCCAGCGCATCATGCATCGCACCCGGCTCGCCCCTGAGTGCGGAAGCGACGGCTTCCGGCAGCGCAACCTGTTTCAGCACCTCTTCGAGCGGCTGCGCCAGCATGACATTCATCAAGGAAAAAAGGCCGGTCAGGAACAATTGGTCGGCATTGGCCGGAACCTGTCCTTTTCCCGCCAGCATCTCCATGAAGCGCGCGCGCGTCAGCGCCTGTTCGATCAGGATGTTCTCGTTATAGCCGGGTTTCTTGCTGTCGAACAACAGCAGCGACAACCAGCGGTAAAAACGGTCCCGGCCGAGCAGCATCAGTGCCTGCTGTATATCACTGATCTTTTGCAGCAGGCCGATCCCCGGCGAATTGATATAACGCAGCAGCTTGAAGGTCAGGATAGGATCGGTGCGCAGGCAATCGGCAATGGCATCAAATTCGGCACCGGACTGAATCATCTCGAGCGCCTGGAACACCTGCACGTGATTGACCTCGCTCTTCGCGGGATGCCAGTTTTCGCGGCTGGAGACAAACGGCCCCATGAAGTAATCGAAGCGGCGCTCGAAACAGTATTTGAAGTCGTCCGCCGTCTGCAATCTGCTGGCGACCAGTTTCTGCCCGCCATTGGCGGCACGAAAATCGGAGATCATTTTTTTCAGCTGGATGCCATCGAGCGCGGAGGGATCGATCTCGATGAAATCGGCCTTGCTCAGGAATTCCGCATATTCGGGGCGCGGCTGGTTGATCGACCAGCCATGCTTGAAACCCAGCGCCGCGATATGTGCCAGGCTGGCGCGCATCCCGGCCAGATCGACCTCGGCAATGGGCCGCGGCGTGATCATGATCACCATATTCGGATTGGCAAGGGCCTCAAGTTGCGGTATTTGCAGCGACTCCACCGACAGCCGGATGAACGCGCTGCGCTCCCCCAGCAATGTCGATACGCCGAGCGGCGCAAGATTGTCCAGCATGGCTTCATCATACACACGCCGCACCAGCGCGCTTTTGTCCATCATGCGGGCCTGCACCCCCTGCCCCAGGGTGAACTCGTAACCCGCGATACGTTCGTTGCGATCGAGGATCGCCTCGCGGCAAATGAAGGACGAATGACCATGCACGCCGGCCTTGGCAGCCGCCTCCTGCGCGGGCTTCAGCGGTGCCACTTCGTTCAATTGCCGAAAGGTCTCCCGGGGCGAAGGCTCTTTCGGCGAACCTCCCAGCAGGCGGCGTATCGATTCAAACATTAGTCATCGTCCTGTGCGGCATCCATGTCACATCGTGAGTTTCCGGCAATGGTAGCGGAGCGAGTGTCCTGACATATTGTTAATTGCAGCAAATCAGCTCAAAGCCAGCACCCCGGCAACCGCGACAGACAATACCAGCGAGAATGAGAGCAAGGCAAATCCGCGGTCAAACAGCAGGCGACGCAGCAGGCCGGGCATCTTGTGCGCGCGCGCCAGGCGTTTCAGGTCGCGCGGATCGGCGGATTGCAGGCGGTTGAGCGCTTCGGCGGAATCGAAACGGCGCGACAAAGTCATGCGGTTGCTGGTATCCGCATCTGTCGAAACACGGCGCACGCTGACAGTGCGGTCGGGTTGCTGCTTGAGAACGACCGTTTTATCTGTGGTGTCTTCGGCCGCCACCTCTTTTTTCGCAGCGGTATCGGCACCGCCCCGGCTTGCCGGAGCAGTTGGCGAAAGTTCCTGCAGGCAGTTGTGCAAGTCATCCACCATATCCCACGCACTGCTGTAGCGGTCCGCAGGTTTCTTCGCCAGGGCACGCATCACCACCAGATCAAGCAGCGCGGTGACTTCCGGTTTGAGCCGGCTTGGCGGCGGCGGCACGAACGTCGCCACGTTGTGAAACACCTCGGTCAGGTTCTCGCCGTGGAACAGCCTGGCGCCGGTCAGCATTTCATACAGCACAATGCCGAGCGAAAAAATATCGGTACGATGATCTACAGTGCCGCCGCCGCTTTGTTCCGGCGACATATATTTGGGCGTGCCCAGGCGCGTGCCGAGCTGGGTTTTCAGCTCGGAAGTCATCATTCGCGCAACGCCAAAGTCCATGATCTTCACCCGTCCGCGCGGCAACAACGTAATGTTGCCGGGCTTGATGTCGCGGTGGATCACGCCGTTGTCGTGCGCAAACGCCAGCCCTTCCGCCACCTGCTCGGCAATCGAAATGGCTTCAGGCAGCGGAATGGGCCCTTGCATCATGCGTCTGGAAAGCTCGGTGCCGTCAAGCAACTCCATCGCCATGTAAGCCAGCGACCCCTCTTCGCCGAAATCGTAAATGGTGATCAGCCCCGGATGGTTCAGGCGCGCAGCGGCTTTGGCTTCCTGGAAAAAGCGCGAATGAAATTCCTTGCGCTCCTGCTCATCGCCCCCCAACACAATGGTCTTGAGCGCCACGGTGCGATCCAGCACCGGATCATGCGCCTTGTACACCACGCCCATCGCGCCGCGGCCAATCTCGCTCTTGATGAGATAACGGCCCAATTGTTTGAGTTTAGGGGCGGCCATGGAAGTACCCCGTGAAGCGTTCAACAGCGGCGTTGAACTCGCCCGCCAATGGCCGCGGGCGATCTGGCACCCCCAAGCGCAGCGACAAGGCGATGGCCAGCAATACAAAGGCCGTCGCGGCGGCGATCAACATGAACTTGCGCCCACGGCGGCGAGTTGCCGTGCGGTCCAAGCTATACGCCTGGTAAGTGCGCAGCCCGGCATCGCTCAGACTGACGGCCGGCACCAGCGCGCTTTCCGCGCCGGGCGCCATGTACGCCAGCGCAGTGCGAAAGCTTTCCGTGACCAGCAAACCGTTATCCCCGGCAGAGGCAGCCAACACCGAAGCCGTCGCCACCCCGTCGCCGGCAATATCCTCGCCCGACTCGTTGCTCACCACCTCAACCGGCCCATGATCGATGCCGATGCACAAACCAAGGCCGGCGGCATGGGCTTGCAAAGCGCGCCCGGCAAAAGCCAGCGCAGCGGGCGCATTGTCCAGCACCGCCACCGCCGCACTGCCATTGCCCGCCAGCACCAGGCGCGAGCGCTCCGGAATATCCGGCAACAACAACGCCAGTACGGTATCCAGTTGCGCGTTCAGGCGTGCCTGCTCTGCCACAGGGCGGCGCGCATAATCGCAAATGCGCATCAGCACTACACTGCTTTGAACCGGAAAATTCTCGACTTCGGTCATATTGACGGGGGTTGCAAAGAGAAAATGCGTTAATTTTTGACAGCGCGAATTCTAGATGCTTATGGCGGCGAATAGAAGATGAATATTGCAACTGCGCGAACACTGTCCTGGCATTGGCATCAACAAATGGAAATGCAGTTTGCAAAGCCAACCCCGGTGGTGCGATAACGTCCGCTTGCGTCCGTAACGAAGCCAACGCATTTCCGGAAAATCACTCCCCTTTCAACACGATGCGGCTCCGCTGCCGTGTGTTTCGTCACCTCCGGCGGTTATGCAATAATCCCGCCGCGAGATCAAACCGGCGCCACACACAGCCCGGTGCCGACGCATCAACGACATTGAGAGGACAAAATGAACAGTGCAGACAAACTGAATTCCGGCATCCCGAGCCCGAAAGAGCAGATCATCCCTTCCGCTTCCAACCTGTTCAAGTCGTGCTTTCTGGTGTCCATGTTGCTGGGCACCTTCTACGCGATGCAGCAGGTCGCCGCGCAGGTGGACAACGTCTGGATCAAGTGGTCCTTCATTGCATTGGCATCGGTCTGGAATGGCATGCTCCTGATCGGAATGGGCGTGCTCTCGCATGAGGCCGTGCACCGCGTCCTGTTCCGCGCCCCGTTCTGGAACGAACTGTGGGGCGGGTTGCTGGCCGCCCTCGTGCTCATCCCCCTGGAGGCGAACCGCCAATTCCACGTGGACCATCATCGTTATGCCCATCAGCCCGGTCTTGACCCGGAGAACCCTGTCCATCAAACCTCGTACCTGTTCGCCGTGATCGTCGGGCCTTTCGTCGCGCTGTTCGCGCAATATCAGGTCTTGGCGAGCATCGCCCTGCGCGGCGACTTCCTGCGGGTACTGAAAGACATTTTCTTTCTCTGCGTTGCGCTATCTTTCTACTTCCTGCTGTTGCCCGCGCTCGGCCTGTCATTGAAGCTCACCTGGGTGCCCACGCTGCTGGCGCTGCCCTTCGTATTCAGCGTGCGTGCGCTTGCCGACCACTACGGCATCCCGCCCGTGGCGCGCGCATCGTCAAGGAACGAGGAATCCGAAGAAGAAACAGAAAGCGGGGTACAGGCGCGCCAACAGGTCAGCGGCTGGGTCGTGCAGACCCCGCAGTGGCTGCAGTGGTTGTGGAGTCACGTCAACTACCACGAGGTGCACCACAAGTATCCGTACCTGTCGCACAAATACCTGGCGCAAGCCTTCGCAGCCTCGCGCAATCAATATCCCTATATCGTCGTGGATGGATACTGGAAATCGTTTCTCAAGGCGCGCAAGCTCGATTACTACGCGACCCAGGAAGATGTGCGCCCGTTCATGATACAGAAGGCTTGAAGGCTCAATCGTCAACCGCCAGCGGCTCACCGGTGGCGTAGAAGTTTCCGCCTGCCACATGGTGCAGGCTGCGAAAGGCCGGATCGGCATCCTCGAAATGCCAGCGTCCGTTGCTGAAGACACGCGCGTCAGCCCACGCCCCGACCACCTCGCCGATGAACAAGTCATAGACCTGCTGGTTGTGCGGCTCGGGGATGAGCTTGCAGGCGAGCCACGCCGAGCATCCCGCGACAAACGGCAGATCATGCCCCGCGATGCCGAACAACTCCACACCTGCCAACTTCAGTTTGTTCGGCATTGAGGACAGGCTGAGCGTGCCGACCGTGTGCGTGAGCTGCAACTGCGCCACCGTGGGCACCTGGATGACGAAGGCAGCGCTCTTCTCGATCAACTCGCGCGTTCTGGAACTCTTGTCCAGCACCACCGTCAGCTTGGGCGGCGCAAAATCCAGCGCGCACACCCAAGCCGCCGCCATCACATTGTCCACGCCCGCATGGCGGGCCGACACCAGCACCGTCGGGCCGTGGTTGATGAGGCGGTAAGCCTTTTGCAGATCAACCGGAGAAATATGTTTATCCATTTTATATTCCTTGGGAAGTAACAATCCCCCGGCTTTGCCGGGGGCCTTCGTTGTTGAGCCCCTCAAAGGGGCCAATAAAACCACGAACCGCCTGAAGGCGGCAAACTTCAACTCCTTCCCCCTTGCAGGGGGAAGGTTGGGATGGGGGTAGAAATTCTGTCCGTGCTCGTGCCTGACTTCTACCCCCACCCTAACCCTCCCCCTGCAAGGGGGAGGGAATGAAGTTTCCAGGTTCACGAGGATATTCTTTTGCGACTGCTGGAACGGTCAAACCTGATCAAGTCCCCCGGCATAGCCGGGGGTTTACCCAGCTTAATT
>JAHJNJ010000031.1 GCA_018820925.1 Gammaproteobacteria bacterium | reverse complement strand
TTCCACCCGCCGCAGCCTTGGCAGTACACAACATGTGGCTGGCCTGGAATGGCGGGCCGGACATTGCCGGAGCATGGACTCACTTTGCGGCACAGCGCGGGGTGTTGACCCGGCACGGCGGAGAATGGGCGGAAAAGCTGGCGAACAATAACCTTGCATTGAATTTGCTGGATTTTTACCGCCAAACTGAATAGAATCCGCGCCTTGATTTTTGAAGGGCAGTAAAACATGAAAACAGCACAAGAACTCCGCGCCGGCAACGTGATCAACGTGGGCGGCGAGCCGATGGTGATACTGAAGGCCGAATACAGCCGCTCCGGCCGTAACGGTTCCGTGGTCAAAATGAAAATGAAGAACCTGCTGACTGATTCCGCCAAGGAAACGGTGTACGCGGCTGACGACAAGTTTGACCAGATTATTCTGGATCGCAAGGAAGTCACCTACTCCTATTTTGCCGATCCGATGTATGTGTTCATGGATGGCGAATATAACCAGTACGAGATCGAAGCCGAATGCATGGGCGACTCGCTGAACTATATCGAGGACGGTATGCCCTGCGAAGTGGTGTTCTACAACGAGAAAGCAATCTCGGTAGAATTGCCCAATACCATCGTGCGCGAAGTAATCTATACCGAACCGGCTGTACGCGGCGATACTTCCGGCAAGGTGATGAAGCCAGCCAAACTCAACACCGGTTTTGAGTTGCCCGTATCGGCATTCATCGAGATCGGCGACAAGATCGAAATCGACACCCGCACCAACGAGTTCAAGAAACGCGCGAACTGAGTCTGGTTTGGTTATGCAATAAGAAAGAGCCGCTGCGAAGCGGCTCTTTTACTTTCGTCATTCCGGCGGAGGCCGGAATCCAGATGTATTTATCATAATGCAGTTAGGTTTTGCCCCGCATCGCGGGATGGTTAGTCCGACTGGATTCCGGCCTCCGCCGGAATGACGGTTGAGCTATAGTTTCTCCACGCTATACACCGCCACCAGTTTGTGCATCTCGCCCGGCGCCAGCACGACAACGTTGTCCATCATGTTGCCGCTTTCCACGCACACCATGCCGCGATGGCCTTCTTCGCCGAAGTCGCCCATCTTGTCGGCTTTCTCAGTCCACGGGTTCCATACCACGGTGGACATACTGCCTTGTTTGGCAATGCGGATGGCGCGTTTCAGGCCCTTATCCTCGATTACGCAGTCCGCCGCAGTATTGATGTACACGCGATCCACCTCGCTGTCGATGACGATGCCGTCCTGCTGGGTGAAGCGTGCGAAATCCTGCACCTTGTCCAGATAGGCGCAGTTGTCCAGCCCGCGGATAGTTGTTTTCGCGACATCGCTGATCTGGAAGTAGGTATGCAGGGCTTCGCCGAGTTCGAATGCTGCGCCACCCGCGTTATGTGTGACCAGTTCCACACGCAACGCTCTGCCTACTGTCACTTCCAATTGCACCGTGGACGGGTGCGGCCATTGGGCGCGGGTGACACCGCTTTCGATCAGGCCGAAGCGCAGGAAAGTCGAACCGTCCGGCAATGCTTTTGTTTCAAAAACTTCCCACGGCACCGTGCGTGCAAAGCCGTGACCGGGCAGTTTGCTGTCTGTTTTGTGTGGACCGAACCACGGCCAGCAGACCGGTACGCCGCCGCGTATGGATTTGCCCTGCGCGAATTTGGCGTGGGGCGAGAGCCAGATTACCGGTTCTTCGCCGCGCGGCTGGAAGGTGGCGATGTGCGCGCCCTGCAGCGCGATGTTGGCGATGGCATGCTGGTTGGCGACTTCGGCAATGATCATACCGTCGGTGATTTCCTTGAACTGCACATGGTTGCCGATAGCGAAACGCTGGTTGAGATCGGTGAGAGTCATGTTGGTTCCAGTTAAATGATAGGGCAAAATTATTTTTGTTCGGGCGGGGGCGAAGTCTTCAGTACTTCATCCAGTGTGGTCTGTCCGGCGGCGACCTTGAGTGCGCCGGAAATGCGCAGCGGTTTCATGCCTTCCCGGTTGGCCTGTTCGCGCAGCGCGGCGATGTCGGTTTCGGTACTGATGATTTTGCGCAGTTCCGGCGACATGAGCAGGATCTCGTAAATGCCGATGCGGCCGGAATAGCCGGTCATGCGGCATTCCAGACAACCCTGCGGGCGTTGCAACTGCGTCGGGCGTGTCGCTTTCCAGGGTGAGACCAGACCGTTCCACAGTTCGATGTCGTCTTCCCGGATGGGGGTCGGTTTCTTGCAGTGCGGGCACAGTGTGCGCACCAGACGCTGTGCCATGATGCCGAGCAGCGTGGCATTGATCATGTAGTACGGCACACCCAGATCGAGCAGGCGCGTGATGGCGGAAGGCGCGTCGTTGGTGTGCAGCGTGGAGAGCACCAGGTGGCCGGTGAGGGCGGCCTGGATTGCCATTTCGGCGGTTTCCAGATCGCGTATTTCGCCCACCATGATGATGTCCGGATCTTGCCGCATCAGCGCGCGCACGCCGTCGGCGAAACTCAGGTCTAGCCCCTGCTGGATTTGCATCTGGTTGAACGCGGGTTCCACCATCTCGATGGGGTCTTCCAGCGTGCACACGTTCACTTCCGGCGTGGCCAGGCTCTTGAGTGTGGAATACAACGTGGTGGTTTTGCCGGAACCGGTGGGGCCGGTCACGAGAATGATGCCGTTGGGCTTGGAGGTCATCATGTCCCAGCGCTTGCGGTCATCTTCGGAAAACCCCAGCTCGGAAAAATCGCGCACCAGCACTTCCGGGTCGAAGATGCGCATCACCAGTTTTTCGCCGAAAGCTGTAGGCAGGGTGGAAAGACGCAGCTCGATCTCCTGGCCTTCTTCGGTACGGGTCTTGATGCGGCCGTCCTGCGGGCGGCGTTTTTCCATCAAGTCCATGCGGCCCAGCAGTTTGATGCGGCTGGTCATCGCGGTGATCACCGACATCGGCAATTGATGCACCTGATGCAATACGCCGTCGATACGGAAACGTACCAGACCCATTTCGCGGCGCGGCTCAATGTGGATATCCGACGCGCGCTGGTCGAACGCGTATTGCCACAGCCAATCCACAATGTGCACGATGTGCTGATCGTTGGCGTCGAACTGCTTGTCGGTTTTGCCCATCTCGACCAACTGCTCGAATGAGGCAATGTTGCCGGCATCCATCTTCACCTTGGTCGCGCTCTTGACCGAGCGCGCAAGATTGTAGAACTCGACCAGATAGCGCTTGATGTCGGCCGGCGAGGACAATACGCGGCGAATATTTTTGCGCGAGGTGTGCTTGAGGGTGCTTTCCCATTCGCGCAGGAACGGCTCCGAAGTCGCAACCACGAGTTCGTTGCCCTCGATGCGCAGCGGCATGATGGCAAAGCGGTTCGCATAATCGATCGACATCAGATCGACCAGGTTGGAAAAATCGATTTTCAGGGGGTCGATGTGGAAATATTCCATGCCGACCTGTTTCGCCAGCCATTCGGTCAGCACATCCAGCGTCTGGATGCGGTAGGGCGCGACTTTGGATTTCCAGCTCTTTCCCGCGATGACAATCAACGGATGGTCGTCATGGCGGCGCAGGCGGTGCTCGGCGACGAGATCGTCGGCCTCTTCCTTGCCGACAATGCCGTCCGCGACCAGCAGGTCCAGCAATTCGGCCAGTTTCAGCTTGTGTTCCGGAGCATCTTGAGCAGCCATATTCTTGTCTGGGAGGGAATTTCGATGACTATACCGTTATCGGGCGGGGGCTTCAATAAAGTTGCAGTAATGCACACTTTGAATTGGGCAGGGCAAACAACAATGATTGTTCTGACTATGGATTGTGGAGGCGGGAATTGGCCTTGCAGGCCGCGCATTCGCCTGCATGCGAATGCCGCTCCGGGCTACAAACAGCACGCAGGTGCTGTTTGCTTTACGCCCTCCGCCCCGCGTCCGTACCGGACGCAGATTCAATTCCCGTGCAATCTCTACGCAACAAACAAAAACGACACCACAAGGGTGCCGTTTTTGTTTGTTGGTGGAGGCGGCGGGAATTGAACCCGCGTCCGCAAGCCCTCTACAGGCAGTTCTACATACTTAGTCAGGTTGTTTAATTTTATCCGGCAGACGCCAACCGACAGGCTGCTACAGGACGAGTCACCTAAATTTAATGCGGTGCAAAGTAACCCTGCACAACACGATTCCGTGTAAATGACCTCACTCATCGCGGCCTTGCGGCCTTGAGCCCCTCCACGGACAGCGGGGTGTGAGGTCTAACCGGTTAAGCGGCTAGAGCGTACTTTTCGTCGTTTGCGACTATTGGTTTTCCAGCTGATTTACGAGGTGGCGGGTCCTCGGTATGCCCTGCGCTGCTTTGTAACCCACGTCGAAGCCAGGTCGCCCCCGGTTCGGTTTGCTACTAACAATACTAATTATATCAGCTTTACTTTACCTTTTCCTGTTGCTGCCGAGCATAAAGCGGGCAAAGTGGCGGTCGGCCTTGGTGGCGTGGGAAGCAAACCAGTCAAGCAGCAGCAAATCGGTGCAATAGGCCAAGTAACGCGGATCTTCCGCGCTGTTTCTGGCCTTCTTTTCCAGTTCATCCAGATTCTGGATGAAACGTTTGTGTTCCTGAGCGTGGACTTCGGCGAAGGGATATTTGTGCTCGCGCATCATTTCTTCTTCGGCAGGAAACAGCTGCCGGTTGTGCAGCGAGAGAAAGGTGAAGATGTCGGCAAAATTGCCGCATTCATCACGGTCGATTTGTGCGGTAAGTATGTTGATGCGTTCCATTAATTTCCGGTGGGCTTCGTCGATTTCCGCTATGCCCGTGTGTTGCTCTTCTTTCCACACCAGTTCGCCCTGCAACTCTCCGGTACCCAGATGCTGGCCGGTGGCCTGATATTCGTAGCAGCGCTCCAGATAGATCAGCGACGGAAAGTCGTCGGTCGAAATATCGATGCACTGTTTGAACAGCGGAATGGCTTTGGCGATGTCCTTCATGTGGTAATAGGCGACTGCCCTTTCGAAAAGCGCCAGGCTTTCCCGCTTGCTGATGCGCAACTCGTCGGCGTTGTTGTCGAAGACCTCATAAATGGAAAGCGGCTGCGACTTGCCCTTTACGCGAATTCGATCCAGGAAACGGATGTCGTATTTGCCCTGATCGGGCAGGTCGTACAAGGTGTTTTGACTGATGATGAGCGGCGCGTGATACGTTTTGGTGGCTTCTTCCAGACGTGCGGTCAGGTTGACCGCATCGCCGATCACCGTGCTGTCCATGCGGTTGATCCCGCCCACGGTGCCGATCATGACCATGCCGGTGTTCAGGCCGATACCGATGTTGACCGGGGTATAACCCGCCCGAACGCGTCCGGCGTTGTAATAGCTCAGCCGTTCCAGCATGGCGATGGCGCCGCTCACGGCATCGTCCGCGCCGTGCTCGAACAGCGCCATGATGGCGTCGCCGATGTATTTGTCGATGATGCCGCGATGGCGGCTGATGACCGGCTCCATCTGGCTGAGGTAGGAATTGATGAATTCGAAGTTTTCGGCGGGGGTCATGGATTCGGACAGCGGGGTGAAATCGCGGATGTCCGTAAACATGATGGTCATCTTGCGCTCGACCTGGTCGCCGAGCTTCACGTCCACGATGCTTTTGGCTTCGAGCAGGTTGAGTAGTTGGTGCGGCACCAAGCGGCCGTACGCCGTCTCGGTCTGCTGCAGCAAAGCCAGTGCCTGTTGATGGGCGATGATGACCTTGTGCAGTATCTCCTGAATGCTGCCCTGAGACGAATTGTCGGGAGTGTTTTTCCCTTTGGGTACTTCTTCCATGCTCCTCAGCCCACCATTTTTGTTATGTGGGCATCATACCGCCGTTCAGCTCTGGATGTAACGCAGTAAAGCAAAAGGGGTGGGCACGCTACCGACGGAAGGCCAGGAATCGAGGTCGGCTTCCGGATCGATATAGCCGTAGGCCGCGATGATGCCTCTCATTCCCGCCGCATGTGCCGCCTCCATATCGCGCAGATCGTCGCCCAGATAGAGACAGTTTTCCGGGGTAACGCCCATCAATTCGGCCGCATGCAGCAGCGGCATCGGGTGCGGTTTGGAATGTTCGCAGGTATCGCCGCTGACCAGGCAGGCGGCCCGTTTGGCATAACCGAGTTTCACCATCAACGGTACGGTATAGCGGTGCGGCTTGTTGGTGACGATACCCCAGGGCAGGTCGCTTCGTTCCAGTTCGGAAACCAGTGCCGCCATGCTTGGAAACAGCACGGTGCGGTCACAAATATGTTCCTCGTAATGTTGCAGGAAGGCATCGCGAATTTCGTCGTATTTCGCGGCCCCCGGTTCGATGTTCATGCCCAGTTTGAGCAGTCCCTGCGAGCCATGCGAAGCCTGCGGCCGGAGGATATCCAGGGGCAACGGCGGCAGGTCGTGCAACGCGCGCACATGGTTGAGTGCCGCGCCAAGGTCGGGTGCGGTGTCGGCAAACGTGCCGTCGAGATCGAAGAGGACGGCCTCAACCACGGCGGCAGGCCACCATGTAATTGACGCCGGTATCGCGACCGAGCGAATAGGTCTTGTCCAGCGGGTTGTAGCTCATACCGGTGATATCCGAAACGTTCAGGCCGGCATCGCGGCACCACTGGGCCAGTTCCGAGGGCTTGATGAATTTGGCGAAGTCATGCGTGCCGCGCGGCAACAGATTCAGTACATATTCCGCGCCGAGAATGGCAAACAGATAGGACTTCGGGTTGCGGTTGAGCGTGGAGAAGAACACGTGGCCATCCGGCTTGACCAGCTTGGCGCAGGCCGCCACGACGGCGGCGGGATCGGGTACATGTTCCAGCATCTCCATGCAGGACACCACGTCGTAATGCGCGGGACGTTCGGTAGCCAGTTCCTCCACGGCCACTTTGCGGTATTCGACCTTCCGGCCGCTTTCCAGCAGGTGCAGTTTGGCGACTTGCAGCGACTTGTCGGCCAGGTCGATGCCCGTTACCTGGGCGCCCAGTCCCGCCATGCTTTCGGCCAGAATGCCGCCCCCGCAACCCACGTCCAGCACAGTTTTGCCGGAGAGCGGCGCAATGCGGTCGATATATTCCAAACGTAGCGGATTGATCTCGTGCAGGGGTTTGAATTCGCTGTTCGGATCCCACCACTTGTGGGCGAGTTGGGAGAATTTTTCCAGTTCGATTGGGTCGGCGTTGGACATGGTTTTAGCCTCGTTTGATAGTGGGGCGACTTTAACAAATCTCCCAGCCAATAGCCAAACAAACAAGGGGCTCCGGCGGGTGGTGGGCGGGCAATGGGCGTGTGGTAGAATGCCGTCTTCGATTTTTTGCCTCTTCGTCTCATTAATTTAGGTCGCTCATGGAACAACAATTCGCCAAAGAAACCCTGCCGGTAAGCCTTGAAGAAGAGATGCGCAAGTCCTATCTGGACTACGCCATGAGCGTGATCGTGGGCCGCGCGCTGCCCGATGTGCGCGACGGCCTCAAGCCGGTGCACCGGCGCGTGCTGTTCGCGATGCACGAGCTGTCCAATGACTGGAACAAGGCCTACAAGAAGTCGGCGCGTATCGTCGGTGATGTGATCGGTAAATACCACCCGCACGGCGATACCGCGGTGTACGACACCATCGTGCGCATGGCGCAGGACTTCTCACTGCGCTACACGCTGGTGGACGGCCAGGGTAACTTCGGTTCGGTGGACGGCGATAACGCGGCGGCGATGCGTTACACCGAGATCCGCATGGCCAAGATCGCGCACGAGCTGCTCGCCGACCTGGACAAGGAGACCGTCGATTTCGGGCCGAACTACGACGGTTCCGAGCATGAACCGCTGGTGTTCCCCGCGCGCTTTCCCAACCTGCTGGTGAACGGTTCTTCCGGTATCGCGGTGGGCATGGCGACCAACATTCCGCCGCACAACATGAGCGAAGTGATCGACGCCTGCCTGGCGCTGCTGCGCGAGCCGGACATGGACATCGAGCGCCTGATCGAACTGGTGCCCGCGCCGGATTTTCCGACCGCCGGTTTCATCTACGGCCTGGCCGGGGTCAAGGAAGGCTACCGCACCGGTCGCGGCCGCGTGGTGATGCGCGCGCGCACCCATTTCGAGGACATCGGCAAGGGCGACCGCCAGGCCATCATCATCGACGAGCTGCCCTATCAGGTGAACAAGGCCAACCTGCTGATGCGCATCGGCGAGATGGTGCGCGAGAAGCGTCTCGAAGGCATCTCCGAGATTCGCGACGAGTCGGACAAGTCCGGCATGCGCGCGGTGATCGAACTGAAGCGCGGCGAGAACGCCGAAGTGATCCTGAACCAGCTGTACAAGGACACGCCGATGCAGGACAGCTTCGGCATCAACATGGTCGCGATCGTCGACGGCCAGCCCAAGCTGTGCAACCTGAAGGATGTCATCGAAGCCTTCCTGCGCCACCGCCGCGAGGTCATCACCCGTCGCACCATATTCGAACTGCGCAAGGCGCGCGAACGCGGCCATATTCTCGAAGGTCTGGCCGTGGCGTTGTCCAATGTGGACGAGATCATTGCGCTGATCAAGGCCGCGCCGACGCCGCCGGATGCCAAACGGGCGCTGATGGGGCGTTCGTGGCGCTCGTCGCTGGTCGAGGACATGCTTTCCCGCGTGGACTCAGCCTCACGTCCGGAAGGTCTGGCGCCGGAATTTGGCTTGGTGAAGGATACAGGGTATTTCCTCTCCGACGCACAGGCCCAAGCCATCCTCGAGTTGCGTTTGCAGCGCTTGACGGGGCTGGAGCAGGACAAGATCGTCGGCGAATACCACGAAGTGATGGACAAGATCACCGATCTGCTCGATATCCTGGCCAAGCCGGCGCGCGTGACCCAGATCATCGGCGACGAACTGGTGACGGTACGTTCCCAGTTCGGCGACAAGCGCCGCAGCGAGATCATCACCCACACGCAGGACATGAGCATGGAAGACCTGATCGCGCCGGAAGACGTGGTCGTGACCATGTCGCACGGCGGCTACATGAAGGCGCAAAAGCTGGATGAATACCGCGCGCAGAAGCGCGGCGGGCGCGGCAAGCAGGCGACGGCGACCAAGGAAGACGATTTCGTCGACAACTTGTTCATCGCCAACACCCACGATTACATCCTGTGCTTCTCCAATCGCGGCCGTGTCTATTGGCTCAAGGTTTACGATGTGCCGCAGGGCACGCGCATCAGCCGCGGCAAGCCGATTGTGAATCTGTTGCCGTTGGAGCAGAACGAGAAGATCAACGCCATCCTGCCGGTGAAGGAATTCCCCGAAGACCAGTTCATCTTCTTTGCGACCAGCGAAGGCACTGTGAAAAAGACACCGCTGTCCGATTTCGCCAACCCGCGCAAGGCCGGCATCATCGCCATCAATCTGGACGAGGGCGATTTCCTCATTGGTGTGGCGATCACCGACGGCAAGCACGACGTGATGCTGTTTTCGGATGAGGGCAAGGCAGTGCGCTTCGACGAAAACGACGTGCGCTCGATGGGGCGCGTGACGCGCGGCGTGCGCGGCATGAACCTTGCCAAGGGCGGCAAGGTCATCGCCTTGCTGGTGGCGGAAGACGAGACGCAGACCGTGTTGACCGCAACCGAAAATGGCTACGGCAAACGCACGCCGATTGCGGAATACACCCGTCACGGACGCGGTACGCAGGGCATGATCGCGATCCAGACTTCCGAGCGCAACGGCAAGGTGGTGGCGGCGACACTGGTGCATACCGATGACGAGATCATGCTCATCGGTACCAGCGGCGTGCTGATCCGTACCCGCGTCAACGAAATTCGCGAGATGGGCCGCGCCACACAGGGCGTGACCTTGATGAATATGGGCGAAGGCGAAAAGCTGGCCGGTTTGAGCCGCATTGCCGAGACGGAAGACGAGGCAGAGGGACAGTAGCAGAGAGGGGGATGAGGGAAGGGAGAAGGGTAAAGGCTGGGGCGGCGCACCGCATCGCATCGGTTTTTCCCTTCCCCCTTCTCCCTTTACCTGTCCCCGGAATTGATTCAGGAGAGAGCGGATATGACCATCTACAACTTCAGCGCGGGACCGGCAGTATTGCCGAAAGAAGTGTTGCAACAGGCGCAGGCGGAACTGATCGACTGGCATGGCAGCGGCATGTCGGTGATGGAGATGTCGCACCGCGGCAAGGAATACATGGGCATTCATGCCCAGGCCGAAGCCGATCTGCGCGAATTGATGGGTATCCCCGCCAACTACAAGTTGCTGTTCCTGCAAGGCGGTGCGCACCTGCAGTTTTCCATGATTCCGCTGAACCTGATGCGCGGCAAGCTTTCCGCCGATTACGTGAATACCGGTGAATGGTCGAAGAAGGCCATCGCGGAGGCGAAGAAGTTCATCCACGTGAACGAAGTCGTCAGCAATGTCGACAAGAAATGTACCTATGTGCCGGACTTCAAGAGCTGGAAGCTGGACAAGGACGCTGCCTACGTACACTACACCACCAACGAGACCATCGGTGGGGTCGAGTTCAACTGGGTTCCCGATACCGGCAAGGTGCCGCTGGTGGCGGACATGTCGTCCAACATCCTGTCGCGTCCTTATGATGTCTCCAAGTTCGGGCTGATCTACGCCGGCGCGCAGAAGAACATCGGTCCGGCCGGCGTGGCGCTGGTCATCGTGCGCGAAGACTTGTTGGGGCATGCCGATCCGCGCCTGCCGACCATGCTGGATTTCAAGATCCATGCCGACGCTGATTCCATGTACAACACGCCGCCCACCTTTGCCATCTACATGTCCGGGCTGGTTTTCCAGTGGTTGAAGAAGAACGGCGGCGTGGCCGCGATGGAAAAGACCAATATTGCAAAGTCCAACCTGCTGTACGCGGCAATCGACGCAAGCAACGGTTTCTACCATTGCCCCGTAAACAAGGCCGACCGCTCGCGTATGAATGTGCCGTTCACGCTGAAGGATGCCAGCCTGGACGGTGAATTCCTGAAACAGGCGGATGCGCGCGGCTTGCTGCAATTGAAGGGCCACCGCTCCGTCGGCGGCATGCGCGCCTCAATCTATAACGCCATGCCGTTGGCGGGCGTACAAGCTTTGGTGGACTTCATGAACGAGTTTGCCAGGCGGAATGGCTAAGGTTTTCAAAATTCTCGCGCTGAACAAAATTTCGCCGACCGGACTGAAGCATTTGCCTGCCGGTCGCTATCAGGTCGGCGACAGCATTGCGCAACCCGATGCGATTCTGGTGCGTTCGCACGACATGTTGGAGATGGAGATTCCGTCCAGCGTGAAGGCTGTCGCGCGTGCCGGTGCGGGGACGAACAATGTGCCGGTGGCAAAGTTGAGCACGCGCGGCGTGCCGGTGTTTATCGCGCCGGGTGCAAATGCCAATGCGGTCAAGGAACTGGTCATCACCGGCATGCTGCTGGCATCGCGCAATATTGTGCCGGCGTTGCGTTTCACGGCGGGACTGAAGGGCGACGATGCGGCCATGCGCAAGCAGATCGAGGATGAAAAAAAAGCGTATGCCGGTACCGAGTTGCGCGGAAAAACCGTGGGCATCATCGGACTGGGCGCGGTAGGCCGGCAGGTGGCGGATGCGGCCATTGCTCTCGGTATGCAAGTGATCGGTTACGACCCGAATATTACCGTGGACGCGGCGTGGAACTTGTCGGCGCAAGTGCGCAAGGCATCCAGTATCGAAGACCTGCTTGAGCACAGCGATTTCGTCACGCTGCATGTGCCGCTGCTGGATGAGACGCGCAACCTGATCGATACCGGGCGCGTGGCGGCGATGAAGCCGGGCGCGGTGCTGCTGAATTTTTCGCGCGCAGAAATCGTGAATGAGGATGCGGTTATCGCCGGTCTGGAGAGCAAGCACCTGCGTTATTATGTAAGCGATTTCCCGGGCAACAAGTCGCTGTCGAATGACAAGATCATTGCACTGCCGCATCTGGGCGCGTCCACCGCCGAGGCGGAAGAGAATTGCGCGGTGATGGCGATCCGGCAATTGCGCGACTATCTGGAACACGGCAACATTGCGAATACGGTGAATTTCCCCAATGTCAGCATGGTGCGCGAATCGGCGTACCGTCTGGCGATTGCCAACGCCAACGTGCCGAACATGCTGGGGCAGATTTCCACCGCGCTGGCGCAGGCGGGCATCAATATTCATAACATGACGAACAAATCGCGCGGCGAAATGGCTTACACCCTGGTGGATACCGACACCGCGTTACCGGATAAACTGATTGCACAGATCGCCGCCATTCCCGGTGTGCTGGTGGTGCGGGCTTTGCCGTTGGAGGCAGTAGAATGAGTGACGACTTGAAACAATACCGCGAGCAGATCGACCACATCGACGACGAATTGCTCAAACTGTTCAACCAGCGCGCAGCGCTGGCACAGCAGATCGGGCACGTCAAAGGCAGCGCTGCGGTCTTGCGCCCGGAGCGCGAAGCACAAGTGTTGCAGCGCATGACCAAGGCAAATACCGGGCCGTTGTCCGCCAAAGCCGTGACTCAGCTTTTCACCGAAGTCATGTCGCAATGCCGTGCCCTGGAAGCGCCATTGCGCGTGGCCTACCTCGGCCCGCACGGCACTTTCAGCGAAGCGGCGGCCTTCCAGCGCTTCGGCCAGGCGGCCGAGGGCGTTCCCTCGGAATCCATCGACAGCGTGTTCGCTGCCGTTGAGAGCGGTACCGCGAACTACGGTCTGGTGCCGGTGGAAAATTCCACCGAAGGCGCGATCGGCCGCACGCTTGATTTGCTGCTGAACAGCAACCTCAAAATCTGCGGCGAAGTAATGTTGCAGGTGCATCAATGTGTGATATCGAACGAGAATGACCTGTCGCTTATCCGCAAGGTGTATTCGCATCCGCAATCCTTCGGGCAATGCAACGGCTGGTTGAACGCGCACCTGCCGCATGCCGAGCGCATTACGGCATCCAGCAACGCCGATGCGGCGCGTTTGGCGGCGGAAGAGTCCTTTGCCGCAGCGGTCGCCAGCACGCAGGCGGCGGAGCATTTCAAACTGAAGGTGCTGGCGTCGAACATCGAAGATGATGTGCGCAATACCACGCGCTTCCTGGTCATCGGCAAGCAGGATGTGGCGCCCTCCGGCAAGGACAAGACCTCGCTGGCCATGTCCGCCGCGAATCGTCCCGGCGCGATGCACGACTTGCTGACGCCTTTGGCGAAAAATGGCGTCTCCATGACCAAGATGGAGTCGCGCCCGTCGCGCACGGGTCTGTGGGAATACATCTTTTATGTCGATATCGAAGGCCATCAATCCGATCCCAAAGTTGCTGCCGCACTGACGCAACTCAAGCAGATCGCGGCTTTCGTCAAGGTGCTGGGTTCTTACCCGGTTGCCGTTTGATTTAATAATCAGCCACGGATAAACACGGATATTCACGGATGAAAAGAGGTTATCAGTGTGTATTCGTGTGAATCTGTGGCTGGTTGTTGTGGTTTTTAAGGTCTTTAACAAGCAAGGTAATAAATGAATTACTGTGATTTAGCACCATCCTATATACGCGCTATAGCGCCGTACCAGCCGGGCAAGCCGATCTCCGAGCTGGAGCGCGAGCTGGGTATCACCGGCATCGTCAAGCTGGCATCGAATGAAAACCCGCTGGGCGCAAGCCCGGCTTCGGTTGCCGCTATGCAGGAAGCGATCAAGACCATCGCGCTGTATCCCGATGGCAACGGTTTCGAACTCAAAGACGCGCTGGTGAAACGCTACGGCGTAACGCATGCCAATATCACGCTGGGCAATGGCAGCAACGACTTGCTCGAATTCGCCGCACGCGCTTTCCTGACGGTGGGCGACAAGGTGGTGTACTCGGACCATGCGTTTGCGGTGTATGCGTTGGCAACGCAGGCGGTAGGCGCTACCGGCATCAGCGTGCCAGCCGCCAAGGGCTTCGGTCACGATCTGCCTGCAATGCTGGAAGCAGCCCGCGACAACAAGGCCAAGATCGTGTTCATCGCCAACCCCAACAATCCGACCGGCACCTTCCTGAGTGCGGACGACTTGCTGGCCTTTATGCGCGGCTTGTCTCCCGAGACTCTGGTGATGCTCGACGAGGCGTATAACGAATACCTGCCCGAAGACAAGCGCTACGACTCGGTGCCATGGATGAAGGAATTTCCCAACCTGATCATCTCGCGCACTTTCTCCAAGGCCTACGGCCTGGCGGGATTGCGCGTCGGGTATGCGTTGGCGCATGAACAGGTAACGGATATGATGAATCGCGTGCGCCAGCCGTTCAATGTGAACAGCGTGGCGCAGGCGGCAGCCGTGGCGGCGTTGCGCGATGTGTCCTTCGTCAAGAAAACATTCGAATTGAACCGGCGCGGCATGCAGCAGATCACCGACGGTTTGACCAAACTGGGGCTGGAATACATTCCCTCGTTCGGCAACTTTGTGGCGTTCCGCATCGGCAACGCCACGGCGATGTACCGGCGCTTGCTCGAACTGGGGGTGATCGTACGCCCCATAGCCAATTACGGTATGCCGGATTGGCTGCGCGTGAGCATCGGTCTGGAAAGCGAGAACGCAAAATTTTTGGGTGCACTGGAAAAAGCTATCAACCAGCAGGTTAACGGAGAAAACAAATGATCATCGTAATGGGCAGTGAAATCACCGACGCACAAATCGAAGCAGTGGTGAAAAAGATCGAAGCGGCCGGACTCAAGGCCAACATCTCGCGCGGTATCGAACGCACCGTCATCGGCGCCATCGGCGACGAGCGTAAGCTGGAAGCGGAAATGTTCACCCCGTTGCCGGGCGTGGAATCGGCGATGCATATCGCCAAGCAATACAAGATCGTGTCGCGCGAATCGCACAAGCAGAACACCGTTGTCGATATCGGCGGCATCCCGCTGGGCGGCAACCAGATCCAGATCATCGCCGGGCCCTGCTCGGTCGAGACGCAGGAGCAGATGGACTTGTCGGCGAAGTTCACGCATGAAGCGGGTTGCCGCCTGATGCGCGGTGGCGCGTTCAAGCCGCGCACCAGCCCCTATGCTTTCCAGGGGCACGGTGTCGAAGGCCTGACGATGTTCCGCAAGGCAGCGGAAAAATTCAAATTGCCCATCGTCACCGAGCTGATGGATGCGCGCCAGCTCGATGCCTTCATGGAATACGACGTGGACGCGATCCAGATAGGCACGCGCAACATGCAGAATTTCGACCTGCTCAAAGCGGTGGGCAAGGTCAACAAACCGGTCATCCTCAAGCGCGGCATGTCGGCCACGATCAGTGAATGGCTGATGTCCGCTGAATACATCGCGGCGGGCGGCAACCATAACATCATCTTCTGCGAACGCGGTATCCGTACTTTTGAGACTGCCTACCGCAACGTGCTGGATGTGACCGCCATCGCCGTGCTGAAGAAAGAGACCCACCTGCCGGTGATCGTTGATCCTTCGCATGCGGGCGGCAAGGCGTGGATGGTGCCCGCGCTGTCGCAAGCCGCCATCGCTGCCGGTGCGGACGGCCTGCTGGTCGAGATGCACCCCAGCCCGTGCGACGCATGGTGCGATGCCGACCAGGCACTGACGCCGGATGAACTGAAGAAGCTCATGGTTTCGCTGGGTGCCATCGCCAAGGCAATCGGAAGGACGCTCTAAATCATGCAACCCGCCTTTCCCAAAATCGTCATCTTCGGCGTCGGATTGATAGGCGGGTCATTTTCGCTGGCCTTGCGCAAGGCGGGGGCGGTCGGCGAGGTGGTCGGTTTCGGGCGCAGCATGGCAACCCTGGAACAGGCCAGACAACTCGGCATCCTCGACCGCATTGGTCACGATGTGGCAAAGGAAGTATGCGATGCCGACATCGTTTTGCTCGCCACCCCCGTGGCGCAAATGACTGATATTTTCACCCGCATCGCACCTCATCTTGGCGCCCATACGTTGGTCACCGATGGAGGCAGCACCAAGAGCGACGTGGTAGCGGCGGCACGGGCGCACTTGGGCAACAAAATTTCACAATTCATTCCTGCTCATCCCATTGCAGGTGCAGAAAAAAGCGGTGCAGCCGCAGCGATGGTCGACCTGTATCAAGGCAAGAAAGTCGTACTCACCCCGCTGCCGGAGAACTCGAAAGACTCCGTGGCACGCGTGCGCAAAGCGTGGGAGTTGTGCGGCGCCGTGGTGAGCGAATTGACTGCGGCCCAGCACGATACCGTGTTTGCTGCCGTGAGCCATCTGCCGCACCTGCTGTCGTTCGCGCTGGTGCACGATCTCGCGCAACGCGACAACCGCGACCAGTTGCTGTCCTTCGCCGCCAGCGGCTTCCGCGACTTCACCCGCATCGCCGCCAGTTCCCCGGAGATGTGGCGTGATATCAGCCTGGCCAATCGCGAAGCCTTGCTGGTGGAAGTGAAACGCTACGCCGATGAGCTTTTTGTCGTCTATCAGGCACTGCAAAACAACGATGCCGCCAAGCTGGAAGAGATTTTCAGTTTGGCGCGCGAAGTGCGCAGTGCCTGGACGCAACAATAACTATTCTCCTCTAAGCATGACTCAGCACGAATTTCTTGAACTCCCTCCCTTGATGTCTGCGCACGGCACCGTGCGCCTGCCCGGTTCCAAAAGCATTTCCAATCGCGTGCTGCTGCTGGCGGCGCTGGCCGAAGGTGAAACCACGGTGCGCGACCTGCTGCATTCGGACGATACCGAGCGCATGTTGGATGCTTTGCGCATACTGGGTGTGAAGGTTGAATCCTTGGGCGATAACGCCTATCACGTCACGGGTTGCGGCGGAAATTTACCTAATAAGCAAGCCGAGTTATTCCTCGGCAATGCCGGTACGGCATTTCGTCCTTTGGTTGCCGCTTTGGCATTGTCGGGCGGGAATTATGAATTGTTTGGGGGAACCAGTGGTTCTCCTGGAGGGCGCATGCACGAGCGTCCCATCGGCGACTTGGTGGATGCGTTGCGCCAGTTGGGCGCGGACATCCGCTATCTGGGCAATGAAGGATTCCCGCCTTTGCGGATTTCTCCGGCGAACCTGGCTGGCGATACGGTGCAGGTGCGCGGGGATGTGTCCAGCCAATTCCTTACCGGTCTATTGATGGCGCTGCCGCTGACCGGCCAGACGGTCAAGGTTGAAGTGGTCGGAGAACTGATTTCCAAGCCCTATATCGAGATCACCTTGGCGATGATGGCGCGCTTTGGTGTGCGCGTGAAGCGAAAGGACTGGCAGAGTTTCGTTGTGCTCGGTGGGCAACGCTACAAGAGTCCGGGTGTGATTTTTGTTGAAGGTGATGCCTCGTCGGCTTCGTATTTCCTTGCAGCCGGAGCCATCGGTGGCGGGCCGGTGACTGTGGAAGGTGTAGGGCAGGACAGCGTGCAGGGCGATGTGCGTTTCGCCGAAGAACTGCAAAAGATGGGCGCTCGGATCAACTGGGGGATTAATTGGATCGAAGCGCGTGAACCGGAAAACGGCAAACTGAAAGCTATCGACCTCGATTGCAACCACATCCCCGATGCCGCAATGACGCTGGCTGTGGCAGCCTTGTTTGCTGACGGTACGACCACGTTGCGCAACATCGCCAGCTGGCGCGTGAAAGAGACCGACCGTATCGCGGCAATGGCAACCGAATTGCGCAAGGTCGGGGCGACGGTGGAAGAGGGGGGTGATTTCATTCGCGTTACACCGCCTGCACAGATCAAACATGCCGCCATCGACACCTACGACGATCATCGCATGGCGATGTGCTTCTCGCTGGCGGCATTCGGCGGAGCGGGCATCCGTATCAACGACCCGAAGTGTGTAGCCAAGACTTTCCCCGAGTATTTCACCGAGTTTGCCAAGGTGACGCAGGCAGTCCCGGTCATCGCCATCGACGGCCCTTCGGCCTCCGGCAAGGGCACGGTGGCACAGCGCGTGGCGACGGCGCTGGGTATGCATTACCTTGACAGTGGGGCTCTTTATCGTCTTCTGGGGCTGGCCGCGCAAAAACGCGGTGTCGGCCTGGATGAGGAAACCAGACTAGCGGAACTGGCCGGGCAGGTGGATATCCGCTTTGAAAGTGAGGCTATTTGGCTGGATGGAGCCAAGGTGGGCGACGAATTGCGTACCGAGGAAGCGGGCTCGGCAGCTTCCAAAATAGCGGCCTTGCCCAAGGTGCGTGCGGCTTTGCTCGATAAACAAAGGGCTTTCCGGCGTGCGCCGGGGCTGGTGGCGGACGGGCGCGATATGGCGTCGGTGGTATTCCCGGACGCAAGGCTCAAGATATTCCTGACCGCCAGCGCCGAGGCGCGCGCAGAACGTCGATATAAGCAGTTGATAGAGAAAGGGATGAGTGCTAATATCGCCGCCCTTTTGCAGGATATCAAGGCGCGCGACGAGCGGGATACTCAACGAAGCGTGGCTCCTCTGCAACAGGCGCAAGGTGCGAGCTTGCTGGATACGACCCCTCTGAACATCGAGCAGGCGGTTCAGGAAGTGCTTAGCCGCTACCGTGCGATTACGTCCAAATAGAGCCTTTCTGTTTGGGTTGATTAACTAACCCCCCGCTTACCCCGGGATTGTCCTCAAGGTATACCTAAATATGAACGCAGTCGCTGATATGGAAAATTTTGCATCAATGTTTGAAGAAAGCCTGAGCCGCAAGGAAATGCGCGCAGGTGAACTGATTACAGCCCAAGTTGTTCGCGTAGAGCAGAACGTGGTGGTCGTGAATGCAGGATTGAAGTCCGAAAGTTTTATTCCCGTTGAAGAATTCAAAGACGCAGCGGGCGCAATTGAAGTCAAGGCAGGTGATTTCGTCACCGTCGCCATCGAATCCCTGGAAAACGGTTACGGCGAAACGCGCTTGTCGCGTGAGAAGGCCAAGCGTCTGGCTGCCTGGATCGATCTGGAACAGGCAATGGAAGAAGGCCGCATCGTTGAAGGTTATGTCAGCGGCAAGGTCAAGGGCGGTCTGACTGCCATGGTGAACGGCATCCGCGCATTCCTGCCCGGTTCGCTGGTGGATACACGTCCGGTCAAGGACACCACACCGTACGAAAACAAGACCATGGAACTCAAGGTCATCAAGCTGGATCGCAAGCGCAACAACGTGGTGGTTTCCCGCCGCGCTGTGCTGGAAGCATCGCAAGGTGCTGATCGCGAGTCCCTGCTGGAAAACCTCAAAGAAGGCGCAATCGTCAAGGGTATCGTCAAGAACATCACCGACTACGGTGCATTCGTTGACCTGGGCGGTATCGACGGCCTGTTGCACATCACCGACCTGGCATGGCGTCGCGTGAAGCACCCGTCCGAAGTGCTGACCGTTGGCGACGAAGTCGAAGCCAAGATCCTGAAATTTGACCAGGAAAAGAACCGCGTTTCCCTGGGCATCAAGCAAATGGGCGACGATCCCTGGAATGGTCTGGCACGTCGTTACCCGCAAGGCACGCGCCTGTTCGGCAAGGTGACCAACCTGACCGACTACGGTTCTTTCGTCGAGATCGAGCAAGGTATCGAAGGTCTGGTACACGTTTCCGAAATGGACTGGACCAACAAGAACGTGCATCCGTCCAAGGTCGTAGCGCTGGGCGACGAAGTGGAAGTCATGATCCTCGAGATCGACGAAGCACGCCGCCGTATCTCGCTGGGCATGAAGCAGTGCAAGTCCAATCCTTGGGACGACTTCGCACTCAACCACAAGAAGGGCGACAAGGTCAAAGGCGCGATCAAGTCGATCACCGACTTCGGCGTGTTCATCGGCCTGGATGGCGGCATCGACGGTCTGGTGCATCTGTCCGATCTGTCCTGGTCCATCCCCGGCGAAGAAGCCGTGCGCAACTACAAGAAGGGCGACGAACTTGAAGCACTGGTTCTGGCCATCGACGTGGAGCGCGAGCGCATCTCCCTGGGCGTGAAGCAACTGGAAGGTGATCCGTTCGGTGGCTTCGTTACCGGCCACGACAAGGGTGCGATTGTTACCGGCGTCGTCAAGTCGCTGGATGCCAAGGGCGCAGTGATCAGTCTGGACGGCGATGTCGAGGCTTACCTCAAGGCATCCGAAGTTTCCGCCGACCGCGTGGAAGATATCCGCAACCACCTGAAGGAAGGCGATACCGTCAAGGCTATCATCATCAATGTGGATCGCAAGAACCGCGGCATCAACCTGTCGATCAAGGCGATGGACAAGGCCGATACGGCAGCGGCAATGCAGAAGTTCGCGGCAGAAAACACCAATATTGCCGGCACCACCAATCTGGGTGCGTTGCTCAAGGCGAAGCTGGATTCCAACAAGGCTGACTCACAGTAGGAGGGACGATGACCCGTTCAGATCTTATCGCAAGGCTTACGGAGCGTTACACACAGTTGCTCGGCAAAGATGCCGAGATGGCAGTCAAAGTGATTCTGGATAGCATGTCGTCGACCCTGTCGCGCGGCGGCCGTATCGAGATTCGCGGCTTTGGCAGTTTTGCCCTGAACTATCGTCCGCCGCGCCTGGGGCGCAACCCCAAGTCCGGCGACAAGGTTCAGGTACCTGCCAAGTATGTACCGCATTTCAAAGCCGGTAAGGAGCTGCGCGAACGGGTGGATTATCCTTCTGCCTGATTTGGCCTGGAAGTAAACTGATTGGCGGCCTGTCGCGAGATGTGCCGCCAATTTTTTATCCGTTTTAATCCGTTCATGTTATCGTTGCACACCGATTTATAAGCGATAAAGCCATCATGCGATTTCTGATCTGGTTACTGCGCGTCATACTGTTCCTGTTGTTGCTGGGCTTTGCGCTCAAGAACGACCAGGCTGTCACGCTGCGCTATTTCTTCGGCTACGAGTGGCAGACTTCACTTGTTGTCGCACTGTTGTGTTTTTTTATGGTGGGTGTTGTCATCGGTCTGCTGGCCATGCTGGGTGTGCTGTTTCGCCGGCAACGCGAACTTGCCGCCGTCAAGCGCGAACTCAAATTGAAAAGCAAGCTGGCAGAAATCGATGCAGAGCGCGAAGTAACCCAACCGCCTGAGATAGTGAATTAATGGATTTCGAACCCTGGATGCTGCTGGTATTCCCGCTCTTTTTCGGAATGGGCTGGCTGGCGGCGCGTATCGATATCAAAGAGTTGCTCACCGAATCCAGCGCCCTGCCGCGCTCGTATTTCCAGGGGCTGAATTTCCTGCTCAACGAGCAGCAAGACCAGGCCATCGAAGCGTTCATCGAGGTCGTCAAAGTCGATCCGCAAACAGTCGAGCTGCACTTTGCTTTGGGCAGCCTGTTCCGCCGTCGCGGCGAAGTGGATAGAGCCATCCGCATGCACCTCAATCTGGTAGAGCGCGCCGATCTGGAAGAAGACAAAAGGAAACAGGCGCTGTTCGAGTTGGCACAGGATTACCTGAAGGCGGGCATCCTGGATCGTGCCGAAGCGGCTTTTCATGAACTGCAGGGCACACCCTACGAAAAAGAATCGCTCGATTTCCTGCTGGAGATTTTCCAGAAGGAAAAAGACTGGCTCAAGGCGATCGATATCAGCCAGCGCCTCACAGCCCTGACCGGCGTGCCGCACAACAAGGAAGCCGCGTTCTTTTTCTGCGAGTTGGCGGCGGGCGAGTTGGCCGCCAAGCAAACCGAGGCAGCGATGGTTCATCTGGAACAGGCGCTCAGTGCCAATCCGCAATCCGTGCGCGCCAGCATCATGCTGGGCGATATCGAATTGGCCGCCGGTCGTGCCGTGCACGCCATCGAGATATGGAAACGCGTCGAGCAGCAGGATTCCAAATATCTGCCGCTGGTGGCGGAGCACTTGCTGCAAGCCTATCGCCAGATCGGCGAGGAAGCGATCGGTGTGGAAATTCTGCAAACCTGGTTGCAGAATTATCCTTCGCTGGATCTGATGAATGTGTTGTTCGGCGTTCTGGTGCAGCGCGAGGGGCCGGAAGCGGCTTACCTCATGGTGCGCAACGAATTGAAGCGCAATCCGACCCTGCTGGGGCTGGATAAATTGCTGGAAGCGCGGTTGCTGGATATGGTTGGCGAGCGCCGCGCGGATCTTGAACTGGTCAAGGATCTCATCTTTCAACGCACGCGCGGACTGGCGATGTATCGCTGTGCGCATTGCGGTTTCAAGGCGCGCCAGTTCTATTGGCATTGCCCCGCGTGCCATAGCTGGGAGAGCTATTCGCCCAAGCGGAGCGAAGAGAACGGGGTTGCCATATGACCGACCCCAAAATCATTGTCGCCCTGGATTATTCGCAGGCTGCGCCCGCGTTGGCGTTGGTGCAGCGTCTGGAGCCGAAGTTATGCCGCCTCAAGGTGGGTAAGGAATTGTTTACTGCTGTTGGCCCGCAATTGGTCGAACAATTGCAACAGCGCGGTTTTGAGGTGTTCCTCGATCTCAAATTTCACGACATTCCCAATACCACGGCGCAAGCCTGCAAAACGGCGGCTGCGCTGGGGGTATGGATGGTGAATGTGCACGCGCTGGGCGGCAAACGCATGATGGATGCGGCGCGCGAAGCGCTGGTCAACTTCGAACATCGCCCCAAACTGATCGCCGTGACGATCCTGACCAGCATGGCGCAGGAAGATTTGCACGGCATCGGCATCAATGCCAGTCCGTCGCAGATGGTGCCACTGCTGGCCGGATTGGCGAACGACAGCGGTCTGGATGGCGTGGTGTGTTCCGCGCAAGAAGCGTTCTTGTTGCGCCAGCAGTTGGGCAGGGATTTTTGCCTGGTCACACCGGGTATCCGTCCCGCCAACTCGGCGGCGGATGATCAGTCGCGCATCATGACACCGCGCGCCGCTCTGGACGCCGGTTCCAGCTATCTGGTCATCGGGCGCCCGATCACGCAGGCCCCCGATCCGTTACAGGCATTGCAGGATATTTTGAAAGAGACAGGAGAGTTGGCATGAAGCTGCCATCGTTTGATAAAGCGCGGGTATTGGTGGTGGGCGACGTGATGCTGGACCGCTACTGGTTCGGCGATGTGACGCGCATTTCGCCGGAAGCGCCCGTGCCGGTGTTGAAAGTGAACAAAGTCGAGGAGCGCCCCGGCGGCGCTGCCAACGTGGCGCGCAACATCGCCTCGTTGGGCTCGCATTGTACGTTGTTGTCCGTAGTCGGTGCGGACGAGGCGGGCGATTGCCTGCAGCGGCTGCTGACCGAGCAGGGCGGCGTGGAAGCGTTGTTGCATCGTGATGCCACTATTTCCACCATTGTCAAACTGCGCGCCATTGCGCGCCACCAGCAACTGCTACGCATCGACTTTGAGACGCCGCCCAGTCATGAAGTATTGAATGCCAAGCTTGCGGATTTTCATGCCAAGCTGCCGCTGGCCGATGTGGTGATTCTTTCGGATTACGGCAAGGGCGGATTGGCGCACATTGCCGAGATGATCAAGGCAGTACGCGCAGCAGGAAAACCGGTGCTGGTCGATCCCAAGGGCGACGACTATGCGCGCTATCAGGGTGCTACCCTGCTCACACCCAACCGCAGCGAGTTCCGCGATGTGGCCGGAAGCTGGAAGAATGAGACAGAGTTGAGCGCGAAGGCACAAAAGCTGCGCAGCGAGTTAGGACTGGACGCATTGCTGGTCACGCGCAGCGAGGAAGGCATGTCGCTGTTCCGCGAGCAGGATGTGTTGCACGAGCCGACGCATGCCCGCGAAGTATTCGATGTCAGCGGTGCGGGCGATACGGTGATCGCCACGCTGGCAGTGATGCTGGCAAGCGGCGCGGATATGGCGGATGCGGTGCGCATCGCCAACCGTGCGGCGGGCGTTGTGGTTGGCAAACTGGGCACGGCCGTGGTGTCGCGCGAAGAGATACTTGAGGATATGGGGAAATAATATGTACTACGTCGTTACTGGAGCAGCAGGATTCATCGGTTCCAACCTGGTCAAGGCGCTCAACGAGCGCGGCGAGACCAATATCATCGCCGTGGACAATCTGACCAACGCCGACAAATTCAGGAATCTGACCGATTGCGAGATTGCCGATTACATCGACAAGGAGGATTTCGTCGGCTTGCTGCAGGACGGATCCTTTGACGGCACCATCGCTGCGATCCTGCACGAGGGCGCGTGTTCCGATACCATGGAAACCAACGGCCGTTACATGATGGAGAACAACTACCGCTACTCGCTGGAAATACTGAACCATTGCCAGAACGAGGAAGTGCCGTTCCTGTATGCGTCTTCCGCCTCGGTGTACGGCGGCGGCGGCGTGTTCAAGGAGAGCCGCGAATACGAATCGCCGCTCAATGTTTATGCTTACTCCAAATTCCTGTTTGACCAGGTTGTGCGCCGCCGCTGGGCGCATCGCACCTCGCAGATCGTCGGCTTCCGCTACTTCAACGTGTACGGACAACGCGAACAACACAAGGGACGCATGGCCTCGGTGGCTCATCACTTCTTCAACCAGTACCGCGCCGACGGTTTCGTGAAACTGTTCGAAGGTTGCGACGGCTACGCCAACGGCGGGCAATTGCGCGACTTTGTCTCGGTGGAAGACGTGGCCAAGATCAATATGTACTTCCTCGACAACCCCGGCAAATCCGGCATCTTCAATCTGGGTACCGGCAAGGCGCAGAGCTTCAACGACGTGGCCGTGGCGACCATCAACGCGCTGCGCGCATCGAAAGGCGAAAGCGCGCTCACGCTGGCGCAGATGCACCAGCAACAACTCATCCGCTACATTCCGTTCCCGGATGCGCTGCGCGGCAAGTACCAGAGCTACACCCAGGCCGACATCGCCGCCCTGCGTGAGATCGGTTATACCGAGTCGTTGCTGAACGTGGAGCAGGGCACGACGCGTTACGTTAATTACATGCTGGAGAAGTCGAAATAGGAGGATCGCCGTATTACAAGCTGGTGCAGTCAACCCGGGAGGATATTACGATCCGCGACTTTCGTCGCTTAACTCTATAGAAAGGAAATTGTGATGAAGAAATTCTTGCTGTCCTTGTTTGTATCGTTAGCATTCTCCGGTATCGCTTACGCAACTGTCGACCTGAACACCGCAACCAAGGAGGAACTGATTGCGGTCAAGGGCATCGGCCCATCCAAGGCGGATGCCATCATCGAGTATCGCAAGCAGCACGGCCCGTTCAAGAAGGTTGACGACCTGAGCGAGATCAAGGGGTTCGGTGACAAGTCGGTGGAAAAGCTGAAAGGCGAAGTGACGGTAGGTGGCGCTGCCAAGCCGGCAGACAAGACGGCCAAGAAGTAGTTCGTTAGTCTTGTGCAAACAAGCCCGTCTGGCGCGCAGCCGGACGGGCTTGTCGTTTTTTGCGTGTTGCAACACATACTGTTATCCGGGTGCATCCAGGGAATCTGGTCGTTGTGGAACCTGACCGGGGACAAACTCGGGGCGAAGGTACCTAATCGGCTTATCCTAAAAAGAGAACTCCAGTCCGGTGCTGTAGACCATATCCCTTTTCTGCACGGTCTGCGGCGGCTTGGAGTCAAACGCGATATCCAGGCTGAGTTTCAGGTCGAGATTGTCGCGTAGCTTCACCAGCATGGAGGCTTGTTCCAGGATGCGGTAATCGGATGTGTCGCCGAAGGCGGGTTGGTAGTAGGTGGTGTTGTAAACGCGAACCTGTTCGTTGATCTGCTGCTTCAATATCAGGTAGGAGTTGAATCGCCACAGGCTGACATGCGTCTGGTCGGTGGTGCCCAGTTTGTCCGTGAGCGTCTCCTGTTCGTGAAATGCGCCGAGGCCGAGATAGCCCGCCGAAATTTTGTCTTCCTCGAACATGATCCAGCGCGCTCCGCCGCCCAGCAACGTGCGCTGTGTGAGCCGCGCAAACGGGTTCCTTCCGATCTGCGCGAAAGCCTCCGCGCCCCAGCTTGACGTGACGGCAGTGCGGTGGCGCAGATGCGCGAATGCACTGTCCGTATCGACCTGCCCGCGGCTCTTGCCATAGGCATATTGCAATTGCAGGAACTCGGTGTGCGCTTCGTGTTGCCAGAGGCTGAGGGAATCTATCCTGGTCGAGCTTTTTTCGGTGTTGCCGCTCGCCCCGTTTGCAAGCAGATCAAGCGTGGTGTGCATGCCTTCCGTGGGCTGGCCGATGATCGCCTGCTCCACGTTCACAATGGCGTATGCAGTTGAGGTGGCGAGCGCTCCGCACACCAAAGAGAGTCGTACAAGAAATTTCAACGGCAAAGTTTTCATTTTCCCTGAAGACTTTCGAAAATGGGATTGAGGCGAGTATCGCAATAGCAGACGTATTTTACGTGATCGCGATGGCGGGCATGATTTGGTGTAGGCAGCCCCGGTTTCTTCGGGGCATTAGACCGCTTCTTCAGTCAGACCATGAAGCCAAGATCCTGAGTGGTGAAGTTGGCTAGATTCGGGAATACAGCCGTGATTTCCGTCGGACTCAATCCAAACCATTTGGCCAGCGTGGCCGCATACTGGTCAACAGAAATGGCCGGTATCAGGCTGCCGGAGCCGGCATCGCGCGGGTTGTCGACACCGGTGCCGCTGTTGCTGACGGCAGTCTGCGGAAATTCGCCGTAGATTTCCTTGCCTCTGACGGCACCGCCCGCCACGATGTGATGTCCGCCCCAGCCGTGGTCGGTGCCGTTGCCGTTGCTGGCGAAAGTCCGGCCGAAGTCGGAAGCGGTGAACAGGGTCACATTGTTTCTCATGTCGCCGATGGGCAGGGCTGCCAGCGCGTCGTCGAAATACGCTATCGCGTGCGCCAGGCGCGCCATCAGGTCGCCGTGGCCTGCCAGTTGCCCGCCGTGCGTATCGAACCCGCTCACGTTGATGAAGAAGACCTGCCGGTGGGCGCCCAGTGCAGATTGGCCAGCGATGATGCGCGCCACGGTGCGCAATTGGGTTGCAATAGGGTTGTTGGCGAGATAATTGTAGTACGCCGTGTACTGGGTGGGTGCCAGCACTGATGTAGCGGTTGCCTGCATGACCGCGTTGAGGTCGGCTTGTGCAGCGATCGCACTTTGCATGACGGCAGCGTGTTCTTTCTCGAAAATATTACCGACAGCCGTGTTGGTAATGATTGCCTGGAGCGGACTATTGCTGGAGCCAAACAGGTTGGTTATTCCTCCAATAGACACAGCGCTGCCATCGGAGTCGATCTGGTATTGGTTGATGGTTTCGCCTGCCAGAAATCCGCTATTTCCGGATAAAGACAGGCTGGTAAAGTTCTGTTTGCTGTTGCTGGATTTCAGCCAATCGCCCATGCGGCCACCCCATCCATAAACAAGTTTCGCGGGATCGGCAGAGAGCCACTGGCTGGTCTGGTCGCTGTGTGAAAACAGGCTGGCCGGTTTTTGAGCGGTACCCCGGTAGGCAACCTTATCTGCGATCGGTTCGATCAATGTGCCGACATTCGCGACGATGGCGGCGCGCCCTGCGTCGAACAAGGTCTGTAACGGCGCCATGCCGGGATGCAAGGCGAATGAACGCGTGCCGACAGCATCTACCTTGGGGGTGTTCGGCACGATGGGCAACAAATTTGCCAGCGGCAACGCGATGGAACCGCCGCGGGCTGCCTGGTAAGTCGTCCACGACGGCGTATCGGTCGCCACAACCATATTCGCACTGTCGTTGCCTCCCGCCAGATAAATGCACACCAGTGCCTTGTAGTCCGAGGTGTACGTCGATGCGGCAGCTTCGCTCATGGCAAACAGGTTCAGCGCAAAAGGCGCGCTTAAAGAACCGGCGAAGGAAAGCAGCGAAGTGTTGCGCAAGAATTCACGGCGGGATTTGTCGATATGTTCAGTCATGGGTGCCCCAGGTTATTTCTGCACGAGATATTCCGGTGATGCCATGGTCAGGAAGATCGCGAGATAAACACGATTCAAATTGGAATTGTTCGGGTTGGAGTTGATCGCGGCGAGAATCTGCGCGCGCAAGGTTGCCGACATCTGGTTTTGCATGAGCAGCAGATTGACACGATCCACCAGGATATCCGGCGTGGCAGCCAGCGCAAGCTCCGCCGTGTAATCGGCTTTGATTTCGCGTGACAAACCGACGCCGTTGGGGATGGCATTGCGCATGTAATTCAGGTAGCCGACAACAGACGTTTCATCGGTAATCTGCATCTCCGGTGAAAACTTGCCTGCAGCCGCGATACTGGTATTCGGCGGCACATATTCGGGGCGGAAAAAGTTGAACACGGAAGGTGAGCGCATCGGCGTTTGCGCGAGTCTGTAGAGCGGGTCGTCGAGGTCGCCCATCTGGAAACGGCCCGAAGCGGAGGTGGCGTGAAAAGCGCGCATCCAGTTGGCCAGGCGCAGGACGGGTTCGCGCAATTTTCCTGCATTGTAGTCTGTCGACAGGGGCGGCGTTATTGCTTCCGGATCCAGCAGCACGGCTTTGATCACGGCCTTCATGTCGCCGCGCACACCTTGCCCGTTGTTGGCAAAGGCGGCCGCAACGCGTCCGACATAGGCGGGGCTGGGGTTGCTGGTGACCAGGCGCTGGATGAGTTCGCGGCCGATGAAGGGCCCGACATTCGGATGATTGAACAGCGTATCCAGTGCGATCTTCAGGCTGGCTTCGCCCGAAGTATTCGCCGGGATCGTTACGCCCAGAAATACCTTCTCCAAAGTTTCATGGTAGGCCGGATAATTTTGCATTGGCAGCCAGTCGCAATTCGGGTCTTCATCCCCCCAGCCGTTAAAGCGGCTTGAGCTTTTGTCCGGCCCGGCCCAGCTCCAGCCGGTGAACACCTTGGCCAGACCTTTGATGTCGTCGTTGATATACGTGGCGGTCGGGGGAATGGTGGTATCGGTGCCATCCTGGTTGAGCTGTCTGAGGCCGATGCTGAAAAGCTGCATGATCTCGCGCGCATAATTCTCGTTAGGTACGCGTGTGGCCGACGTTTTCTGGTTGCCCAATGCATCCAGGTAGACTCCCATCATGGGGTGCAGCGTCACCGCTTCCAATAGTTCGCGGAAATTGCGGAAGGCATATGCGCCCAGCGTGTCGTAGTAATTGGCGACGCCGCGAGCGTTGTAGGCGAGCGTGCTGTTCTGGTACGAGATGACGAAGATCTGCGACAGCGCAAACGTTACACGTTGGCGCAACTGGTCGTCGCCGTTGATCGCCTGTTGCCAGAACGACTCGAAGAATTGATCTTCGCTGAGACGCTCGTCGGCAGCCAGTCTGCTCTGCGCGGCATTCATATAAACGAAATGCAGCGTTTGCGGCTTCCTGAACTGTTCGCTGAACCAGGCATCCGTTCCCATGCCGCTCAACCTGCCTATTTCCGCCACCGTCGGGCCAAACGTCGCCTGCGACAGGAGGCGCGATGCTTCCACTGCCGTGATGGGCACGGCATCGGAAGTTGTCGTCGTGGTTTCGCCGCCACCGCATGCGGTGAGCAACGCGGCGAGTAATGCGATCTTTCCGATGAGCTGTGCGGTTCGGTTATACGGTGTGCGCATGGTGGTTGTCAGATTCAACTGGGTTCGTCAGAATTTGTAGATTGCGGTGATATAGACTGAATGCTCGCTACCGACAGCATTCATGCCGAAGCGCCCGCTGACGTCCGGACTCAAATCAAATTGCACGCCGGCACCCACCACTGCACGTTTCCTGACGGTGGTGGTGACGGTGGTCGTGGCCGGGAACAATCCGGGTATGCCGGGGTCGGCAGTGGTTGTTTTGGTAGTGGTGCGTTCGTAACCGGCTTTTACGAATGCATAAAACGGTTCCATATCGCCGAGCTTTACGGGATACATACCCAAGCCGGCAAAACCGGTGCTGGAAGCTTTTATGGTGGTGTTGGGCTGGTAGATGGTATCGATATAGTCGTAGCGTGCTTCCATGGAGAACGACTTGTTGATTTGCAGACCCAGCAGGCCGCCCACAATCGAGTCGCCCAGCTGCGCGCCAACATACAGCCTGGTTGCATCGGCATTTGCCGCTTTCGATGCCGGAGCAGCTGCGGCAGGCGCTGCGACAAGGGGAGCTGCAATGGCAAACGACAACAAGGTGATCGGCAGAATTCGTTCCATGTTATTCCTTAATAAACGATTGATATATGCGTAGTCCGGCACTTCGGTCAGAATTTGAAAATGGCCGCCACATTGATGGATCTGTCCTTACCCAGAAAATCCAGTCCCATGCGGCCCGTCAGGTATTTTGTGAAATCGTACTCGGCACCGCCCCCGAAAATGAGCTGATTCTTGTGGCTGTCTGTTTTGCCCTCATAGGGAAGCGTGAGGGTGGCCGAAGTCGGAATGGAATAGGTTTCGGTATTGCTGGTGCGTTCGTAGCCGGCCTTGACGAATAAATCATAGGGCAGCACATCGCGCAATTTCATGTGAAACCGGGCGATGCCGACGATGCCCGTGCCGGTGGTCGACGTGTCAACGGTCACCCCGGCGTGTGTGATCTGGGAGCTCGATTTCGAATAATGTGCTTCGAATGCGTAGGTTTTGCTGATCTGGTAGCCAAACAAAACGCCTGCTGTGTTGTCGTCGATCTGGAGGCCTGCATAAAGCGGAGAAGCCAGGGCGGGAGTGAAAATGAAATTGCACAAAAGGCCTGCAGTCAGAATTCGCTTCATAAGATTTCCGGATTGATTGATTTGGACAAACCCGCACGGTTACTTTTAGTGCTTCAGCATCCGAACGGTCATTGCATACCCAGAGGGGGGGTGCGACGGGAGTGACAATAACCTTTCCGGGTGGGTGGTTGTCAATAGCCCATCCGGCTAAAAGCATGACTCGGAACCGGGCAATACAAGAATTGGATAATTGCGGCGAGGTTAACCAAAGTCGTGATTAAACAATCAGGTAACATCGAATTCCTGTCTATTGAAATGATGCCGGTGGCAAGTTTTCGCATGTTTCAGCCGTTTGGAAGGTAAGCGGATTCCGACGTGCGGTATCAAGAAAGCAGGAGGTGTAGCAATCTCCCGGAGTGGCGGCGTAAAGCCTATATTCCGCAGGGTGTTAAAGAAATAATCCGCACCGGGCACTGTCAGAGTTTGGCATTCATCCACTTTGCAAAGGAGAAACAGCATGCGCAATGAGAAATCGCTTGAGTCTGATCGCTATTCCCGTATTGCCATCATTACCGGTGCAACTTCGGGCATCGGGGAGGCGACGGCGAGGAAATTCGCAGCCAGTGGCTATGGTGTCGTCGGCAATGGCCGCAACGCGGAAAAACTTCGGGCGCTCGAACCGGAACTGGGGGCGGCATTTGCGGGTGTGGCGGGTGATGCGTCAGACACGCCAGGATTATCCCTGAGGCGGATGGCACCGACAGACACCCATTAACCAAACCGCAGAGGAATTTATGCTTGTGACATTTACCACCAAAGCTTATGCCGACATCACCATGTTCGGCGATGTGGCAGTTGCCCTGCTGAAAATGACGGGACACAGCGGAACCGTACCGAGCGCCATTCGGGCTGAAGATGTGCCCGCGGCACTGGAGCGGTTAACCGCCGCCATCAATGCGGGAAAAGGCGCACAGCCAACCGGGGACAAGGATGATGCGGTGAGCCTTGCGCATCGTGCGCTGCCCCTGATCAACCTGTTGTCGGCTGCGGCAAAAGAACAGCGCGACGTCATGTGGAAATGAAATCCTTAATCCGGATAGCTGCGATTGCAACAATTGGCACTTGCCTTTTTTAAGGCAGGCTGAACACCGGATTGGCACCTTTCCATGCCAGACGCTGGCGCCAGAATTCGGGATCGTCATTGCCACAATGCATCAGTACCAGCGTTTTGCCATCCATGACCGCCTGATGCAGCGTCTCGAGCTTGTCCTCCGGAATGCCAATACGACGCAGCGCAAAGGTCAGGTGAGTTGCCGCTGCGCCGGCCGTCATCAGACCGGCACCGACCGCCGCACCGGCGATGGCATCGATCAGTGGGCCGGCAATGAGCACGGGGCCGATTCCGGGCAGCAGCAGCAGACCGGCGGCACCTGCCAGCAGCCCGCCCAGCGAGCCCCATAGCGCACCTTGTTCGCCCCAGACTTTGAAACGTTCCTTTTCGTTGGAGTACACGATGCCGAGAAAGTCGTCGCCTTGTCCTCCGGCCTTGTGCAGGATGGATACCTGATCCATCGGGAAATTGTGTTTGATCATCTCTTCTACCAGGGCGCGGGCATTGTCCGCCTTGTCGAATACCGCCCCGACAAAATGATTGGCATGCATTTTCATGGTGATCTCCTTTCGAATGCGGCGCAAAGCCGCGAATTCCCTGATCAACTGTTTGTTATTTCAATCGTGTAGTTACGGCCCAGCCATTCACCGGTAGCTGCACGCCGGGTCGTGAAATCGATTTGACCGGAGCGCAACGCCTGCGTATCCAGTTCGACCAAGTGCAATCCGAGGCCGGTGTCACGGGTTGCGCTGTCCCAGGCCGATTGCCAGCCGTCGCTGCTCCAGTGAATGACGCCTGGTTCATACAGCGCGATGAACAGGGTCTGTCCGCCGCCGATTTTCGGAATCTGATCCTGCGGCAACCAGATGGCGTGCTTGATGATGGGGCGCTCCCCCTTATAACGTTGCGAGGTTGCAGCGGGTTGATCGCAGGGACGGCCAAGCTGGCGCGAGAACAGCAGCTTGATGTATTCGGCGTGTGCCCAAACCAGAGGCATGGCGGAGCCGCTGGGACAGCCCGGAAAGAGTCCTTTGGCCGGGATGGGTGCGCTGTCCCACACCTGTTCCGGGATCATTCCGCCAGTGCCGCTCATTGCAACCATCGCTTGCAGATAAGGCAGGGGATCTTTCCCGGCGGCAAGTTCATAGTGACCCCGTTCCCCGGTCAGCAAGGGCCAGACGCGCCCCTGTCCCGCACCGTCGAACGGCGTCCCGTCGTCATGTTCGCCATAGCCGTCGCCGTTGTAGCGATGCCAGGATGGCCCGTTCGGGGTATCCACTTTCAGCAGTTCATCGACGACACGAATGCTGTCGAGGATCAACGGATCGTCAGCCCGGCGCAGGCCGAAGCGCACCAGTTGCAGAAAATCGATACCCACCTGTTCCGCAGCGGTCAAAACCGGTGCATCGGCGCGATTCTTGATCGGCAGCACGTCGAGCAGCGCGCGCGGATTGATGTCTCGCTCCGAAGGCGCATTGCGGATGTAGTAGCCATGCACACCCAAGCGCCGGGCAAGTTCCGTGTCGTAAACCACAGTCCAGTCTTCGATATGCGCGTTCCAGTAATCCGCGAGGTCCAGAACGAATTCGCGCGTTCCGTCTTCCAGCCATGCGGCCCCCGCAACCAGCGCGGCGATACATACCGACAATGTGAACGTGTTGATCCCGGTATCTTCTTCCCAGCGATCCTGCTGGCTGATGGGGCCGGTGCGCGCGATGAATCCGACGGCCCGTCTGATCATGTCGGCGACCTCTATGCCTTGCAGCGCATTCCGTTCCGCCAGGCGTGCCGCGAGCAGCACGGGAAACGCGACTTCGTCGAGTTGCACGCCCTGCCAGTAAGCCTTGCCCCCCAGCCACTGGTTCTGGTACCAGTGCCCGTCGGCATGCTGGGTGGCGATGAGGTAGCGCAGAATGTCGCGCGCTTCATCTTCGGCACCGAGCGCCAACAGGGCACCTGCGCTTTCCACCAGGTCGCGCGGCCACACGAGATGGTAGCCGCCGCGTTCGTCGCGGGTATTGCCCCACGGAATACTGAGGCTGGCCACCATCGCGCCGGGATAAATTTTGTCCTGATGGACGCGCAACACCATGGCCGATGTGAAGTACTGTTCGCGCAGCGCGTCCGGAATATCATTCTGGAACTCGTGCTGCTCAACGCAGCAGCGGTGCCAGTCCGACCAAGCGTCGAGCAGTCGTTGCCAGGGTTCATTGAACGGTTGCATCAGGGCGGAGATGGCCAGCGTGGCGGCCGATTCCTTGCTGCTTGCAAAACCGAGGGCGAGTGTTGCGTGCCGGGGAAGTTCTCCCGTCAACGACACATTGCCGGGGCCGGCGCGCGAATATTGCCATTCCATCCTGCCGTGTTGAGAAAAATCCTGCCAACTGTCGCTGGCACCGACATATCCTGCGCTGGCGCGTCCCCAGGCATCTTGCTGTCTGTTGTCAACTGCGGCGAGCGCAAGACCGAACGGACCTTGTTCCGCCCAAAGCATGCGGCGATTGCGATAGCTGCACACTTCAGCCTGATTGTCATGGCCGCTGCTGCCCAGATGCGGTGCGAGCAGCGCATATGGACGCAGACCCGGTTCGCCCTCAAGCTTGATGTCAACCAGCAACACGTCGCGGTGATGATCGGGTGCGATACGCAAACGCAAGGTGAAACGTGCATGCTGATGAACGATCTCCAGTGCCGGAACGCCCTGTGCCGCCCATACCAGCTTGTGGCTGTCCATGCGCTTTACTTCCACCCAGAATCCCTGATCGTCGGCCACGATGAAGCCGAGATCGCGGATCTGCGGAATATCGACGCGCGGATAAAAAACTTCATTGACAATGCCGCCGCCTATCGTGAACCACAGGCGCGAAGGACCCAGGGAACAGCCGACGATCTCCTTGGCGCTGCTGCACCAGGTGGGCGGGATGCCCGGACCGCCGGGCGCGTCCGCGTTGGTCTTTGGTTCAGCTTCAATATTCAGTCCCATGTTGCCTTCTTTGCGCCAATCGGGTTGTGCCAGCGGCCATCTGCGGCAATCAGCGCGTCGGCCTGCTTCGGCCCCCAGCTTCCCGGTTTGTAGGGCAGCACCGGTTGATGCCGGGCAAGCACCGGATCGACGACTGCCCAGGCAGCCTCGACTGCGTCCTCGCGGGTAAACAGCGCACCGTCGCCGGCCATGGCATCGCTCAACAGCCGTTCATACGGCGTCTCCGCTCCGTCATGTTCATCCAGCAAAAGGAGTTCGCGTTGCTCGCCGACGAATGCCTTGCCGTCGCATTTGACGCGCGCGGCAAGCGCGATGGCGGAATTGGGGGAAAGGCGGAAGCGCAGATAATTGGTGCGCCCCTCAACAGGAGCCGAATCGTCGAACAGTCTTTGCGGCGGCGCCTTCAATTCCACCAGCACCTCGGCCGCGGTTGACGCCAGATATTTTCCGGAACGCAGATACCACGGTACGCCGGCCCAGCGCCAGGAGTCGATGAACAGGCGCAGGGCGCAGAAAGTCTCGACATCCGATTTCTTCGCCACACCGGGTTCCCTGCGGTAACCGCTGTACTGGCCGCGCACCACGTCGTCCGGCACCAGCGGCCGCATGGCCTGGAACACCTTGGCCTTCTCGCTGTGTACGGCAGCGAAGCTTTGATATGCGGGCGGTTCCATGGCCAGCAACGCGACGACCTGGAACAAGTGGTTCTGAATGACGTCGCGCAGGCATCCGGCACTTTCGTAAAAGGAACCACGGCCTTTCACGCCAAAATCCTCGGCCAGCGTGATCTGCACGCTGGCCACGTTGTCGCGGTTCCAGATCGGTTCGAGGAAGGAATTGGCAAAACGGAAATAGAGGATATTCATGATCGACTCTTTTCCGAGATAGTGATCGATGCGGAAAATCGCCTCTTCCGCGAACACCGACAGCGCGACGCGATTGAGCTCGCGCGCCGAAGCCAGATCGCGGCCGAACGGTTTTTCGACGATGACACGCGCCTGCTTGGCCAGACCCGATGTCCCCAGGTTCCGGATCACCGTGGCGAACAGCGCAGGCGGAATGGCGAGATAGTGTGCCGGACGTTTGGCTTTGCCCAGTGTTTGTTTGACTGCGTCGAATGTGCCCGGGTCGTTGTAATCGCCGGAAACATACTGCAGCAGTGAAAGCAGGTGATCGAGGGCGGCCCGGTCATCGATCCTGCCGGTCTGGCGGATGCTGTCGCGCACCCGTTTGCGCAGTTGTGCCAGCGTCCACTTTGAAGAAGCGACGCCGATCACCGGCACATCGAGCAGGCCGCGCTTGACCATCGCGTACAGTGCCGGAAAAATCATCTTGTGGGCGAGGTCGCCGGTCACGCCGAAAATCACCAGAGCATCGGCCGGTGCTGTGCGGATATGTTTATAGTCCATCTCAGCCCCCGTTCTTTTTTTCATTGTGGCCGCCGAACTGCTTGCGCATCGCGGACAGCAGGCGGTCGGCATAGTCGGCATCGCCGCGCGAGGCAAAGCGCCCGAATAGCGCGGCACTGATGACCGGTGCGGGCACGCCCTCGTCGATGGCGGCCATGGCCGTCCAGCGTCCTTCACCCGAATCCGACACGCGCCCGGAGAAACCGCTGAGGTTCGCGTCCTCGACCAGTGCCTCCGCCGTCAGGTCGAGCAGCCATGACGCCACCACACTGCCGCGGCGCCAGACTTCCGCGATCTGCGGCAGGTCAAACTCATATTGATAAAACTCGGGCTCGCGCAGCGGCGTGGTTTCGGCATCGCTTTCGCGGGGACGATTGCCTGCATTGGCGTTGTGCAGGATGTTCATGCCTTCGGCGTACGCGGCCATGAGGCCGTACTCGATGCCGTTGTGCACCATCTTGACGAAGTGGCCCGCGCCGCTCGGACCGCAATGCAGGTAGCCCTGTTCTGCCGCAGAGGGATCGCCCTGCCTGCCCGGGGTGCGTGCTGCGGCGTCGACGCCCGGCGCGATGGTTCTGAAAATTGGCTCCAGCTGTTTCACGATTTGTTTTTCGCCGCCGATCATCAGGCAGAAGCCGCGCTCCTCACCGAACACGCCGCCGCTGGTGCCGCAATCGATGTAGTGGATACCTTTGGCTTTGAGCGCTTTCGCCCTGAGGATGTCGTCGCGGTAATAGCTGTTGCCGCCGTCGATGATGATGTCGCCGGCAGCCAGGCGCGAGGCCAGATCCTCGATGGTTTTTCCCGTCACCGCAGCGGGCACCATCACCCAGACTGCACGGGGCCTGGATAACTTGGTCACCAATTCATCCATGGAGGTAGCACCCTGTATGTTGCTGCTCGCAAGTTTCTGCACGGCGGCGGCATTCATGTCGTAAACGACGCAGTCGTGACCATCCTTGCTCAGACGCCGCACCAGGCTGGCGCCCATTCTTCCCAATCCGATCATGCCGAGTTGCATTTGCTGTCTCCTTTTTGTCCGGTTACCGGCAACGGGTTCAGCAGTGCGGATTCAAGCAGCACATCCACTCCTGCTGCGGGCCTGATCGCCCGTGCCGGAATATCTGCGCCTGCGCGCCATGTCCCCACCGCCCTGAGTTTGGATTCACCGCTGACCAGAAAGATCACTTGCCGTGCGCGGCTCAGGCGCGCCGCACTCAGTGATACGCGCTGCGGCGGCGGCTTGGGGGCATCGAACACTGCCAGCGTATCCGGCGCGTCCGGCGCGCTTCCCCATTCATGACCGGGGAAAAGGCTTGCCGTGTGCCCATCCTCGCCCAGTCCGAGCAGCACCAGGTCGAAGTCGCCGACTGCGCCAAGCACTGCGGCATACTGTCGCGCCGCTTCATGCGCGCCCAGTTCGCCCGCAATCACATGCAACTGCTGCGCCGGAATCGGTACGTTGTTGAGCCAGACTTCACGGGCCATGCGCGAGTTGCGCGCCGGATCGTGCGGCGGCAGGCAGCGTTCGTCGCCGAAGTAGATGTGCCACGCCGACCAATCCGTTTTGGCTGTGCCCAGGGCATGATAGATTTCACGCGGTGTCTTGCCGCCCGCCAGCACGATATGAAATTGGCCGCGTTCCCGTATTGCCTGTGCAGCATTCGCGAGAAGCGCTGAAATCGCCGCGCCTTGTAATTCATGTACATCGCTGACGGCATGCCAGCGATACAGTTCCGAATCTGCGCGATTCGGTATGCGAGTCGCCCGCTCCGTTGCCGTGTGGCGTTGCTGATTTTTTCGGTCAGGAGGTTTCATTTCGCTGCTGAAGCTGGGCAGCATTGCACATGCGACCAGGGGGGATACGATGCAGCTTGCGGAGACTATTCATCTTTAAGCTCCTTCTTATTGTGTGTTCTTGCGCGCCGCTTGTTCCTGCATTTGATCTGATGCGAAATCGCTGCGCGAGTTCCGTGCGTATCTGAATGTACGCCCAAATCGTTTTCTTTTCGAAACTTCCTGTTGTTATAGTGGTCGCCAACCGGGGATAGGGATGATGTTCAGCATGGCCCCCGTACATGACCTCTCATCAATCTGTCGACTGCCGCCACAGGAAAAGTGTGACCTGATAAGGGAAGGTTTCCTCCATTCCCTTGAGTGGTGTGCGCCTGACCTGTCCGGTCAGGCCTGCCAGACGCCAAATCCGGCCTCACGCAGATCAATGCCTATTTCTACTTCCTTGTCGCAGGCTTCGTCATAGGACATCGGGTTAAAGGCCTCGTACAGATCCGGCAACAGGCGCAGACCGTATTCCTTGACATAGCGATTGGACTGGATGCCGGCCTTGTGTTTGTCGAAGCGCAGGTCGGGATCCAGCCCTGTCATGCCGACATAGACGCAGGGTTTGCCGGGGATGTAGCCGGGATTGCAGCGTTTGAAGCGGCCTTCGTGCAGCACGTCTTTCGACAGTTCGATCACATAGACGTGGTAGTGTTTGCGGCGTCCCATGATTGTTCCGGTGAGTGGATTTGCCCCGGGTCGGGTGAAAATATTGGCGGGCAGATTGTAATTCGAATCGCCTGCGAATGAATGGCAGGCGCAGCCATTCTCCGGATTACAGAAAGAAGTCAGGCGCCAAAGGCCTGCGGTGATTTATAGTACGGGCCGCACGACGCAGCGCTGATATTCAAGGTCGTGTGTACCAAATTCCGCGACCAACCGACCATGACTATTGCAAATCTTTCTCCCACGTATACCGATCCCTCGCACCTTGCCGATGCCGTAAAAAGCCAGGGTTTTGGCGTGTTAAGTCCTTCGGGACTGGCCACTTTCCTCGATTGCCCTTTGTCTGCGCTGGACGCGCTGAAACCTGGCTGGGACGATCTGCCGCCCGACAACTTCCTGAAAGACAGCGGGAAATACCGCCGCCGCAGACACTCCAGTTTCATTGTGAGCGGGACTGACATCCGGCAGGTTGCGCACCGCGCGCATTACCAGCCGCTGGAATACAACGCGCTGCACGGCGGCATGTTGCGCATGTTCGAGCCGATGAAAGCGGAAATCGTGGCGCAACCCGTATTTTCAAAATTGATGCAGTCCATCGCCCAAGTCTGTTCCGCGGTCAAAGGCGAACAACCCTGGCATGTGGAGGCGCACCAGTTCCGCATCGATACCGCCAACGGCATCGGACGGCCGACGCCGGAAGGGGCGCATCGCGACGGGACCGATTTTGTCGCCATCCTGTTTGCGGGACGGGAAAACATTCGCGGCGGCGAAAGCCGCATCTTCGAATTCAACGGGCGCCACGGCCAGCGCTTTACCCTGACCGAAAAATGGACGCTGCTGTTGCTGGACGACCAGAAAGTCATCCATGAATCCACGCCCATCCAGCCGACGGCGGAAGGCGGGCATCGCGACACGCTGGTGCTGACTTTCCGGGCGGGCGGTTTTCTGGAAAAGACATAGTCCGGTTGGCAATAAGCACTCGACTCCTTCCGGTTATATGGATATAACAATTGACCAGTTCATAACGCGCCGCAGTTTGGTTAGACTTGCGGCATCGTCAATCCATTTCAGGTAGAGAGTCATGGCCAACCAGTTTGCAGATAATTCGCTGTCCATCGGCAATACGCCGCTCGTGAAACTGAACCGCATCGCCGACGGAGCACACGCCGTCATCCTGGCCAAGATCGAAGGCCGCAATCCGGCGTATTCGGTGAAAGACCGCATCGGCGTGGCGATGATTGACGATGCCACGAAGAAGGGTTTGCTCGGGCCGGGCAAGGAGATCGTCGAACCCACCAGCGGCAACACCGGTATCGCGCTGGCCTTTGTCGCGGCGGCGCGCGGCATCCCGCTCACGCTGACCATGCCCGAAACCATGAGTGTCGAGCGGCGCAAGCTGCTGGTTGGTTACGGTGCGAAACTGGTGCTGACCGAAGGCGCGAAAGGCATGAGCGGTGCGATTGCCAAAGCCAAGGAAATCGCGGCCTCCGATTCAAAGTACGTGCTGCTGCAGCAGTTCGAGAATCCGGCCAATCCGGCTATCCATGAAAAGACCACCGGCCCGGAAATCTGGAACGACACCGACGGCAAGGTCGACATCTTTATTTCCGGCGTGGGCACGGGCGGCACCATCACCGGCGTGTCGCGCTACATCAAGAAAATACGCGGCAAGGCAATCAGGTCGGTGGCGGTTGAGCCTTCCGCCAGTCCCGTGCTGACGCAGCAACGCGCGGGCCAGGAACTCAAACCGGGGCCGCACAAAATACAGGGCATAGGCGCAGGCTTCGTGCCGGGCGTCCTGGATCTGTCGCTGGTGGACGACATCGAGCAAGTGAGCAATGAAGATGCGGTGCTGTATGCGCTGCGTCTGGCGCGAGAGGAAGGCATCATCTCCGGCATCTCCAGCGGGGCGGCCGTGGCGGTTGCGGTGCGTCTGGCAAAGAAGCCGGAAAATGCGGGCAAGACCATCGTGGTGATCCTGCCGGATTCGGGGGAACGTTATCTCAGTTCCGTCCTGTTTGAGGGACTATTCGACGCGTCGGGTTTGGCCATCTAGAAGCGGATTCTGGATTTTGAAGTGCAAAAGGTAACGCCAGCATTTATCATGCTGGCGTTACCTTTTTGCGGGACTGAGCATGTACAAGACTCTGGACGATTACGTCGGCAACACGCCGCTGGTCAGACTCAAGCGCATTCCGGGCGATACAACCAATGTCATTCTCGCGAAACTGGAAGGAAACAACCCCGCCGGTTCGGTAAAAGACCGTCCGGCGCTTTCCATGATCCGCCGCGCCGAAGAACGCGGCGACATCAAGCCCGGCGACACACTGATCGAGGCGACCAGCGGCAACACCGGTATCGCGCTGGCGATGGCGGCCGCGATGCGCGGCTACAGGATGATCCTGGTGATGCCCGAGAACCAGAGCGTGGAGCGCCGCCAGACCATGCGCGCCTTCGGTGCAGAACTGGTGCTCACGCCGAAGGCCGGCAGCATGGAGTTGGCGCGCGATACGGCAGAGAAATTGCGCGACGAGGGGCGCGGCATCATTCTCGACCAGTTCGCGAATCCTGACAATCCGCTGGCGCATTACGAAGGCACGGCGCCGGAGATATGGCGCGACACACAGGGCGGGATCACGCATTTCGTGAGCAGCATGGGCACCACCGGCACCATCATGGGCTGCTCGCGTTACTTCAGGGAAATGAATCCCGGCATCCAGATCATCGGCGCGCAACCGGAAGAGGGCGCGCAGATTCCGGGTATCCGCAAATGGCCGGAGGAATACCTGCCGAAGATATATGACCCGAAGAACGTCGACTTGCTGGTGAATGTCGGGCAAAAAGAGGCCGAAGACATGACGCGGCGCCTGGCGAGCGAAGAAGGCATTTTCTGCGGCATTTCCTCCGGCGGCGCCTTGAGCGTGGCCCTGCGCATCTCGCGGCAAGTCCGGGACGCAACCATCGTGTTCATCGTCTGCGACCGGGGCGACCGTTACCTTTCCACCGGGGTGTTCCCCGCCTGATGCGCATGGTGTTGCGATCCGCATTATTTTTCGGATTAACTGCGCGCCTGTCATTGTGCGCGGCCTTCCTGGTTCCGCTGCTTGCATACGGCGAAGAATTCGTCGGCCCGCCCCTACCCCCTTCCATCGTCGTCGAGATGATGAATGCGCTGGATAAGCCGCGCGATTACGTGTCCGAAAAGTTTGTCAACTTTGTGAGCGGCGTTGACCGGTTTTTTGGCGATGACCGGCATTACCAGGAGGCGAACGACAGTGTGCTCCAGCTGGATGTTGTCAGGATGTTCGGCTACACCGGGGAGCACCGGTTTGTGCTGTCGGCCAGAGCCAACGTGCGTTTGCCCATTGCCGAGCAGAAACTGCATTTGCTGATCGAGACAGACCCGGAACAGAATACAGTCACGGACTCGAAGCAGACCCAGTTGCAGCCGCAGACGCCCACGCAACAGGCCACTCCCCAGGGGCTCGCGGCAGCGTTGCGCTACGTGAAAGCGGAAGCGGAGCGTTGGCATCTCAGTGCGGATGCCGGGCTTAAATTTCGGGGCATCAAAACAGAGCCTTTTGTGCGTACCAGGGCCAGCCTGGAGGCCCCGATGGGAGAGTGGCGGGCGAAGCTGGCAGAGACCGTTTTCTGGTTCAACAGCATCGGTACGGGTGAAACCACACAGCTGGACTTCGAACGCACGCTCAGCGAAACCGTACTGCTGCGCGCTACCAGCAATGCCACCTGGCTGCATGAGACGCAGAACTTCGATATGCGCCAGGATTTGACGGTTTTTCACCAGTTGGATGAGCGGACCGCCCTGTTGTACCAGGCGAGCGTGATCGGCGTGAGCAGACCGCAGGTGCAAGTGATGGACTATGTTCTGCTCATGTCTTACCGCTACCGTTTGCACCGGGAATGGATGTATTTCGATGTCAGCCCGCAATTGCACTTTCCGCGGGAACGGAATTTCCGGGCCAGCCCGTTGTTAAGCATGCGGCTGGAAATCCTGTTCGATGAATCGAAGTGATTGCAGCATAGAAAAGCGGTACTCTGCATCCCGGTTGGTGTTGATAGAGCATGCCGTGCGGGCGCAACCGGCGTCGGCACTGCTGGCCGAAAAGATACCGAGACACATGATGGAAATGCGCAGGTGGAGTGGATTTATTAATTTAGGAAGAATGCTCATGAAAAGAAGTGCTTGCTGTTCCATTTTGATTGTATTCTCGGCGCTGATGCTTTCCGCCTGTGGCGGCGGCGTTTCCACTCCAACACCTACCTCTCACTCGGTCGATTTGTCCTGGACGGCAAACCGGGAAGTGGAGGTTAACAAGGCGGGCGGAGGCTACAGGGTGGCGATCAGTGGTCAGCCAGTGATTGATTTACCCTATGTGTCCGGTGTCGCGGCGCCGACATCGACTTCCACCACCCTGATGTCAGGCGGTTATACGGTAACGGTTACGGCCTATTCCGCGTTGAATCCAACCGGAACCGTTTCAGCCGCCTATGGCTTCTCAGTACCTTATTGATATCGGGAACAAATAACATGAACAAACCAATATTTGTTTCGCTTCTGACCGGCATTGGCCTGTTGTTTGTGCAGGCAGCGTCGTTCGCCCGTCCGTCGGCATCTGCTGCACCCAGCCAGCAACCGCAATACGTCAAGGATCAGGTGCTGATCAAATTCAAACCCGGCGTGGCCGCAACAGCTCACAGCCAGACAGCCCGGGCTTATGGTGCCAGCACCATGCAAACCGTCGGAAGCAGGAAAGATGTGATTCTTGCGAAACTGATCCGCGGACAAAGTGTGGAACAGGCGGTTAACGACCTGTCCAGAGACCCGGGCGTGGAATATGCGCAGCCCAACTACATCTACCATGCGCTGGCAGTGCCAACTGATCCGGTATACGCGGCCGGTCAACTCTGGGCCGCAAAGAACACCGGGCAGACGATGCTCACCGGAGGCTATGTGCCGGCAACGGGCACCGCAGGCAGGGATATGAACCTTGAAGCGGCCTGGGACATGCAGACCGATTGCAGTTCGGTCGTGGTCGCGGTGGTCGATACCGGCATCAACTACAACTCCGAGGATCTGTCCGCGAACATGTGGACGGATTTATCAGGCACCGACACGCTGCATGGCCGGAACTTTGCGGCCGATGTCGCCACCGGCCCCAACAGCGACCCGATGGATCGTTACGGTCACGGCACCCATGTCGCCGGCATCATCGGTGCTGCCGCGAACAGTGTCGGCGGAGTCGGCGTGTGCTGGTCTGCGAAACTCATGGCGGTACGCGTGCTGGAAGCGACCGGTTCCGGCACGACGACAAGCATCGTCGAAGGTATCGACTACGCCATAGCCAATGGCGCCAAGGTGATCAATATGAGTTTGGGGGGTGGCAGCGAAGACCCGACCTTCATCCAGGCTATCACTGATGCGCAGACAGCAGGAGTCTTGGTCGTGGTGGCTGCGGGTAACGAGAGCAATGACAATGATGTAACGAGCGCCAGTTATCCGTGCAACTACACCCAGACGAACCTTATCTGCGTTGCGGCACTCGACCAGAACTATGCGCTGGCCGGTTTTTCGAACTGGGGTTCGACCAGCGTCGATGTGGGCGCGCCGGGCACCAACATTTACAGCACCTGGGCCGGCACCAGCGGCACGATAACCGACACCTTCACGGCTGGCTGGACGTACAGCAGCACGACAGCGGGTACGGGCGGCGGTTGGGTAGTGAATGCCTATGGGGTTTACAACTGGCTTGAAGTACCGGGTACGTCATGGGGTACGGCGACCTACAACGCCAGCACGGATGACCGCGCCTACAAGAACTTCAACCTGAATGGGGTCGATGTCGCCACCCTGAGCTTCACCGCATCGGTCAACATTACTACCGGCGATTGGTTCCTGGTGAATTATCGTAATGCCGGAGGCGATCCGTTCGTATCTCCGGACCGGTCCTATGGACTCGCGGGCTGGAATGACGGTGTAACTGATTTTCCCTCATATAGCGGCTTCTATCTCGACGGCTGCCGCAGTGCGACGTGCACGATCGGTTTCGGGTTGCTCACCAATGCCACCTTGCAGAATTATGGCGTGACGCTGACTGATTTCACGATCTCGACGCTGACCTACACCACCAACGGCTACAACACCGCCAACGGAACCTCCATGGCCACCCCCGAGGTGGCGGGTGTCGCCGCGCTGGTGTGGGCGCATAACCCATCATTCACTTACGCTGATGTGGCAGCGGCCATCAGGAACGGCGGCGATTCCATCGCCGCGTTGAACGGCAAGACCACCACGGGCAAGGCCGTGGATGCGCTGGGTTCGCTGACCTATATCAACCCGCCAACCGGGATTGCGGTAACGGTACATTGATGTGAGATCGAATCACTTGATCGGCATGGCAGCCATGTTGTCTTTGACGACGCTGGTTGCCTGTTCCCGGGCAGAAAAACAACAGCCCGCTTTGGCTTCCGGTAAGCCCGCAGTGGTTTACAAGGAGCGCGGGCAAGCGGGCCAGACTGTTCCCGGCAGCTATATCGTCAAGGCATCCGGGGACGGCACGGCGGCGATTCGAAAATATTTTGCGCAATATGGTGTGATGCGGGTGAATTCGCTCGGGCACGAGCAATATGAGATGCGACTGGAGCGTGATCCCGGTATCGACGTACTGCAAGGTCTTGCGACCGGATCGAATGGAGCGATAACGGCAATCCAGCCGAATTTTATTTACCATGCCTACTAAGCACACGTACAGCCTGCTTCACAGATTGTCTATTAACGAAAGCGTATTGATTCAACTTGTGTGGGAGAGGAGCTTGTTCAGCCACCCCGCCGGGTGCTTCACCAGTCATTTCCCTGCTGTCGGGGCCGGTGCTTATTGGCTGAATCGTTGCGTAGTTCATGCAAGCAATGCGGCCTGACTATCGGCTGATTGCTGCGGCCGTTGCGCCGCTGTTGCTGGGCCCGTGGCTCCCGCCTTGGGATGAATCCATCTTTGCGTGGGGGCTGTCCGGCGCAATCGTTTTTTGCGCATCCGTTGCTGTGCTGGAGGAGGTGATCTTCCGTGGCGGCATTCAGGGCGGGTTGCTGCGCAAAGCGTTTTTCGGAATCAAGCTGCTCGGCTTGAGCCGGGCGAACTGGCTGACCAGTGCGCTCTTCGCCGCAGCGCATGTCTGGCAGCATCCCTTTGCGCTGGTTCCGGGATATTTCGCGGTCTCGCTCGTCCTGGGCTATTTTCGCGAGCGTTATAAAGGTATTACTGTGCCGGTGGTGTTGCATGTCTGGTACAACCTGGTGCTGTTGTTCCTGCCCGGGCTCGCAGGTTAGAGTACGGTCTAATCGCCCTGCGCCAGTCTGGGTTTGGATAATGCCGGGTTCTGCGCGAAGTAGCGTTTGATGCCGCCCAGAATGGCACGCGCCATTTTCTCCTGATAATTTTCATCCTTCAGTCGCCGCTCTTCGTTGGGATTGCTGATGAACGCGGTTTCTACCAGGATCGAAGGGGTGTCCGGCGATTTCAGCACGGCAAAACCGGCTTGTTCGACACGCCCTCTATGCAACGTGTTGATGCCGCCCAATTCCCTGAGCACATGTCTGGCGAGTTTCATGCTGTCGTTGATGGTGGCGGTTTGCGAGAGGTCGAGCAGGGTGCGTGCAAGGTAGGGATCTTTTACCGCGAGGTTTACGCCGCCGATCAGGTCGGCATCGTTCTCTTTCTTCGCCAACCAGCGGGCGCTGGCGCTGGTGGCGCCGTGTTCGGAAAGTGCAAACACGGACGACCCGCGCGCATGCGATTTGACGAAAGCATCGGCATGGATGGAGACGAACAGGTCGGCATGCGCCTTGCGTGCTTTTTCCACGCGTCCCACCAGCGGGATGAAGTAATCGCCGTCGCGAATCAGCAGGGCGCGCATGCCCGGCGTATCGTCGATCTGCGCTTTCAGTTTGCGCGCAATGGCCAGCGTCACATCCTTTTCATGCGTGCCGTGACGTCCGCGCGCGCCCGGGTCTTCGCCGCCGTGTCCGGCATCCACGGCGATGAGCAGGATGCGGTTGCTGAGTTCGGGGTGTACCGGCGGTGCGGGTTTGGTCATGCCGGGTTCGGCGGTTTCGGGTTTGATCCAGGGGCCGCTTGTTCCCTCGACGGCAGCGGTGGCGGCCGGCTCGCTCGCGCCGAGTTTGTTTTCACCGCGTTGCACCAGCGCCATCAGCGGGTCGATGGCGACCAGCGGATACACGTCCAGCACCAGACGATGGCCGTATTCTGCGACGGGATTCAGGCTGAACAACTGCGGTTTGACCTGGGCCTTGAGGTCAAGCACCAGCCGCACCACTCCGGGTTTGAAGCGGCCGATGCGTATGCTCTCGATATAGGGATCGTTGTTGCCAACCTTGCCGGTCAGGTCGTTCAGCGCGGTGTTGATTTCGACATCCTCAAGGTCGATGACCAGACGGTCCGGGTCGGAGAGGGTGAACAGGTTGTAGTGAATGGGCTGTTTCGATTCGAGCGTGAGACGCGTGTAGTCCTGGGCCGGCCAGATACGTGTCGCGGTGACGGCGACCTCCGCGAAAGCGGAGGGCAGCCAGAAAAGCAATGCGATGCATGTCAGGCGGGCAGTGCGTTCAAACATTTCTGTCCTGCGTCGGTGTAGGCGTGGAGCAATATCTCGCGCCCATCCTGGAGAATTTCAAAAGTGATGCTGATATCTGCGGGGGGCAACAGTCCCGTGGCCTGATCCGGCCACTCCACCAGACAAATATTGCGTCCGTCGAATTCGTCACGGAATCCGGAGCCCTCCCATTCTTCGGCATCGCGGAAGCGATACAGATCGAAGTGGCACAAGTGTAACCCAGACACTTCGTAATGCTCAATCAAGGTGTAAGTAGGGCTTTTCACGCGCCCCGTGTAACCCAGTGCCTGCAACAATGCGCGCACCAGCGTCGTCTTGCCTGCGCCCAGATTGCCGCGCAGATAAATCACCAGCCCCGGCTGTAGTGCGCGCGCGAAATGTGCAGCAAAGGCGGCAGTGGCGGCCTCGTCGGGCAAGGTTATCGCGAGCTTCCGCCCCTCGGCGGAATACCTGCTTACACCACTTCGGCTATGATTCGGTTCATGCAAAACGGGACACCTCAAAGGGATTATGCTGCGCTCGCCGCACGCATCAAGGCGTGGGGCAAAGCGCTTGGATTTCAGGCGGTTGGCATCAGCGACACGCACCTCGAAGCAGCCGAAACACACCTGCTGCAATGGCTGGCGGACGGCAATCACGGCGCGATGAATTATATGGCAAAACACGGTGCCAAACGCGCGCGACCTCAGGAATTGGTGCCCGGTACTGTGCGTGTCATCTCGCTGCGCATGAACTACTACCCGCAACAGGCCCGGGATGCGCAAGAGGTGCTGGCACAGGGCGAGCATGCGTTTATCTCGCGCTATGCTGTGGGGCGCGATTATCACAAGGTGTTGCGCAACCGGCTGGAGAAACTGGCGCAGCAGATACGCGATGAAGCCGAATGCCAGTGTCGTGTGTTCACCGACAGTGCGCCGGTGCTGGAAGTGGAACTGGCGCAGAAAGCCCATCTGGGCTGGCGCGGCAAACATACGCTGCTGCTGTCGCGCGAGCAGGGCTCGTGGTTTTTCCTGGGCGAAATCTTCATCGATCTGCCGCTACCAGCGGATACCGCGGAAGAGAATCACTGCGGCACCTGCCGTGCCTGTATCGACATCTGCCCCACGCAAGCCATCGTCGCGCCCTACCAGTTGGATGCGCGGCGCTGCATCTCCTACCTCACCATCGAACTCAATGGCAGCATCCCGGTCGAGCTGCGTCCGCTCATCGGCAACCGCATCTATGGTTGCGACGACTGCCAACTGGTCTGCCCGTGGAACCGATTTGCACGACAGACCGAGGAACCGGATTTTGCGGTGCGCAACGGTCTCGACGATATTGCCCTGACTGACCTGTTCGCCTGGGACGAGGCAAGTTTTCATACCAGACTGTCGGGCTCTGCCATCCACCGCATCGGACACGAACAATGGCTGCGCAATATCGCCGTGGCGCTGGGCAATGCACCAAGCTCGCACGGGGTCGTTGCCGCGCTGCAGATGCGCTCACAACACCCGTCCGCACTGGTGTGCGAGCATGTCGCATGGGCATTGCAACGCCATTCCGGCGCGTGACAGCGGGTACATTAGCCTTGACAATTTTGCCTGCTCGCATAAAATGCGCGCCTCTTCCGGGGCGTTAGCTCAGCTGGTAGAGCAGCGGACTCTTAATCCGTTTGTCGAGTGTTCGATCCACTCACGCCCCACCAATAAAAAGGCCTCGCATATTCGCGGGGCCTTTTGTTATCAGTCTTGTCATCGGTGCGATGGGGGTAATTCGACGGCAGGGTTTGCTGCACAGGTTTTTCCGCGATTGTATGCACGCCGCCCGCCGGGACTCTGGTCGAACGTACCCTCGAAGCCGAAAAGGGCAAAAGAAGGCGTATCTTTTGCCATTGGCAGTGTTCGGCGCTATTTTTTATCATTCTGTCTTCATTGGGCAGTTTTTGCGGTTCTGATCAGCCATAATGGCGCAGGATTGATGTACCGCTACCATGCTGTTTTGGAGCCGCGTTCACATCAATGTTTGGAGTTTCATCCCCGTATTTGTCAGGGTGATCGGATCGGGAAGCTTGCTATCTCAATGCGTAGGGTGGCCCGGGCGGCACTGACGGATGTTCATGAATTGCACCAATCAGTGTGGAGGTTCAGTAATGACTCAGCACATGGACAAAACTGCAATATTCGATACCCTTGCCATGCAGGCAACCCAGAGAGACCTGGTGTTCTCGACCGGGGCCCAGGTTGCGCTCAAGCTGCGCCGTGCGCTTGACGATCCTGACTGTCATATCAATACCGCATCCAGGCTGATACAGGCCGAACCGCTACTCTCGGCGCGCGTGGTTGCCATCGCCAATTCGGCGGTCTACAACCGCTCCGGCCGGGAAATTGCCGATGTGCATGTGGCCGTATCTCTGCTCGGATTTCAGACAATCCGCTCATTGGCGATGGCATTGGTAACGCGCCAGATGGCGGGGAAATCGAAAAACCCGTTGCAGCAGGAGTTGGTCAACAAACTATGGGAACATTCGGCACATGTCGCTTCGCTCGCGCATGCGATCGCACGCCATGTCACGCATCAGGATCCGGAGGCCGCATTGTTTGCCGGCATCATTCACGAGATTGGCGGGTTTTACCTGCTTTCGCGTGCGGAAGATTATCCGGGCTTGGTGGAGGGCGACTTCGATGAGTGGGTAGAAGGGGGAGAAATCAAAGTGGGAAGGGCAGTAATCGGCAAGCTTCAGGTGCCCGCCTCGGTGACCGCTGTCATGGAAACATTCTGGGACGGTTTTCTTTCCATACCGCCCACGACACTGGCGGACACCCTGCTGCTGGCGGAAGAACTGTCTCCCGTGCCCTCACCTTTGCACAAGGTAGACAGCAAGAATACGGACAGCAGCATGAAGGCAAACATCGAGATGGAGATCGGCGAAGAAACGCTTACGCGCATTCTCGCCGAATCAGCCGAAGAGATCGGATCTTTGACCAAGGCGCTGCAGTTCTAGCCGGTTTGGGCTCTGGCTTCACCCGGCCAGCGGACGCGGGCGCGAAATGCCGAAGCCTTGCGCGTAATCAATGCCGACCTCGCGCAGCTTGGCAATGGTTTCCTCGCTTTCAACCAGTTCCGCGATCGTTTTCACGCCGATGGATTTGGCCACGCGGTTGACGGCGGTGATTTTGGCGAGTTCCACCGGGTCGCGCAGGATATTGAAAATGATGTTGCCGTCGATCTTCAGGAATTCCACGCGGAACCCGCGTATCAGGTCGAAAGAAATCCGGTCGTGACCAAAGCCGCTGATCGCCAGCATGCTGCCGCATTGTCTGACGTGTTGCGCAAATTCGGCAACAACCTGGGGTCTCAGGGTCAGTTCCGAATTCGGTATTTCAAAACACAATACAGCGCCGGGCACGCCATATTCCATGAGCGTCAATTGCAGGAATTCGGGGAAACCGGGATCGCCTATCGTGGCGCCGGACAGGTTGATGAAGAACAGTGAATTCTTGCCTTTTTCGTCCCCGGGGTTTTGCATGGAAGCCCACTCGGTCACATGCTGTACAACCCAGCGGTCCAGATGCGGCATGAGTCCGTATTTTTCGGCAAGCGGGAAAAATGCGCCGGGCGGCATCATGCCTTCCTCTTCCTCCAGCAGCCGGACCAGAACCTCATAATGCTCCGCCTCGGTGGAATCAGGTGCCAAAGGCGTAATGAGCTGGCAGTACAAACTGAAATCCCCTTTTTCAATGGCGGCCCGGATATTGTTGATATCCTTCTGTCCGGAAACTTGTTCGGAGAAAGAGTCCACATAGGCGTCCTGGTTTGAAATTTCATCCTGGACGAGTGCATGCAGCACGGCTGCATCTTCGGCATGGGCTGCAGCCTGGGTGTCGGCTTCGGCATTCTGCACATCGCCGGGCGACGTGATGTCATTCATCAACATGAAGAAGCCGCTCACCTTGCCATCGTCGCCCAATTGCGGAAGGTGTTCGACGAGCAACCGGTAGATCGCGCCGTCGGTCATCTCGTGGGTTCGCTCATAGTGCACATGCTGTCCTTCCAGCGATTGGCGCACCGCAGTCGCCGTTTCCTGGTAAACGTGGGAGCCCAGGATTTTCCGGATGTGCTGGCCGTCGATCTGGTCCGGCCGCAAATGCACCCATTCCATGAAGGCGCGATTGTGGTAGCGGCATTGCCCCTCGGTATCGAAGAACGCAATCATGACCGGCAATACTTCGTCGATCAGGTGCAGGCGCGGCTTGCCGGCGGCAACCGCATCTTCCGCCCATTGCCGAAGTTTTTTTTCATGCTCAAGCTTGTCCTTGATGGCCGTCAATTGCGCCGAACGTCTTGCCGCCAGCCATTCGATTCGCGACACGCGGGTCGCTTCCGACAATACCGAAGCCATCAGTACGCCGCTCAGGAACGTGGCCCATTGCAGGCCAAGGTCGGTAAAGTAGATCGTGAAAACGAGTGCCGCAGAGGTGGTGATGACGGCCAAAGCCGAGACGAAAGGACGGACAGAACGGAAGAAAATGCGGGCTTTCATTTTTCACTCCTTTCCGTCGTGTGCGCAAGCCTGAATCAATAATTGCATGGCGGGGTGCTTATGATGAAAGCCTACCACGCAGCAGTGCGTGCATGCCATATTATTTCCGCACTTCAATATCCGTCGTACAACATCGCATATTCCTTCGCATGATGCTCCAGCACCCTGGCGCGTTTGATTTTCAGTGTGGGTGTCAACAAACCGTTGTCCGTAGCCCAGGGGTCGCCCAGCAATGCGATCTTGCGGATGCGCGCATAGCCGGGAAAGGCGTGCAGTTGTTGCGTGACGCGCTGCAGGGCGTAGGCTCTGGTTTGCGAAGAATGCAGACTTTCCGGCCATTCGGCGGGCAGGTTGCGCTCGCGCATGGCGTCGACCCAGCGCTCGCGGTTTACCACGGCGAGCAGGCCGAGGTAGGCTTTTCCTTCGCCAACCACCATGACTTGTTCGAACAGCGGATCGGCGAGGATGGCGGCTTCCATGTCGTTGGGCGGGATCTTTTCGCCGTTGGACAGCACGATGATTTCCTTGATGCGCCCGGTGATGGTGATGCGGCCCTGTTCGTCGATGCTGGCCACATCGCCGGTGTTGAGCCAGCCGTCGGCGGCAATCATCGCCTTGGTTGCCGCGTCATTGTTCCAGTAGCCCAGCATCACGCTGGGGCCGCGCACTTCCAGCGCGTTGTGTTCGCCCAGGCGTATTTCCAGATTCGGCACTTTGGGGCCGACGCTGCTCGGCAGATTATTGTCCAGACGGTTGACACTGATGACCGGGCTGGTTTCGGACAGGCCGTAGCCCTGCAAAATGTGCATGCCGAGGCCGATGAAGGTGCGCGCATTGTCTGCGGAGAGTGCCGCCCCCCCGGTGATGGCGAGACGCAATCTGCCGCCGAGGCGCGCCAGCAGTTTATCCGCGACCAGCATTTTGAGCAGCGGCCACACGAGCAATGCCGGATGCCAGGATGCACGTCCCTGGAGATGTTCGAAATGGCGGTTGCCGACGCTGACGGCCAGATTGAACAGGCGCCGTGTCAGGGCAGGCCCCTTGTCCAGTTTGCTGCGGATACCCGATTGGATGCGCTCGAAAATGCGCGGTACCGAAATCAGCACCGTGGGGCGAATGAGCGCCAGATCTTCCTGCAACTGCTGCACCGAACGCGCGTACGCGACTTTCGCTCCTGCCATCACTGCCACGTAATAACCCGCCGTGCGTTCCAGGCAATGCGACAGCGGCAGGAACGACAGGAAGGTGTCGCTGGTGTAGACGGTAAAGCATTGCAGTGATCCTTCCGCGTTGCTGAGCAAATTGCGGTGACTCAGCATCACGCCTTTGGATTTGCCGGTGGTGCCGGAGGTGTAGACGATGGTGGCGAGCGTGCCGGGATCACTCACCAGGTGGCGGAAGCCGTCGTGGGTATCCGGCACCCATTCGTCCACGCTGCGCAGGCGTTCGTCGTTGTCGCCTTCGGGGGGCGCGCGCAGCGTCACAATGCGGGTCAGCGTGGTGATGCCGGTGCAGGCTTCGTGCAGCGGGTGCCAGTGTGTCGCGTTGTCTATGAGCAATACCCTGGCGCCGGAATCCTGCAGCACATGCGCGACATTTTCGGGACGGTCGGCCACGTACAGCGGTACCGTGACCAATCCCAGACCCAATGCGGCCTGGTCGAACACCACCCATTGCGGCGAATTTTTCAGCATGATGGCGACCCGGTCTCCGGGCTGCAGTCCTTCGCGCGTCATGGCACCTTGCCAGCGCGCAATCTCGAGTTCCATTTCGCGCCAGGTTAGTTCATACCATTCGCAGCGGTGGTCGTCGAAATAACGATAGGCCGCCTTGTCCGGCGAACGGCGCGCGCGTTCATGGAACAAGCCGTCCAGTGTGACGGCGATATCCTGCGCAATCAGATCGGTTTTCATGCTCCTGTTTTCCTCCCTGCGTATAACTTATATTCTTCGCTGTATCGCGTCGGCAGTGCAGCAAGCTGCTATTAAAACTCGAGCGATGGACGGAACACCAGTGTCGTGGTGTTGCCTCGCTGGTCTTTCAGCGCGCCTGAATATTCATTCGGGCTGGTCCAGACGAAACCGATATCCAGCGTGGGGGCGAAGCTCCAACCCGCTACAGGCACTTTTTTCCCCGCAATCAGTTCCAGTCGCACCATTTCCCCGCCATGCTGCAGGAAATGCATGCGCAACTCGTAATTGGCGTTCTCCAGCCACTCGAGGAACGAGAAACGGAGATCCAGGTTGCTGCGGTGCAGACTGATATAAGTCACATCGTTAACGTCCTTGTTGGCGTTGAAACGTCCTCCGGCGCGGAAACTCCAGGAGAGCTTCTCGTCGTCATAGTCGAGTTTGCCCTTGAGTTTCCATTCCAGTTCGTACCAGTTGTCGGCGACGAATGTGTTGTTCTTGATGTGCCGGTTGCCGGCGCTGAACAGATAGCCGGTGTAGCCGTAGTTATTGCCACGGCGTGTTTCTTTCGGACGATTCAGTTTTGCCACATTGCCGAAGAATGCCGACACCGCCCACGGCTCCTGAAAACCGGCGGTGGCGGACTCGAACAGATTGATGCCGGTGTTGCCGATTTCTGCCTGCCGGTAGAGATGCGGCGAGTGCGACTTGAGATACGTGCCCAGCCAGGCAAGCGGATACACACTGGTTTCCAGCACCATGAAACGCGGTATGAGCGAATCCTTGATGAGTTCGCGGTAAATGACCGCCTCGCTGTCGGAAGTGATGGTGGGAATGGGCTTGTCGCTGAGCGCCACGTTGTAGTCGATATTGGAATAGTAGGGGTCGGCTTCGAATACCAGTTCTGCTCGGTTTGCAACTTCGGCGGGGCGCTCTTCGGTATTGGCCGGTTCGGCCTGCACTGGCGATGTGCCGATGCAAAAGGTGGCGATGCAGCAGAGAAATCGAAAGTGGCCGGAAGAAAAGAGCATGGGGCGATTCTATATGCTGTCGCCCATTAGCAAAAGCACGGGGAAACAAGCGAGGCGAGTTTCTGTAGAATACCCGAGTTCACAGGAGAACCATTTTGAAGAAACTCACCGCAACTGATCTGGATAAACTGAGCCGGCAAGCCCGCCAGGCGCCGCGCCTGCGCGCCAATTCCAACCTGCACCAGGAACTGAGTGACCCCATCCAGCGTCTCGCCATTGCCATGGAGCCGGATACACTGATCCTGCCGCACCGCCACCCGCATACCTGGGAAGTGCTGACCGCCTTGCGCGGCCGTTTTACCGTGCTGGTATTCGACGACAAAGGCAGGGTCAAACAGCGCGCGGTACTGGGCGATGACTGCAGCGTAGTGGAGATTCCCGCCGGCGGCTGGCATGCCGTGCTGTCGCAAGACAGCGGGGCGGTGATCTTCGAGGTGAAGCACGGTCCTTATGCCCCGATTGCCGATGCGGATGTCGCGGCCTGGAGCAAAGGGCGTTCAGCTTCGGAATTGAACGCGTGGTATGCCGTCGCGCAGGTGGGCGACGAAATCGCGTAAAGAGAATGCAGGGTGCGCAAGCGCACCCGTTACGCTGTTACGCGATTATCTTCTTGCTGCGTAACGTGTCTATGATCTCGGCGATGACACCCGGGTCATCAATGGTTGAGGGGACGATATATTCCTGCCCGTTGACGATCCTGTTCAGCGTCTTGCGCAGCGTCTTGCCCGAGCGCGTCTTGGGCAGGCGTTTCAGGATCACCGTGTCCTTGTAGCAGGCGATCGCGCCGATGTTGTCGCGGATGCTGGCGACCAGTTCCTGTTGCAGCGCTTCTTCCGTGATGGTCGCGCCGGATTTCAGCACCACCAGTCCCATGGGGACCTGGCCCTTGAGATCGTCGTTGCGCGCGATCACCGCGCATTCCGCCACCGCCGGATGCGCGGCCACGATTTCCTCGATCTCGCCGGTGGAGAGCCGGTGTCCCGCCACGTTGATTACGTCGTCCACGCGCCCCATCACGAATACGTAGCCGTCCTCGTCGATATAACCACCGTCGCCCGTGGTGTAGTAGCCGGGCAGGAATTGCAGATAACTCTCGCGGAACTTGTTGTCGTCGCCCCATATGCGATTCAGGCAGGACGGCGGCAGCGGCAGCTTGATGGCGATATAGCCCTGTTCGTTGCGCGCCAGTTCCTTGCCGCTTTCGTCCAGGATGCGCACGTCGAAACCTGGGGTGGGCAGGGTGGATGAGCCGAACTTCACCGGCTTCTGCTCCACGCCCCACAGGTTGGCGGTGATGCCCCAGCCGGTCTCGGTCTGCCACCAGTGGTCCACCACGGTCTTGCCGCTTTTCTCGGTGAGCCATTCCTGCGTCGGCGGATCAAGACGTTCGCCCGCCGAGAAGATGACCTGCAAGCTGGAGAGGTCATGGGGCTTCATCAGCAAGGCATCCGGGTCTTCCTTCTTCACCGCGCGGAAGGCGGTCGGCGCGGTGAAGAACGACTTCACCCCGTATTCCGAGATGACGCGCCACAGTGCGCCCGCATCCGGCGTCATGATGGGCTTGCCTTCGTAGGCAATCGTGGTGCAGCCGTGCAACAGCGGGCCGTACACGATGTAGGAGTGGCCGACCACCCAGCCCACGTCCGACGCCGCCCAGTACACATCGCCGGGCTCGACGTTGTAGATCGCCTTCATGCTGTATTTGAGCGCGACCGCATGGCCGCCGTTGTCGCGCACCACACCTTTCGGTTTGCCGGTGGTGCCGGAGGTGTAGAGGATGTACAGCGGGTCGCTGCCTTTCACCGGCGTGCAGCCGACCGCTTTCGCTTTCGCCAGCAATGCTGTCCAGTCATGGTCGCGCCCGGCGACCATCGTCGCGACCGCCTGCGGCCGTTGCAGCAGCACGCAGCTTTGCGGCTTGTGTTTCGCCAGTTCGATGGCCTTGTCCACCAGCGGCTTGTATTCGATGATCTTCTTCACCTCGATGCCGCAGGACGCGGTGAGGATAACCTTGGGCGTGGCGTCGTCGATGCGCAGCGCCAGTTCGGGCGGGGCGAAACCGCCGAACACCACCGAGTGGATCGCGCCCAGCCGCGCCACCGCCAGCATGGAAATGATGGCCTCGGGGATCATCGGCATGTAGATGATGACGCGGTCGCCTTTCACCACGCCGAGATCGGTCAGCATGCCGGCCGTGCGCGCGACCAGGTCGGTCAGTTCGGCATAGGTGTACTTCTTTTTTGTGTCGGTGACAGGTGAGTCGTAGATGAGCGCGACTTGGTCACCGCGCCCGTTCTTCACGTGATGGTCCAGCGCCATGTACGCCGTGTTCATCTCGCCGTCGGCGAACCAGTGGCCGATGCCGTGGGCATCGCGGGTGAGGATATGCTGCGGGAACTTGTACCACTCCAAAGCTTTGGCCTGCTCGCGCCAAAAGCCCTCCGGATCTTGCATCGAACGGTCATACTCTTGTTGGTAACTCATCTCGACTCCTCCCTGTTTATACAGCTAGTGCGGGACAGTATCGCTTATCAGGCTGACACGGACATTACAAACTGTCTCCCGGAACACGCACAAAAAGTAGGATGGGTGGAGCGAAGCGATACCCATCAATTTTCTCGATTGTGCGGCGGGTATCGCTGCGCTCCACCCACCCTACAAGTGCCTGTCTATTTGCCATGAGTTTTGGAAAACTCAATTAAAACTGTCTCCCGGAACACGTACCCAGCCCTCCATCAGCACGCGCGCGCTGCGGCTCATGGTCACTTTCTCGACCTTCCACTCGCCGCCGTTGTTGCTGGCGGCGGCACCGACTCGCAATGTACCGGAGGGATGGCCGAACTTAACCACATCTCGTTCACCACCGCCAGCGGCCAGATTCACCAGCGTGCCGGGGATCGCCGCCGCCGTACCGATGGCAACGGCAGCCGTGCCCATCATGGCATGGTGCAGCTTGCCCATCGACAGCGCGCGCACCAGCAAGTCGACTTCAGACGCTTTGATCGCTTTGCCGCTGGAAGACACATGATCGACCGGCGGCGCAACGAAGGCGACCTTCGGCGTGTGCTGGCGGGTCGCCGCTTCTTCAGCGGTCTTGAT
>JAHJNJ010000001.1 GCA_018820925.1 Gammaproteobacteria bacterium | reverse complement strand
GTCGGACGTGTTCGATTACATCGAGATGTTCTACAACCCGAAACGGCGTCATGGGTACAATAACCGCCTGTCTCCCGTAGAGTTCGAGAGACGGTATTTCGAGAGACTGGAAAGTGTCTAGTGAATCGGGGGCGATTCAAAATTGAAGAGCAAAATTATCAAAATCCTAAAGTAGAATTGTTTCTCGTCCAAGCAGGCGAAGCCATGAAAACGCCTGTCATGCCAATCATTGCGATCCAGGCAGGCGGCGGCAATTAAGTCTGCCTCCCATCATTGTTTCGATTTATTTCCACTTCCGACATCGGTAAATATATCCCCATTTATTGTCGTCCTTTTTTTTTGTCCGTCGTATCGGCACCAAAGATCGCGAAGCAATAGCCGAAAAAAAGGCCGAAGCGCATTCAATCGCTTCGGCCTGTTTGATTCGCTATGGTGCGATCAAGGCAAGACAGGAAGTCCATGCGCCGCAGTCAGGGTATCGAACGCGGTACGGTTGTAGTAGGTATTCAAACCCGGCGTGCCGCCTGCCGCCGGTATATATGATCCGTGCCAGTAATTGCCGCCGTATTCGCCAACCACATAAGAATACGCAGCCGCCGCGCCCGCGGCCGGGAAATTGATCAATGCCACCGTCATTCCGTTGCGTCCGCCGGATGTGATGGTGATACCTGTTTTGATCACGCCACCGGGCGACGCAATGTGTGCCGGAGTACAGTCAGTTGGATGGCGCAAATCGTATGTCGAACCTGCGGCCGGCGTGTAGAGATCAGCCTGGCTGCCTGCAATGATCTGAATACAATAACTAGCGCTACCTGTGGTCGGTAACGCGGTCATTGGATCGCCATTCAAGTCGGTGTATGCCGCCAACTGATAAAACAAACTGTAGTAATCCATCAGCAGGGTAGCCGATGCTGAATATTGCTTCGCACCTGTTGCATAGGTATGACCGGGAATGCAAGGAGTGGTATTGCCAAAGAAATCGATACACGTCGGCGACTGGCCCGCCAAGTCGGTGACGCTATCGATGGAGAAATTATATATCCCGTCCGCCGTATACGATCCGTCGCCATTGTCGACAAACGAAGAGGTTGCGATATATGCCTGCCAGACCCCGGTGTTATTGAGGAAATATCCAAGCGGATCCGAAGGAGCCCAATCCGGGGCGGTATACGAATATGACGCACCGTTCAATGTTGGCAAGCCGCTGGTGGTCATCTTCCCCGCTGCATAGCTGCCACTACTACCTCTCAAGTAAAACACGCCGTCGCTCATCAGTGCCGAGGTGAATGCCACCGTATTGGGATTGGCTGCATCCCCGGAACCACCTCCACATCCTGCCAAGGATGCGGCAGCCAGCATTGTCACGATGAGCAACGACGATTTCTTCCCGGTACGACCTTTCATTATCATTTCCTTCAATGTGATTGAATTATCAGCCAAAAAACTCATCTTCCAGTATGGATCAGGCAAGCTGCAAGGCACCCTCAAGGGCGGGGCTGATACTATGGGTATATATCCGCATAATCAATATGCCATCCGTTTAATCGCCCTATTCTTTCGAGGCGTGCTCAGGGAGCCTCTAAAGAGAAAAAGAGAGAAAAAGGGACGGATTTATTTACCGATGCCGGGAGTGGAAACAAATCTGTCCTCTTTTTGTGTTGTTTTCATTTGCCAGTTTTCAGGTTGCCCCGGTTTGGAATTCGGGCAGAAAGATCATGCTGACTGTTTTGGCATAAACATGGCCTTGCGCCATTGATCTGTTGGGGAGCGACCATAGTTCAATATGGCAAACAACCGGAAATGGGTTGCCGACCGATCCCCAATCCCGGTGCGCCAACCACATGCTGGACTATGACGGACGGACCGCTGGCAAGGGCAGCCTGCCGTTTGGCAGCGGGGGAGAGTGCCGACGGTAGTTCCCTGAGTTGCCAGTACGCCAACCGTTCGTCACCGTCGAGAATGATGCGTCCGTGGCCATATTCCTGAGTTGTGCCGGCGAAGAGCGTGGTGGATACAATGACAGACGGTGTTCCGGCCAATTTCTCTATCTCATTTTTTGGCATGCCGACTCGCAGCTTCAACCACTGTTGCGCGGTTTCCGACAGTTCATTCTCGTGATGAACATCACGCGAAGTATAGATATCGCCTTTGGTATAGTCTTTATCGCATGATTGCCGGGTCAGCACAGCGTTGTCCGTGTTGTCGCCTTCAAACACTAGCTCGCATAGTGGATGATTGTCGTAGACAGAGCCGACATACTCCTTGATGGAAAGCTTGCTCAGTTTATTTTTGTCTGTTGTGTTGTTGTTCAGGTAGCGTGTTGGACGCAATTCTTCCAGGATCGGCCATTGTTTCCCCCAATAGGTAGTGCACGGGCCCATGGATGATTGATGTGTCCTTGTTTCCGGAGTGGAGAGGTAAGCATAGCGCTGGCCGCGATAATCGAGCTTCTCGTCCAGGGCAAAGAGCCGCCATGTGCTGTTTTTTGCATTGCGGTATTCGGTGTAGGTTGTGACGCCGGGTTTGAATCCTGCAATTCGTGCGCGGATACTGTTGGTGGCATCCCTGCTTTTAGCTGTTTTTTCGTAGGCTTCACTCATCTCCTGTTGCAGGTTTGCGGCGAGGTCGTTCAGGCACAGTTGCATCGAGGCGGCATAACGGGTGTCGGCGAGCCCATATGTTCTGCGATCCGCGCCGCGCCCGTAGAGGGTCGTGCTGTATTGGCGGGTGTCGTCGCCGGTGCGGGCGTCCCAGGTCAGATCAACGTTGGTGTAGACCGTTGCCGGTATTTCCCTGGTTCCTCCGGTGCGCACAGCACGAGGGCGAATGATCCCGATAAGGTCATACTCGGCCTCCTTTGCTTTGGCGAGATCGCTATACAGGGTTGCCTGGGGGAAAACGGTTTTTGCCGCGATGCGTGCGTTCTGGCAGATGGTTGGCCCAAGTTCAAAGGCGGTCAAATTGCCGTTATCGTAATAGAACGAGCAGAGGGAGTCGGGCAGAACAATGGCTGTCTTTAACGACGTCGCTGCTTGCTTCTGCGGCGCCGGTGAATAGGTCTGAAAATCTTTGTGTGTTGTGGTGCATCCCGCAAATGCAAGCAAGGACGAAGCGATGATCAACAATCTGCGCGGGGAATGACTAAGGAATCTTTTCATGGCGAATACTCCTTGAAAGATGTGCGCACGACGTAGCCGGAAGCCCGCCAATTGCGAATGATTGATAGCACTAGTTGTCATCCAATTCAAGTGGCAGTTGGCTGAATGGCAACGCCGAGTCCCGGTAATGTTGAAACTTGCCGGGCTCCGTCCCCATGTTGTTCATGCGGGGAAACCCCGGGGTACGTCCCTTATTATTGTGTCTTGAGCTCGCCGAAGGGCCGGAATGACGAATGAGGACTTAATCAGACCTTCCCTAAATTCGAAAAATCCTCGGGGGATTGATTGATCCAGCAACTAATGCGAGAGTGTGCATCAAAGAGACGCACACGATATTCTGGATGCCAATGGAATTGTTTGCGGTCATCTTATGCGGCTTGGGTATTTTCCGGTTATTGACGCCGGATCTAGCCAGGCTTTAATGGAAAATCACGCCAACGTTCCTGCACCATTAAACGTGCAAGTTGAAAATTCTATTCAAGTCGTAGGGAGGTAAGCGGTGCGCAGTCATCCGTCCACTGTCTGGACCCTTATATTACTTACCATTGCCGGATTCCTGTTGGAGATCGGCGCAGGCGAACCCGCGATAGGCGAATTTGCCCTGTGGCCGCTCCAGAACGGATTTATGCCGTGGCAACTTGTCACTTATGCCTTTTTGCACGGCAGCGTCACCCATCTCGCTTTCAACATGTACGGTCTTTGGATGTTTGGCCGTGAATTGGAATACATCATGGGGCGACGGACATTCCTGCAATTATATTTTGCCAGCATTCTTTCAGCGGGACTTATGCAGTTGCTGGTCATGAATGTGACTGGTGGTGTCTATCCAACTGTAGGAGCGTCCGGCGGTGTATTTGGCTTATTGCTTGCCTATGGAATGTTTTTTCCGAATCGGATGCTCATGCTCATTTTTCCGCCTGTTGCTCTTCCGGCATGGTTATTTGTGACTTTATACGCGGGGCTCGAACTGACTCTTGGCGTAACGGGGACGCAGGCGGGGGTTGCGCATTTTGCTCATCTGGGCGGTATGGTGGGTGGGTATATTGTCATCCGCCGCTGGCGTAGCCGAGGTCGCTGAGACGGCTCGACGACAAACCTGTTGTTTTCAAAACAGTGAGCCACCATCGTGTAATCCCGGCATGATTCAATGGCTCAGCATCGCAATTATTTGGCGTTGGTGCGCGGACACGTAGATTGCCTGGGCAAATTTAATTGCGATGCCGACCCGTTAGATCGACGCGGCGCAGGCGCAACGACTCTACCCCCACCCTAACCCTCCCCCTCCAAGGGGGAGGGAATTGCGCAGAGAACTCCAACATTTTGTGAACGCCGCAAAGGAAGAACTTTAATGAGTCCCCCGGCAAAGCCAGGGGTTTACCTCACTGAAGTACGGTTCATTTCAGCGCTTCCCTAAATCCTTGCCTTGAAATATTCTCGCGCAACATTAACTCTGATCGCCGCCCTTGAACTTCCTCGCCCACGCCCTGCTCGCCGCTGACACACCCGCCCTCATTGTGGGCGGCGTTGTCGGCGACTGGATCAAGGGCACCTTGCCCGGCACCTTGCCGGACGATCTGGCGCAGGGCGTCGCCCTGCATCGCGCCATCGACCACTTTGCCGAATCGCATCCCGCCTTCAACCGCAGCCGCTCCCGCGTCTCGCCGCAACGCAGACGCTATGCCGGCGTGCTCGTCGACGTTTTTTACGACCACCTGCTGGCGCGGGACTGGGCAGACATCCATCCACAACCGTTGCAAGCGTATTGCCAGACAGTCTATGGCCTGATCCGGGACCGATTGGACGACCTGCCTGATTCCGCCCATCCCGCTTTGACGCTGATGGCGCAACAGGACTGGCTGACGAGCTACGCGCACATCGAAGGCATTGCCGATGTCCTCGCGCGCATGTCGCGCCGCGCCCGGCAGCCGAATCCGCTGCTGCATGGCGAGCAGGAATTTCTTGCGGATGCTGACGGATTTGCAGGCGATTTCCGGGAGTGGCTGGACGATGCCCGGGAGTTCTGCCGGGAGTGACAGGGCAAGTAGCATGTCAAGAGCGTTCTGCTATGGGGAATAAGAAAACGTTGGTAAATTCAATTAGTAACGCGCAGAATATGCCGCAGCATTTTGCTCGTCTAATGGTGGCTGGCGATCTGCTGGGACTGCTCTGACACCGCATGCGAAGAGAGAATTGACGCAACCTCAGTCAGCTTTGTTGGCGTAAAAAGGGACGTCTCCACAAAAGGTGTGATTTCTGGACGGGGGCAAAATGAAGCAATTCTTTCCCAATAGCCTGCGCGCAAAAATCTTGCTGCTGCTGACAATGCTATTCGTTCTTTTTGTTGGGCAGGCTACCTTCAAGGCGATTCTGAATTTCAATAACATCAAGCACGACAGACAGATCGAATTCCAATCCACTGCCAGGTGGATAGAGAGCGAGCAGCACCGCCACTTGGCTCAGGCGCGGATGGTCGCTTTCGTGGCAATGAACCAGATACGCAAGGGATTGACTCGGGGAGTTTGCCAACATGGTGTTGTCGGGGAGCCGGGCCTCGATCCCGAATTTGGGCAATTCGCCATTGCCGCCCCGGATGGAAAACTCTCCTGCAATTCGATTCCCTGGCTCAAGACGGACAATGTGGCCAATGAAAACTATTTCAAAGAGGCGATGAAACTGGCAGATGTCGGATTCATCAGTCAGGCTGGCAATCAAAGCGGACAATATCGTTCCATCATGGCACGCTCAATGCGCAACGATGGGCGTTCTCTAAGCGTGATTCTTGTGGCGATGGATTTCTCCTGGACAAAGGAAGAAGTCGAAATGTCCAATTTGCCGGAGGGTTCCCATTTGTTGTTGGTCGACGCCGGCGGTACGGTCATAGCCGCTTCGCACAACGCGGCCGGCTGGATTGATAAAAGCCTAACCGGCACCCCATTCTACAAGCAGATCCTGGCTGACCATGATTCTGCCTTCGACGGTTCCGGCTTCGGAGGGATGCCCAGCGTCGTTGTCGCTCATCAATTCGAGACTGGCGCGGGCGATATGCGCGTAATCATCGATGCCCCGAACGATGTCTTATTGCAACCGGCCTATCGCAGTCTGACCAGCATGCTTCTGTTCAGTGTCCTGGTATTTGGCCTGGTTTTGTCCCTGGCCTATTACTGGATTGACAAATATCTCTTGCGCAAGGTGTCGGCCATCGTTCAGGCCACCCAAAAACTTGGCCGTGGTGACTTGACAGCCAGAGTCGCGCTGACAGGTGAGGATGAATTGGGTCACCTGGCGCAATCGTTCGACAAAATGGCGGCAACGCTGGAAGCCAATGTGGCAGAGATTAAAGCAGCGCATGAAGAGCTGCACCGGGTCAATCGTTCATTGCGCGTCCTGTCGGCGGGAAACAAGTCTCTGCTGTTCGCCAAGACAGAGCAGGAGTTGCTTGAGCGGATATGTCGAGAGATTGTCGAAGCGGGTGGCTACCTTGCGGCGTGGATCGGATTTACCGGACCCGAACAGGATAAGTTTCTGCGCACTGCCGCATCGTATTCCAGGACCGAAAACGAATCGCACAAGATAGACTGGAACAAGGCAGGCAATGGCCTTGATCCGGTCATTACCTCGGTTCGGGAAAACAAGGTGTTGGTTATCAACGACACGGGCAACGAAGCGGTGCACAAAAGTCTGGGAGAGCATGCCGCCAAGTTTGGCTACCGCTCGGTCATCATCCTGCCGCTGCATCTGGAAGGCTCGCCATTTGGTGCGCTGATCCTTTGCGCGCATGGCGAAAACGAGTTTGGCGACGTTCAGGTCGAATACCTGAAGGAAACGGCAGCAGATACTTCATTCGGTATCGAAATGCTGCGCACCAAAGGAGAAAGAAACCGGCTGGCTCTTCTTGAGGAGCATCACGAGTCGATGTTGCGGGACAGCCTGGAGGATGCGCTGCGCGCCATTTCATTGACGATCGAAATGCGCGACCCGTATACCTCGGGACACCAGCGCCGCGTGGCCGATCTGGCCGATGCTTTGGCCAGGGAACTCGGGATGAGCGCTGATGAAGTTCACGGCATCTACCTTGCAGCGATCGTGCATGACATCGGGAAGATCAATGTGCCCGCAGAGATACTGGTCAAGCCCGGAAAACTGAACGAGATGGAATACGCGCTGGTGAAGAATCATGTGGTGTCCAGTTACGAGATACTGAAAGGAATCAAATTTCCCTGGCCGCTCGCGGATATGGTGAAACAACACCATGAAAGGCTGGATGGGTCGGGCTATCCCCATGGATTGAATAATGGCGCCATCCTGTTTGGCGCACGAATACTCGCAGTGGCAGATGTAGTGGAAGCGATGTCCTCGCATCGGCCGTATCGACCGGGGTTAGGTACGGAGGCGGCGCTTGAAGAGATTGAAAAAGGTCGAGTTCGGCTTTTTGACGAAGCTGTGGTTGACGCATGCCTGAAATTGTTCCGCGATGGACGATTCGTATTCAATAGCTGAATCCATGACTGACTGCAATAAGGAGCGCGGTAGGATGGGTTGAGCGACGCGATACCCATCATCGTTCACCTTTTGTAATGCGTTGGGTATCGCTTCGCTCAACCCAACCTACGATCTACATTAGGTGGGCTCTTATGGGTTAAGTGTAGACTTACGTCCAATTGCGCCACAAGCCAGTTTCTCTATCCACTCCCCCTCCATTCACTCCCCGATTCCCGCATTTCGTCGCAATGCGCTACCCATTCCCATCCTGCATGTCTAGAGTTCAGCCTGTGATCAAGGCAGGAGGCAGCATGAAGTACTTGATGTTTATCTCGACGTTGCTATGGGTCTTCGCGGCCCAGGCCGGAGAGTTGAAGCTGGAACTCGAGGGGAAAGGCATGGCGGGCAATTCGATACGTGTTGCGGTTTATTCTGCCAATGCGCCGGAACAGTTCCCATCCGACGACAAGTTCTATCGGGGTATCGTGAGCGAGGCGGCGGGCGACCGGCTGACCGTACTCATTCCCGATCTTCCGTCGGGGAAATATGCCGTGGGGGTTTATGTCGATAACAACAGGAACGGCAGGCAGGACAAGAACTTCTTCGGTGTACCCAAAGAGAAATACGGCTTTTCCAACGATGCGCGCGGGATGTTCGGGCCCCCCGATTTTGCTGCGGCTGCATTCGATATCGGCGAAAATGCCGCCACCAAATCCATTCACTTACATTGAGGTCGAACATGAGCGATACCACCAGTCACCCGCCCATCCTGAAGCTGCGCAACATCAAGCGCCGTTTCCTGCTGGGCGAGACCACCATCGACGCACTGAACAGCATTTCGCTGGACATCCATGCGGGCGAGTTCCTGGCCGTGTGGGGGCCGTCCGGCAGCGGCAAATCCACGCTGATGAACATCATCGGGCTCATTGATGCGCCCACCGAAGGCGAGGTGCATTTCGACGAGCAGGATACGCGTGTGCTGGACGACGATGCGCTCACCGAGTTTCGCAGCAAAAAGCTCGGTTTCGTGTTCCAGAACTTCAACCTGGTGCCGGTCCTTTCCGCGCTGGAGAATGTGATGCTGCCCCTGCAGATTCAGGGCGTGGCCGAACAGGAGGCGCGCGAACGCGCCGCTGCCGCTTTGGTGGATGTGGGGCTGGAGAAATTCAAGGGTTCGTTGCCCGACAAATTGTCCGGCGGCCAGCGCCAGCGCGTGGCCATCGCGCGTGCGCTGGTGGTCGAGCCCATGCTGGTCATTGCCGACGAGCCGACGGCCAACCTGGATTCGGAGAACAGCCGCATGGTGGTGGAGCTGATGCGCGAGATGAACCGCGCGCGCAAGGTGACGTTTGTGTTCACCACGCATGACCAGCGTTTGCTTGACCATGTGGACAGGAAGATATTGTTGCGCGACGGCAACATCGTGAGCGATGAGGTGATGGCATGAAGAACATGCTCAAACTGGCCCTGCGCGGTCTGCTGCGCAACCGCCACCGCTCGATGGTGACGCTGCTCGCCATTGCTTTCGGCTTCTCGGCCATCGCGCTGTTCGCGGGCTACACCCACAACGTCTACGACGGACTCGGCCGCCAGTCCATTCACGGCGAGATGCTGGGCCACCTGACGCTGTACAAAAAGGGCATGCGTACGGAGGGCAAGCTCGATCCGGAGCGCTACCTGCTCACGGCGCAGGAAGTTGCCGCCATCAGCAAGCTGGTCAGCGCCGAGGATCACGTCAAACTGGTTGCACCGCGTCTGGCGATGAGCGGGCTGGTCAGCAACGGTCGCGCCAGTACCATTTTCATTGCCGAGGGCATCGAGCCGGAGGCGGTGGTGAAACTGCGCGAGGGTTCGCTGACCGACGAGGAACGCGAGAGCGGCATGTTCGATAACATGCGCATGCGTCTGGACAAGGACAGGCCCGAAGTGGTCAGCCTGAGCGATGGATTGGTCGAGATGCTGCATCTGAAAGAGGGCGAGCAGGCGCAGGTGCTGGTGAATACGCTCTCCGGGCAGGCCAATGCCGCAGACATCACACTGGGTAAATCCTTCAACACCGGCAATGCGGGCAGCAACGACAAGTTTGCCTTCGTTTCGCTGGCGCTGGCGCGCACCCTGCTTGATGCGGAAGGACGGGCGCAGCGGCTGACCATCCTGCTCGACGACAAGAACCAGACCGAGCCGATGCGCGACCGCCTGCAGGAAAAACTGAAGGCCGCCGGATTCGAAGTCGAGATTCTCACCTGGCAGGACCTGTCCGATTTTTACAATCAGGTGCAAGGGATGTTCGACATGATCTTCGGTTTCATCTTCTCCATCGTGCTGACCGTGGTGGTGATGAGCGTGGCCAACTCCATGGGCATGACCGTGATCGAACGCACGCGCGAGATCGGCACCCTGCGTGCCATCGGCCTCAAGCGCAGCGGCGTGATACGACTGTTCACCATGGAGTCGATGCTGCTCACGCTGATCGGCTGCGTTACCGGGCTGGCAATCTCGTTTCTGGTGCGCTGGGGCGTCAACATGGCAAACATCTCCTATGTCCCGCCCAACAGCGTCAGCCCGGTGCCGCTGCTCGTCGACCTGGATGTCGGGCGCACCATCTTTACTTTCATCCTGATGGGAGTGGTGGGGACGCTGGCGGCCTACATGCCGGCGAAGCGCGCGGCGCAGAAAGACATCATCGACGCGCTGGGGCATGTGTAGGAGTGCCGGCGTCCCGGAATTGGTGGTAGGTGCGAATTCATTCGCACATGGACGATTATTGTGCGAACACCCACAGGGTGCAACAACCTCTGCGAGGTAAATTCGCACCTACATGGTTCAGCTCCCAATGTGTAAGTGTAGGGTGGGCACGTTTTTTGTGCCCACGCGGTAAATGTAAATGGAGTACGCGTGGGCACAGAAGCGTGCCCACCCTACTTAGAGTCCATTCGGCTATTTGGAACAAAAGGTGATTTTTCAGGACGGCAACATCATGAACGATGAGGTGACAGCATGAAGAACATGATCAAACTGGCCCTGCGCGGCCTGCTGCGCAACCGCCGCCGTTCGCTGGTGACGCTGCTCTCCATCGCATTCGGCTTCTCGGCTATCGTGCTGTTCGCGGGCTATACGCACAACGTGTATAGCGGCCTTTCGCGCCTGGCCATCCACGGCGAGATGCTGGGACACCTGACTTTGAACAAGCGCGGCATGCGCACGGAAGGCAAACTCGATCCCGAGCGATATTTGCTGACTGCAGCGGAAGTCGAAGCGATCACCAAATTATTGAAAGATGAACCGCATGTCGAACTGATCTCGCCGCGTCTGGCAATGAGCGGGCTGGTCAGCAATGGACGCGTCAGCACCATTTTCATCGCGGAGGGAATCGAACCGGCCGCCATGGAACGTTTGCAGAAAAATGTGCTGACCGATTTTGAGATGAAAACCGGGTATGGCGACCTGGTAAAGCAGAAACTTGATCCGGCGCATCCCGATGCGGTGGGACTGAGCGAAGGTCTGGTCGAAATGCTGCGCCTCAGTCTGGGCGACCAGGCCCAGATACTGGTGAATACCCTGAGCGGTCAGGCTAATGCACTGGACGTTACTTTGGGGAACACTTTCAACACCGGCAACGCGAAAAGTAACGACAAGTTCGCATTCGTATCGCTGGCTATGGCGCGCACCCTGCTGGATGCGGAAGGCCGGGCCGAGCGCATGATCATCCTGCTGGACGATGTGAACAACACCGAAGCGATGCGCGACCTGTTACTGAAGAAAATGACTGCCGCCGGCTTCGATATCGAGATCAAGACCTGGCAGGAACTGTCCGATTTCTACAACCAGGTGCACGGCATGTTCAATATGATGTTCGGCTTTATCTTTTCCATCGTGCTGACTGTGGTGGTGATGAGCGTGGCGAATTCGATGGGCATGACGGTGGTGGAACGCACGCGTGAAATCGGTACACTGCGCGCCATCGGCCTGAAACGCAGTGGTGTGGTGCGCCTGTTTACGACCGAATCCATGCTGCTGACCCTGATCGGCTGCGTCGTCGGACTGGCGCTCTCGCTGCTGGTGCGCTGGGGCGTCAACAATGCAAACATCACCTACATACCGCCCAACAGCGTCAGCCCGATGCCGTTGCTGGTCGACATGGATGTCGCTCGCACCATCTTCGCTTTAATCATGATGGGTGTGGTGGGGACAGTGGCGGCATACATGCCCGCCCGGCGTGCGGCGAAGAAGGACATTATTGATGCGCTGGGGCATGTTTGATGGGAGCGCCGACGTCTCGTCGGCGCTCCCAATAAACAAATGCGATTGAATTCGCATTTACGAAGAAGACATACATTTTGAGGAAAAATATGAACACTCTATTGAAGATTCTCGCTTTATCGTTGTGGAGCATGGCCAGTTTGGCCGCCCCCGATGCGCACACCATCCTGAAGGAATCCGACCAGGCGCGCGGCGGCGGGCTGCCCGGCATCGTGTGGGAGATCAAATTGCAGTCGCGCGACGGTGAGCGCAACGACGAGCCGCAGCGCATCCTGGTCAAGGCGGTGGACGACTCCAGCGTGGCTGAGACGCAGGAGCCGATACGTTTCAAGGGTTCGAAAATATTGCAGGTGGAACGCAACATGTGGATGACGCGTCCCGGCCTGTCCAAGCCGATTCCCATTTCGCCGCGCCAGCGCATGAGCGGCCAGGCATCCAACGGCGACATCGCGGCGACCAATTATGCGGGCGATTACGATGCCGAGCTGAGCGGTACCGAAGCGGTGGACGGCGAAGAGTGCTACGTGCTGAGCCTCAGCGCGAAACACAAGCGCACCACCTACGACAAGATCCGCTACTGGGTGTCGGTCAAGCGCGTGGTCGGGCTCAAGGCCGAGTTCTTTTCCGTGAGCGGCAAGCTGCTCAAGACCGCGACCTTCAAATACGGCAACACCATCGAAGATCAAGGCAAGCGCATTCCCTTCATCAGCAAGATGACCATCCGCGATGCGTTGATCGACGCCGAGACGACCATGGAGTTCGGCACGGTCAAGGTGAAGAAGATCAGGCCGTCGGAATTCGATCTCGGGCAGATGCAATGATTGCAAAGTGCCCAAATCCCCCCCAGCCCCCCTTTGCTAAAGTGGGGAGATTGGTTCCCCACTTTGAAAAAGGGGGGCGGAGGGGGGATTTGCTTTTGGCTGCACTATTAGTCGTTGCTTCAACGCATGCATCAGCAGAAGAATCCAACTGGCAAACCTCCTGGGACGGCACGCTCTACGGCTATGCCAACAGCATGAAACTGCGCGACGACAGCGTGCTGAATCCGTACAACCAGATCGCGCGGTTGCCGCAGCGCAGCGACGTCGCGGAACTGCGTCTCAACTTCAAGGCCGAGAACGAAATCGTGCGCCTGACGGCGCGGACCATCGCCTCGACGCGCGAGATGCGCAACGGGTTCGGTTCGCAGTCGCGCAACGAAGCCTATGCGAGCCTGTGGCAGGTGCGGGTGCGCACGGTAGAAGGCTGGAACGTCGCCGCCGGACGCGATGTGCTGAACTGGGGCGCGGGCCAATTCCGTTCGCCGTCCAGCCCGTTCTATTTCGACAACGGGCGCACCGATCCGATGCGCGAACTGGTCGGCATGGACATGATGAAAGTCTCGTGGACGCCGGATATGCGAAACAGCACCACGCTGGCGCGCATTGTTCGTTCCGGTTACGGCGCGGCGGAGCCGGATGCCTGGCGCAACAGTTGGCTGGCCAAGTATGACCGGCGCGAGAGCGCGCTGTCCTGGGGCCTGGTTGCCGCCAAGGCGCCGCAACTCGGCGCGTTCTACGGCGCGCACGGCCAGTACACGCTGAGCGACGAATTGATGCTGTATGGCGAGTTCGGTTCTTCGGTGTTGCCGGTCGTGCTGCAATCGCCGTCCGATGCGGCGCAACCTTATGTCGTGCAATCGCCTGCGCCGCGTGGCAATGCCAGCCTGGTTGGGGCGTCCTATACCTTCGAGAACGGCCAGTCGCTGATGACGGAATATTTGCATGACGGCCACGGTTACACGCGCGACGAAGAGCGCGCCTATTTCCAGCGCGCGACCACTCAATATGGTTTGCCGCTGGGTTTGATGCCGCGCCTGCTGGGGCGCGATTACTTCCATGCAGTGTGGCAGGCCAACATGATGAGCGAGACCGGCTACTGGCGACTGATGTACACGCGCAACCTCACCGATAACGGCAATGAACTGGCGGCCTACGGCGAAACGACAGTGACGCCGCATCTCAGCATCTATGCGCTGCTTGTGCAGCCTGTCGGCAATGCCCGGCAGGAATTCTCGGCGTTGTTCAGGCGCAGCGTGACGGCCGGGGTGAAGATTGCCTTGCCGTAACCGCCTGCTGATAATGTTTCCATGAAAAAAATCCTGTTAATTTTTGTCGCCACGTTCATCTTCTGCACTGCTATTGCGCTTGTGTTGACCCTGTTCATAACCCCGTTCTGGCACCAATTCGTCTATTCACAATGCATTGGCCTTTCGTCCTTAATCATCAATGTCGGGCTGGCGCACTATGTGAAAAGTAAAATCCGGCGCATAGCGGCACTCTGTATCACGCTGCCGGGCAGCGTGGCAATCGGCTTGACGCTGGCTTTTACCATCACCGGAGGCAGTTGGAGCGACAGCTATGCCCTGAAGGCAATGGCGATAGGTTTGTTTTTCGGGCTCATTGGCGTGATTACATTCCTGCTCTTTGAGCGTATCGAGTTGGAAGCAGCGCAGCGTGAACTCATCAGGGGTGAAAGCGAAAAGCGCGAAATAGAGGCCAACCTGAAAATGTTGCAGGCCCAGATCGAACCGCATTTTCTTTTCAATACGCTGGCCAATGTCAGCAGCCTGGTCGACAGCGATCCGGCTTTGGCAAAGAGATTGCTTGAGCGTCTGAACGACTGGCTGCGTGTGGCGCTGGTGCGTGCGCGCAGCGACAAGGCCACGCTGGGCGACGAACTCGACATGCTGGAGAATTATCTTCAGATCATGAAGATTCGTTTCGGCGACCGCCTGCGCTGGCGCATCGATGTGTCCGAAGCTGCCCGCCTGACGGTCTTCCCGCCAATGCTGCTGCAACCGCTGGTGGAAAATGCAGTGCGTCACGGTATTGAACCCAAGATTGGCGGCGGCGAGATCGGCATCCGCGCGACCATCGATGCTGCGACCCTGTGCATCGAAGTGTGCGATACGGGCGTTGGGCTGGTTGGCGACGAAGAAGGCGGGGCGGGACTGGCCAACGTTCGCGCGCGCCTGTCGGCACTGTTCGGCGCGGCGGGAAAACTGACGCTGGAAAGTAAGGTGGGCGGCGGCGTGTGCGCAACGCTGGAGTTGCCAAAATGAAGGCCATCATTGCCGATGACGAACAGCATCTGGCAGAAGACCTGCAACGTCGGCTTGCGCAGTTGTGGCCTGAATTGCAGATTGTTGCCGTGCTGCACGACGGCATGGCGGCGGCGCAGGCGCTGCAGGAAATCAAGCCCGACATCGCTTTCCTCGACATCCGCATGCCGGGGCAAAGCGGACTGGATGCGGCGCGCGCGGCGGCGGCCGATTGCCGGGTAGTGTTCGTTACTGCCTTTGACGACCATGCGGTGCAGGCCTTCGAGCAGGCGGCGGTGGATTATTTGCTGAAACCGGTTTCGGACGAACGCCTCGCGCGTTGCGTCGAACGTTTGCAACAGCACAGTATTGCCGCACCGGACGCGCTGCTGGCGCGCCTGCAACATTTGCTGGCGACGCAAAACAAACCGGAATTCCTGCGCTGGCTGCGCATCCAGGTCGGGCAGAGCGTGCGCATGGTGGCGGTGGAGGAGGTGTGCTACTTCCAGTCCGCCGACAAATACACCACCGTGCTCACGCGCGATGCCGAGTTGCTGTTGCGCACGCCGCTCAAGGATTTGATCGCGCAACTCGATCCGGAACAATTCTGGCAGGTGCACCGCGGCACGATCGTCAATGCAAAACAGATCGTCTCGGCGCATCACGACCTGTTGGGCAAGGTCACCCTCACCTTGCGCGACCGGCCGGAAAAGGTCGCGGTGAGCCGCAGCTATGCGCAGCTGTTCCGGCAAATGTAAAATTGGTGGACAATATTCTCCCCGTTGGTTCGTCTTCAATTTCTCCAGGCAGGCAAATCGAGCCACGGATACGCACGGAAGAGAGACGGTGGCCTTGAGCGATCCTTCCCTGAACGCAGCAATCTGTCCGTTTTAGCCGTGATTATTTGTGGCCGGTTTGGCTGGTCTGGCCAATTTGGATGTAAAGGGGCAATGAATGGAAAATGATCTGCATGTCGTTTTTGGTGCGGGACAGGTTGGCGTGCCGCTGGCGCAGCATCTGCTTGCAGCAGGCAAGCGGGTGCGTGTGGTCAAGCGTAGCGCGGGTGGCATCCCTGCGGGTGCGGAGTTCATGCAAGGCAGTGCGGGGGGTGATTCTTTTTGCCATGCGGCCTGTGCGGGGGCGGCGGCGGTGTATCACTGCATGAACCCGGCCTATTCCGCCAGCCAGTGGACCGAACTGTTGCCGCGCTATATGGGTAACCTGATTTCGGCGGCGGGCGGTGTCGGTGCGCGGCTGGTGGTGCTGGACAATCTCTACATGCTGGGGCGCACCGGCGGCAAGCCGATGAACGAAGACACGCCGGGCAACCCGTGCAGCAAGAAAGGCGAGATACGGGCGCGCGTCGCCGAGAGTCTGTTCGAGATGCGGCGGCAGGGCAAGGTGCGTGCGGTGTGCGGACGCGCTGCAGATTTTTACGGACCCGGCGGCACGCAGACTTTTTTCGGCGATTATTTCTGGAGGCCGGTGCTGGCCGGCAAGGCGGGCATGTCGCCGATGAATCCGGATACCCCGCACACCTATCACTACATTCCCGATGTGGCGCTGGGCCTGGCGACGCTGGGCTGTGCCGATGAAAACAAACTGGCCGGTTCTCCGCTGTGGATGCTGCCCTGCCAGCCTGCCGTTACTACACGCGAAATGGTTCGCCGCTTTGAGCCTGCGCTGGGCCGCGACATTCCTCTCAACGTGATGCCGGGATGGCTGCTCAACGCGCTGGGACTGGTCGTCCCCATGGTGCGCGAAATCAAGGAAATGGCTTACCAGTGGGATGAGCCGTTCATTGTGGACGATAGCCGCTTCCGCGCTGCATTCGATCTGCGTCCCGTTGCAGTGGACGAGGCGGCGCGGGCGACGGTGGCATGGGCAAAGGAGACTTATTCAGCACGTAAATAGTGCGGTGGAGGTGACGCCGCGAACAAAAAGACCGCAGTAATCACCGGCCCGACAAACGGCACTGATCCTACTCGATGAGATTGCCCATAAAGCTGTTTTTCAGGATGGGCGGCAATTGATACAGCGAGTTCTGCGCTTCAATCCGCTTCAGCATGTCGTAATACAAGCGCACCGTTTCCACCAGGATCACCGCCTCGCCGCCGCGCGCCTTGCCGCGCCTGGTTTGTTTGTAAAAGGATGGCCGCGCAAGCAAGGGCATCATGCGCTTCACGTCCGACCATATATCGGGATTCAAACCCGACTGGGTTGCCAGAATGCGCGCATCCTCCAGATGTCCCATGCCCTGGTTGTAGGCCGCCAGCGCCATCCACAGCCGGTCGTCTTCGTTCATGCGCAGCGGCAATTGTTCCTTGAGTAACTGCAGGTAACGCGCGCCGGCGAGAATGCTGCTGTGCGCATCGAGACGGTTTTCCACCTTCATGCGGTCGGCAGTCTCCTCGGTCAGCATCATGATGCCGCGCACATTGGTGTAGGAGGTTGCACTGGGATCCCAGTGCGATTCCTGGTAGGCCAGCGCGGCGAGCAGGCGCCAGTCGATGCCGGTGAGGTCGCCGGCTTCCTTGAACCATTGGCGATAATGCGGCAGCACGGTACGCGTCATCGTGATGAAAGCCTCGGCATTGATTGCATTGAGCCGTTCGTTGTAACCGTAGTAACGGTCGGTCAGGTGGCGCAGGGTGCCGTCCTGTTTGATGCGGGTGAAAAACTGTTGTGCTTCGTCGAATAGCCGGGGATCGGCGTCGTTCGCAAATGCCCAGGACATGTCGGAAGGGGAGTTGATATCCAGCGCCGTGCCGAGTTCGGGATAGAAGTTGCGCGCGCTGGCGAGTTGTTCTTCATTTGCCACCGTGCAGTCGAGTTTGCCGTCGGCCACCTCCTCCAGCAGTTCGACGACAGAAGTATCGCGCCGCGATTTCCAGCGCAGCTTGCCATGATCATGCTGGACATCGCGCAAGGCGATTTCCTGGGGCGAGCCGGCGGCAACAACCAGATCGCGGCCGGCCAGATTGTCGATATCCTTGGGCGTGGCGCCGTGGCAGATGACGAGCTCGTCCAGCGATTGGTATTCTTTACTGAAGCGCAACGGGTAGTCGTTGGTGCTGCGCGCAGAAGTTGCAAGATGCGCCTTGTGCTCGGTCAGGGCGGGCAAGGCCTGGTCGATCGGCAGCGGTAGGAGTTTTGCCTTGACCTGCAACTGCTGGGCGAACAATTCGGCCAGCTCGGTTTCAAAAGCATTCTCGGTTTCCATTTCCGCAGGCGGGATAATGATGGTCAATTCGCCCTGATGCCAGTCCGGCAAGGGATTCACCGCGGTGGTCTTGACCCAGAGCCAGGCGCACAACGCAAAGACGACTGCGAGTTGTAGAGGTAACAGGTTTCGCATGTCGAACATTCTGCCCGAAATTTGAATCTTACTGGTAAAATGCGCGCCCTCGTGACGCCGACCAATATGTGTTGCGGGGTAGTATCCGGAGAGGTGGCAGAGTGGTCGAATGTACCTGACTCGAAATCAGGCGTAGGTGCGAGCCTACCGAGGGTTCGAATCCCTCCCTCTCCGCCAATCACGATGTGCATGCGCAGCGTGTACATCGTGATTGGTAAAAGAAAGCATGAGAACCCTGGGGGTTCGACCAGCGAGCACTGCTCGCACAGCGCGCCGCCAGGCGTTCGCGGAGGCAACGCGAAAGCTGAACAATCCCTCCTGCTTGTGGAATTGAGCGCCACCTTTCAGGCGGTATTCGATACTGAACCGGGTCTATCAGATATACGTGCGTATTGACGAAGCCGGAGAGGGTAGTTAAGGTGTCGCAATGACCGGATCGAACGACAAGGATGCAGCATCCAAACCCGAGGGAGTCGAACGCCGTACCCGTCCGTACCTGCGGGATATTTTCGAGCGTGCTTACGAAGTAGCCTGTCCGTTGCTGGATCCGGAACAGAACCTCCATACGACCGGTTCGGTGCATTTTCTGCGTGTCGTGCTGCACGACAAATTCCCGGAATTACATCAACAGGATGTCGCTATTTTGTCGGTCGCAATAGAGCGCGTATTTGTTGAACGAAACAAGAAAGAGATCCCGCAGTAACTTGTGCAGTTCTTCTCCGCGCGCGGATCCCCAGCTTTGACCCCCCAATGGAATCAGTCGCCGAGAACCGTTTTGCCGTGACATGCGGAACAGTTCGAGTGGCTTCTTACGTCGGGATTGGCCCATTCCCCGGGAGATATGCTGTCATGTTCGCGTATGAACCAGGGTGTTTCGCTGATGCGCCGGCTTGCCGAGCTATATAACTTGCCGCTGCCCGCATTGCGTTCCAGAAATCCGAGAATCCTTTTGTTGTCCTTGGCGTCGAGTTCGGCATTGGCGCCGAAGTGCCTGTTCAGGCTGCCCATCAGGCTTTGCCAGTTATCTGCCGACAACAATTGGGGAGGATAAGGGATATGGCAGCTGCCGCATTCTTCTTTCCATTTTGCAATGTTGGAGCCAGGCTGAACGCTGTTGTCTGCGTATGCCAGATTCATCCCCAACACCAGCAATAATCCAATTATCCGTTTCATAATTCTGACTCCTTGCATAACTGATTTAAAAATACCGCCTTCCATGCGGCGGAATATTTAGTGTCCGCTTGACGTGGTGAGATGTCGCTGGAACCATCTCAACAGGCATGTCGGGCAAATGAAGAGTTGCATGATTGCGACAGAAAGTAGCGGTTCGAACTTCGTGACTGCGTCATTCAGGACGTTGCGGTAACTCACGCGAGTCGGCATCTTATTCGATACTGGCCTGCTTTTGGAGAAAATAGTCAGGCAATTACGTTAAGGAAATGTAAAGCCTGTGCCGGTCTGCGAAAAACAGTTTGCAGGAAATTTCCTGACTGAAGCTTTAAGCGTTTCATAATCAGCCATGTACCGTTCCGCATGCTTGCGGATCCGGTTATTGCAACAAAGCAGCGTTCTTCCGACGTTCCCGCCAGCGTATGCGTTTTGCTTGCGCATCAGCGTGGAAGCCAATAAACACGCCAATCTTGGCGAAATCAATGGCTTACCTGTGTGAGGCAATTTCTCCCGGGGCATGGGCGGGTGCAGTGGTAAAATTCTGCCGGGATTTCCATCACGAGCATCATGCAACCCTCCTTCGTCCATCTTCGTTTGCACAGCGAGTATTCCATCGCCGACGGTATCGTGCGTATCGGCGAAGCGGTCAGTGTGGCGAAGGCGGACAACATGCCAGCGTTAGCGCTTACCGACCTGTCCAACGTGTTCGGGCTGGTGAAGTTTTACAAGGAAGCGCGCAGTGCCGGCATCAAGCCCGTCGTGGGTTGCGATGTGTATGTCAGCAACGATGCCGCGCGTGACCAGCCTTTCCGGCTTTTGTTGCTATGCCAATCACACGCGGGATACCTGCGTTTGTGCGATTTGCTCACCCGTGCCTATCTGGAGAACCAATACCGCGGACGCCCGGAGATTCGCAAACATTGGTTGCGCGATGGAACGGACGGACTGATTGCCTTATCCGGTGCACACCTCGGCGAAACCGGCGTCGTCCTGCTGAACGGCAATGCGGACAGCGCGAAACATGTCGCGCAGGAATATGCGGAGTTGTTTCCCGGCCGTTTCTACCTGGAAGTGCAGCGTTGCGGTGCCGCGCGTGAGGAATTGCACCTGCGCGACACGGTGAAGCTGGCGGCAGAGTTGGCACTGCCGGTGGTGGCCACGCATCCGGTGCAGTTCCTGACGATTGACGACTACAAGGCGCACGAGGCGCGCGTGTGCATTGCCGAAGGCTATGTGCTGAACGACAAGCGCCGCCAGCGCGCATTTACCGCACAGCAATATTTCAAGACGCAGGCGGAGATGGCGGCATTGTTCGCCGATTTGCCGGAAGCTTTGCAGAACAGCGTGGAGATCGCCAAGCGTTGCAATCTCACGCTCAAACTGGGCAAGCCGCACTTGCCCGACTTCCCCACACCCAGCGGCGAGTCGCTGGACGACTTCCTGCGCAGCGAGGCCGAACGCGGTCTGCAGGAGCGCATGCTGCATCTCTTCCCCGATGCGGCGCAGCGCGCGGCGAAGATGCCGGAATACCAGGCGCGCCTGGCCTTCGAGACCGAGACCATCATCAAGATGGGCTTTCCCGGTTACTTCCTGATCGTGGCCGACTTTATCCGCTGGGCCAAGTCGTTCCGCGACGACAAATTTCCCAACGGCGTGCCGGTGGGGCCGGGGCGCGGTTCCGGTGCGGGCTCGCTGGTGGCGTATTCGCTGGGCATCACCGATCTCGATCCCTTGCGCTACGAACTGCTGTTCGAGCGTTTCCTGAATCCCGAACGCGTTTCCATGCCCGACTTCGACGTGGACTTCTGCCAGGACGGGCGCGAACGCGTGATCGAATACGTGCGCCACAAATACGGCCAGCAGAACGTGTCGCAGATCGCCACCTTCGGCACCATGGCGTCCAAGGGCGTGATCCGCGATGTCGGGCGCGTGCTGGATTTTCCGTACGGCCTGTGCGACAAGCTGTCCAAGCTGGTACCGGTGGAAGGCGTGAAGCCGGTGTCGCTGAAGAAGGCGCGCGAGATGGAGCCGGAGTTCAACGCCATCATCAACAACGAAGAGGGTGTGGAAGAGCTGATGGAGCTGGGCGAGCGTCTGGAAGACCTGACGCGCAACGTCGGCATGCATGCGGGCGGCGTGCTCATCGCGCCGGGCAAACTCACCGATTTCTGTCCGCTGTATTGCGCCGAGGGCAGCGAGAGTACGGTGAGCCAGTACGACAAGGACGACGTGGAATCCGTCGGCCTGGTGAAGTTCGACTTTCTCGGGCTGCGCACGCTGACGATTATCGATTGGGCGGTGCGGTACATCAAAGGATTGAGGTCTGAGGGCCGAGGACTGAGTCCACAGCCGACCCCTACCCAGTCCTTTTCAATAGAGAACATCCCGCTCGACGACAAGGAGACCTACGACAGGATATTCAAGACGGCGAATACGACTGCGGTGTTCCAGTTCGAATCGCGCGGCATGAAAGACACGCTGGTAAAAGCCAGGCCGGATTGCCTGGAAGACCTGATCGCGTTGAACGCCTTGTATCGTCCGGGCCCCATGGATTTCATCCCGGACTACATCAACCGCAAGCACGGTAAGGAGCAGGTCATCATTCCCCATCCCTGCCTGGAAAAAGTGGTGGGGATGACCTATGGCATCATGGTGTACCAGGAGCAGGTGATGCAGGCCGCGCAGGTGGTGGCGGGCTACACGCTGGGCGGCGCCGACATGCTGCGCCGTGCAATGGGCAAGAAGAAGGCCGAGGAGATGGCGGAGCAGCGCAGCATCTTCGTGGCCGGCGCGGCGAAGAACAACATCGACGAGAAGAAGGCGAACGAAATCTTCGACACGATGGAGAAGTTCGCCGGCTACGGCTTCAACAAGTCGCACGCGGCCGCCTACTCGCTGGTCGCGTACCAGACCGCGTATCTCAAGTGCCACTATCCCGCCGCGTTCATGGCCTCGACCATGACTTCGGAAATGGTCAACACCGACAAGGTGCATTTCTTCTACCAGGATACGTTGCAGCAGGGGCTGAAGATCCTGCCACCGGATATCAACTCGTCCGGATTCCGCTTCGAGCCGGTGGACGAGAAGACCATCGCCTACGGCTTGGGGGCGATCAAGGGCACCGGCGAAGGTGCGGTCGAAAATATCGTGGCGGCGCGCGCGGCGGGGCCGTTCACGGATTTGTTCGATTTCTGCCATCGCGTGGATAAGCGTGTCGTGAACCGCCGCGCCATCGAGGCGCTGATTCGTGCAGGCGCGTTCGACAAGATCAACGATCATCGCTATCAGTTGCTCGCCACGCTCGATACGGCACTGGGCAGCGCCGAACAGAAGGCGCGTGCCGCCAACCAGAACAGTCTGTTTGGCGACGATGAAAGCCAGGCCATGCCGGTGCAGATGGCGGATGTGCCGCGCTGGAAGATGCGCGAGCAACTGGCGCAGGAGAAGACCGCGCTGGGTTTCTATCTGAGCGGGCATCCGTACCAGGAATACGCGGAAGAGCTGTCGCATTTCGTGAAACACAAACTGGCCGATATCACGCCGGATATTGTCACTCCGGCGAGCGGCAATAATGGCGCATACGGCAGCGGCGGCGGGCGGCGCAACAACGCCAAATCGCTGGTGCTGGCGGGCATGGTCAGCGGCGTGCGCATCCTGCAGACGCGGCGCGGCAAGATGGCGGTGGTAACGGTGGACGACGGCAGCGCCGCGCTGGAAGTGGTGGTGTTCAGCGAGCTGTTCGACACAAACCGCGCCTGGATACGCGACGATGAGCTGCTGGTGGTCAACGGCAAGGCGGAGCTGGATGCCTACTCGGGCGGCATGCGCGTCACCGCCGACGAACTATACGACTTCCCCTCCGCGCGTGCCGCCTTTGCCAAGCGGCTGGACATCAACTGCTCCATGGACGACAGGATTCGCGTGCCGCAACTGGCGGAGTTACTCAAACCCTACTGCGGCGGCAAGTGCCCGGTGCAGATCAATTACAGCAACCTGATCGGTAGCGTACCGCTGCGTCTGGGGGAAAATTGGCAGGTCACACTGCCGGACGAGTTGCTCGATGGCTTGCGCGGGATATGCGGCACGCAGAATGTGCAAATCGTATACGCCTAGTCAAATAATCACCCAGTCCCTTCCCCCTTGCAGGGGGAAGGTTAGGATGGGGGTAGAGTTCTGGTCTGACACAGTGTCTACCCCCACCCTAGCCCTCCCCCTGCAAGGGGGAGGGAATGTTGTTCCGTGTTTATGACACAGTAAGACCAAGCCTTCAGGCCTGCTTTGCTTGCCGAAAAGCGCCTGAATTTCAATGAAATATTATTTTCAGCGGATGTGATAACCTTACGGCGGAAACGGTCGGGCAGGCGCCGCCATGCTTCATGGAAGCGGCAAAATGACTTTGTTGTAATGCGGGGAATAAAAATATAAACGCCCCATTTTTTTAAAGCCGATTTTGCGACTGCCACGCTGTGGCAAGGGAGAAGTTCACGCGACCGGAGGATACGGCGGTGTGTTGCGTGAAAGTTAATGATGAATGACAAACAATATCAATTGATCGACATTGCCACGCGCGATGTCACTTGCCTTTCCGCGGATGCCACGCTCAGCGAAGCGGCACAGATCATGGCGCAGCGCCATTTCTCCTCGATTGTGATCACCGACGAAGCCCGCCGCCCGATCGGCATCGTCACCGAACGCAACATTCTGCATGCGATGCGCTCCGGTTCATCCCCGCAAACCGTTTTGCATGCCTGCATGTCGGCCCCCGTTATTACCCTGCCGGGCACGACCGACTGCCTGGATGCCTACCAGATCTGCATGCGCGAAGGGATACGCCATCTGGTGCTGGTGGACGGCGCCGGCGCAGCCAGCGGCGTGGTCAGCGAAACGGATTTTCGCCTGCATTTGCATCTCACCGCGCTGGCCGGGCGCCGCCAGGTTGCATCCGTTGCGCGCCATGCCGTCACCAGCCTGCCCGGACACAGCAGCCTGATGCAGGCGCTCAACCTGATGCAGGCGCAACGCGAAACCTGCGTGATTGTGGTCGAGAACGAGAAGCCGGTCGGCATCGTCACCGAGCGGGATGTGGTGCGTTTTTATTCGCGCGAACCCGAACGGGTCAGCGTCCCGCTGTTCGAATTGATGACTTCGCCCGTGCTGACGATATCCGGCGACGCCACCATCAACGAAGCCGCCAAAAAAATGCTCAAGAAGAAAGTGCGTCACCTGGCCGTGGTCGATGCGGGCGGGCGCATGGCCGGACTGGTGAGCGAGCACGACCTGACCCAGACCATGGCCTTGGGATTGCTGGACGAAAAATACGAGATCGACGAGATATTCCTGCGCACCTTCATCGACACCATTCCCGACCTGGTCTGGCTGAAAGACAAGGACGGCGTGTACCTGGCGTGCAACCACCGTCTCGAAATGCTGCTGGGAAAACAGAAGTCGGAGATCGTGGGCAAGACGGATTCCGATTTCGTAAGCAAGAAACTCGCGGATTTCTTCCGCGAAAGCGACCACAAGGTGATCGAGTCGGACAAGCCTCATGTCTACGAAGAATGGCTGGACTTTGCGGACGGATACCGGGGGCTGTTCGAAACCATCAAGACGCCCATGCATGACAGCCAGGGGCGTCTGATCGGGGTGCTCGGCGTGGCCCGCGATATCACCGAACGCAAGAATCGCGAATGGCAGTTGAGCCAATTGAACTTTGCACTGGATCGCATCGGGGAAGCGATGTATGTGCTGGATGGCGAAGGACGCTTCCTGTATGTGAACGATGAGGTTTGCCGGGAGTTGGGTTACAGCCGCGAAGAATTCCTTGGCGGCATGACGGCAAAAGACATCGTGCCGAACTGGTCGCAGGAAAAATGGGTCAGGCGCCGGGAATACATCGAGATGCAGGGGACGGCGACATTCGAGACCCGGCACAGAACACGGGATGGCAGCATCTTTCCGGTCGAGATCAGCGCCAACTACTTCGAATATGAGGGGGGCGGCTACAACATGTCGCTGGTGCGCAACATCAGCGAGCGCAAGCGGACGCAGTCGCAACTGGAGGATTACCGCCGCCGCCTGGAAGGGCTGGTCGTCGAGGAGTCCACCAAGTTCCGTGCGCTGGTCGAGCAGTCGCTGGTGGGCATTTTCATCATTCAGGACGGGTTCTTCCGCTACGCCAATCCGGGACTGGTCAGCATGCTGGGGTTCGATTCGGCGGACGACATCGTCGACAAATTTACATTTTTGCGTTTCATCAGGCAGGAAGAACAGGCGGGCGTGGAAGCGGCAATACAAAGCCTGCTCGAAGGCCGGGAAGAAACGACAAGGCTCTGCTTCAGCCTGTTCAAGCGCGACGGAACCCAGATCACCCTGGACGTGCACGGGCGCAGGATCGAATACCAGGGCCGTCCGGCGATCATCGGTGCGCAGGTGGATGTCACCGACATGCGGCGCGGCAAGGATGAGCTCAAACGCCTGGTCGAAAAGCAATCCGCCAAATTGCAGCAGAGCGAAGAGCTGTTGCGCACGCTGATCGAGGCGATCCCCGATGCGATCCAGTTCAAGGACGGCGAGGGGCGCTGGCTGGAATCCAATTCCGCCGCGCGCCTGGCGTTCGGCCTCGATGCGCAGACCAGCCGTGGCAGGACCGATGCGGAATTGGCGGAGGTCGCCGGTCCGCAGTACAAGGCGGCATTGCTGCAATGCGGCGAGACGGACAAGCAGGCGTGGCAAATCGGAACCACCTCGCGTGTGGAAGAAGTCATGCAGATTCCCGCCGTGGGCAGACTGGCCTTCGATGTCATCAAGGTGCCACTGTTCAACGAGGACGGCAGCCGCAAGGGGCTGGTCATCGTCGGGCGCGATGTCAGCGATCTGAAACGCGCCGAAGAAGCGCTGCGTCACAGCATCGATGAATACAGCGATCTGGTGCAGCGGATACCGGTCGGCATCTACAAATACCGCATGCATCCCGACGGCAGCGCCGTGTTCGACTATGTGAGTCCGCGCTGGTGCGAGTTGCTCGACGTGACGGAAACGGAAATCAGGGAAGACCCGCTGCTGCCGCTGTCACGCATCCACCCCGACGACAGGGACGGGTTTGTCCGCCTCAATGCAGAAGCCGGCACGACCCTGAACCGTTTTCTTTGGGAGGGCAGGATACAGAAGAAGAACGGCGAGATACGCTGGTTGCATGTCGAATCGCAACCCACCCGGCTGGAGAACGGCGATCTCTTGTGGGACGGCATCCAGTACGACGTCACCGAGCGCCGCATAGGCGAGGAAGCACTGCGCGTCACCGCCAGCGTGTTCGACAACAGCCAGGAGGCCATCGTTATCACCGATGCGGGCAACATCATCATCGATGTCAATCCGGCATTCACCTTCATCACCGGATACGGCCGCAACGAGGTGCTGGGCAGGAATCCGAAGTTCCTGAGTTCGGGCCGCCAGGACAAGGCGTTTTATGCCGGGATGTGGCAGGCGTTGCAGGAGGCGAAAGTCTGGCGCGGTGAGATATGGAACCGGCGCAAGAACGGCGAGGTGTACGCGGAGTTGCTGTCGATCTCGGCCATCTGCGACGAGCAGGGCAAGGTCCAGCGCCATGTCGGCGTATTTTCCGACATCACCTATTTCAAGGACCATGAGGCCGAGTTGAGCATGGTTGCCAATTACGATGCGCTCACCGGGGTTCCCAACCGGCGCCTGCTGGCCGACCGCCTGAAGCAGGCCGTGGCGCTTGCGCAGCGCAGCAGCAAGCAACTGGCCATTTGCTACCTCGACCTCGACGGGTTCAAGGAAGTGAACGACCAGTACGGCCATGAGTCCGGAGATATCTTGCTGGTGGATGTTGCACGCCGCTTGCAGGAAGTGCTGCGCGCGGGCGATACCCTGGCACGTCTGGGCGGTGACGAATTCGTGGTGCTGTTCAACGATCTGGCGGAGGAGGCCGAATGCTTCCAGGTGCTGGACCGCATCATGCAGACCGTTGCCGCGCCCATGCGACTCTCCGGTCAGCAGGTCGCCGTCTCTGCCAGCATCGGGGTGACCTTCTATCCGTCGGACAACGAGGATGGCGACACTTTGTTGCGCCATGCCGATCAGGCGATGTATATCGCCAAGCAGACCGGCAAGAACCGCTATCACATCTACGATGCCATCCATGACCAGCGCGTGCGTTCCCTGCATGAAACGAGAAGACGCATCCTGCAGGGTTTGGAGAACGGGGAGTTCGAGCTGTATTACCAGCCGAAACTGGAATTGTCTTCAAACACCATCGTCGGCGTCGAGGCATTGATTCGCTGGAACCATCCCGAGGGCGGTTTGCTGATTCCGGCCGACTTCCTGCCCGTCATCGAAAATTCGGACCTGGAGATCAGGCTGGGCAAGTGGGTGATTGCCGAGGCGCTCGCGCAACTGCACGCCTGGGAACAGGCCGGCGTGGCGATGGAAATCAGCGTCAACATTTCCGCGCGGCATCTGCAGTCGCCGGATTTCGTGGCCGAACTGAAACGCACGCTGGAGCAATATCCGAAGCTGGCACAGGGCCGGTTGCAGATCGAAGTGCTGGAAACTGCGGCGCTGGAAGACATGGGGCAGTCGTTCGATATCATCAAGGCATGCCGCGACCTAGGCGTGAGTTTTGCGCTGGACGATTTCGGCACCGGCTACTCGTCGCTGGTGTATTTGCGCAAACTGGGCGCCGACACGCTCAAGATCGACCAGTCTTTTGTGCAACACATGGCCACCAACGAAGGTGACCATGCCATCGTGCAGGGCGTGATCGCGCTGGCCAAGACGTTCAACCGCCAGACCGTGGCCGAGGGCATGGAAGACCCGAAACTCATCCAGACGCTGGCGGATATGGGTTGCGGCTTCGGCCAGGGCTACGGCATCGCTTATCCGATGCCTGCCGCAGACTTTCTTGAATGGTTAAGAAAACGCAAGACGGGGTGACCCCTGCGGGTTGCGCTCTTGGGGTATTGGGCCCATAACAGCGATTCGTTCCTTGAACAGCGTCTGATCGCGGGAGTAGAATCGCCAGCCTGTTTGCCGGAAGCGCATTCAATCAAGAGGTATAAGTAACCCCAGATGGACTCAGTGAGTGTATCGCCGCTGGAAGTGGTTGGCTGGCTAGTCCAGTTGTGGATCGTGCTCGGGGTGGCAGGATTGGTCCTGCAACGCGCCCCGCGCCTGATCAACAACGTCATATTCCCGCTCAGTGCCTTGACGTCCCTGCTGTTGGCGGTGTCGGGTATGTGGGCGCTCGGCGCAGACCCGGGTGTCATGGTGTTGCCGCTCGGTTTGCCCGACTTGCCTTTCCACCTGCGCCTTGATCCGCTGTCCGGTTTCTTCCTGATCCTGCTGGGCGGTGCATCCCTGGGGATATCCCTGTTCGGCGCCGGTTATTTCAAAACCATGGCGGGCGGTACGCTCGGCCTGTTGTGTCTCGAATACCACCTGTTCCTGGCGGGTATGACACTGGTACTGCTGGCGGACGATGCCTATATGTTCATGGTGGCGTGGGAAACCATGGCGCTGTCTTCCTATTTCCTGGTCACCACCGATCACAACATTCCCGATATTCGCAAGGCGGGTTTTCTCTATCTGCTGATTGCGCACGTGGGTGCCATTTCCATCCTGCTTTGTTTTGGTGTGATGCAGGGCGGCAACGGCATCGCCGCTTACACTTTCGATGCCATGCGTCACGCGCAACTGACCGAATTCTGGTCTTCGGCGGCGTTCCTGCTGGCCCTGTTCGGTTTCGGCGCCAAGGCCGGCGTATTGCCGATGCATATGTGGTTGCCCGAGGCGCACCCCGCCGCACCGTCGCCGGTATCCGCGCTCATGAGCGGCGTGATGCTCAAGACCGCGATCTACGGCATCCTGCGCGTGACCTTCGATTTGCTGGGCACGCAACTCTGGTGGTGGGGCGTGCTGGCGCTGGGGCTGGGCTTGCTTACCGCCGTATTTGGCGTGATGTTCGCCGCCGTGCAGGGCGACATGAAACGCCTGCTGGCCTATTCATCGATCGAGAACATCGGCCTGCTGCTGGTAGGCATCGGCCTGACCATCATTTTCCATGTCTATGGCAAGCATGCGCTGGCCGCATTGGCGCTTACCGCCACCCTGTATCACAGCCTCAACCACGCCATGTTCAAGAGTCTGCTGTTCGTCGGTACCGGCGCCATCCTGCACGCAACCGGCGAACGCAACATGGGGCGTCTGGGCGGACTGATCCGGCGCATGCCGTGGGCGGCGATGCTGATGCTGGTCGGCGTGCTGGCGATTGCCGGCCTGCCGCCGCTCAACGGTTTCGTGTCGGAATGGCTGCTGCTGCAGGCGTTCCTGTTGTCGCCGGGTTTGCCCAACAGTTATATCAACATGCTGGTGCCGGTGGCCGCCGCAGTGATCGCGCTGGCGGCGGCGCTGGCGGCGTATGTGATGGTGAAATTCTACGGCGTGATCTTCCTCGGCCAACCGCGCGAGAAAGTGCTGGAGCATGCGCACGACACGGGCACCTGGGAGCGCATCGGGATGGGCTGGCTGGCGCTTGCCTGTGTTGTGCTGGGTTTGGCGCCGGTGTTCGTGGTGCATCAGCTCGATCTGGTTTCGCTTTCACTGATCGGCTCCAGCCTGGGCAATGCCGCGGGCAACTGGGTATTCCTGACGCCGGTGGATACCGAACGCGCCAGCTATAGCCCGCTGTATTTCCTGCTGGCGGTGCTGGCGGTGATGCTGCTCACCTCGATACTGGTGCGGCACCTGTACCACGGCCGGGTGCGGCGCAGCGCCCCGTGGGATTGCGGTTATCCGGCACAGAATGCGCGCATGCAGGATACCGCCGAAGGCTTCGGGCAACCGATCCGGCGCATCTTCGAACCGTTCTTCAAGATCGAACGGGAAGTGCCGAGCCCGTTCGATACGCATCCCCGTTATCACGGGCAAAGCGACGACCGCCTGTGGTACATCCTGTACCTGCCGATCAAGTACCTTACCGAGAAACTCGCGTCCCTGGCCTCGCTGCTGCAGCACGGGCGCATTCATTTGTACCTGACCTACACGTTCGTCACGCTGATCGTGTTGCTGGTGTTTGTGTGATGGAAAAATACCAACTTCTCTTCGCCGTCCTGTTTCAACTGGCACAACTGGTGCTGGTGGTGGTATTCGCCCCGCTGCTGACCGGCTGGGTCAACCAGTGCCAGGCCTGGCTGCAGAACCGCTCCGGCGCGGGCGTGCTGCAGCCGTATCGCGTGCTGCGCAAACTGTTCAGCAAGGATGCGGTGATTGCGCACAATGCGTCGCCATTGTTCCGCGTCACGCCTTACATCGTGTTCGGTTGCATGTGGCTGGCGGCCGCCATCATCCCGATCATCGCGGTGGACTTGCCGTTCTCGATGGCTGCCGACGTGATCGCGCTGGTCGGTGTGTTTGCGGTGGCGCGCGTGTTTATCTCGCTTGCGGCGATGGACATCGGCACCGCGTTCGGATCGATGGGCGCCAGACGCGAGATGCTGGTGTCGTTCCTGGCCGAGCCGGCCCTGCTGATGGTGTTCTTCACCGCCTCCATGATCAGCCATTCCACCCAGTTGCCGGTCATCGTCGATACCCTGGCGCATCACCAGTTCGTGTTGTATCCGAGCCTGGCCTTCGCTGCGTTGGCATTCTTGATGGTGTTGCTTGCAGAGAATGCGCGCATACCGGTGGACAACCCCAGCACCCACCTCGAACTGACCATGATCCACGAGGCGATGATCCTGGAATATTCGGCGCGCCATCTGGCGTTGATCGAATGGGCCAGCAGCCTGAAACTGTTCGCTTACATCACCATCGGCATCGCCCTGTTCCTGCCGCACGGCATTGCCGAAGTGGGCAACTGGGCCGGGCTGCCGCTGGCCATTGTGGCCTTGCTGCTCAAGCTGGTACTGGCGGGAGCGGCGCTGGCCGTGTTCGAGATCGTGTCCGCCAAGCTGCGCATTTTCCGCGCGCCGGAATTCCTGGCCACCGCGTTCCTGCTGGCGGTGCTGGGCCTGCTGATTCATTTCCTGCTGGGGGCCTGAGATGCAGACCCCTTTCCTGCTCCAATTCATCAACCTGCTGGCCGCCCTGCTGCTGCTGATTGCATTCGCCATGCTCACGCAGCGGCGCATCCTGTCGTTGATCAACCTGTTTGCCTTGCAGGGCGCAGTGCTGTCTCTCAGCACTTTCGTGGTTGCCTTTTCGACCAGTCAGCACCATTTGTATTATTCGGCAGGTCTCACCCTGCTGCTGAAAGTGCTGCTGCTGCCCTGGCTGCTGCACCGCCTGATACGCAAACTGAATGTGCGCTGGGATGTGGAGACGCTGATCAATATTCCCACCACCATGCTGGTCGGCATCTCGCTGGTGATTTTCTCGTTCAACCTGGCCGCGCCGATCGCACAATTGTCCGAAGGCCTCACGCGCGGCCTGATCGGCATTGCGCTGGCCAGCGTGCTGTTGTCGCTGCTGATGATGCTCACGCGGCGCAAGGCGGTGTCGCAGGTGGTCGCTTTCCTGTCGCTGGAAAACGGTTTGTTCTTCGCCGCCACCAGTGCCACGCAGGGCATGCCGCTGGTGGTGGAGCTGGGCATCGCGCTGGACGTGCTGGTGGCCACCTTCATTTTCGGTATTTTCTTCTTCCAGATCCGCGAGACTTTCGACAGCCTGGACATCGCCCACATGGAGAAGCTCAAGGATGATTGACCTGCAACTTCTCGCGCTGTTGCTCGCGCCTCTGTTGGGTGGTGCGTTGCTGGCTGTATTCGGTTCGCGCAAGTGGGCGGCGGAGCTCAATTCGCTGATGAGTTTTTTCACTTTCGCCGCTTCGGTGATACTGACCATGCGCGTGATCGACTCCGGGCCGCAAGTGGCGTTCCACGAACAATTCTTCATCGACCAGTTCAACGTGTTCCTGGTCGCGCTGACCGCCTTCGTCGCTTTCACCACCTCGCTGTTCTCGCGCCCGTACATGCGCATCGAGCAGCACCACGGCAAACTCACCACCGGCATGCTGCACCTGTACTACAGCATGTACCAGATGTTCACCTTCGCCATGCTGGTGGCGCTGACCACCAACAATATGGGTATCGTGTGGGTCGCGATGGAGGCGGCCACGCTGACCACGGTGCTGCTGGTGTCGTTGTACCGCACCCCCGCCAGCCTGGAAGCGGCGTGGAAATATTTCATCCTGTGCGGCGTGGGTATCGCGCTGGCGCTGTTCGGCACCATCCTGCTGTATTTTGCCGCCGAGCGCGTGCTGGGCGAGGGCGGTACGGCGTTGCTGTGGACGCACCTGAATGAGGTCAAAGGCGAACTGGAACCGACCGTGCTCAAGCTGGCTTTCGTGTTCCTGCTGGTGGGTTACGGCACCAAGGTCGGTCTGGTGCCCTTGCACAGCTGGTTGCCGGACGCGCACGCGGAAGGTCCGACGCCGGTGTCTGCCGTGCTCTCCGGTCTGCTGCTGAATGTCGCGCTGTGCGCGGTGGTGCGCAGCAAGGTGCTGGTGGACGGTTCGCTGGGCACGCACTTTGCCGGCTATCTGATGATGGGCTTCGGCCTGCTGTCGGTGGTGGTGGCTTCCTTCTCGCTGTTCCGGCAAAAAGACATCAAACGCATGTTTGCGTATTCCTCCATCGAGCACATGGGCTTGATTACTTTCGCGCTCGGCATGGGCGGCCCGGTGGCGACGTTCGCGGGCATGCTGCACATGACGGTGCACTCGCTGACCAAATCGGCGATCTTCTTCGCGGTCGGCCATGCGGTGCAAAAGTCCGGCACGCAAGTGATGGAGAATATCCGCGGCATGCTGCAAGTCAGTCCCACGGTTGGCTGGGGGTTGGCAATCGGCACGTTTGCGATTCTGGGCATGCCGCCGTTCGGCGTGTTCGCCAGCGAGTTCCTCATCATCACCACCGCCATGCACGAATATCCGTGGACCACGCCGTTCCTGCTGATCGCGCTGGGTGTTGCGTTCGCCGCCATCTTCGGCAAGATCCAGCCTGTCGTATTCGGCGAAACCACCGCGAAACGCTTGCCGCATTCGCCCGCGCTCATTCCGGTGTTCGTCCACCTGCTGCTGGTGCTGATGCTGGGTCTGTACATGCCGCCATACCTGGCTGACTGGTATCGTCAGGCGGCGGCGTTACTGGGATAACACTTGAAAAACAGCCACGGATGAACACAGATGAACTCGGATACTCGACAAACGATTTTTGCATACGGTATGTTTAGTTCGATGGAAGATTGCACAATGGTTGCTTCACACATCCGTGTTTATCCGTGTTTATCCGTGGCTAGTTACTGCTGTTAAGATAACTAATATGCCGATCAAACATCCCAATCTGAAACTGACCCGACTGACCGACGCGCTTCCCGCGTGGACGGGCGAGATCGCGCCGGCCGACCTGCATGAAATCTGCCAACAGGTGCGCGACGGTGGCGGTCGGCTGGTCGCGCTGTGGGGCAGCGATGCCAGACCGCGCGGATTCATGCTGCATGTTGTGTTGATCAACGAAACCGGAATGGTATGTTTGAACGCACTGTTATCCGCAGAGCAGCCGGTGTATCCCGACCTCAGCCGGATATTTCCGGCGGCCAACCGCATGCAGCGCGCGGCGTACGACCTGCTCGGCATCTATGCGCAGGAAGGCCACGACCACCGCAAATGGTTGCGCCACGGTGCCTGGCACAGCGGCAGCTTCCCCTTGCGCAAGGACTTCGATGCGGCGGCCAGTCTCGCGCATGAACCGGAAGACTATCCCTTCGTGCAGGTGGAAGGGCAGGGCGTGCATGAGGTTCCGGTCGGCCCGGTGCATGCGGGCATCATCGAGCCGGGCCACTTCCGTTTCTCCATCATCGGCGAGCGCGTGCTGCGTCTGGAAGAACACCTGGGCTATGTGCACAAGGGTATCGAAAAACGTTTCGAGAGCATGACTGTGCAGCAGGGTGCGAAGCTGGCCGGACGGGTAAGCGGCGACAGTACCGTGGCCTATGCCTGGGCGTATGCGATGGCGGCAGAGAGTGTTGCGAAAGTCACCCCGCCCAGCCGCGCGTTGTGGATGCGCGCGCTGCTGCTGGAGCGCGAGCGTGTCGCCAACCATCTGGGCGATCTCGGCTATCTGGGCAACGACGTGGCGCTGGCGTTCGGCTTCGCCCAATTCTGGATACTCAAGGAACAGGTACTGCGCAACAACGCCACACTGTTCGGTCATCGCTACCTGATGGACAAGATCGTTCCGGGCGGCGTTACGGCAAGCCTCAATGTCGACGGCAAGCATATCATCGAGCAGGAATGTGACATGCTGGAAAAGCAGGTGCGCATCCTGCGCGGCATCTACGATGAACACGCCGGGTTGCAGGACCGTTTCATCATTACCGGAACGGTCGAGCCGAAGCTGGCCGCGCAGCTCGGCCTGTGCGGGCTGGCCGGACGCGCCAGCGCCCAGGCCTGGGATGCGCGCGTGCAGTTTGCCTGCGCGCCCTACGACAAGCTGGATGTGCAAATGGCGACTTATCGCAACGGCGATGTGGCGGCGCGTGCCATTGTGCGTTTCGGCGAACTGTTCGAATCGTTGCGCCTGCAGCGCGATATTCTGGCCAATCTGGTGCATGAGGACGCAGCGCCGGCGCTGATCGAGAAACTGCCGCCGAACGGTTTCGGCATCGGCATGGTGGAAGGCTGGCGCGGCGAAGTATTGGTGGCGATCCACACCGATGCGCAGGGCAACCTCACACGCGTGCATCCGCATGATCCGTCCTGGCAGAACTGGCCGGTGCTGGAACACGCCGTCGTCAACGACATCGTGCCGGATTTCCCGCTGATCAATAAGTCGTTCAATCTCAGCTATTCGGGGCAGGATCTCTGATGTACCAGATACTCAAACAAATATACAAGACGGGCATCAAGACCGAAACCCCGCCGCAGGCGGACGAATCCATGCGCCTGCTCGAACAACGCCTGCAACAGGAGATACTCGACGTGTTCGGCGGCGCGCTCGCCATCCGTCAGGTCGATGCCGGTTCGTGCAACGGTTGCGAGCTGGAGATACACGCCGTCAACAACGCCTATTACAACATCGAGGGCTTGGGCATCAAATTCGTCGCCAGTCCGCGCCATGCCGACTTGCTGCTGGTCACCGGCCCGGTGTCGCGCCACATGGAGGTCGCACTCAAGCGCACCTACGACGCCACGCCCGAACCCAAGCTGGTGGTCGCCATCGGCGATTGCGCCTGCGACGGCGGCATCTTCGGCGAGAGCTATGCCAGCTGCGGCAAAGTCGCCAACGTTATTCCGGTGGATGTGGTGGTGAGCGGTTGTCCGCCCACGCCAGTTGCTATCCTGCAAGGCATCCTCACCGCCATCAGCGCAAAGAAATAATGCAGGGTTGGCACGTTCCTGGTGCCCACGCGGTTTCCGAAACAAATTTCATTAACAGAAAGGAAAATAGCCATGAGCATTATCCAGGAGTTCAAGGAATTTGCAGTAAGGGGCAACGTGATCGATATGGCCGTCGGCGTGATTGTGGGCACGGCGTTCGGCAAGATCGTGTCGTCGCTCGTCAGCGATGTGGTGATGCCGCCGATCGGGGTGTTGCTGGGCGGGGTGAATTTCTCCGACCTGGCTTTCACGGTGAAGGAGGCGGCTGAGGGGGCGCCTGCGGTGGTGGTGGCCTATGGCAAGTTCACCCAGACCGTGATCGATTTCGTGATCATCGCCTTCGTGATCTTCATGGCGGTGAGGCTGATCAATTCGCTGAAGAAGAAGGCGGAGGAAGCGCCGGCAGCACCGGAAGCGCCATCCAACCAGGAAGTGCTGTTGGCCGAGATACGCGATTTGCTCAAGAAATAGAAGCTGAATTCGATATGTAGGGTGGGCACGTTCCTCGTGCCCACGCGGTTGCGACATTTTTGAGCATCCAGCCATGTCACGCTATCGCCGGGCAAGAACCGGCTCTACCTATTTCTTCACGGTGGTCGCCTACCAGCGGCAGCCTATCCTATGTGACGAGATTATTCGTAAGTCGCTGCGCGCTGCGATTGAAGCGGAGCACGCATCGCGTCCCTTCAAAATTGACGCTTGGGTCTTGCTGCCCGACCATCTGCATTGCGTATGGACCTTGCCCGAAGGTGACGCCGATTTTTCCACGCGATGGATGAAAATCAAACGGGCAGTTTCGCTGGCATGTGGCAATGAGTATCGCCGTGAAGGCTTGATGACTGCATCAAGAATAAAGCATCGTGAATCGACCATCTGGCAACGCCGATTCTGGGAACATCAAATACGCGACGAAGAAGATTTCGCCCGCCATGTCGATTACATTCATTTCAATCCGGTTAAACACGGGCATGTTCAACAAGCGGGTGATTGGCCGTATTCGACATTTCATCGTTATGTGCGGGATGGGGTGTACGCAAGTGATTGGGCTGGTGCGTTGGATGGTGAGGTGATGGGTTATGATTGAGGCGACCGCGTGGGCACAAACACCGTGCCCACCCTACATTTTTCGTTGTTCCTGCTGGTGCGTGCAATCCACCGCGGCGAGTTTGTAGCACACTGCCAGTGTCGGATAGTTGAACACGTTGCTGACCAGGTCGCGCACCGTGCCGTTCAGGTTCATCACCAGTCAGGTAGGGTGGGCACGTTTCTTGTGCCCACGCTGTAGCCGAAATAAATCATATCGAACCGCGTGGGCACAAACACCGTGCCCACCCTACATTTTTTTCTGATCCAACTGGTGCGTGCAATCCACCGCCGCCAGCTTGTAACACTCGGCCAGCGTCGGATAGTTGAACACGTTGCTGACCAGGTCGCGCACCGTGCCGTTCAGGTTCATCACCAGTTGCCCGATGTGCACGAGTTCGCTGGCTTGCTCGCCGACGATGTGCACGCCGAGCAGTTTTTCGTTGCGCGTATCCACGATCAGTTTCAGCATGCCCTGTGCGTCGCCGATGATCTGGCCGCGTGCGCTGTGTTTGAAATAGGCGCGGCCGATGATGTAGGGGATGTTTTCTTTCTGCACTTCCTTTTCGGTTTTGCCGACGTAGGAAATTTCCGGGATGGTGTAGACCGCCATCGGCAGGTTCTCCGCCATCTCCTGCTTGCCGCCGCCGAAGGCGTACAGCACCGCCGCGCGGCCTTGCTCCATGCCGGTGGAGGCGAGCGCGGGGCGGCCGATCAGGTCGCCCACGGCGAAGATGTGCGGCACGCTGGTCTGGAAATGCTGGTCCACCGTGATCCAGTTGCCGTCCATCGCGATGCCCGCGTTTTCAACTTTCAGGCCCTCGCTGTTCGGCTCGCGTCCCTGCGCGAACAGCACGATGTCGGTGCGTATCTCCTTGCCGCTTTCCAGCACGGTGACGCTGCCGGTGTCTTCGCGGCGGATCTCCTTGACGCGCTCCTGCATGTGGAAGGTGACGCCCATGCCGCAGAAGCTGTCGCACAGCACGTCCACCACGTCTTCGCTCAGGTATTCCAGCAGTTGCGCGTGGCTGTCCACCACGCACACCTGCGTGCCGAGCGCGGCGAAGATGGAGACGAATTCGCACGCGATCACGCCGCCGCCCACCACCAGCATGCTGTTGGGCATTTGGCGCAGGTTGAGGATGGAGGTGGAATCCAGCACCGTCTTCTTGTCGAAGGGGATGTTGGCCGGGCGACGCGGGCGCGAGCCGCTGGCGAGAATGATCACCTCGGCCGAGATGTTGCGCGTCTTGCCGTCCGCGTTGACGACCTGCAGGGTGTGCGCGTCGACGAACGAAGCCTCGCCCGGGATCAGCGCCACGCCGTGGCGCAGGCTGCGCTGCAGAATGACCGACTCCTGCTGCGCGATCACGCCTTCCTTGCGCCGCACCGCATCGGCCAGCAGGCCGTAACGGATGCGCTGGTCGGGCGAAAATGCCTGACGCATGCCGCCGGAACGCGAAAGCTGGTAAGCCACCTCGCGCATCGCCTTGCTGGGGATGGTGCCGGTCTGCAAGCCCGCGCCGCCGATCTTCGGCTTGCGCTCGATGATCGCGACGCGCTTGCCCATGCGTGCGGCCTGCCACGCGGCATGTTGTCCGGCGGGGCCGGAACCGATGATGAGGATGTCGTAGTCCATGGTCGTGCTCCGGTGGGTGAGGGGTGGTAGGGTGGGCACGTTTTTGGTGCCCACGCGGCGGTCAGAATGGATTTTCCATTCGCGCAACGCCGAAACATAAATAACGATGAACAGCGTGGGCACGAAAAACGTGCCCACCCTACATTTATTTTATGCGCATGCCCGGCTGCGCGCCTGCATCCGGCGACAGCACGAACAATCCCGGCGTCTCGCCCGAAGCCGCCAGCACCATGCCTTCGGACAGGCCGAACTTCATCTTGCGCGGCGCCAGGTTGGCGACCATCACCGTCATGCGGCCCTTGAGTTTTTCCGGATCGTAAGCCGACTTGATGCCCGCGAACACCGTGCGCGGTTGTGCTTCGCCGATGTCCAGCGTCAGCTTCAGCAGCTTCTCCGCGCCTTCCACATGCTCGGCATTCACGATATGCGCCACGCGCAGGTCGATCTTCATGAAATCGTCGATGCCGATGGTCTCGGCGAGGGGCGCGATGGCATGCTGCTGGTGTTCGGCGTGGCGTGTCTCGGAATGGGAGTCGGTCATGGGTTTCAGGCTTTCCTGGTTGGCGGCGACCATCGCTTCGATCAGTTTGGGGTCGAGGCGGGTCGCCAAGTGTTGGTAGGCATTGATATGGGTTGGTAGCTCGGCGAGATCAGACCATGCGAAATCGCGATCCATGCCGAACAGTTCGCGCGCGACGCGCGAGGTCAGTGCTGGCAGTACCGGGCCCAACAGAATTGAGAGTACATAGAAGCCGTGCAGTGCGTAAGAACTGACTTCTTGCAGTTCGGTACGTTTGGTTTCATCCTTGGCCAGCGTCCACGGCGCAGCAGCAGCAATCACGCCATTGATGCCGTCAGCGAGAGCCATGATGTCGCGCAGCGCACGCGCATAATCGCGCGACTCGAAAGAAGCTGCGACTGCAAGGCCGCTGGCTTTCGCGTTGTCGAGCAGCGACTTTGAATCAGCAAATGCCAGCTTGCCGTCAAAGAACTTGCCGAGGAACCCCGCACACCGGCTTGCAATATTGATGTACTTCCCGATCAAATCACTGTTCACCTTCGCCACGAAATCCTCAAGATTCAGGTCGATGTCTTCCATCGTGCCGTTCAGCTTGGCCGCGTAGTAATAACGCAGGTACTCGGTGTTCTTGATGTGATCCACATAACTGCGCGCGGTGATGAAGGTGCCGCGCGACTTGCTCATCTTCTCGCCGTTGACGGTGAGGAAGCCGTGGGCGAACAGCTTGGTCGGCGTGCGGAAACCGGCGTGCTGCAACATGGCGGGCCAGAACAGCGCGTGGAAGTAGAGGATGTCCTTGCCGATGAAGTGGTACAGCTCGGTATCGGAGCCCTGTTTCCAGTAGTCGTCGAAGCTGAGGCCGTTCTTGGCACACAGCTGCCTGAAGCTGCCCATGTAGCCGACCGGCGCATCCAGCCACACATAGAAATACTTGCCCGGCGCATCGGGGATCTCAAAGCCGAAATAGGGTGCATCGCGCGAGATGTCCCAGTCGGTGAGTTTGTTCTCCCCTTCCGCGCCCAGCCATTCCTGCATCTTGTTGGCGGCTTCGGCTTGCAGCGCGCCGCCACGCGTCCACTGGCGCAGGAAAGCCTGGCAGGTATCGGCGGAGAGCTTGAAGAAATAATGGTCGGAGTTGCGCAGTTCCGGTTTGGCGCCGGACACGGCGGAGAACGGATTGATCAGGTCGGTCGGGGCATAGGCCGCGCCGCACACCTCGCAGTTGTCGCCGTACTGGTCCTTGGCGTGGCACTTGGGGCATTCGCCCTTGATGAAGCGGTCCGGCAGGAACATGTTCTTGACCGGGTCGTAATACTGTTCGATGGAGCGCACCTCGATCAGGCCGTTGGCCTTGAGGGTGCGGTAGATGCCTTGGGCGGATTCTTTTGTCTCGTTCGAGTTGGTCGAGCCGTAGTTGTCGAACTGGACATGGAAGGCGGCGAAATCGTCGAAATGCTCCTGCCACACGCGGTCTATCAACTGTTCCGGGGTGATGCCTTCCTTCTCGGCGCGCAGCATGATGGGCGTGCCGTGGGTGTCGTCGGCGCAGACGTAATGGCAGGTATTGCCGCGCATTTTCTGGAAGCGCACCCAGATATCGGTCTGGATGTATTCGACGAGGTGCCCCAGGTGGATGCTGCCGTTGGCATAGGGCAGGGCGGAAGTGACTAAAATTTTGCGGGTCATACGGATTCCTTGAACAAGGCCGCGATTGTAGCAAAACCCGCACACAGCCGTGGAATTCGGTAAAATCGCGCCCGCACAAACCCTTCAGGAAATAAGGACGATAGATGAGCATCAAGTCAGACAAGTGGATACGCCGCATGGCGGAGCAGACCGGCATGATCGAGCCGTACGAACCGAACCAGATAAAGGAAGTGGACGGCAAGAAGATCGTGTCTTACGGCACCTCCAGCTATGGCTACGATATCCGCTGTGCGCGCGAATTCAAGCTATTCACCAACATCAACAGCACCATCGTCGATCCCAAGAATTTCGATCCGAATTCGTTCGTGAACGTGGAAGCTGACTATTGCGTGATCCCGCCCAATTCCTTCGCGCTGGCGCGCACCGTCGAATACTTCCGCATCCCGCGCAACGTGCTGACCATCTGCCTGGGCAAATCGACCTATGCGCGCTGCGGGATTATTGTAAATGTGACCCCGTTCGAGCCGGAATGGGAAGGCTATGTGACGCTGGAATTCTCTAATACCACGCCGTTGCCCGCCAAGATCTACGCCAACGAAGGTGTGGCGCAGGTGCTGTTCTTCGAGAGCGACGAAGTGTGCGAAACCTCGTACAAAGACCGCGGCGGCAAGTACCAGGGCCAGGTCGGCGTGACCCTGCCGAAGACCTGATGCGTACTCGGATTGTCCGCCAGGTGTGCCGGGATGCGCTCGAAGATGCCGTCCTGATGGGCTGCGACGAGCAGCAGTTTCTCATGGTGCTGGCCGATCTGGTGGCACAGCTCAAAAACCCCTATCCGCCACGCGAATAGCGCTTTCTGTTATTCCCCCGTCGCCGATAAAACCTGCGACAATCCGCGCCACTTTTAATATGATTTTCCCAGTAGGGAGTGCCCCATGAAATTCCAGTTTCCCATCATCATCATCGACGAAGACTACCGTTCGGAGAACGCCAGCGGCCACGGCATCCGCGCGCTGGCCGATGCGCTTGAAAAAGAGGGCACCGAAGTCGTCGGTATGACCAGCTACGGCGACCTGACTTCGTTTGCGCAGCAGCAAAGCCGCGCTTCCGCTTTCGTGCTGTCCATAGACGACGAGGAATTCGGCGGCGGCAGCGAGGAGGAAACGGAAGTCGCGCTGCGCACCCTGCGCGCGTTCGTGCAGGAAATCCGCTTCAAGAATGCCGACATTCCCATTTATCTGTACGGCGAAACGCGCACCTCGCGCCACATCCCGAACGACATCCTGCGCGAGCTGCACGGCTTCATCCACATGCACGAGGACACGCCGGAATTTGTGGCGCGCCACATCATCCGCGAAGCGAAGTCGTACATGGATTCGCTGGCGCCGCCGTTCTTCCGCGCGCTGGTGGGCTACGCGCAGGACGGTTCGTATTCCTGGCACTGTCCGGGTCACTCCGGCGGCGTGGCGTTCCTGAAATCGCCGGTGGGACGCATGTTCCACCAGTTCTTCGGCGAGAACATGCTGCGTGCCGACGTGTGCAACGCGGTGGACGAGCTGGGCCAGTTGCTGGACCACACCGGACCGGTGGCGGCCTCCGAACGCAATGCGGCGCGCATCTTCAATGCCGACCACCTGTTTTTCGTGACTAACGGTACCTCGACCTCGAACAAGATCGTGTGGCACTCCATGGTGGCGCCGGACGACATCGTGGTGGTGGACCGCAACTGTCACAAGTCCATCCTGCACGCGATCATGATGACCGGCGCGGTGCCGGTGTTCCTCACCCCGACGCGCAACAACTTCGGGATTATCGGCCCCATTCCGAAATCCGAATTCGAGCGCGAGACCATCCAGAAGAAAATCGACGCCAATCCCTTCATCAAGGACAAAACCAAGAAGCCGCGCATCCTTACCATCACGCAAAGCACCTATGACGGCGTGATGTACAACGTCGAGATGCTGAAGGAAATGCTGGACGGCAAGATCGATGCGTTGCACTTCGATGAAGCCTGGTTGCCGCACGCCGCTTTCCACGATTTTTACAGGGATATGCACGCTATCGGCAAAGGCCGCCCGCGCGCAAAAGAATCGATGATTTTTTCCACGCAGTCCACGCACAAACTGCTGGCGGGCCTGAGCCAAGCTTCGCAAATCCTGATTCACGATAGCGAGACGCGCAAGCTCGACCGCGACTGCTTTAACGAGGCCTACCTGATGCACACTTCCACATCGCCGCAGTACGCCATTATCGCCTCGTGCGACGTGGCCGCCGCGATGATGGAGCCGCCCGGCGGCACTGCGCTGGTGGAAGAAAGCATCGCCGAAGCACTCAACTTCCGCCGCGCCATGCGCAAGGTGGAAGCCGAGTTCGGCGCGGACTGGTGGTTCAAGGTGTGGGGCCCCGACTACCTGTCGGAAGAGGGCATGGCCGAGCGCGACGACTGGGTGTTGCGCGGCGACGACCGCTGGCACGGTTTCGGCAAACTGGCCGAGGGGTTCAACATGCTCGACCCGATCAAGGCCACGGTGGTCACGCCGGGACTGGATGTGGACGGCGATTTCGCCGACAGCGGCATTCCCGCCAGTATCGTCACCCGTTACCTGGCCGAACACGGCGTGGTGGTGGAGAAGTGCGGCCTGTATTCTTTCTTCATCATGTTCACCATCGGCATCACCAAGGGGCGCTGGAACAGCATGGTGACCGAGCTGCAGCAGTTCAAGGACGATTACGACCAGAACCAGCCGTTGTGGCGCGTGCTGCCGGAATTCATCGCGAAAAATCCGCGTTACGAAAAAGTCGGACTGCGCGATCTGTGCGAACAAATCCACGGCATCTACAAGGCCAGGGATGTGGCGCGCCTCACCACCGAGATGTACTTGTCCAGCATGGAACCCGCAATGAAGCCGTCGGATGCGTTTGCCAGGATGGCACACGGCGAAATCGAGCGCGTCGCCATCGACGACCTGGAAGGCCGCGTCACTGCGGTGCTGCTCACGCCGTATCCGCCGGGCATCCCCCTGCTGATTCCGGGCGAGCGTTTCAACAAGACCATTGTGGAATACCTCAAGTTTGCGCGCGAGTTCAACCGGAAATTCCCCGGCTTTGAGACCGACATCCACGGACTCGTTTCCGAAAGGACCAACGGTGAGCGCGTGTATTACGTGGACTGTGTAAAGCCATAGATACCTTGTTCCCTTCACGGAGGTTGACATGAAGCTGTCACTATTGGGGTTGATGGTTCTGGCGCTCCTGCTGTTCGCGGTGACCGACAGCCTGTGGTGGCTGGTAGGCGCGCTTTCCTTGTTGTGGCTATGGCGCTTTCTGTTCGGTACCTACATGCTGCGCGAGAAGGAGATACCGCCACCCGCGATGTTGTTCCCGCTGGGCATGCCTGCGGTGCGCGATGCCAGGACGCAATTCCGCAACGTGCTGGGGGCGGTGGTCATGCAGCGTCATGGCGAGTATCCCGACGAACGTCAGCTTGACGGCATCCTGCACGATCTTGGCGAAACGCCTTCTTCGGTAACGCCTGTCGCATTGCCCGATACCCCCTCCGATCTCGTGATCATCATTGTCTCCGGCGTGCTGTGGGAATGCGTCTCCGATGTCGCCCTGCCGTTCGGCCGCGGCAAGTCGGTGGATATCGCCACCGAATACGATTACCTCCTGCCGCGCTATTCAACCATCGACGTGGTGCATGTGCGCGGCATCGCCACCTCGGAACACAACGCAAAGATTGTCGAGGACGCAATCCGCAAGCACGAAAATGCCGCCAATGTCATTGTGGTTGCCTACTCCAAGGGCGTGCCCGACACGCTGGAAGCCTTGCGCCGCATGGGCAACGATACGCCGCGCAACCTGCGCGCGCTGGTCAGCGTGGCCGGCGTGGTCAGCGGCAGTCCGCTGGCCGACTGGCTCAACCGCTACAAAACGATGCTGGGATTGCTGCCGACACCCGGTGCCTGCTCCCATATCAACGAGAACTTCCTGAAAAGCATTTCGCGCGACCGCTGCCTGCACTGGCTGGCAAGATACTGGTCAAGCATGCCGCAAGGCATACGCTATTACTCGCTGGTGACTTTCACCAAACCGAAACGCATGCACTGGTTCCTGCGCCTGCTCTATGCAAAGCTTGCCGAAGTGGAACCGCGCAACGACAGCCATATGCTGATCCACGACCAAGTGCTGCCGGGTGCAAATTTGCTCGGCTATGTGAAGAGCGACCACTGGGCGGTGGCGCTGCCGTTCAACCGTTCCAAGCGTTCGTTCTGGAACTGGCTGCTGCGCAACCACAACGCGTTTCCGCGCGAAGTGCTGTTCGAAGCGATCCTGCGTCATGTGGAAGACGATCTTCGGCACTAAACGATCCCGAGCATGAGTGAAGACAACGATAAACTGCGCATCGACAAGTGGCTGTGGGCGGCGCGTTTTTTCAAGACGCGCAGTCTTGCCGTCGACGCCGTGGAGAGCGGCAAGGTCACGATGAACGAAGTCCGCATCAAGCCGGCCAAGGCCATCGGCGTGGGCGACCATCTGGATATCCGCCTCGGGCAATATCATTTTGAAATTGAAGTGCTGGCGCTTTCCAACCGGCGCGGTCCCGCGCCCGAGGCGCAGAAGCTTTATCGCGAGAGCGACGCAAGCAAGGCGCGGCGCGCCGAGATCGCCGCCAATCTCAAGGCATTGCCGCAACCCGCTTTCAAGGGCCGGCCGACCAAGCGCGACCGGCGCGACATCGAGCGTTTTGAATCCGCAACCAGGCCCGGACGCAAGAGTGTCTGGGGCGACCCTGAATGATCTGAGGTTACGTTTCCCATGACGAATGAAACCGGCAGCAAACCGCGTGCTTCGAAATGGCGCTTCTTTGCCATTGAAGCGCTGCTGCTCGTTGTGGTGGTTGTGGGAATTCGCGCCTGGCAGCAACGCGACATGGTCAGCGGTGCGGCACCGGTATTACAGGGTGTGACACTCGCCGGCCAGCCTTACCAGTTGCCGGCACATCCCGACCGGCCTGTGCTGGTCCATTTCTGGGCGACCTGGTGCCCGGTCTGCAGCGCCGAACAGGGTTCGATCGCCGCTATCGCGCGCGACCATCCGGATGTCATCACGATCGCCATGCAAAGCGGCAAGCCGGAACAGGTCACGCGTTTCATGAAGGAAAAGGAAATCGCTTTTCCCGTGCTGAACGACGCGGATGGCAGCATCTCGAATTCATGGGGCGTACATGCCGTGCCCGCCAGTTTCATCATCGCACCGGACGGACAGATACGTTTTATCGAAGTGGGCTACACCACGGGGATGGGACTCAGACTGCGGCTTTGGCTGGCGGGTATTTGATTCCGGCAACGCAATGCACTGCGGGTCGGCCGGGAATACCGGCTCATGACACCAGGACGCGCCCGGTAACCGCATCGATCAGCACTTCTGCAAATATTTCACCGTGCCTGACTTTCACCAGATAGGCCGTGCTGTCGGGTTTGATATCCGGGCGCTTGCCCGCTGCGGTATCAGGCGCCGCCATATGATTGATGGCCTTGACCAAAGTAATGTTGCTTCTTGAATAACTGTCGGTTTCGATTTCGTAACGCCCGTCAACAAAACCCAAGGTGGCTGTCAGGGCGATAATGCCTGCCGCGCCCGGTAATATTCTCAGTTTTTTCATGGTGATCCAATGTATTTGCTTTACGAGAGCACGGTCTGAGTACCGGGCTCTAAAAAAGTTCACGCCATTGGATACATTTGTCCGCTGAAATAATTCGGGATCATGAAAAGCAGTTGGCCGCAGATTACGCAGATTAACACCGATTAAAACAAACCATTACAGTCTCAAGTAGGGTGCGCTTGCGCACCATTCTGCTCTGGTGCGCAGGCGCACCCTACAACTATTGTACTGATGGGAGGGATGCAACCGACTTACTGGTGATGTCGCCGCTGGAAATCTTCCATGAAGCCGGTCAATTGTTCTACCGCAGCGAGCGTGAGCCCGTTGTAGAGGGAAGCGCGCACGCCGCCGGTTGAGCGGTGGCCGGCAAGTCCGGAAAACCCTGCTGCTTGTGCTTCTGCAAGGAAGCGATTCTCTTTTTCCGGGCAGGACAAGTTGAACGTGACGTTCATCAGCGAGCGGTCCTGCGGTTGGACTCTGCCGCGATAGAAGTCATTGCTGTTATCGAGCAGGCGGTACATCAGCTCCGCCTTGTTGCGGTTGATTGCCGCCATATTGGCCAGACCGCCGATTTCCGTGAGCAGCCAGCGCGTGATGAGCAACACGACATAGATCGCAAATACGGGCGGCGTGTTGTAATTGGAATGCGCCTGGACGTGATTGCGGTAATCCAGGAAACCGGGAAGATCGGTCGGTGTGCCCTGCAGCAATTCGTCGCGGATCAGCACAACCGTGACGCCGGCCGGACCGATATTCTTCTGGGCATGTGCATAGATCAGCGAGAAGCGATTCGCCTCGCAAGGCTGCGACAAGAAATCCGACGACATGTCGCAAACGCGCGGAACATCGTCGCGCCCCAACACCCGGTGAAATTGCAGTCCTTCCACCGTTTCATTGGAGATGTAGTGCAGGTAGGGGGCATCCGGTGCAAAGCGAAGCTCATCGTCGGCGGGCAACCGGCGGTAGCCGCCGGATTTGCCGCTCCATATCTCGCGTACCGGCCCCTCGCGTTTTGCTTCGGTGATTGCCTTGTCGCTCCAGTAACCGGTATGCAGGTATTCTGCCGGAGACGTTTTGCCGCGCAACAAGGTCATCGGAATCATCGAGAATTGTTGCGTCGTTCCGCCTTGCAGGAACAGTATGTGATAGTTGTCGGCCAATTCCAGCAGTGTGCGGATATTGTTTTCCAGTTCGGCGACGACAGACTCGAACCAGTCGGTACGGTGGCTGATGCCAAGAATGGACAAGCCCACGTCCGGTACTTCAATAATGGCCTGTTGAGCCTGCAGCAACACGCTCTCCGGCAATGCGCCGGGACCGGCGGAGAAATTGAGGCTGTTGAGCAGGTTCATTTGTGGGTCAAGCGAAACAACAAATCCCGGAATGCGCTTTTGACTTTCAGCATATGAACCTGCTTGTACGGGAACAGCGCTTCCGGATCCATGGCATGCACGACCATGGTGTGATCGACTTCAAAGATCAACAGATGGCCGTCTTGCGTTTCCGCGCAGTCGATCAGCACATAATCGAGTTTGGTACGCCGATAGATCGCGTCCAGCGCCGCGTGATGGCGCCGGGCAAAGTCATCGAAGCCTTCCATGAAGGCAGCTTCTTCTTCCCGCTTATGCGCATCCTCATACATGCCCGCATTCACGTAATGGATCATCCAGTCCGACGAAACGCCCAGGTGACAGGCAAAAGGTTTTCCGTCGACCAGAGCGATACGGAATTTGCGGAACAGGCCGTCTTTGCCGCTGTAGTCGATGAAGGGGGAGAAAAAGAATGTTTCGTTCTTCACTTTGGCCAGATAAGCGGCGAGTTCGTCCGTGCTCCCGATCCTGGCGAGGTCACGCCCGGCATGCGAGCCGACCGGACGCACGATGAAGGGGACATCGCCCCCCGCAAATTGCTCGGCAAGCTGGACTTTGCCGGCAGCGATATCCAGCAATAGTGCACGAGGAGCGTGCAGTGTCGGCGGAATGAGTAGGCCTGGCGCATCCTGCAACAGCCTGCAGGCCGCCTCGCGTCCCGTCGGCGGAATGTATTGCGGCTGGTTGATCACCGGCTTCGGCCAATGCGCCAATGAGCGTTCCAGCGAAGCGAGAATCGCGCGGTTTTCGTCGGCTTCGCTCATGGCGACAAACAAGGCATCATGTTCCGGAATGGGCAAGGCCAACGGGTTATCCGGCGAAACGAAGTAGTAAATCAGATCGACATCGCCGCTTTCCAGCAAACAATCCAGCGGCGTATTCGCGGAGATGTCCCCCGGGACGCACAACATAAGCAGGCGCACCTTGGCGGGTTGCTCCGAGGCGGCCAGATGGTAGATGCGTTGTTGTTGCAAGGCCAGAGACTGGATGGACAAACCCAAATCGTGCTGTCCCAAACATTGCATGACGACCGACAAGTTCATCCACAAAGCAGAGTCGGTGGCGTGCTGCCCGGCTTGTTCCAGCGTCTTTTGCCCTAGTGGGCGCAAATCGATACCGGCGATACTTGAACGAAGAAAAGGCGCAAGTCCGAGAAAAGGGGTTTCGGCAGTGTCGTTGTCGCGGGTGAGAGTGGCAGTCATGAAAATATTGGTTGTATATTTGTGATCGATTCAGGCGACGCGGATCGCCCGGTGCAATCCGGTGTCCGGCATCATCAAGCCGGAGCCGGATGCTGGTTGTTCGCCCAAGAGTAAAACAACAAGACGATATTGATACGTTGAACAGCGGGGTGTATTGGGTGCTAAACGGCGCTTTGCCTGCAAGGCTGCCGCGATCGACAGCCTCTAACGTTACTCACCGGCGCATTTTGCGATTTCGACATTGCTTTCCAGTTCCAGGCAATACCGCAGATCGAGCGTTTTTGAACGATTATATTTTGTCGGCTTGTCACGTTTGCCGCTGGAGTTATACGGGGCAAGCCTGGGTTTTTCGGTAGAAGGCGGAAGTTCCGATTCGGTAGGCATTGCCGGTTGCTCGACCAATTGGGTAGGCTCAGTCTCGATTTCGGTGGGTTGTGCCATGGCCTCCGTTTGGTCAGCCGGTTGCGCCATGCTCTCCGTTTCATCGGCAGCGAGAGCCGGACTGCCGAACAACATTGCAGCCACAACAATCAGACTCATGGTCGTGCGTTTCATGCCTCTCTCCTTGAGGATTTGATTGCTAAATGTACCGGAATCCGTGGAGTTTGACTATCTGCTCATGAAAAACTGCAGCAAAAGCCAATGCGGCGGCGCCACATGTCAGGGATGCAACCGCTTGCACATGAAAACCGAAGAAGCAGGGCACAGGCCGGAAAATTGGGAGGTGGCCTTGATAGATGACGGAGCCTCTGCTCGCGAGGCGGGCGAGCAACCGAGTTTGGAGAAGAAAGCAACGGCAGTGGTGGTGAGCAGATACAAGGATTTGACGCCAAGAGATGCTGCATGCGCCTCGGCATAATCCACCAACGATTTTCCAAGACCGTGCGCGCGATGTGCCGGGTCTACGGCAAGCGAACGCAAAAGAGCAACCGGGCCATATACTTCAAGGCCGATCACACCAACCAGTCTGGCATCGGAACGGCTGGCGAAGAACAGCAAGGATTCGGAAGGAGAAATATCGGCAGTGGGTAAGTCACAAGTAGAGAGAAGCTGCTTGATCTCGGCGAACAGGTCTGCGGAATCAGGGGCTACTGACTGAATATCTGTGGTTGATTTCATGACGTGATTGAGTCCAATAAACTTTTTCAGAATGTGTCGGGTAGTATTATCGCACTCCGTATTTCAACGGACAGTTTTGGCGCGATAGTTCAGGAATGGAGTGTTGGTGAAGCGATTTGTCGCATATTCAGTTGTCGTTGCATTCAGTTGCAATAGTTCTGACTTGATCTGAAGAGTAGTGTCTGTTCAATGTTGAAAAGGAGATTGTTGCGAACGGCAGCTATCGGGCGGCGTACTATCTAGACTGCATTTCGCCTACCGGCCAGGAACGGCCCTTCGCGTACGGCAGCTTTGGCGAAGGCAATTTGGTAGCTTGAGCTACTGCAAT
>JAHJNJ010000030.1 GCA_018820925.1 Gammaproteobacteria bacterium | reverse complement strand
TGGGTGGGAAGATTCTTTAGGAGTCTGTCTCTCGGTTGGAAAAGCAGATGCTGCCGTAAGCCCCTCCACCCCGGCACCTTAACTGTTACATAAGATTGCCGATACCACCAACCCAACCATACAAGCTGCCGTTCGCGAAGGGCAGTTCCGGCCGAAGAACTGTCGCTCACTGCAATCGCGCAGACCGTCTTCAAAGAATCAAACAGAGCAGGTCTGCTTTGCACATCACCCGAAAGCAAACCAGTCCCCTACCCCTGCGGGTGCAAGGGGGGAGAGGTTGCAGCAACTAATGGATTAGCCGGGTTTAGAACTCGCCGATCAAATTGATGAACCAGCCGCGCGAGCGGTAGGACATATCCGTCAGGTCGTCGGAGAAGTCGGCGAAGTTGTAACCGGCGCCGATTTTCACGTTGCGGTCGATATGCCGGTAGATCGCCAGCAGCGCACCGGAACGGCGGTCGTTGGCTGCCGGGACGCTCAGGCGGCGCAGTTCCGCCAGCGCATCCCATTCATGCACGAAGTGCCAGTCGGCGCGGGCGATCACCAGGTTCGCATCGGCATTCTGCCAATCGCCTGCAGCGGCGGGTGTGCGCATCTCGGAACGGCGGTAACCGTATTTGCCGCCGATGCTCAACCAGGGCCGGACGTCATACGTGGCGTCGGTCGAGAGGATATGGCTGCGCTGCTCGTAGTCCGCTGTAACTCCGGCTGTGCTCACCGTCGCGGACGAGGGCCGGTTGGCGAAATACGTGTACTTGAACAGCGCATTCAGCTTGTCGTTCTCCACCGGACGCCAGGCGTAGCCCGTCACCAGCTCGGTGTAATCCGCGTCGTACGCGCTGCCCAGGCTGCTGTTCGAAACCGAGAAGTTGAGCTTGCCGAGGAAACGCCAGTCGGCATCGACCTGGTAGCCGAGCGCGTTGCGCACCAGCCAGGTGGTGCGATGGCCGATGAGCGTGCCGTCTTCGTTGCGCCATTCCACGTTGCCCGCGTACTTGGTTTTTTCGATCACGCGCCCGACGCTGAAGGTGAGCGCCTTGCGGCTGAAATCGCCGGCCGATGCATCGGCCAGATCGCCCACCTCGCCCTTGAAGCCGAAGTTCCAGCCATCCTGCGCCGCGAGGTCGAGACCGAACGCATGCATCAGGCCGGATTGGCCGACGCCGTTCAACAGACGCTCTTCGCCGTAAATCGACAGGCTGTCCGTATAGCGCGTCTTGGCACCCGACACCAGCGTGCTCTGGCGGCCGCGATACAGGCTGTCGGTGCGATCCGTATCCGACGCATAGTTCATGTACAACTGGCTGCGGTCGGAAACCTGCCATTCGCCGCCCACCTTGCCGCCCACGCCGCCGCTGCCGCCGGACACTTCGCCCGTCATGTTGAATTTCTCGTTCAGGCGCTTGCTGCCGCCCGCGCCGATGCGATTGTTGGCGGCGCGATTGCCGGAATGCTTGAGCGAATCCTGCGCAAAGCCGTAGGCCTTCCACTCCGGCTGTGCGCCTTCGCTGTCCGGCGCATACTCGATCTGCGCGCCGAGATCGGTGCGCGCGCCGTTCTGCGACAGGGTCGGGCTCGCGTTGGCGACGGGGGTATCGAGGTCGTCGAAACGCGTGCCCACGCTGGCCGCCCAGTTCGCGGTGAACTGATGCCGCAGCGCAGCGGACAGCGCCTTGCTGCTCTGGCTGGCCGCATCCCTGGTGTCGGCCTTGGTCTGCAGCGTGGTGTCCTTGGCGATTTCCACATCGGCCGCAAAACCTTTTTGCCGGATATCTTCGGTCGCCACCAGTCCGGGCGACGAGAAGCCTTTCTCGCGTTGCTGCCAGTAGCCGTTCAGCTTGCCCTTGCCGGAAGAGACTTCAGCCAGGTCGACTGCCGCCTCGACGCGGTTGGCATTGGCCTTGCCGCCGGGAGAAGTAATCGGATTGAACTCGAAACCGCCGGTGGCGGATGACTGCGTCGAGGTGCCCGCGCCATCCGAACGCGCCGCTTCCGCTTTCACATAGGTGCCGGGTGTCATGCGATAAGTCGCATCCACGCCGCCCAACTTCTGGCGTGTCGCCGTATCGCCCTGGCGGTAGCCGGTCACGCCGACTTGCACGCTGTCGCCCAGCCACTGCGACACGCGGCCGCCCACGGTCATGTTGTCGGCCTGCGTGACGCCGGGCACATATTCATAAGTCGCCACCAGGTAAACCGGGTTGCCGGACAATGAACCCGCGCGCACCAACTGGCTGTCGTCGGCGGTCGAGGGCAATGGAGATTGCAACAGGATGCGTCCCTGGATCGGATCGAAGTCGTAATCCTGCGCCGCGCTGAGTTGCGTCACCTTGAGCACCAGGCCGGAATCCCTGTCGCGCACTTCCACCCACAGATGTTCGGAGCCGCTGGTCACATCCATGTGCTGCACGTAATACAGCGAACCGCCGGTACCACGGAATTGCTCGCGCGCCCCCAGCGTGCCGGGATCGCCCGCGAACAAATCGGCCTGCGTTTTCTTCTGGCCGAAGCCGGTGGCATCCTCGCTGCGCCACTTCACGTTTGCGCCGTACATGCCTCGGCTGTACTGCACCAGGTCGCTGCCCGCGATCTGCGTCTGGAAGTTACCCCACATCACATGCGAATCGCCCTTGGCCAGCTTGACGTAGAACTTGCCGCTGGTCGGTGCATCGTCCACCGTGGTCGAGTCGTCGCCGTACACCGGGTAGTAGCGGTCCGGATCGAGACGACGCAACAGGTAGCGCGGGTCTTTGGAACTGAAATTGGAGAACAGGTTTTTCAGCGGCTGTTCCTGCGTATCCGCCGCCGCCGTCAGCAGCCAGTCGCCCTTCACCTTGCCCTTCAGGTAAAACGCCAGACGGCCATCGACATACGCCTTGCTGTCGTAGTGCTGCGTATCGGCGGTGACCAGTTGCGCCGGGCCGGAGGTCGCGTTCTGTCCTGCGGTCAGGTCGCCGAGCGCGATGTAGAACCAGTCGTTATCCGGAATATAGATGTTGCGCTCGAAATGCAGCGCGACTTTGTCGTCGGCTTCCAGCACATCCACATCCACCGCATAACTGCCCGGCGGCAGGATCTGGCGCGCGGCGAATTTGCCGTTCGCATCGACCGGAATCTCCTGCCCCATGAAGCGCACCTTCTGTCCGGGAAGCAGCTTGTCGCCGTTGGCGGTGACGGCACCGCCGTGCACCGGGATGTTGTGCAGCGCCAGATGGTTTTCGCCGTAGCCGATCAGCTCTTCGCGCTGTGCGGATTGACGCTCCAGCGCTTCGGTTTGCAGCACAACCGGCAACGCTTGCGGCAGGGTTTCGTCGAAGTTGCCGTCGCGGTCGTACACGCGCAACACATAAACCACCGACTCGCCCGCCTTCTCGTCCGGAATCCAGTACACCTGTCCGTTTGCGTCCAGCGGCAACACCTGCAACGGTTCGCTCTGCGTGGACTTGCCTGCGCCAAACAAACGCACTTCGCCGCGCGCGATCCAGTGCCGGTAATTGCTGTAGGAAGTGAAATGCACCGGCTGCTGGCGCACCGCCGCATCGGGGAACGCGGTCAGGTTGAGCCAGGGCTTTTCTTCCAGCGCGTCGAAGCGCAGCTGGATGTCGGCCTGGTCGAGCGCAACGTCGGTACAGCGCGTCACGTCGGCCGTGTTGGCCAGGTCGTTATCCAGCAACGGCTCGCCGTCCACCGAGATACGGAACGGCAGACCGGCATCGCCGGCCCTGAACTGGCCGCACGTGGCAACAGAATGCACCGGCGTCACAACCTTGCTCGGCACCTGTGTCACGTTCTCCTTGACCGTGTCATACCACAGGAGCATATCGACGCGGCGGTTGGGTGCGAGGCAGGCCTGCCACTCCACCACCGACCCTGTGCGCTGGCAATGCACTCTCGGCTCCGTATCGCCCTTGCCCTCGGTGCTGATCGGCACATCGGCAAAGTCCGGCTGCGCATGCAGGAAATTCGCCGCCTCCATGGCGCGCGCATTCGACAGGCCGATGTTGTCGCCGTAGATGGCTTTGGCACGTGCCGACAGGCGCTGCTCGTCGGCATGGCCGACGATCTTCATGCGCAGGTTCCTCTTGCCCCGCAGGTATTGCGCCAGGTCCAGCAACTGCTTCTTGAAATCCTCGTTCAGGAAATTCTTGCCCGAGGTGTAGAAGATCGGCCGCGTTTCATCGGCCGTGGAATTGATCTCGGTCGTGATCTTTTCGACCAGCTGCGTTTCCACCGGCGGGGCGGCTTCCTGCGTCGCTTCCGGCAGGCGATATTCCGCACTCGGCGGCGTATCGCCCTGCGGACGCATCAGCACCCGGCTCTGCATCAGCGAGTTGCCCGGCTGGGCCAGCGGCGTGCAGAAACCGTTCCCGTCGCACTGTTTGTCCTCGGCCCAGGCGGGGGCGGCAATCAGGCAGGCGAGCAGGGTTACGGCGAGGGTTTTGAATCTGGATAAACCAACAAAGCACCCCGCAGCAAGCTGCGGGGTATTACTTGTGTAGGATGGGTTGAGCGCAGCGATACCCATCATTTGTTGGCCACCCGGAATTTGATGGGTATCGCTGCGCTCAACCCATCCTACAAAATCTGACGCTGCAAGCAGCGGGGAATTTGACCCGAAGAGATTAATAATATCCGCGTCATTGATAAAACTACTAGCCATTCGACTAAGGCCGCAAGCGGGCATGTCGCTGGTTATCCGGCGCAGGCCGGAATCCAGATGATTAACAATTTCCCGCGAAGGCGGGACAACATCATGGTTCTGTCTGCTGCGCAGGATATTTTTTATGACTGGATTCCGGATTGACCGAAGGTCAGCCTGTCTTGAGCCTGTCGAAAGAACGGAATGACGGCCTGAAAAGCTATTTTGGTTGTATTTATTTTTCATGTTATCGGCCCTCCTGTTTCGCTACGGAGGGTTGGATCAGTTCTTCTTCTATCTGCAGCAGGTGGCAGCAATCCTTCGCTTTCCACTTCGCGCGCATTTCCTTGCTCAGCGCCTTCAGGCGTTTGCGGGCGGTCTCCTCGCCGTCCGCGCCGATCTTGTAGCCGAGGCGCAGCACGGAGGGACGCTGCTTCAACAACTCGGGCAGCTTGTCCAGCTTCGCCTGCCATTCGGCCTTGAGCGCATCCGAGGTGTAGGCGGCATCGGTCACATCCAGCCGCACCACGCGATGTATGGTCGCGCCGAAATTGAGCTTGCCGATCTTGCCGCGCGTCAGGCGCACATCGCGCGGGTTCTCGGTGGTGACGCGGAAGCCGGTGGGCAGCGTGCGCTCGTCCAGCTTCATGAGGAAATTGCTGCCGCGCATTTCGTTCGGCACCATGGCGCAGGTGACGTGGTAGCGGCCTTCCGCATCGGTGGTCACCAGCAAGCCGTTCACCGTCGCCAGGCGGATGTTGGCAATGCCCGGCTCGCCTGCATCCTGGTAGCCGTTGATGTTCTTGTCGTCGAACACCTTGCCGATCACGTCGGAACAATCGAAAGTCGGATCGGGCACCACGCGCACCGTGGCGGTGGCGGTGTTGGAAACCGGTGCATCGACGATGTTGTTGAGCGCATACGCCTGGTTCACGTAAGTGCCTTCGCTCACGCCGGCACCGACCACCGTCGTGAGGCGGATCACGTGGCTCTGCCCGACGGTGAAGGTGAGGTTGGGCCAGGTCAGTACGCGCCCGCTGACGGCGGGCTCGGTCGGCACACCGTCCAGCGAGGCAGTGCCCACCTTGTACTTGAAGCCCGGCGGCAACTGGTCGCGCAAATCGATGTTGGAAAGCGTGGCCGACAGCGTGTTGGTGGCGGTGATGGTGTAAGGCACGAGGTCGCCGCGGCTCACGTTCACCAGCGGCGTTTTCTTGCTCAGCGCGATCGCACCGCCCAGGATCGGGTCGATGGCGATGTGGTTGTTGACCACGTTGGCGGAGAGCGGCGCCGTCGTGCTGAGGTTGAAGCTGTAGTAGTACTGCGTTGACGCCTGGTTGGTGGCATTCAATCCTGCCGTACTTGCCGGGCAGGTTGCCGGGTCATGCACGGTCGCAGCGGCTGCCGGTGCGGTATTGGTCGCCTGCACCAGCGCCGGGCTGGGCACATTGTTCACGCTCAGCGTATTGCTGCACGCCGGGATCAGCATCGAAGCTACAGGCAAGTAGCCGCCGGGATAGCCCGTCACCGCCAGTGTGTAGGTGCCCGACGGCGCGCCCGCGTTCAACAGGAACTGGTAGAGGCCGTCGGCGCCGGTGGTTTGCGACAGGCTGCCACCCACCACGTCGGCCGCAGTGAATCCGGCCGGACCGCTGAGGGTCACCACCGCGCCGGACACCGGATTGCGCGTCACCGAGTCGTACACCACACCGGCCGGATCCAGCGGCAGACTTTGCTGCACGATGTTGTCGCCGGCAAACAGCGTCATGCCCGACAGCGTGCCGTCGCCGTTGAGCGTCGCCCCGGCCGGATTGCCGCTGTTGGTTCCGCTCACGGCGGCAGTCGCGTTGTCGCGCGTGCCGCTAACGGGCGCAATGCCCTGCTCGTTGGCCACGGCACTGCCCCAGATCGATCCGGTTTCGGGATGGCGGAAACGCAAGGTATAGCCGCTGCCGGGCGCCACGCCGGTAAAGGAATAGCTGCCGTCGCTGGCGGTCGTCGCCGAGGCGACCTGCACGCCGCCCAGCAGCAGTTCGACCTGCCAGCCGGCAATCAGCGTCGAAGATGTCTCGCCCGCATCCAGCACGCGGTTGTGGTTGGCGTCGTACCACACCGAGCCGCTCACGTTTGCCGTGGTGGAGATGACCACCGGATCGGTGGCCGTGTTGTTGCTGTCGAAACCGGCCGGTTCATTGCCGCCGGAAATGACGGCGGTGTTGATCAGGATTTGTCCGGCCAGCCCGTTGGCAACCAGCACGCGCAATGTGATGGGATTGCCGGTGCCGCCGCCCGCCGCAATCGCGTCCGTGCTGGTGCAGGTCACCGTCGTTGCACCCACCGCGCCGCTGCAAGTCCAGCCGCTACCCGTCGCCGCTGCCGCCACCGTCATGCCGGTGGGCAGGGCGTCGACGATGGTGACCGTGCCGCTGGTTGCCAGCGTGCCGATGTTGCTCGGCGTGATGGTGAAGTAGCCGGTGCTGGAGTTTTCGCCGAAGCTCGCGGGGCTGTGCGTCTTGCTGATGGCAAGGTCGACTGCGGCACCGGGCACATCGGCAAAATTATTGTCGGCAGAAACCGTGTTGGCCCCGAGCAGGCTGATGCCGGAGATCGCGCTCGGCGTGACGCCGACTGTTGTGGCTGTGCCGCCGGTGCTGCCTGCGCTGGTGATGCCGTTGGTGGTGCCCGCCGGTTGCACCGGTTCGGTGACCGTATAAGTACCCTCGGGTAAACCGGTAAAGCTGTAGGTACCCGTACTGACGGTGGTCGTGCTGACAGTGACCGGGTTACCGTTGATGTCGCTACCCGTCAGGTTGATGGTTTGCTGGCCGATGCCGTGATCCGGCCCGTCGAGCAAGCCGTTGTTGTCGTAGTCGAGGAACACCCGGCCGGACAGCGAGCGTCCGTTGGGAATGTCGGCAAAATTGTTGCCGGTGGACGCCGTATTCGGCGGCAGGGTAATTTTGGTCGTGCTGCCGATCACGCTGGGAACGGTCGTGACCCCGGTGACCGAGCCTGGCGTGCCGCCGTTGCCGACCGCGCCCGCCGTGGTGATGCCGTTGGACGTACCGGCCGGTTGGCTCGGTTCGCGCACCGCGTAATTGCCCGGCAACAAACCGGTGAAGCTGTAGTTGCCGGAAGCGTCGGTGCTCGTGGTGGAGACCACCGCATTCGCATTATCCAGCAGCTCAATGCTGACTCCGGCGATGCCGGTATCGGCGCCGTTCTGCACGCCGTTGTTGTTCTGGTCGAGGAACACCGTGCCCGAAATGCTGGACGGCACGATTTCCGCAAAATTATTGCCCGAGGTGCCGCTCATGGCGGCACTGGCGCCGTCGCCGTTCAGCACGATGTTGACGACCTGGCTGGTGGTGCTGGTCGGGTTGGAAGCGACGCCCGGCGTTCCCGTGCTGCCGTTCACGGAAGTGATCGCACCCGCCGTGGTCGTGCCGTTGCTGGTGCCGGCGGGCTGTACCGGTTCGCACACGGAATAGGTGCCCGCAGACAAACCGGCGAACATATAGTTGCCCAGTACGTCGGTAGTCACCGGATTGGTCAGGCCGACGGCGCTGACCAGCGCGCCGCTGCAATTGGCACCGCTGTGCAGCTCGATGCTCACGCCCTGCACGGGCGTATCGGTGCCGGACTCGAACGTGCCGTTCGGCGTGACGTTGTTGTCCAGGAACACGCGCCCGGAAACATAGGCCAGCGTGCTCACCGTCAGCACCGCATTGGCGGGCTGCTGGTTGTTGCCGAAATTGGTGACCAGCGTTCCGGCCGGAATGTTGTTGGTGTGGTCGCCGGGCGTGGCGCCTGTGACATCGACGCTGATGGTGCAACCGCCTGCGGGTATCGACGCGCCGTTGGCATAGGTGATGGTGCCGCTGCCCGCCGTGGCGGTGACTGCGCCGGGACAAGTCTTGACCACATTCGGCGTGGCCGCGACCAGAATGTTGCCGGGCGCGGTGGGCAGCGTATCGACGAACGCCGAGGTCAGCGTCACCGCGCCGGTGTTGCTGTTGCCCAACACAATAGTCAGCGTCGAAATTCCGTTCGGCGGGATCACCGACGGCGCGAACTGTTTGCTCACCGTCGGCGGCGTGGACACAAACAATTGCGCGCTGGTGGGCTCGGTGTTGCTCACGCCTTCATAAGTGGTGACGGCGCCCGCCGCAATGGTGTTGGTATAGCTGGCGGAAATGTTGCTCAACACATTCACGGTGACGGTGCAGAAACCGGTCGCCGGAATCGTGGCGCCGGACAAACGCACCGAGGTGCCCGAAGCCGCCGCGACGACAGTGCCGCCGACACAAGTCGTAGAAGCATTGGGCGTGGTGCCAACCACGAGACCGGTGGGCAACGTATCGGTGAACGCGGCGGCAGTCAGGTCGGCCGCATTGGAGTTGTCGAGGCGGATGGTCATCACGGCTGGCGCGCCGGGCGCCTTGCTGTCGCTGCCGGTGGTGAAACCGGCCGGGTTGCCGGCATCCAGCGTCATGCCGCTGAACGCGGTGTGGATGACCACCGGTTGCTTGACGCGCAGCGTGTCGCTGGCCGGTTGCGAATTGGAGGCCGTGGTGCCGCCGACGCTGGCCGTCACCGTTCCGGCGGGGATGATGTTCACATAGTCGCCCTGTGTTGCGGCAACCACGTCGATCTCGGCATAACAGGATGCGGCCACGCCGCCCGATGCGGCCACAATGCTGCCGCCGGAAACCTGCACTTGCGTGTTGACCGGCGCAGTCACGCTCGCGCCGACACAGGTCGTCTGCGGATTTGCGCCGCTGGGCACGGTCACCCCCGCAGGCAGGTTGTCCGTCACCGCGATGTTGGTGCCGGGTTGCGCGGTCGGGTTGTAGAAAGTGATGCGCAGGCGCGAACGCGTTCCCGGCGTGACCACATTGGGCGTGAACTGCTTGGCCACGCCGATGTTGCTTTGCGTGGTGAGGCTGGTGCTGGCCTGGCCGCTGTTCGTCAAGCCCTGGTTGGTCGCGATGCTGCCGACCGGAATGTAGTTGGTGATGCCGCCGACCGAGGTCGAGGTCACATTGACCGTGACGGTGCAGGAAGCACTCGCCGCCATGGATACGCCGGACAGGCCGACCGAGGTCGCGCCCGCCGTGGCCGACACGACACCGCCGGGGCAGGTCGTGGACGCGGCGGATGTCGGCGCAATCGCCATGCCGTTGGCCGTGCCGCCTGCAGTTCCGTCTGTGGTGAAGTAGTCGGTGAGACCCAATCCGCTCACGGCCTGGCTGCCGTTGTTGAGGGTGATGGTGAGCTGGCTGAGTTCGCCGGGGAAAGTCAGCGTGCTGGGATTGGTCGCCTTGGCCACGGTGATGCCGATGGGCGCCGCGTAAGTCAGCGTGCCCACCACTGCGGTCTGGTTGCTCACGCCGCCGCTCGCCGTGATGTTGCCGACGGGAATGGTGTTCACCCAGTTGGCACTGCCGGTCGCAGTCACGTCGAACACCAGGTCGCAGTTGCCCGCGCCCGCGATGCTGGCGCCGCTCATGCTGATCGTGTTCGCGCCCGCCGCTGCCGTCACCGTGGTGGTGCCCGCGCAGGTGGTGTAAGCGTTGGGAGGATTGGACAGCACCATGCCGGTGGGCAGGGGATCGGTCACCGCCACGCTGCCCAGTGCGACCGCGCCCGAGTTATTCAGACGCACTGTGACCGTCGATTTGCCGCCGGACGAAACGCTGGCGGGCGCAAAAGTCTTGGTCGCGGAAAGCGCCGAGGTGTAAGTCAATGTGGCGGTGTTCGAGGTCATCGGCCCCACCGTGTGAGTGCTGGCGTCGCCGTAGGTTTCCGTGCCAGTGGCTGTCGCGGTGTTGTTGTAGGTGCCTGCCGGTCCGACCACGTCCACCTGCAACAGGCAACTGCCTGCTGCGCCGGTGCCGCCGCCGGCGCGCGCCGGAATCGTGGCGCCGTTCATGGCAACCGAGGTCGAATTGGCAACGGCCGTAATGACCGGGCTGCCGCCGCAGGTGGTGGCGGCGTTGGCCGGGGTGGCGATGCGCATTTGCGCCCCGGCAGATGTCGGCAAGGTGTCGCTGACGGTCACGCCGGTCAACGGATTGGCCGAGAGGTTGGAGAAGGTCAGCGTCATGCGCACGACGGTGCCTTCGGCGCGCGCCAGCACACTGGGCGGATTGGTCGTGCCGCCCTGGCTGAAAGTCTTGGCGACGCTGAGCGCATTGACGCCAACCGAGGAGCCCGACACCGTATTGGAGTTGCCGCCGTTGCAGATCAGCGTGCCGTTGTTGTAGCAGACGCTGCCCGCCGCCAGATTGTTGGCGTAGGCCGAAGCGGTGGTTGCCGTCATGGCCCAGAACGTGACGGTGCACGAGCCCGGCGAATTGATGCTGTTGCGCTGCGGCAAAGTGCCGATGGTGAACACGGGCGCGGTCGCGCCCACGGCACCGCTCACGCTCAGGCCGGCGCAACCCGTGCCGGACAGGGAAGGTGTGTAGGTATTGGCGCCCAGCGTGCCGGTCAGGAAAGTTTGGCCGTTGGCCAGCGTGTCGGTGATGGCGGCATCAGTGATGTCCGCGGCCGACCAGTTTTGCACGGTGACCTGATAGCGCACCGGATTGCCCGCGACCGCATTGGTCGGGCTCATGCTCTTGCTGATGTTGAGGTTCTCGTACACCGTCACGGCGGCGGACGCCGCCTGGCTCACGATGGCCGCATTGCCCACGTTCACCGCGCCCTGCGCCAGCGTGTTGGTATAGGAACGCGGCGTGTTGGCGGTCTGCACCGTGCCGGTGAAATTGATGGTGACGCTGCAGGAGCCGGTCGCCGGGATGGTGCCGCCGGTCAGGCTGACACCGGTGTTGTTGACCGTGGCCGCTGCGGTGCCGCCAGCACAGGTGGTGCTCGCACCAGTCACTGTCAGGCCGTAGGTCAGGTTGCCGATGCCGTCGATGGGATCGTCGGTGAAGTCGGCCGTCAGCGGAGTTGGTCCGTCGTTGTACAGCGTAATGGTGAACGCGCCTGCCTGCCCCGTTGCCAATGCGCCGTTGTTGACGGATTTAGTGACGCGCAATGGCGAGCGCACGGTGATATTGGCTGTGGCATTGGCAGCGGCGGGAATGCCGATGTCGTTGGTGAACTGGGTGCTGCGGTTGATGATATTGGTCTGCGCGTTCGTCGTGTATGCGCCGTTGGTATGGTCTGCCTCCACTTGTACAGTGAACGTGCAACTGCCGTTGGTCACGCCCGATCTGGCCGGAATGGTGCCGCCGGCCGTCACCGCTTTGGCGCCGACGACCGGCGCAAACACCGGCGCCGCGCCGCCGTTGTTGCAGGTGGCCGTCGTCACCGGTCCGGGTGCGACGCGGATAATGCCGCCGCCCGCGCCCAGCACCGGGAAGGTATCCGTGATGTTGAAGTTGGGAATGGCGACCGTGTTGGTGTTGGTCACGGTGATGGTCAGCGTGGTGGGCGTGCTACCCAGCACCAGCGTGGAGGCGGCGAAGTTTTTGGTGATCGTCGGCTGCGCAAACGCCCTGACGTTGACGCTCTGGTTGACCGTGCCGGAGTTGGCGACGGCCGCACCGTCGTTGCCGGTCACCGCGCCGTCGGCGATGGTGTATGCGTAAGTGGCCGCATTGCCGCTCGAGGTGCCTGCCGTAACCGGGATGACGATGGTGCAGGTGCCGTCGGTATTGTTGGCGCGCGCGGGAATGACTTCGTTCGCCAGCGAAATGGCCTGGGTGCCCAGTACAGCGGTCGCGGTGCCTACGCCGGGCGCGGTGGTGGGCCCGGCGGGATCGGTACAACTGACCGTCATGGTTCCGGCGATTTTCAGCCCGTTCGGCAGCGTCCCCGGCAAACTGTTGCTGAAACCGGCAGCCGTAATCGGCGCCAGCGTATTGCTGTTGGAAAGCGTGATCTGCAGTTGCGTCGTTTCGCCCGGAAAAATGTCGGTCGGCTGGCCGCTGACGAGCGTGACGGAAGCGCCCAGCGCCGCCCAGGCGGAGGAACTGCCGAGTATCAGGAAGATGCAAAGTGCCTGGATTGTAAGTTGAGCAAAACGACGGAAAGGGTTGGAATTGGTTTGAAGGTCTGGTCGCATTCTGGTTTTTCTGGAAATATTATGCAGTTCTCGATATTTTTTATCTGCGAAAACTCCCTCGCAGTTGTTGCATCTCAGTCATACAGGGCATACCCATGAGCAAGCAACATGCCAGCATGAATTCGCCTCACGCCATGCGCTGTGTTCGTTACAAGCAACGAGTTGCAATAAATTAGATGACGCGAATCGCGCACGTGCTGACGCGCTATCGACGAGGTCGATGTGCGTTTATTTAACCATCCAAAAGAAAGGGCTACATTGAATTGCTACGCCAAACTGGAGCGAATTCCAGAGAGGACGTTCGGCTGCTTCCGGCATGCACCGTTCCGTTGGCAACCTATCTGGAGGAGAGTTATTTCCGCTCGGGCGAGAGGAGCGACGGGCAGGCGGATGCAAATTTTCATGCCGTTCGCAATGAAATGATCGACAAAAAATTCAAATCACGCGAGAACGCCGACGTCCTCGTCGGCAATGAATTTCGAAAGAGCCGACGAGGACGTCGGCGCTCCCGGCCACAGTCAAACGCTTCACACTTTATTGATACCGGATCATGAGTCCATCACCTTGCCGCGCAACAACTTGGTTGCGCCGCGTCTGACCTTGCTTTCCAGGCGTTTTTTCTGCGCGCTGCGGGTAGGTTTGGTGGCAACGCGTTTCCTGGGCAGTACGGCCACCGACAGCAGCAAAGCTTTCAAGCGCCGCAACGCCTCGTTGCGATTCTGTTCCTGATTGCGGTATTCCTGCGCCTTGATGACGATCACGCCGTCTTTGGTGATGCGCTGGTCGTTGAGTTGCAACAGGCGTTCCTTGAATTCCGGCGGCAAGGATGAGGCCGTAATATCAAAACGCAAATGCACCGCGCTAGCCACCTTGTTTACATTCTGCCCGCCCGCGCCCTGCGCGCGCACCGCACTCAGCTCGATCTCGCGCTCGGGGATGATGACGTTGTGGGCGATGTACAACATACGCTACACCGTAGGGTGGACACGTTTTTCGTGCCCACGCGGTATGCCTTGAATGCTCAGCGTGGGCACGAAAAACGTGCCCACCCTACCCTCGATTATGTGGCGAATGGTATTCATTGCTTCAATACAGATATCCGCACATCGCCCAGACTCACCACCTGTCCGGCACGTATCTTGGCAGTCTTGCGCAACTCCACCTGCCCGTCGACGGACACGACTCCCTCCGCCACCAGCGCCTTGCCCGCCCCGCCGCTGTCGCACACGCCCGTAAGCTTGAGCAACTGGTTCAGCTCGACGAATTCGCCGCGCAATTGGAATTCAAGTTGTTGCATGAAGGCCTTATCCTTTGTGTAGGGTGCGCTTGCGGTGTCAAATCCGCCCAACCTTTGGTTGGCTGCGGATTGCCTACCTTTGGTGCACCATTTTCTGTTCTCACACATCTGGTGCGCAAGCGCACCCTACATCAAACCTATAGCTTCACCGCGTGTTCGCGCGTGGTGTGGAACACCACTTTCGGCCAGCGTTCCTGTGTGAGCCTGAGGTTGACGTTGTTCGGCGCGAGATAGGCCAGGTTGCCCGCCGCATCGATGGCGAGGTTATGCGACAGCGCCTTTTCAAAATCGGCGAGTATCTTCTTGTCGTCGCAGGTCACCCAGCGCGCGCTGGTGGTGCTGGTGCCTTCGAACATCGCATCCACGCCGTATTCGCCCTGCAAACGGCTGGCGACCACGTCGAACTGCAGCATGCCGACCGCGCCGAGAATCAGGTCGCCGCCGTCCACGGGCTTGAACACCTGCACCGCGCCCTCTTCGCCCAATTGCTGCAAACCTTTGTGCAACTGTTTCACCTTGATCGGGTTGCGGATGCGCACCGAGCGGAAGAAGTCGGGTGCGAAATACGGGATGCCGGTGTACTGCAATACCTCGCCTTCGGAGAAGCTGTCGCCGATTTGCATGTTGCCGTGGTTGGGCAGGCCGATGATGTCACCCGCGTAGGCTTCTTCCACTTGCTCGCGCGACGAAGCCATGAAAGTCACCACGTTGGACACGCGAATCTCGCGGCCGATGCGCAGGTGTCTGATCTTCATGCCGCGCTCGAAATGCCCCGAGCACACGCGCAGGAAGGCGATGCGGTCGCGGTGGTTGGCGTCCATGTTGGCCTGGATCTTGAACACGAAACCGGAGAACGCCGGCTCGGTGGGATTCACTTTGCGTACCGTTGCGTCGCGCTCTATCGGCGCGGGCGCCCAATCCAGCAACGCGTTCAAAATTTCGCGCACGCCGAAGTTGTTGATGGCCGAGCCGAAGAATACCGGCGTCTGTTTGCCGTCGAGGAAACGCTGCAAATCGAAGGGATGCGAAGCGCCGTGTACCAGCTCCACTTCCATCTTCAACTGCTCGATCTCCAGCGGGAAACGTTCTGCCAGCACGGGGTTGTCCAGCCCCTTGATGATCTCCACTTCGCCGCCGGCCTTTTCTTCGCCCGGCGTGAACAGCAGTATCTCGTCGCGCAGCAGGTGGTACACGCCACGGAAAGTCTTGCCCATGCCCACCGGCCAGGTCACCGGCGCGCACTGGATCTGCAGCACCGATTCGACCTCGTCCAGCAATTCCAGCGGATCGCGCACCTCGCGGTCCATCTTGTTCATGAAGGTGATGATGGGCGTGTCGCGCATGCGGCACACGTCGAGCAGCTTGATGGTCTGCGCCTCCACGCCCTTGGCCGCGTCGATCACCATCAGCGCCGAGTCCACGGCGGTGAGCACGCGATAGGTATCCTCGGAAAAATCCTGGTGGCCGGGCGTGTCGAGCAGGTTCACCACATGGTCGCGGTATTCGAACTGCATCACCGACGAAGCCACCGAGATGCCGCGCTGTTTCTCGATCTCGAGGAAGTCGGAGGTCGCATGGCGCCCGCTCTTGCGCGCCTTCACCGCGCCGGCCATCTGGATCGCGCCGGAAAACAACAGCAATTTTTCGGTGAGCGTGGTCTTGCCCGCGTCGGGGTGGGAAATGATGCCGAACGTGCGGCGGCGCGCCACTTCGCGCGCGATCTGGTCGCGCGGAACTGCGGCGGGTTCTTTCAGTGTTTGTTCCGTATCTACTGACATGGTGCTTGCCTGTGAAAAAGGCCGCAAGTCTAAAGGCTTAGCGCCTGAATGTCTAACCTGCCTTGCAGATAAAACCCAGCAATAGCCGATATCAACCCTGAAATTTTTTCGACTTGGCTAAAGACCCTACACTTCCTGCCGATAGCTCACATAACGCGCGGGTTCCGCAACTTCAACCACCACTTTCAAAGGGAATTTCATGAACGCAGCCCCTTCGATTCTCAACCAGCTCAAACTCTCTTTCCTCGGTTTCGGCTTGAGCATGGGTTTGATCTTCCCCTTTTACGCGAATTTCTTTGTCAACTGGCGCGAGGGGATGTTGTTCTGGTTCTGCATCGGCTGCCTGGTGGCCGGGATTACGATTGGTATCGTCAACCATAAACTGCTGGAAGTGCTGCTCGTGCGCAAGCTGCGCCAGGTAGCCGTCGCCTCCGACCGCATCCGCAAAGGCGACTTGCGCGAAGGGTGCGGCGTGCGCAGCCGCGACACGGTCGGCGAGATCACCGAAGGCTTCGATGCCATGGCGAGCGGACTGCGCGAAACCATACGCGACATGGCGCAATCGGCAAACATGGTAGACGCTACCGCCAAGGAAATCGGCACATCCATGGCCTCCATGGACAACGACATGGTCGAGCACCGTACCAATGCGGGCGAGATATTAAAAGTCGTCAACGGTTTGTCCGAAGCGGCCGATTCCATCCTGGCACTCGCAGGCGAAGCCGGGGCCAGCGCTTCATCCGCGGATGAACTGGTACGCAGCGGCTTCACCCACGTCGTCGCCACCGAACAGGCCATCACAGCACTGGATGCAGCCAGCGTCAAAATCTCCGCCAATGCCGTCAGCCTGAATACCAGCGCCAAGGAAGTCGAAACGGCCATCGCCGTCATCCGCTCCATCGCCGAACAAACCAACCTGCTGGCGCTGAACGCCGCCATCGAAGCGGCACGCGCCGGCGAGCAGGGACGCGGATTCGCCGTCGTCGCAGACGAAGTCAGGAAATTGTCCGAGCAGGCAGCGCAGGCCACCAAACGCATCGACGACGTGCTCAAACAAGTCAGCCGGGATGTGGCCTCCACCGTGGCGCTGTCGAATGAAAATGCGGGTGCCGTCAAGGCCGGACTGGAAGCGTCGAAGCAGTCCTCCGAGACCTTCGTGCAGATCGAACAGGCCACCACCGCCATGAAACGCTCGGTGGATGCGGTACGCGATGCCGCAGACGATCAGCAGATGCTGGTCGGCATTGTGCGTTCGCGCATCGCGGAAAATGAAACGCATACCCAAAGCGTGGCCACACACACCGCCTCATGCGTCGCTGAAGCCAAACGCATGGTCGAAGCCGCCAGCACGCTCAGCGACACCACCAGGAAATTCGTTGTTTGACTGCAGTCGCCCACACCCGGTCTGACAGACCCTATCCGAGCTCAACATGGCCTGAGCGTAAGATACTCACGATAGCCATGTTGCGGCGGTGACAAACTACGCGCAGACTTCCGATGCAGACTGAAACCGGTCAGCAATGAAATGTCTTCATCAAGCGGTTGAGAATGTCTACGTTCTCTGCTCGTGGCACAAAAAATGACCTCAGTTCATAATAACCCACTGACAAACTGCCTGGATCGCATGTGGTGACTACATGGACAAAACGATAGCAGTACAAGCCGCTCTGACGCGACAACTATTCTCCGCGAACAATAGAGTGCAGGTTGTCAGCATCATTCTTGCGGTGTTTCTTGCTTATATGCAGAGCGAGGTTATCGATTCAGGGGTCGTTCTTGCATGGGGCTTTATGGTAGTGCTGGTCGCGCTATCACGAACCGCACTCGCCATTGCTTACCAGCGGTCTGATACAAGCGACCATTCCGCAACGCAACCCTGGCTGACAAGGTTTCGTTTGGGGGTTTTTGCGTCAGGCGTGGCTTGGGGCTCGGCAAGCATCTGGCTTTTTCCTGCCAATGATCCACAGCATCAGATATTTCTGGCCTTCATATTGGCGGGCTTGACGGCTGGCGGTCTGGTTTCTTACGCTGCCGACCTTGTCAGTGCAAGCGCATATGTCGTACTGCTAATTCTGCCCCTCACCCTGCGTATGTTTATCACGGAAGAAAGCTTGTCTGTGGCAATGAGCATGGGTTTAATTTTGTATCTCGGCTTCTTGCTCATGAGTTTGAGGAGCCTCAACCGGAACGTATCCGAGAATGCCACATTGCATCTCGAAGCTGCCGAGCGCGAAAAAATTGCGAGAGTAAGCGAACAACGATATCGCCTGTTGCTGGAACATTCACCTGTTGGAATTATTCATTACAACAGCAACCTCATCATTACTTATAGCAATGATTGTTTCGCCGATATGCTCCACACCTCTGTCGAGCGCCTCAATGGACTGGACATGAACACGCTCAAGGATCAATCCATACTCCCTGCATTGAGGAAGGCTTTGGGGGGCGAATTTGGCTATTACGAGGGACATTATAGTGCCACCCATAGCGATGCCGACAAATGGGTTGCAATAACTTGCGCGCCCTCACTCGATGGCGAGGGAAGGATTGCGGGGGGTGTGGCGATTATTCAGGACATCACTGAACGCAAGTTGGCGGAAGCACATATTCATAACCTCGCATTCTATGACTCGCTGACAAAAATCCCCAATCGCCGCATGTTAAATGACAGACTGGATCAAACGATTGCTGCCAGCAGACGGAACGCTCGCTATGGCGCACTGATGTTTCTGGATTTGGATAACTTCAAACCGCTAAATGACACACACGGCCACACAGCGGGGGATTTGCTGCTGATTGAAGCCGCTCGCCGTATTGGCAGTTGCATCCGGGAAACTGACACGGTGGCCCGTTTCGGCGGAGACGAATTTGTGGTGTTGCTGGGTGAGCTTAAGGAGGATCAAGCCGAGTCCACAACAGGCGCCGGCAGGGTTGCCGAAAAAATCCGCGCCTCAATGTCCGAACCCTATCGGCTTATGGTCAGGCAGGACGACAATTCGGAAATCACAGTCGAGCATCATTGCACATCAAGTATCGGAGTCGTGCTATTTAACCACCAGGCCAGTCGGGAAGAAATCCTCAAGCAGGCCGACAAGGCGATGTATGAAGCCAAGAAAGCGGGACGTAATTGTGTCGTGTTCAACAAACAAAGCCGCGGCAAAACAGGCATGGACAGCAATAACGCCACCATCCTGCATCTGGAATGGCACAATTCCTATGCTTGCGGCGAACCCATCATCGACGATGAACATCGAAAATTATTTGAGCTTGCAAACAATTTGATTGATTCCGCGTTCACCAGAAATGAGAATCCCCGGGAGTTTGATGCGGATTTGGAAAGACTGCTGGCGCATGTGGTTCAGCACTTTGCCGATGAGGAAGCCATTCTTGCACGACATCACTACAACGATCTGGAAGCTCATGCACACGACCACAAGGTACTGATTGAACATGCACAAAAACTTCGCGATTCGGCATTGGCAGGCGGCGTTACGATTGGTGAATTGGTAAGCTTTCTGGCGGAGGAAGTGGTTGCGCAGCATATGCTCAAGACAGACCACAAATATTTCCCGCTTTTTAAGCGGGGCAAATTCTCAATGGCAGCACCGGGACCGTCTGAAGATCGAGCATCCGGCAGCGCAGGAGATTTACCTCAGGAAACGCCGAATAAGTCCATTCGCCCTGAGCCTGTCGAAGGGCTTGTTCGATAACACTGAATCGCCCCCGAAACACTAGACACCTTTCAGCCTAAAATCAGGGCTAAAAAGGAGGTGTCATGAGCAACAAACGTTATCCAGATGAATTCAAGATCGAAGCAGTCAAGCAGATCACCGAGAGCAAGTATCCGATCTCG
>JAHJNJ010000029.1 GCA_018820925.1 Gammaproteobacteria bacterium | reverse complement strand
GGCCTTGGCTTCGCCGCCAAACGCTTTCGACAACACGGTCGTGATCGCCGCAGTCAAGGTGGTCTTGCCGTGGTCTACGTGTCCAATCGTGCCCACGTTTACGTGCGGCTTCGTACGTTCAAATTTGCTCTTTGCCATGATATTCCCCCATCAACCCGAATTAACGATAAAGAATTAACAATAAATAAATACTTGGTGCCCATGGTGAGAATCGGACTCACGGCCTCTCCCTTACCAAGGGAGTGCTCTACCACTGAGCCACATGGGCCTGCAAAAACTCTGGAGCGGGAGAAGGGAATCGAACCCTCGTCATAAGCTTGGAAGGCTTCAGCTCTACCATTGAGCTACTCCCGCACAAAACCCAAAACCAGCCCACAAAACAATCAACTGCAAAATTTCTGGTGGAGGGGGAAGGATTCGAACCTTCGTACTCTGAGAGGGCAGATTTACAGTCTGCTGCCTTTAACCACTCGGCCACCCCTCCGTTAAAGAGCGCGCGATTATCCAGATAACCGCGTACCTTGTCAAAGGGAATCTACAGATTTTCAGCAAGAAGCAGGCCAATCCGACACATCCTCAGTGGACCTGCGCAGAATAGATCAGGGCGTCACATGCAATTCGCCCAGCACATCCAGCAACTCGACCGCAGAGTAGCGCTGCTCCCGGTCTTTGGACATCATCCGGTCCAGAATAAACTGCAGATGGCGATGGCGCGATGGCAATTTCGGAACGGGCGCATGCAGGTGTTGCTGCACGATCTCTTCCAGCGACTCGCCTTTATAGGGTTTCTCGCCGGTCAGCATATTGAAGAACACGGCACCCATACTATAAATATCGGTGCTTTCATCTTCGGTGTCGCCGAGCGCCTGCTCCGGACTCATGAAATAGGGGGTTCCGACAATATATTCAATCGGCCCCGGGTGGTGCGCCTTGTACAAGCGGCGTGCCACACCGAAATCGCCCAGTACCGCCGTGCCGTCGTTGCGCAGCATGATGTTCTCCGGCTTGATGTCGCGATGGATGATACCCATGCGGTGCACTTCCACCAGCGCCTGCACCATCTCGCGCAGCACATTCCACGCGCGTTCCGGCTCCATCCCCTTGTTTCCAATATAGTGTTTTAGCGTGCCGCCGGGCAGATACTCCATCACGATGAACAGGACATCATCCGTCACGCCCTGGTCGTATATCTGCAGTACGTTGGGATGGTGCAACTGTTCCAGCAAACCGTACTCTTCGACAAACCGATACAGCATCTCGCTGTCTTCCGAAACGCTGCCGTCGGCGAATTTCAGGGCAAGTTGTGCGCTGTCGCGCAAACGCTCCACCAGAAACACGCGCGACATCCCGCCCTTCCCCAGCGGCCGCAAGCAGCGATAACCCGGTATCGCCGGGAAATCGGCCGAATGCCCGCAATCCTCGGCGGCGGAGCGCTCGGGATCAAACGCCGGATATCGGCCGGAACGCGTACCGCGCTCAAATTCCAGCGTGGTTTCCAGCATCTTGCCGGATTTGGCCACGGCGGCCTCCTCCTCTTCGTCGCGGATCACCACCACTTCCGCCACGTTCACCGGTTCATTCAGCCAGTCGGCCCCGATCAGGGTGCGTCGCCGCGTCTGCACGCCCTGCCCCGCCGCATTGAGCGCCTGCTCGCTGCACACGATATTCCAATCCAGTTCCTTGGATTTGACCGACAACAGCGAAGAAATGGAAACCGCATGCCCGCTCGCCACATGCTGAATATGCGGTGCCAGGCCGAATTCGGCAAAAATCAATTCACCGCTATGGATGCCGATGCCGACGCCAAACCTGTCCAGCCCCTGATCGGGAAAGGCCTGTTTTATCCAGAAGCGCGTCTGGTAGGCGATCAGCGCGATGGCCAGCGCACAACGCAAAGCGCGGCGGGCATGGGCATCCGCCCCCGCCACCTCGGAGAAAGTCACCACCATGCTGTGATTGCTGATCGAAGTCAGGACACCCTGCTGCTGTTCAACCTGCACGCAGACCTTCTCGTAATAGTCGCGCATCAGGACAACCAGACTGGTCGACGAAAGGCGTTCCGTCAGATGAATGAAGTCGCGGATGATGACACTGACCACCGTCGCTTCAATCGGCTCACCCTGGCCGGGTTCGTTGGACTTCGCTTTACCCTTCACAACATGCCCTTTTCCGCAAACGACAGACAACCCGCGCCCGCCACAATGAAATGATCCAGCACCCGTACATCGACCAATTGTAACGATTCCTTTAATGCATGCGTCAACAAACGATCCGAATCGCTCGGCTCGGCCACGCCCGACGGGTGATTGTGCGCAAAAATCAGCGCCGCCGCATTGTGATGCAGGGCGCGCTTGACTACTTCACGCGGGTACACACTGGTCTGCGTTAATGTACCCTGAAACAACTCTTCTGTGGCAACCACCCGATGCTGCGCATCCAGAAAAATCGCCACAAACACTTCCTGCTGCCGCGAGCGCAGCAACAACTGCAGATAGTCGCGCACCGCGCGCGGCGAATTCAGCGCATCGCCCGCCTGCATCTCCTCCTGCAAGGCACGCCGCGACATCTCCAGCACCGCCTGCAACTGCACGAATTTCGCCTGCCCCATGCCGTGGATAGCGCAAAACTCCTTTTCCCCCGCCGCGAACATCCGGGTCAGGTTGCCAAACCGCTCCAGCAAACCCCGCGCCAAATCCACCGCGCTCATGCCCGTCACACCCGTGCGCAGGAAGATCGCCAGCAACTCGGCATCGGACAAAGCCGCCGCGCCGCGCTGCACCAGTTTCTCGCGCGGGCGTTCGTCGGCAGGCCAGTCAGTGATGCTCATGCTTTACCTCGCTTTTCTTGTTCAATAAAGAGGGAGTGCTGCTGTATTTTTTGCATTGCCTAAGAAGTGACTTTGAAGGATCGAACTCGCCCTTTTATTTTCATTCTTTTTGTTTGTTTGAGCGGTAATACATAACTGTTGATAAGAAAGCTTCGATGCGTCGCTCCTTTGTGTAACGCTTGTCGCGATACATGCGTCTTTGATTGTCGTTATTCAGACGAGCCGCAGCAGTTGCTTCGGTTGCAGCGTTGTATTCAGAACCGCACCTTATGGCTAACGCAAACGCGACCGTTGTTGCGTCTGATATGCCGTCATCAACTTCTGCTATGTGCTTGTAACCGCATTCGACTTGCGCCTGCAAAGCGCTCTTTTCTTCTGAAATTAGTTCCGAGCTAGGTATTTGGGCGCAAGCCGAAAGTAGACAACAAACTCCAGCTATTAGTATTTCTTTCATTATTTCTCCAATGATTGAGTTATACGTTCGTGGCAACAAAACAGAGTCTGATAAATCCTTTTGGGTGAAATTTCATCATGGGACTTTATGCACCACAAGCTTAGACTCTGTTTCAAGACACTCGACCCAGAACTGTGAACCACATGCAGCGCAAACCGAAGGATTTCGGAGAGATGAACCACGTTGGTGTTCACGGATGATTGCTAAAACAGGAGAGCTGCATGCAAGGCAACTAAATGCGACATTGTTGCCATGCGGATCAGCGGGCACGGTGGTGCCATTCTCTACTTCTACAGAAAACCCAGTTATTGATGACATCTGTCCCCCTCCTAAAGATCTAATATGTGGCGCTTACCCCCTCAAGCGTATTGACAGCAGGATGCATATTTAATCTGGACTTGGCACCTTTGCTTTCTGTACAACGACACTATCAACAAAACTTCTAACGGCATCGCGGTTTTGCTTTTTGCTCAATCCGCTCGCAAACACACTTACCAACAATCTATCAACTATGAAAGAAGTGTAACGCCCAAACTGAGGAGGAGTTGTTTGTCGCCAAACTTCGATTGTTTTTGACGGATAGTGGCTGGGTATTTTAGATGGTTCGTTTGTAACTTCACCTACAACTCCAAGCGCCTTGTCAACATTAGAGACCTGATTAGAAAGAGTATCAGCAATCATCATTTGTGCTGTTTCCGCAGGAATCGAGCCCATGTTGTTCGGTATGGGCGTTAAGGACACTGCGAAGGTCAAAGATGAAGCGGCGTCCTTATGAACAAATAAATATATGTATGAACCAGGTATAGCGGGGTTAGGGGTACGAATACTGTGAGGCTCTGTCGTAAAATTTACAGTAACAGGGAAACGAACATCGTTGTATTGGAGTTGCATTGGCGAGGAATGTGCAACAGAAACCAGCATAAGAAAACATACCATCAAAGAGATAAACCCCGCATTATGCTTTCTCATTTCAATTCTCCAGTTCAAAATCCTGAATCACTTTTATCTTCAATTTGCACGCTCTGGTCGATTGGACAGCACCAAGGTACGGGTGAAGCAGCTCACGGACGCAAACTAACCCGCCCTTGAGACAGGGTCAATATGCCAAACGGCCTAGCCGGCTGTTGCAAAACTACTGCGCTCGACATAACTGCGTTGCTTAATGGCTCAAAATGCTCATTTACTACCTGTAAATTCCGCCTTTTCGCCATTGCGCGCCTTGCTCTGTCATCGCTCGCTACGTTTTTCAACAGCCTGCCAGATACACGCCTATCCATGCGCTTTTCCGCCATGCCATGCCATCCCGCGCCCTTTCTTGATAAGATGCGCGGCACTATGAAGCAAGCCCAGACAAAACGCATCGTGCTAGGCATCACCGGCGGCATTGCGGCCTATAAGGCCGCGGAATTGGCTCGGTTATTGATCAAGCAGGGAATCGAGGTGCAGGTGGCGATGACGGAGGCGGCGACGCACTTCATCACGCCCGCCACCATGCAGGCGCTTACCGGCAACCCGGTACTAGTCAACCAGTGGCAGGACGACAAGGGCATGGCGCACATCCAGACCAGCCGCGTCGCCGATGCCATCGTGATTGCGCCTGCCACGGCGGACTTTATCGCCAAGCTGGCGCATGGGCTGGCCAATGATTTGCTCTCTTCCCTGTGTCTGGCGCGCGATTGCCCTTTGCTGGTGGCGCCTGCCATGAACAAGCAGATGTGGGCGAATGCGGCTACGCAGCGCAATGTGCAGCGGCTTGCTGATGACGGCGTGGTGGTGTTGGGTCCGGCCAGCGGGGCGCAAGCCTGCGGCGAGGAAGGGATGGGACGCATGCTGGAAGCTGAAGAACTGGCGCGGGATGTCTTTGCTGCGCTGCAAAATCCTACCCTCACCCTCCTTCGACAGACTCAGGACAGGCCAAGCCTCTCCCGCTTGCGGGAGAGGGAGTTAAACGGTGTGAAAGTACTCATTACCGCCGGCCCGACTTACGAAGCCATCGACGCGGTGCGCGGCATTACCAACCGCAGCAGCGGCAAGATGGGTTATGCCATTGCGCTGGCGGCTGTGGAAATGGGTGCCGAGGTATTGCTGGTCTCCGGCCCGACGGCGCTGGCCAAACCGCAAGGTGCGCAGGTGGTTAATGTCACCAGTGCCGCCGAGATGTTCGAGGCGGTGAAACAACAGGTGGCGAATGCGGATATGTTTATTGGTGTGGCGGCAGTAGCCGATTACCGCGTGGCACGACCGAGCGAGCAGAAGATCAAAAAGAGTGATGCTGCACTGACGCTGGAGCTCATTCCCAACCCCGACATACTGGCCTACGTCGCCAGCCTGCCCAAGCCGCCTTTCTGTGTGGGCTTCGCGGCGGAAAGCGAAAAGCTGCGCGAGCATGCCGCGGCCAAACGCAAAAAGAAGAACATTCCGCTGCTGGCGGCAAATCTGGCGCAAAACGCCATCGGCAGCGACGACAATGAACTGGTGTTGTTCGATGCTGCGGGCGAGCACGTGTTGCCGCGCGCCGACAAACTCGTTTTGGCACGGGCGCTGTTGCGTCACGCTGCGGTTCTTTACAAGAAAGGAAGCAAGTAATGAAAAAAGTGGACGTGAAGGTGCTTGACCCCCGCTTGCATGAACACCCGCCGGCCTATGCCACGCCGGGCTCGGCCGGCATCGACCTGCGCGCCTGCATCGACGGCAGCATGACCATCCAGCCGGGGCAGTGCGAACTCATTCCCAGCGGCATCGCCCTGCACCTGAACGACCCGCATTATGCGGCGATGATCCTGCCGCGCTCGGGCCTGGGCCACAAGCACGGCATCGTGCTCGGCAACTTGGTCGGACTGATCGATTCGGATTACCAGGGCCAGATATTCATTTCCATCTGGAACCGCGGCCATCACCCGTTTGCGCTGATGCCAATGGAGCGCATCGCGCAATTGATCATTGTGCCGGTGGCCCAGGTGGAGTTCAACATCGTGGAAGAATTCCCGATGAGCCAGCGCGGGGCCAACGGTTTCGGCAGCACCGGCAAGCATTAAGAATCTTCGCCCGACAAAAAGCCCGCACGAAGCGGGCTTTTTTATTGCATGAGACTGAATCTCATTTTTCCAGCTGGAATTCCATTTCCGTGGTTGCGCCCACGCGCACCGCAACTTTCTCGGTGGCGTTTTTGTACCCTTTCAACTTGACCACGACTGTGCGTATGCCTGCAGCCATACTGATATTCAATGGCGACAGTCCGTAATACACGCCGTCCAGATAGACCTTGGCGCGCGCAGGCTCCGTCCTCACCACCAGCATACCCTGCTCGCCAAGCGGCGTCAGCAAGTCCCGCTCACTGTGAAGCGGTCTGAGCATGGAGGTTTCAGGCGCAATCGAACCCTCCCGATTGGGCGACACGAATACCGTCACACCCGGAATCACCTTGGTGCCGGGAGTCAGGTTGAACAGTTCCGGATGCGTCGCCATCAGCACGTTGTCAATTGCTTCCGCCGTCTTGCCGGTCACCACCCCGAGTTCCTGCTTCAGGGAATCCGCAATATCGCTGGTGCTGTTGCCGGACACGCCGGCAAAATGATCGCTCTTCTGCTCCACTTCTCCGGACCAGACCACCTTGCCGGAGGCAACCTCTTTCAGCGTGGTTTCCAGCTTGATATGCACATAGTCACGCGCCTTGACGTCATACTTGAATTCCTTGACCACGCCGCTCAACTCGAATACAGCATCCGCATCCTTGGGCAACACCTGCAAGCCCTTGTCGTTCAGGTGCTTGTGCATGGACTCCGCCACAATATCGGTCACATCGCGATCCAGTATGACTGCCGTCCCGGACAAACCGGATACCCGCACTTCGGATACGCCGATCCTGCGCGGATTTGCCGCATTGCGTCCGTCGGCATATCCCGCCATGCGGATGGAGGCGAGATTTTTGGCCTCCGTACCGGCGGGATTCAGCTTTTCACTGACGTGAACTTCGTTGCTGCTGAAGCTGGCGCATCCCGCCAGCATCAATCCTGCCATCCAATACAATGCGAAACGGCTCATGTAACCCCCACTCGGAGAAATCCCATGCCGGGAAGGGCATGGGTAACGACTATTATTTATTGTTTTACGCTAATCGCAGTCTCAATCTCGGCAAACACTTTGGCGACTTCCGCCGTCTTGACCTGCACACCCAGCTGCCGCGCGATCTGCGTTACGGAATACAAGCCGCGCACGGTCTGGCTACCGTCGGCTTTCTCCTCGACCACCATGGCATGTTGCCGTCCCGACGACCGCAGCGTGGCAAGGATATTTCCCACCTTGGCTTTCTGCACATCTTCCAGTTTCAGCACTTCCAGTTCCTGCTGCACCGTCATCACATCGCGCACCAAGATGTCGGCATGCGTTCCGCCCATCTGCTGCAGAAAGCGTACCGGTTTCTCACCCAGTACATCGGTTGCCGTCAGCAATCCGGTGACCTTGTCCTCATCGTCCATCACCAGCAACATCCGCACGCCGTAACGAATCATCTTGTCGTTGGCTTTTTCCATTGTGGTCTTGGCGCGCACGTTGACGACGGCAACGCTGCGCAGATCGGTCATTACGCTGGTGGCCGGGTCGTCCAGAGTGACGTTCTGTTGCAATACCTGCGCCGGTCTGGCAATACCTGCACCGGCTTTGAAAGGGTGATTGGTCAGCGCTGCGAAATTTTTACTCATTGCGATCCTCCTTGAATTAACTGCCTGGATTCTTCTATATAGCTCCCTGACTTCTTCTCGACTTGCTCTCTTCGCCGCCCCCTTTCAGCGGCGGCAGATAACGCACCAGCTCATTCAAAGCCAGACGATACACTTCGCGCTTGAACTCGATCACGCTCCCCAGCTCGACCCAGTAATCAATCCAGCGCCAGGCATCAAATTCCGGATGTCCTGAAGCACGCAAAGACACATCGCAGTCGCGCCCGACCAAACGCAATAGAAACCATATCTGTTTCTGCCCCTTGTAGTGGCTGCGCGATTCGCGCTTGACCCAAGTTTGCGGCACCTCATAACGCATCCAATCGCGGGTACGCCCCAATATCTGGACGTGGCAGGATTGCAAACCCACTTCTTCCTGCAATTCGCGATACATCGCCTGCTCCGGCGTCTCGCCGTGCTGAATGCCGCCCTGTGGAAACTGCCATGCATCCTGCCGGATGCGCTTACCCCAGAAAACCTGATTCTTTGCGTTAGTCAGAATGATACCGACATTCGGGCGATAACCTTCTCGGTCTATCATGATTCGCCCCGTACTGTTTTTCGATGGCCGGATTGTTCCACATTTCAGACACACTGAAAAGAACAAAGGCGGAAGCACCGCGCCAGACGGGGTTATTTCGCTGTAAAATCCGCGCCTCATCAAACAAGGAAGCATCATGCGCGTTTCAAAATTTTTCATCTCCACCCTGAAAGAGGCCCCCGCCGAAGCCGAACTGCCCAGCCATCGCCTCATGCTGCGCGCGGGCTATATCCGCAAACTCGCCAGCGGGCTGTACACCTGGATGCCGTTGGGACTGCGTGTATTGCGCAAAGTCGAAGCCGTGGTGCGTGAAGAGATGGACAGGAGCGGCGGCATCGAGTTGCTGATGCCCGCCGTACAACCCGCCGAACTGTGGCAGGAAACCGGGCGCTGGGAAGTGTTCGGCCCGCAGATGCTGAAGATCAAGGACAGGCACAACAACCTGTTTTGTTTCGGCCCTACACACGAAGAGGTCATCACTGACATCGCGCGCCGCGAGGTGAAAAGTTACCGCCAGTTGCCGCTGAACTTCTACCAGATCCAGACCAAATTCCGCGACGAAGTGCGCCCGCGTTTCGGCGTGATGCGTGCGCGCGAATTCGTGATGAAGGACGCCTACTCATTCCACAGCAGTTTCGAAAGCCTGGAACAGACTTACCGCGTGATGTACGAGACGTACAGCCGCATCTTCACGCGCCTGGGTTTGCAGTTCCGCACAGTGGCCGCAGACACGGGCGCCATCGGTGGTTCCGGCTCGCATGAATTCCATGTGCTGGCCGACTCCGGCGAGGACGGCCTGGCGTTCTGCCCGAATTCAGACTATGCCGCCAACGTGGAACTAGCCGAAGCGGTCGCGCCCGCGACACAGCGTCCGGCAGCGTCTGAAGCCATGCATGATGTATCCACCCCCAGCCAGACCACGTGCGAAGACGTGGCCGCGCTGCTCGGCATCCCGTTGCATCGCACCGTCAAGCTGCTCGCCGTCATCGCCGCCGAACAACTGGTCATCCTGCTGATTCGCGGCGACCACAACCTGAACGAAGTCAAAGTGAGCAAGTTGCCCGGACTGGCCGATTTCCGCTTTGCGCGCGAAGACGAAATCCGCGCCTTCTTCAATTGCCCGCCCGGCTTCCTCGGCCCGGTCGGCATTGATCGCAGCAAGACGCGCGTCGTCGCGGATAGGTCAGTTGCCCTGATGAGCGATTTCGTGGCGGGCAGCAACAAGCCCAAGTTCCATACTGCCGGTATCAACTGGGGGCGCGACTTGCCCGAACCCGACCTGGTTGCGGACATCCGCAACGTGGTCGCGGGCGACCCCTCCCCGGACGGCAAGGGCACGCTCGAATTGTGTCGCGGCATCGAAGTCGGCCACATCTTCCAGTTGCGCACCAAGTATTCCGAAGCGCTGCAAGCCACGTATCTGGACGAGAACGGCAAGGCGCAGATCATGGAAATGGGTTGCTACGGCATCGGCGTGTCGCGCATCGTGGCCGCCGCCATCGAGCAGAACTTCGACGAGCGCGGCATCAGCCTGCCCGCCGGTATGGCGCCGTTCCAAGTCGCCATCGCGCCCATCGGTTACAAAAAGAGCGACGCGGTACGCGAAGCTGCCGACAAGCTCTATATGGAACTCGGAGCCGCTGGTATTGAAGTCCTGCTGGACGACCGCGACGAACGCCCCGGCGTGATGTTCGCCGACCTGGAGTTGATCGGCATTCCGCATCGCATCGTCATCGGCGACCGCGGATTAAAGGACGGCAAGGTGGAATATCAGGGCCGTCTCGACGCAGCGGCACAGGCCGTCCTCTTGCAAGATGTGAAAAAGCTCGTACAATCCAAGCTATGAGACTGAAAATACATCAGAAATTATTTTTTGCGCTGACCTTCGCGGCAACGGGTTTGTGCATTGCCGGCAACGCGCAAGCCGGCGCACAAAAGGAAGAAGCACTTTCCGCCAGCGTGCGCAGCATGATGCAGCGCGCCGTGTCGGATCAGGCGGCGCCGAAATTGGCGTTCTCCTCGCAACAGGAAGCGCAATTGTGGCTGGACGAGATGTCGCAACGGCTGGCCAAGCGCATGCCGGATGCGGAATACCGCTTCGATTTCCTGAGCACAGTGCATTACGAAGCGACGCGGGCCGGGCTCGATCCGCATCTGGTGTTGGGACTGATCGAAGTGGAAAGCGGGTTCAGGAAATATGCAGTCTCAAAGTCCGGCGCGCGCGGCTACATGCAGGTCATGCCATTCTGGACCAAGGCCCTGGGTGCAAACGACCAGAACCTGTTTCACCTGCGCACCAACCTGCGTTTCGGCTGCACCATACTGCGCCACTACCTGGACCAGGAAAAAGGCAATCTGTACCGCGCATTGGGGCGTTACAACGGCAGTCTGGGCAAACCGGAATATCCCAACCTGGTGAAAGCCGCCTGGCACAAACACTGGACCAAGCCGCAACACGACACCGTACGTAAAACCAGTTGATTACTTCTTCTTGCTTTTGATATAGGACTCGACGTTGGCCCGCGTCACCATTCCCTGCTGGTAGCTCACCAGTTTGCCCGACGGGTCGTACAGATAGGAAGTCGGCAGCGCCTCGACTTCACCGACTTGCGCGGCGAGATCGTAATTGCCGAAGACGATGGGATAGCCGACTTTCTTCTTTGCCACGAATTCAACCACCGACTCCCTCGTCGAATCCAGCGCCACGCCGATCACCACCAGATCCGATTTCCTGTGCGCCTCGTGCAACTCCATCAGATCCGGAATTTCTTCCAGGCAGGGCGGACACCAGGTCGCCCAGAAATTGACCAGCACCCACTTGCCGCGATAATCCTGCAGGCGTTGCTGGTGCCCCTGCAGATCCTTGAATGCAAAAGACCCGGCTGATGCGGCACCGGCCGCAAACAGAAGCACTGCCGCCAGCAGGCGCATTCCGATATTCATCAGTGCCCGATCTTTCTTTCGTCCGCCTGAACGGCAGCCGTATCGCCATCACCGGAAGCGTGCCCATCTGCGGCATGGGACAGATACAGCGCCAGGGCAATCAGCGCAATTGCCGCCCCGATATAGACCAGGTCGATGGGTTGCGAGATATGCATATTCAGTGTTTCTTCAAACAGGGTCACGATCATGATCATCAGAATCACTTTCGCCAGCCGCGACTTCAGGTCGTCCAGGTTGCTGATCACCAGTATTTTGCTGGACGCCTTGCTGCCGTGCGCCTGGTCGATGTCGCTGATGAACAGCTCGTACAGGCCCAGTGAAAAGATCAACAGCACCACCGCCAGCAGATAGCCATCGACCACCTCGACGATGTGCGACACCGTGCTGTCATGCAAAATCTTGCGCGCCTCGTCCGTCAGGCTCGAATCGGCATAGTGGAACATGTGTTTTACCAGTATCACCACATCCACGGTCGCCATGTAAAAAATGGCAAAGCTCGCAAGCAGGCTGCCCACGACGGCCAGAAAAATAACGAAACGGCTGTTCCACAACGAGCTTTCGAACAGGTGCTCAAGAAATTTCAAAATGCTCTCCTGAAAGGGGTGGGCAAAAAACGCAAACGGCGCGCATTAAAGCGCAAAAGAGAATGGGCGGCAACAAGTTACTCGCTCTTATTCCACATGCCCTGCAAGGTCATGCGTTTGGGATCGTTCAGGCGTTTCTCCAGCGACGCGAACCATGCCTTGATATCGTCGTCGCCGCCATGTTTGGGCAACGTCGACACATCCAGCAGAAACAACTTCAACAGTTCGTTCAACTCAACCGCATCCGGCGTGCGCACCATGCTCCACCCCGTCCCGGACAGTTTGCCCACGATCTTGGCTTTGACAAGCACATCCAGAATGCGCTCGATATCGTCGAAACCGATACGCAAATGGCGCGACAGTCCCGGCAGGGTCTGTACCTCGCCCTTCACAAGGCCTTTGTACATCAACTTGAGCATGCCCACCGCGTAATACAGCTTCGCCGCCTGATCCAGGCGCAGGGAATGCGTGCTGCGCCAATGCGACAGCGAGGCCGTGATGATCGCGCCGAACAGCACGGTAAGCCAGGAGAAATAGAGCCACATCAGGAAGATCGGCACGCTGGCAAACGCGCCGTACACCAGCTTGTAGGAAGGGAAGTGCGAGATGTAGAACGCGAAACCGCGATTCATGGACTCGAACGCCACCGCCGCAATCAATCCGCCGGTAATGGCATGGCGTATCGGCACAAAGCGATTGGGCACCACGCGGAACATCAGGGTGAAAGCGGCCGTTGTCAGCAGCAGCGGAATGAGCTTGATCGCATCCATGCTCAGCTTGGGAATTTGCTGCGCATACTCCGCCGAGAATCCGACCAGCCACGAGGTAAGCGTAAGGCTGCCCCCGATCAGCAGCGGCGCCAGCGTGATCACTGCCCAGTACACCAGCACCCGTTGCCTCAGGCTGCGCGGACGCGATACACGCCAGATCATGTTGAAGGCGTTATCGATGGTCAGCATCAGCATCATCGCGGTGACAGCCAGAAACACCAGACCCACAGCCGTCAGCCGCGATGCGCTTTCGGTGAATTGCTCCACGTATCCGGAAATGATCCGGCTGCCAGTCTCCGGCACCATGTTCGCCAGGATGAACTCCTTGATGGGCGCGGAGTACTCGTGGAACGCGGGAAATACGGAGAACAGGGTCAATGCAATCGTCAACAGCGGCACAACCGACAGCAGCGTGGTAAAGGTCAGGCTCGCCGCCATCTGCGTGCACCTGTCTTCCTTTAACCGCACCGTGACGTAACGCAGGAAGCGAAACGAATCGACGATACCGAAATTCGGACGCCTGATTTTTGAATTCCGGGAAAAAATCTCCGGAAGTTTTACTGGAAGTCTCATAAGCCCCGATAACTGAAATACAATGCCCCGTATGATACCCGACAAAGCCACTCCGCAAGCCACCGCCCTCGCCGCCCGCCAGTTGTTGCGCGCCCACCGCTACGGCGCGCTGAGTACATTGTCGAAGAAATTCGAAGGCCATCCCTTCGGTTCCATCACGCCTTATCTGGTGGATCACGACGGCAGCCTGCTCATCCTGATCAGCGCACTGGCGGAACACACGAAAAATATCCAGCACGACCCGCGCGTCAGCCTGATCACGCACAACCAGGAAGACTCGCACATCCAGACCCAGGGACGCATCACCCTGGTCGGCTCGGCCGCACTGGAACCCGAACGCGAACTGGCCGGAAAACGTTATTTGCGCTATTTCCCCGAGGCACAGACTTACTACGACATGCCCGACTTCCAGTTTTACCGCATCGCCCCGCTGGCGCTGCGCTACATCGGCGGCTTCGGCGACATCCACTGGGTGAAGGCCGACCGTTATCAAGTACCGCCCAACTCGCTCGCTGCAGAAGAAGATGCGTTGCTCGAGAGAATCAACGCCGCACGCCCGGCAACTCAAGGTCTGGTGATCGGCATTGATTGCGACGGTTACGACCTGCGCCTGAATGACCGGACCGCGCGCCATGATTTCCCTACACCCGCCCTTGACGGCAATCAGGCACTGGTATTGCTGCAACCCTAGCCCGAAAAAAAGGCATCGTGAACGATGCCTTTTTTCAATCTGCTTCAACGACCGGGCTACCCGCGTACTCCCTTGATTTGAACGGAATCATCATTTGATTCCGGCGGTGCTTTCTCGGTCATGTTATCCAGCTTGATTGTTGCTTTGGGAGCAGCCGCTTTTTCTACGAGCGCCCCCTTGGGTTTCGCTTTCTTGGTGCGCAAAGCCTTATGTTTCGTTAACGCCGGGGATGCTGCTTTCGCGGTCTGACTCTTGTTCAACGCGGGTTGTCCGGCCGTATCCTGCACGGCAGCATTTGCGTTCCCCACTAATATGGCACCCAGCACCAGCGCCCGCACAGCATGTTTCATCTCACGACTCCGCAAAGACTCCATCAGAGTTGAGGATGCGCCCGATTTGCTCCCGCGTCCAGCTTATTCAGGGCATTCAGGTAAGCCTTGGCCGAGGCCACCACAATGTCGGTATCCGCGCCCAACCCGTTGACTACGCGGCCTCCCTTGGACAAACGCACCGTCACTTCGCCCTGAGCATCCGTACCGCTGGTAATGTTATTCACCGAGTACAGTTGTAGTTCGGTTCCGCTGTGCACGATCTGCTCAATCGCCTTGAATGTCGCATCCACCGGCCCGCCGCCCTGCGCATCGGCCTGATGCTCGGCCCCGCCGATACTCATGACCACGCGTGCCACCGGCAACACCCCGGTTTCGGAATGCGCGCCCATTGCCACCAGGCGGTAATGTTCGCTCACATGCGCAATTTCGCCTTCGCTCACCAGTGCCTGCAAGTCTTCGTCGAATATCTCGTGTTTCCTGTCGGCCAGATCCTTGAACCGTGCAAACGCCGCGTTTACAGCCTCTTCACCGTCCAGCACGATACCCAGTTCCTGCAAACGCGCACGGAAGGCGGCGCGGCCCGAATGCTTGCCCATCACCATCTTGTTCGCGCCCCAGCCCACATCCTCGGCACGCATGATCTCGTAAGTCTCGCGATGCTTGAGCACGCCGTCCTGGTGGATGCCGGACTCGTGCGCGAAAGCATTGGCTCCAACAATGGCTTTGTTCGGCTGCACCGGATAACCGGTAATGCTGGACACCAGTTTGGAAGTCGGCACGATCTGCGCGGTATCGATGGCCGTATCGCAGGTGAAGATGTCACGGCGCGTTTTCACCGCCATCACAATTTCTTCCAGCGCGGCATTGCCCGCGCGTTCACCCAGACCGTTGATGGTGCACTCCACCTGGCGCGCGCCGTTCATCACCGCCGCCAGCGAGTTGGCCGAGGCCATGCCCAGGTCGTTATGGCAGTGCGCCGACCAGACCACCTTGTCCGAACCCGGCACGCGCGCAATCAACTGCCTGAAATGCTCGCCCAGCAACACCGGCATGCTGTAACCCACGGTGTCCGGCACGTTCAGGGTGGTGGCACCCGCCTTGATGACCTCGGTGAATATGCGCACCAGGAAATCCATCTCCGAGCGCAACGCGTCTTCGGCGGAGAACTCCACATCGTCGCTATACTCGCGCGCCCATTTCACCGCTTGTATCGCCCGCTCCACCACCTGATCCTCGCTCATGCGCAGCTTGTGCTGCATGTGGATGGGCGAAGTGGCGATAAAAGTGTGGATACGCCCGTGCCTGGCCGGCTTGATCGCCTCGCCCGCCGCGCGCACATCCTTTTCACTGGCACGCGCCAGCGAACACACGGTGGAACGCTCGATCACCTTGGCAATGCTGTGAATCGCGTCGGCATCGCCGGGACTGGCAGCCGCAAAGCCCGCCTCGATCACATCCACGCCCAGTTTTTCCAGCTGGCGCGCGATGCGCAGCTTCTCTTCCTTGGTCATGGACGCGCCGGGGCTCTGCTCGCCGTCGCGCAAGGTGGTGTCGAATATGATCAGTTTGTCAGTCATTTTTTGCTCCATCGCAATTGTTCAGTAATAGATTCTGCAGAGCGCCTGTTTGTCCACGAATTTCATCAATCCCTATACTTCTGCACCAAGCTTACCCGTTTCAGATAAGCCTCGCGCGCGATCTGTACGTCTTCCAGGAAATGCGGCAGTTCCTTCAGCAGCAGCGCCTGCGGGCCATCCACCAGCGCTTGCGGCGGAGCGGGATGGAAGTCCACCAGCACCATGTTCGCACCGGCCAGCACGCCTTGTGCGGTGGCGTGCATGATGTCAAGGATGCCGTCGGGCGAGGCGGCACGTGTACCGACCGAGTGCGAGGGATCGACGCAGACGGGCATGCGCGTCAGGCGTTTCACCACGGGCACGTGGGCAAAGTCGACCAGGTTGCGGTGCGGATCGCCCATGTTGGTCTTCATGCCGCGCAGGCCGAACACAACGTTGCGGTTGCCTTCCGAGGCCAGATATTCGGCGGCGTTCAGCGATTCGTCGAGGGTGATGCCGAAGCCGCGCTTGAGCAGCACGGGGAATTGCTGCTGGCGGCCGACGATCTTGAGCAGTTCGAAATTCTGCGTGTTGCGCGTGCCGATCTGCAGCATCACGCCGGTCGGGTTGCCGGTCTGGTGCAGCGTTTCGGCGATCTCGTTCAGGTGCGATTCGTGCGTGATCTCCATGGCAATCACCTTGATGCCGTATTTGCCCGCCAGCTCGAACACATACGGCAGGCAATTCTTGCCGTGGCCCTGAAAAGCATAGGGACTGGTGCGCGGCTTGTAGGCGCCCATGCGGGTGCAGACCTGGCCGTTGTCGCGCAGGGCGCGCAGCATGATCTCCACATGCTCGGCGTTGTCCACCGCACAGAGGCCCGCGAACACGTTGAGCGTGTCCTGCCCGAAACGTACGCCGTTGTAGTCGAAATAGGCGGCACGATTGTCGTCCTTGTGCCGCCCGAGAACGCGGTACTCCTGCGACACGCGCACCACACGTTCGACGCAGGGCAAACTCTGCATGTCGTCGATATCCAGCGCCTGGGTATTGCCGATGAGGTAGATTTCGGTGAGATTCTGTTCCGCACCGTGTTCGATATGCACCCGCGTTTGCACGCCTTGCAGGCCCGCCAGATGAGCCGTCAATTGCCGGTACTCGGCGCTTTCCGTTTGGGTATTTGCATCCAGTATCAGGATCATATTTTTTCCTTAATTCAGGACGAGAGATTGTCAGTCAGACCAGACAATGATCGGTATCAGGATCATTTGAACTGCGACCTGAGTACTCCCCACTGCTGCGTCCATTGCGCCATCGGATCGCGCGTGAAGCCGCTTTTTCCAAACTGGTTCCAGCGCCCGACAACGTAGCACAGCAGCAGATTGGCATGCGCGCCGATGTCATCGCCCGCAGCCAGTTTGCCCTGCGTGTCGGCAATGCGCAGCGCCTGCTTGAGCGTGGTTTCGATACGGTCGAGGAACTGGTTGATGCGCTGCTGCAGACGCTCGTCTTCGTTCACCAGCGCATCGCCGATGAGCACGCGCGTCATGCCGCGATTTTTCTGCGCGAAACCGAGCAGCAACGCGAGGATGCCTTCTACCTGCTTCAGGCCATCCTGTTCTTCGGTGACGATCTTGTTGACCAGCCCGAACACCGTCTGCTCGATGAATTCGATCAGGCCTTCGAACATCTGCGCCTTGCTCGCGAAATGGCGGTACAGCGCCGCTTCGGACAGTTCGAGCCGTGCGGCCAGCGCTGCCGTGGTGATTTTTTCGCCCTTGGGCTGTTCCAGCATCTCGGCGACGGTTTGCAGGATTTGCAGTTTTCTTTCGCCCGGTTGTTTGGTTGCCATTTTTTTACTCCCTAAAACAATTTCACCACATTCGTAGGGTGGGCACGCTTCTGTGCCCACGCGGATAACACCGGAAACCAATGCGCAAATGGCAAAATCTCGAAACCGCGTGGGCACAAAAACGTGCCCACCCTACATTTTGCCAACTGCGCGCGGCAGTTCCAGCACACTGCGTATTTTCACATCCACAAAACCCGGCGCGCGCGGTTCGTTGCTGACCCATACAGTACGCATCCCCAGGCGCCTGGCGACCTGCAGATTCTCCGCGCTGTCTTCCACCATCACGCATTGCTCCGCGCGCAGGCGATGCTTGCGCAACAAGCGCCGGAATCCTTCGGTTTGCGGTTTGGGCTTGTAACGCGAATGTTCAATCGAGAACACGTCATCGAACAAATCCCCCACCCGCAGCAGCTTCAACACGGCCAGTGCGTACTGCAAGGGCGCGTTGGAGAACACCACCTTCCTGCCCGGCAACTGTTTCAGCACATGGCGCAAACGCGGTTCGCGCAACACCATTTTCGGCAACTCGGGAAACTGGTGCGTGTGCCACAGAAAATGATCCGGGTCGGTGCCGTGGTGCTTGATCAGGCCGCTCAGGGTGGCGCCGTAACGCTGCCAGTAGTCCACGCGCAACGCATTGGCCTCGTCTTCGCTCAACTGCAAGTGCTCCTGCAGATACGCAGTCATGCTGCGGTTGATATGCGGAAACACGTGCGCCGTGGCGTTGTGCAGCGTGTTATCCAGATCGAAAATCCAGACGCGCTCGTTCACTTGCTTTTGATCAGCGTGCCAACGCCTTCATCGGTGAGAATTTCCAGCAACAGCGCATGCTCCACGCGACCGTCGATGATATGCACCGCCTTCACCCCGCCGCGTGCTGCATCCAGCGCCGAACCGATCTTGGGCAGCATGCCGCCGGACAGCGTACCGTCCGCCACCAGGCCGTCGATCTGCTTGGGGGTGAGTCCGGTGAGCAACTTGCCGTCCTTGTCCAGCACGCCCGGCGTGTTGGTCAGCAGCACCAGTTTCTCGGCGCGCAATACTTCGGCCAGCTTGCCGGCCACCACGTCGGCGTTGATATTCAACGTCTCGCCATCCGGCGAGACGCCGATGGGCGCAATAACCGGGATGAAATCACCGGAATCGAGGAAGGTAATGATGGAAGGATCGATTTTGTGGATATCGCCAACCAGGCCGATGTCCAGCATCTTGCCCGGCTCGGCGATGCTTTCCAGCATCAGCTTTTCGGCACGGATGAACGCGCCATCCTGCCCGGTCAGCCCCACCGCCTTGCCGCCGTAGCGGTTAAGCAGGTTGACGATGTCCTTGTTGACCTTGCCCAGCACCATTTCGACCACATCCATGGTTTCTTCGTCGGTCACGCGCATGCCCTGGATAAACTCGCCCTGCTTGCCGACCTTTTTCAGCAAATCGTTGATCTGCGGGCCGCCGCCATGCACGACCACCGGGTTCATGCCGACCAGCTTGAGCAACACCACGTCGCGCGCGAAGCCTTCCTGCAGCTTGGGGTCGGTCATGGCGTTGCCGCCGTATTTGATGACGATGGTCTTGTCGAAGAAGCGCTGGATATAGGGCAGCGCTTCGGACAGGGTGCGGGCTTTCTGGGCGGCGGTAGCAGCAGTCAGTGTCATATGGATTCCTTCAAAAACTGCGCGCATTCTACCGCATATAAAACGAAACGGGCGGCTTCCAGCCGCCCGTTTGCAGGGAAGTTAACGCTTACTGGATAACCAGTTTCCTGGTCGCAGTCGCCTTCTTCTTGGGCAACGTCAATTCCAGCACGCCGTCGTTGTATTTCGCCTGGGCGGCATTCTCATCCACATCCTGCGCCAGCGAAAAAGCCCGCGCGACGCTGCCGTAATAGCGTTCGCTGCGCAGCAGCTTTTCGCCTTCTTTCACTTCTTTCTCGTTCTTCACTTCGGCGCTGATCGACACCTGGTTGCCCTCAATGCTTACATGAATATCGTCCTTTTTCACGCCGGGAATCTCGGCATGCACCTTGTAGGCTTTGTCGTCTTCGCTGACATCCATCTTCATTTGCACTTCCTGTTGCCCGTCGAAGCGCACCGGCTGCATAAAGAAACCTCGAAACAAATCATCCAAAGCATCGCTGGTTGGTCTGAATCTGGTGATGTTGGCCATTTCTTTCTCCTTTCCTTAGAAGTTGGGCGGAAATTGCTCCGCATACGGGCAATCTATGGGCTGCAGAATATTTTTCAAGGGCAAAAAAACGGGCGTGGTCACAAGACCACGCCCGCCATTACCGATTGCCTGTTCCGTTGCGTTAACGTCAGGCTTGGACGTTGATAACGGCACCGACCTTCTGACCGCTGGTGTTAACCGTTGGCTGCACCGGCGCATTCACTGCGGCAGCCTTGTTAGCTTCGTCACGATCCTTGTCCTTCTTTTCTTCAGCCGCCCGCTCAACCGGTGTCTGCGGTTGCGGCTGCACTTGGGATACGTAATTATTCCCTGAGTTCAATGAGTTAACGTCCATGATTACTCTCCTTCTGTCTGCTTCCGGCACATTTTCACTTGTCTGTCGAATTATGTATCGGCAACTATTTGAGTAACTTTAATCATTTTTCCTGCATTAGGCCTGACAACGCTGTGGTCAAGTTGCCTCCTTTGCAAAATTGAGCGCGGCATTCCCCGCTGTCAAAACTCGCCTTGCACCCCGAATGAAAACGGCAGCACAAACGAATACACCGGCTCCCTGCTGGTGTAGGTCGGGTTGTAGTTGTAGCCGACAATGTCTTTGCGCTGGTAAACATTGTTCAACTCGAAATAGGTGTTGAACTTCCATTTGTCGAACACGTAATTGCGATCCAGGCGCAGGTCCAGGCGATGATATACGGGCAGCGTATCGGAATTGACCGCCGCATAGACCGGGACGGGCCTGCCATCCGCATACGTGCCATTGGTGCCGATAACGGGCGTGTAGGGCGTGCCGGAGTGGTAGTTCCACTTGGCGCCGAACGACCATTTCTCCGAAAATTTGTACGTTCCCACCAGCGTGGTATTGATTGGCTGGTCGTACTCGAATCGGAAAGCCTCTCCGGTCACATCGTTGCGGCGTTGCGATTTGGCGAGATTGAGCACAAACCAGCCGGAAAGTTTGTCGGTCTCCTCTTTCTTGATCAGCAGTTCGAGACCATAAGCCTTGCCGCTCGCCGCATTGATGTAGTTAAGCGTGGGGTCGCTGACGACGAGATTGCCCAACTTCTTGTAATAGGTCTCGGCCTTCCAGTTCCAGTCCGCATCCACCTTGTGCTTCACCCCCAGCGCACTGTGTTCGGCCCGGATGTGATCAAGCTCGGGGTTGCCGAATACACGCACCCATTGTCCGCCGGTCGGGTACTGGTTGTGGCGCCCCCATCCGGCGGTAAACATCGTCTGCCTGCTCCATTCCCATTCCGCACCGACACGCGGCTCGGTGTAGGACTTGTGCGCGTAATTCTCCTTGCTGTGGCGCACGCCGCCGATGAGCGTGAGGTCGGGCAGGACTCTCAGCCGATCCTGCGCCGAAACACTCCACGCATTGGTATCGATGGTCTCGTTGAGTTGCTGGCGCGGCGCGGACGACAGGTCGCAATTGGGTTCGAACTGCGTGCAATTCACATTAATGAAATCCGCGTTGATGTCGACTGTCGCATGGGCCAGTTCGCTGCCCAGCGACAACTCGTGCCCGTCGGACAATTCAAAATGCACCAGTTCGCGCAACAGGAGATTGTCCTGCTTCAGGTTCAGCGTACCCGCCGTCCCCAGCGCATTGGATGAACGATTGCCGACATGTTCAAAAGAGAGCGTGTTGTAAGACCCGCCGGCCAGCAATGTATCCAACACCACCGCCTGCATGGAACTCATATCGGAAAAAGAGGAATCACCGGCCAGCACAGGTTGCTTCTGGGCGGCTTCGGCCGTGGAATCGACTTTGAGTCGCAGAACGTCCGACGCTCCCTGCAGGTGAAATATCAGACGATTGTCATCGCTCAACTTCCACAAATACTTGCCCTGATAGTCCCAATAGTTGGGGACCTGTATCGTCACGCCCTTATCCTCGACTTGCTTGACGAGCAGATCGACATAACTGCGCCGCGCCGCAAAATAAAACGACTGGTCGTCGCTACGCGGCCCCTCCACCAGGAAATTCGCCCCCATCACATTGACATCGACCTTGCCGCCCAGACGATCCTTGCGCGGCTCGCGCAGCGCAACATCGATCACCGCCCCCGTCACATCGCCGTAGTGCGGCCCGAACGCCGCGCTGTACAGGTTGAAATCCTCGATCAAATCGGCGTTGAACACGCTGACGCCGAGATAGTGGAATATTTTGCTGACGGGCAAACCGTCCACGTAGTAGGCGTTGTCGCCGGGGCCGGAACCGCGCACCGCCGGGGCACTGCTGCCATTCACGGTAACCACCCCGGGCAGGGTCTGCAATGCACGCAGCGGATCGCCGCTGGAACCGGCGAGCTTGCGCAACGTCTTGCCGCCCAAGGCACTCTTGCCGACCTGGTCCGGGCTGCGCTCGGCCGTCACCACCAGTTCACCCAGGGTCTCCGGCACGCGCAGGTAGAACGTCGGCGATGGCAGCGGCTTATCCTCTGCCAGTTCGACAGCGAGCGTTGCCGTCATGCCCGCATTTGACGCGGTCAAAACAAAATTGCCTGCTGCAGGCAAGGCAAGTTGAAAGTGACCTTTGGAATCGGTGACTGCGGACAGCACGGCCTGGTCCTGCACCGAAACGATCACGCCCTGCAACGGGTTGCGCGTGCCTTTCTCCAGCACCCTGCCGCCGAGCGTCAACTCTGCCGCCATTGACTGGAAACACACCATCATCACTAACGCGGCAATGATCATTTGTCGTGTCACGGCAATTATTCCTCTGGGAACGCAGATTGAGGCCGCATTTTAACCACACGGCCTGAAGCCACGACCAATAAATTGCGACGAAATGCACAAATTGCGGAGTCAGCCGGTTGCGAGATTGCGGCAAAAAGTGCCACCCGCCATAATGCACCGGCTGAAAACCCCAAAACTGCCGAATCGCTATTTATCACCCTTTTTCAAAAGGAATCCAGAATGACCACCCCGCTGCTGATCGCCAAGAACGACAAACAAGAACTCGAGCTTCTGCCGCAGATGGCAAACCGCCACGGACTCATCACCGGGGCGACCGGCACCGGCAAAACCGTAACGCTGCAATCGCTGGCGGAATCGTTCAGCCGCATCGGCGTGCCGGTATTCATGTCCGACATCAAGGGCGACCTGTCCGGTATTTCCAAAATTGGCGGCGGCAACGCCAAGGTGCAGGCGCGCGTCGAACAACTGAAACTGGAAGGCTTCGCGCACCGCGCCTACCCGGTGACATTCTGGGACGTGGAAGGCAAGCAGGGACATCCGGTGCGCGCCACCGTATCGGACATGGGGCCGCTGCTGCTGGGGCGTATGCTCAACCTTAATGACACACAACAGGGCGTGCTCACGCTGGTGTTCAAGATCGCCGACGACAACGGCATGCTGCTGCTGGATTTCAAAGACCTGCGCACCATGGTGCAGCATGTCGGCGACAACGCCAAGGACTTCACCACCGAATACGGCAACATTTCCACCGCCAGCATCGGCGCGATCCAGCGCGGCCTGCTGGAACTCTCCAGCCAGGGTGCGGAGCAGTTCTTCGGCGAACCGATGCTCAACATCGACGACCTGATGCAGACCGACAGCAAAGGCGCAGGCATGGTCAACATCCTCGCGGCGGACAAACTGATGCAATCGCCCAAGGTGTATTCGACGCTGCTGCTGTGGCTGCTCTCCGAGCTGTTCGAGAACCTGCCGGAAGCGGGCGACCTGGAAAAACCCAAGCTGGTGTTCTTCTTCGACGAGGCGCACCTCTTGTTCAACGATGCGCCCGCCGCACTGGTGGACAAGATCGAGCAGGTGGTGCGGCTCATCCGTTCCAAGGGCGTGGGCGTGTACTTCATCACGCAGAACCCGGCCGACGTGCCGGACAAGATATTGAGCCAGCTCGGCAACCGCGTGCAGCATGCGCTGCGCGCCTTTTCCGCGCGCGACCAGAAGGCGGTGCGCGCCGCCGCCGAGACCATGCGCGACAACCCGGCGCTGGACGAGCAGGCCGCCATCACCGAGCTCGGCGTGGGCGAGGCGCTGGTATCGTTGCTGGATGCGAAAGGCACGCCGACCATCGTCGAACGCGCGCTCATCGTGCCGCCGCAAGCGCATATCGGCCCGATCAGCGAAACCGAACGCGCCGCCATCATCCAGTCGTCGCTGCTGGCCGGTCATTACGAAAAAACCGTCGACCGCGAATCGGCATACGAAATGATCAAGGCCCGTGCGCAAGCACAACAGGTTGAAGCCGAAAAAGCCGCACCCGCAGCAGAGAGTTCGGGCGGCGGGATCGGCGGCATGCTGGGCGGCATCTTTGGCGGTGGTACCAGTCGCCGCCAGAGTGCGGGCGAAGCCATGGTGAAGAGCGTGGTGCGCACCGTCGGCTCTGAACTCGGACGGCAACTCGTGCGCGGCGTGCTGGGTTCGCTGATGGGCGGCGCTACAACTACTCGTCGCCGTCGCTAATTGAAACAAGCTGAATTGCGCAGGGTGCGCTTGCGCACCAGATGCATTGGTGCGCAAGCGCACCCTACCGCCTGATGAAACCGGTCAGGCACGATTTTGAAGCAGATGCGTAGGATGGGTGGAGCGATAGCGATACCCATCATTTTTCAACATTTGCGATGGGTATCGCTACGCTCCACCCACCCTACAATTTTAATTCCGGCTCGTCCGGTTAGAACATGGAACAGATCAGAAGAGATTTCGAGGCGGTGGCCTCGCGCTGGGACAGCAACCCGACGCGCGTGAAGATTGCGCGGGAAGTGGGCGATGCCATCCTGCGCGAGGTGAAGATGACCCCGCAGATGGACGTGCTGGATTACGGCTGCGGCACCGGGCTGCTGGCGATGCAATTGCAGCCGCATGTGCATTCGGTCTGCGGCGCGGACAGTTCGCCCGCGATGGTCGCGGTGCTACAGGACAAGATCGCCACGCTCAAACCCGGCAACGTCAGCACACAACTGGTGGATTTCGAGCGCGGCGCACACGCGAGCGGCAGTTACGACCTGATCGTCAGCAGCATGGTGACCCACCATGTACCGGATACGGCAGCGCTATTCAAGGAATGGAAGCGCCTGCTCAAACCGCACGGGCAGATCGCCTTCGCCGATCTCGACACGGAAGATGGCGCGTTCCATGGCGACAACACCGGCGTGTTCCATCTCGGCTTCGACCGCGCCGAACTGCGCAAACTGCTGCTGGCAGCGGGCTTTGCGGAAGTCCGCGACAGCACGGCCACCTCGGTGAGCAAGGAGATCGAGGGCCAGGGTGCGCGCGAGTTCCCCATCTTTTTGATTGTGGCAACCAAAATGTAGGGTGGGCACGATTTCTGTGCCCACGCGGAGGAAAAATGAAAACAACAACCGCGTGTGCACAAGAAACGTGCCCACCCTACATCACTGCTGCGGGCAGATGATATTCAGATGATGGCAAGACAATGACGACAGCATCCACCATACAAAAACAACTGCGTGCCCTCGCCTCGCCCGAAACGGCAACCCTCCTGCAATGCTTCTTCAAGACCGGCCCGGGACAATACGGCGCGGGCGATGTATTCCTCGGCATCAAGGTGCCGCCGTTGCGCGCGCTGGCAAAACAACACGCCGATGCCGGTCTCGATACCGTCGCTGCCCTGCTGGATTCGCGCTATCACGAGGAACGATTCTTCGCCTTGTTGCTGCTGATGCAGTTCTATCAGCGCGCACTGGCTGAAGACCAGTCCGCCGCTTTCGATCTGTATCTGGGCAGCACCCACCGCATCAACAACTGGGACCTGGTGGATGTCTCTGCGCCGCGCATCGTCGGCCGCCATCTGCAAGACCGTCCGCGCAAAATACTGCACAAGCTGGCGCGCTCGCCCCTGTTGTGGGAGCGGCGCATCGCTATCCTCTCCACCGCCTGGTTCATCCGCCTGGACGATTTCGACGACACGCTGCGCATCGCCGCCATCCTGCTGCAGGACGAGCACGACCTGATGCACAAAGCGGTGGGCTGGATGCTGCGCGAAGTGGGCAAACGCGACCCTGCCGCCGAAGAAGGTTTTCTGAAGCTGCACTATCGCAGCATGCCGCGCACCATGCTGCGCTATGCCATCGAGCGATTCCCCGAATCCAAACGCAAGAACTATCTGCTCGGGAAGGTGTAGAATTTCCTGAAAAATCACACTCCGCATATATCCGACTAAAAAAGCCGGAATGAAAAAAGGACGCGATCTGCTGCAAACCGGGGAGGACGGTAAGGTATAGCATGTTCCGCGCAATACAAAATCTCGGTTTAAAAACCAGGGTGACCGCGTTCACGCTCGGCCTTTTTCTGCTTTCCGTTTGGTCGCTCACCTATCTGTTTGTGCACCACCTGCGGCAGGAACTGGAAACCTCGCTCTCCAGGCAGCAGTTTTCCGAAGTCTCGTTTGTGGCCGAACGTATAGACAGCGCGATCAAGCTGCGCTTCGATTCGCTCGGGTTGATCGCCAAATCCATTACACCGCACATGATGGAAAGTCCGGATCGGACTTCTTCTTTCCTGGCGGAGCGCAAAGCCATTTTCAAGCAGTGCACCATGGGCGTGTTCGTTGTTTCAAAAACCGGCCAGGGCATTGCCGATTTCCCCCCGGCACAAGGAAGGGGCAACGCGGATTTCACGCAAAGGGATTTCTACCGCCAGGTGAGGGCGACACGCAAACCGGCCATCTCAAAACCCGGCTTTGGCCGTTTCATGAAAGATCCGCGCGTCGTAATTGCGGTTCCCATCTTTGCCAAAAGAAGATTTGCCGGTGTCTTTGCCTGCGTCAGCAGCCTGGTCGACAACAGCCTGATCAGCAACGTCGACTTCAAAACGCATTCCGGCAGCAGCAGTTATGTTGTCATCTCGCCGCGCGACAATATCTATGTCACCGCAACGGACAAAAGCCGGGCACTGCACCCCCTGCCCACGCTTGGCGCCAACAAGCTGCTTGACCGCTACATGAACGGATATGAAGGCTCCGGCATCGAAACCGATGCGCGCGGCAACAACATACTCAGTTCCGCCAAACAGATTCCCAGTGCCGGCTGGTTCGTCGTCGGCTCGATACCGGCGGCGGTTGCCTTCGAGCGCATCACCCATATCCGCAACGAGGCCGTCATGATGGCGGGCGTTATTACGCTGTTTGCCATCGGCCTGCTCTGGTTCTTCCTGCACCGCCAGCTTTCTCCCCTGTCCCGTTCCGTCGGCCTGATCGAAATGCTCTCCACGGGCAAGACCGGCCCCATGCGCACAATCCCGGTTGAAGGCAGCCCGGAAATACGCAAACTGCAATCCAGCTTCAACCTGCTGCAAAAAAATCTCGCCCAGGACGAACATATATTGCGCGAGGACGAGGCGCTGTATCACTCGATGTTCACCAACAATACCGCCATCAAGCTGCTGGTCGACCCGGAAACAGTGCGCATCGTGGATGCCAACCCCGCTGCTGCGGAATTTTACGGATGGCCGGTGGAAAAATTGCGCAAGATGCGCGTCACCGACATCAACACCCTGCCGCTCGAAGCGCTCAAACAGGAAATGGCACTCGCCCTCCAGGAACAACGCCAGTTTTTCCGCTTCAGGCACCGCACCGCGTCAGGCGAAGTGCGCGAGGTCGAGGTGCATTCCGGACATGTCCATTACCACGGCAGAGAATTGCTCTATTCCGTCGTCAACGATGTAACCGAACGCGAACAGGCACTGCACCGCGAAAAAATACGCAACGAAGTGCTGGAAATGCTGGCGCGCGGCAGGGAACTGAACGACATTCTGCACACCATCGTTCGTCAGGTTGAAACCGAGCAACAGCAAGTGCTGTGCTCGATTCTGCTGCTGGACAAGGACGGCAAACATCTGCTTATCGGTGCAGCCCCGTCCTTCCCCGATTCTTTCAAACAGGCCGTGCAGGGTTTTGAAATCGGCATTGGACGCGGCTCCTGCGGTCATGCAGCCGCAACCGGAGAACGCGCCATCGTCTCCGACATCCAGGCCCGTCCCGATTTGTCGCCGTTCAAGGAAATTGCGGCCCAGGCCGGGCTGGCTTCCTGCTGGTCGGAGCCCGTGCTTTCTTCCAGGGGCAAGGTGTTGGGAACCTTGGCGCTCTATCAGCGCCAGATTGCCTCGCCCGACACCGCCCAGATTCATCTCATCGAGGAGATGGCGAAAATCGCCAGTATCGCCATCGAACGCAAGCAGGATGAAGAAGATTTGCAACTCGCCTCCACCGTATTCCAGTCCAGCCTGGAAGCCATCGTCATCACCGACGCGAACAACAGGATCATTGCGGTCAATCCCGCCTTCACCAAAATCACGCAGTACAAGGCGCATGAAGCCATCGGCCACGACCCCAAGCTGCTCAGCTCGGGGGAGCAGGGCAAGGAGTTCTATCGTGCCATGTGGTCGAACATCCACTCCTTCGGCAGTTGGCAGGGCGAGATCGTCAACCGCCGCAAGAACGGCGAAAAATATTCGGAATGGCTGACCATCAACACCGTGTATGACGAACACAACGAAGTGCGCCAGCGCATCGCCATCTTCTCCGACATCACCGACAAGAAACGCAGCGAAGAAATCATCTGGCGCCAGGCCAACTACGACGCGCTCACCGGCTTGCCCAACCGCCGCCTGTTCCATGACCGTCTGGCGCAGGAACTGAAACGCGGCGGACGCGAACAGACCTCGCTGGCGCTGATGTTCATCGACCTCGACCACTTCAAGGAAGTGAACGACACACTGGGCCACGAGGCGGGCGACAACCTGCTGATGCAGGCCGCCAGGCGCATCGCCGTTTGCATTCGCGAATCGGATACGCTGGCCCGGCTGGGCGGGGACGAATTCACCATCATCCTGCCGGGCGTGGCCGACCCCCAACGTCTGGGCACTCTGGCCGACTCCATTATTCAAGCCGTCGGCAAACCGTTCATGCTCGGCGAATCTCCGGCCTATGTCTCCGCCAGCATCGGCATCACCCTGTATCCGCAGGATGCGGACAACCTCACTTCGTTATTGAAGAATGCCGACCAGGCCATGTATGTCGCCAAAAGCAGGGGGCGCAATCAATACAGTTACTTCACCGCATCCATGCAGGAAGACGCGCAGGCGCGCCTGCAACTCAGCAACGACCTGCGTCGCGCACTCGACTCCGGACAATTTGAAATTTACTACCAACCCATCATTGATCTATCCAGCGGACTACCGACCAAAGCCGAAGCCCTGCTGCGCTGGCATCACCCCAGGCTCGATCTGGTCAGCCCCTCCATCTTCATCCCGCTGGCGGAAGAGATCGGACTCATCAACGACATCGGCGACTGGGTGTTCCGCCAGGCCGCGCTCAAGGCAAAACAATGGTGCACCAGCGAAAACAGCCTGCTGACGGCCATGCAGATCAGCGTGAACAAATCGCCGCGCCAGTTCATCACCGGCGACAACAACATGACATTGCTCAGCTGGCTGCGCGCGCTGGACATCCCGCCGAGCTGCATCGTGGTGGAAATCACCGAAGGACTGCTGATGGACGAACGCGACGAAGTTCGCGAAAAACTGCTGGCATTCCGCGATGCCGGCATCCAGGTAGCGCTGGACGATTTCGGCATGGGCTATTCCGCGATGTCATACCTGCAACGCTTCGACATCGACTACCTCAAGATCGACCAGTCTTTCATACGCAACATGGGCGCCAATCCCGGCGACCACGCCATCGTCGAAGCGATCATCGTCATGGCGCACAAGCTCGGCATGCAAGTTGTTGCCGAAGGCGTGGAGACAGAGGAACAGCGCGCAATGCTGATCGCCGCCGGCTGCGATTTCGGGCAGGGTTACCTGTTTGCCAAACCGATGCCTGCTGAAGAATTCGACAGATACCTGAACAGCTGCATTGACGTCCAATAGAAGCTTGAATTCGGCAGTTGTAGTTGTAGGGTGCGCCTGCGCACCAGTGCATAATGGTGCGCAGGCGCACCCTACTTGAGACTCACAACATCCGTTTAGCCCGATCCAGCCTTGCCAAACTTATTGCCGACAGCGGCATTTGTTTCATTTGGACGCATCAAAACATTTCAATTGGCCGAGCTTGTAGTAGTTCAGACCTGATCTGACGCACTGTCCGATGGTCGGCCTTATCGGAAATCAGCAACTGCGTCTTGGAACTTCCGCTTCGCGAGGGACAGCGGACATGGGTAGGTTGGGTGGAGCGGAGCGATACCCAACAGCAGACAGAAGAATATGATGGGTATCGCTCCGCTCCACCCATCCTACGCTTGCTGCAAATGGCACATTGCAGTAGCTCAAGCTACCAAATTGCCTTCGCCAAAGATTCTATGGTTCAGGTCAAGCATTTTGTAAATCGCGCTGGATCAAATTCCGTTCTGTAAGTGAACATTGACCACGCGGTTCGAGCGATGCGCCGAGCCAGAATGACGAAGCATGCCGTAGTGGATAGGCCCTTTGCCCGATAATGTTCAAAGAGAGGCTTCCATACAGGGGTCTTTTTGGCCGACATGGCAGCCAGATATAGCAGCCGACGCAGTTCGGATGGGCCACGCTTTGAGAGGCGCCGTTTACCGCGATGATGTCCAGATTCATCTGGTCTTGGATCCAGTCCAGTAAACGCAACGAAGGCATCTGCGCTTTCCAGAGGTACATGTTCTAGGATATTGACCAGCGCCACGCTGACAACCGGACCGACGCCGTTGATCGTGCGCAAGTGCGTAACATGTAACTTGCGATCTGGGTTTGCTTCGACCAGTTCTTTGATGCGCTGATCGATGTGCGCAATGAGCTGGTTGAAGCGCGCTCTAAGTACCTTGAGATCCGTGGCAAATCCATCGATGCCTTTGAGCGACATGGCTAATGCCTGGCGCAATGAGACCAGTTTAGAGCGGCGCTTGATTAGTCGAGCCATCTCGCGTTGCTCAGGCGTAGGCGGTATCCACGGATGCAGATCGGTATGCTCATGCTCAATCATTCGAGCAATGAGTTCCGCATCCACGCGGTCGGTCTTGCCACGCAGTCCGACGCCCTTCGCATAGTGACGGGCATCCTTGGGATTGAGTACAAAGACGATGAAACCGAGCTTGTGTGCAAGGCTGGCAAATAACTCATGATAAATGCCGGTGGATTCCATACCAATGCGGCTACCGGACGGCAGTGTCTTGAGAAAGGTCAGCAACGCAGTGCGCTGATTGGCAATCTTGCGTACCGGGAAACTTCCCTCAGAGCAGGCCATGACAACATCGTCCTTGGCAATATCGGCTCCTACATTACGTAACTTGGTTGGGGTTTGCATGATGGACCTCCCGTGACTAAGATGAAGGGAGCTGGGGTGGACACACCTGCGTGAGCTTGCGGTCAAATCGGCGGTCATAGCCGCTAGATTCCTCATCGACGCTGAGTGGTGTGGGTGGGAAGATTCTTTAGGAGTCTGTCTCTCGGTTGGAAAAGCAGATGCTGCCGTAAGCCCCTCCACCCCGGCACCTTAACTGTTACATAAGATTGCCGATACCACCAACCCAACCATACAAGCTGCCGTTCGCGAAGG
>JAHJNJ010000048.1 GCA_018820925.1 Gammaproteobacteria bacterium | reverse complement strand
TAGTCCTTCACCGGACCGAAGATCTTGGCGCAGAACAGGCCGTCGCGTTCCGGCTTGAACGTACGATAGTTAATGGTTTCCGGCTTCTTGACTTCGCCGTAGGACCAGGAACGGATTTTTTCGGGAGAAGCCAGACCGATCTTGATCGTGTCGAACTCTTCCTTTTGCGTAACCTGCTTGAATAGATCCAGCAATGCTTTCATGTGTAACTCCTTTTAGCCTTATGCCTAGCAGTCTTAGTGACGATCCAGATCGATGTCGATACCCAAAGAGCGGATTTCCTTGGTGAGCACGTTGAACGACTCCGGCATGCCCGCGTCGATCTTGTGCTCGCCCTTGACGATGTTCTCGTACACCTTGGTACGGCCATTGACGTCATCCGACTTGACCGTGAGCATCTCCTGCAGCGTGTACGCCGCACCGTAGGCTTCCAGCGCCCAGACTTCCATTTCACCGAAGCGCTGACCACCGAACTGAGCCTTGCCGCCCAGCGGTTGTTGAGTCACCAGGCTGTACGGGCCGGTGGAACGCGCGTGCATCTTGTCGTCCACCAGGTGGTGCAGCTTCAGCACATGCATGTAGCCCACGGTGACCTTGCGATCGAAGGCGTCGCCGGTGCGTCCGTCGTACAACTGAATCTGGCCGGAGCGCGGCAGATCGGCCAACTCCAGCAGATCCTTGATTTCTTCCTCGCTGGCACCGTCGAACACCGGCGTCGCAAACGGCACGCCTGCCCTCAGGTTGCGGCTCATCTCAATCACTTCTTCATCGGTGAAGGTGGCGATCTCGTCGGCCTGGTCGCCCTTGTATATCTTGCCCAGGAACTTGCGCACTTCGGCGATTTTGGTTTGCGCTTCCAGCATCAGGCCGATCTTCTTGCCCAGTCCTTTGGCCGCCCAACCCAGGTGCACTTCCAGCACCTGGCCGATGTTCATACGCGACGGCACGCCCAGCGGGTTCAGCACCACGTCGACAGTCGTACCGTCGGCCATGCGCGGCATGTCCTCCACCGGCACGATGCGCGACACCACACCCTTGTTACCGTGGCGGCCCGCCATCTTGTCGCCGGGTTGCAGGCGGCGCTTCACCGCCACGTACACCTTGACCATTTTCTGCACGCCGGCTTGCAGTTCGTCGCCCTGCGTCAGCTTCTTCTTCTTCAGTTCGAACGCGGCATCGAATTCCAGACGCTTCTGCGCCAGACCTTCCTTGACCTGTTCCAGTTGCGCGGCAGCTTCGTCGCTGGCCAGACGGATGTCGAACCAGTGGTGGTGCTCCAGGCTGCCCAGATAATCCTTGGTCAGTTTGGTACCCTTGGCCAGTTTCTTCGGACCGCCGTTGGCGACCTTGTTCAACAGCAATTTTTCCAGACGGGCATACACGTCAACTTCAACGATGCGCATCTGATCCGCCAGGTCTTTCTTGTAGCGGTTCAGTTCGTCGTCGATGATCTGCTGGGCACGCTTGTCGCGCTGCAGACCCTCGCGGGTGAACACCTGCACGTCGATGACGGTGCCCGAGATGCCGGCCTTCACGCGCAGCGAGGTGTCCTTCACATCGGACGCCTTCTCGCCAAAAATCGCGCGCAGCAGCTTCTCTTCCGGAGTCAGTTGCGTTTCGCCCTTCGGCGTGACCTTGCCCACCAGCACGTCGCCCACACCGACTTCCGCGCCGATGTGCACGATGCCGCACTCGTCCAGACGCGCCATCTGCGCTTCGGACAGGTTGGGGATGTCGCGCGTGATTTCTTCCGTACCCAGTTTGGTATCGCGGGCCATCACCGTCAGTTCTTCGATGTGTATCGAAGTGAAGCGGTCTTCGGCAACCACGCGCTCGGAGATCAGGATCGAGTCCTCGAAGTTGTAGCCGTTCCACGGCATGAACGCGACCATCATGTTCTGGCCCAGCGCCAGCTCGCCCATGTCGGTCGAGGCACCGTCGGCCACCACGTCGCCGCGCGCGATCTCGTCGCCCACGCGCACCAGCGGACGCTGGTTGATGTTGGTGTTCTGGTTGGAACGGGTGTACTTGGTCAGGTTGTAGATGTCCACGCCGACTTCGCCGGCGGTGGTCTCGTCGTCGTTGACGCGTACCACGATACGGCCGGAATCCACATAGTCCACGCGACCGCCGCGCCAGGCCTGCACTGCCGTACCGGAGTCGACCGCCACGGTGCGTTCGATGCCGGTACCGACCAGCGCCTTTTCGGCACGCAACACAGGCACAGCCTGGCGTTGCATGTTGGCGCCCATCAATGCGCGGTTCGCGTCATCGTGTTCCAGGAACGGAATGAGCGAAGCCGCCACGGACACCACCTGTGCCGGTGCCACGTCCATGTATTCCAGTTTGTCCGGTTCGGCCAGCACGAATTCGTTGTGTTGACGTGCGGACACGATGTCGTTGGTGAAGTGACCCTTCTTGTCCAGCTCGGCATTGGCCTGGGCGATGGTGAACTTGCCTTCTTCAATGGCGGACAGGTAGTCCACGTCGTCGGTGGCACGGCTCTTCACCACGCGGCGATACGGCGTTTCGATGAAGCCGTATTCGTTGGTGCGGGCATACAGCGCCAGCGAGTTGATCAGGCCGATGTTCGGACCTTCCGGTGTTTCGATCGGGCACACACGGCCGTAGTGGGTCGGGTGCACGTCGCGCACTTCGAAACCGGCGCGTTCGCGGGTCAGACCGCCCGGGCCCAGTGCGGAGATACGACGCTTGTGCGTGACCTCTGCCAATGGATTGGTCTGGTCCATGAACTGCGACAGTTGCGACGAACCGAAGAATTCCTTCACCGCAGCCGAGATCGGCTTGGCATTGATCAGGTCGTGCGGCATCAGGTTGTCCGCTTCGGCTTGGCCCAAGCGTTCCTTGACGGCGCGTTCAACGCGTGCCAGACCGGTGCGGAACTGGTTCTCGGCCAGTTCGCCCACGGCGCGCACGCGACGATTACCCAGGTGATCGATGTCGTCGATCTCGCCGCGACCGTTGCGCAACTCGACCAGAATGCGGATCACTTCCACGATATCTTCGTTGGACAGGATGCTGGCACCCGTCAATTCTTCGCGACCCACGCGACGGTTGAACTTCATACGACCCACAGCCGACAGGTCGTAGCGGTCTTCGTTGAAGAACAGGCCGTTGAACAGCGCCTCCACTGCATCTTCGGTAGGCGGCTCGCCGGGACGCATCATGCGATAGATGGCCACGCGCGCGGTCCACAGATCGGTGGTCTCGTCCGTGCGCAGGGTTTGCGAAATGAATGCGCCCTGATCCAGGTCGTTGGTGTACAGGGTGTGTATCTTGGTAACGCCTGCCGCTTCCAGCTTGCCCAGCAAGGTCTCGGTGATCTCGTCATTGGCATTGGCGATGATCTCACCGCTGTCCTTGTCCACGATGTTGTGCGCCAGCACGCGGCCAACCAGGAAGTCTTCGGCGACGGTCAGCTTGTCAATGCCCGCTTCCTGAATCTCGCGAATGTGGCGCACGGTAATGCGCTTGTCCTTGGACACGATCAGCTTGCCGCCCTTGCCTTCGATATCGAAGCGCGCGATCTCACCGCGCAGACGCTCGGGCACCACTTCAAACTGGATGCCCTTCTTGCTGAAGTGGAATGTGTCGTTATTGAAGAACATCGCCAGGATTTGTTCCGGCGTGTAGCCCAGCGACTTCAGCAGGATCGTCACCGGCATTTTCCTGCGACGGTCAATACGGAAATACACGAAGTCCTTGGCATCGAACTCGAAGTCCAGCCACGAGCCGCGATACGGAATCACGCGTGCGGAGAACAGCAACTTGCCGGAGGAGTGGGTCTTGCCGCGGTCATGCTCGAAGAACACGCCGGGCGAACGGTGCAGCTGCGACACGATCACGCGCTCGGTACCGTTGATCACGAACGAGCCGGTGTTGGTCATCAGCGGGATCTCGCCCATGTACACTTCCTGCTCCTTCACTTCCTTTACGGTCGGCTTGGACGCTTCCTTGTCCAGCAAGGTCAGGCGCACGCGCGCACGCAACGGCGATGCGTAGGTCAGGCCGCGCTGCTGGCACTCGCGCACGTCGAACGGCGGCAACCCCAATGTGTAGCTGACGAAGTCCAGACGCGCGAACTTGGTGTGGCTCTCGATCGGAAAGATGGAATTGAACGCGGCTTGCAGGCCCTCGTTCTTGCGCTGTTCGGGTGCCACCCACGCTTGCAGGAAATCGTTATATGATTCCAACTGGGTGGACAGCAAAAACGGCACAGGCAAAGCGCCAACGCGCTTCGCAAAACTTTTACGAATACGTTTTTTTTCGGTAAAAGAATAGCTCATGGTATCTCCACTTGGCAGGAAAAGGTAAGGGACAACCGGCGCACCTGCACCGTTTAACCGTTAACTTCTACGCACCCGGACTCAGCTTCCCGCTTTTGTTTCCAGAAGCGGCAAAAGGCTGACGGGTTTTTCCGTCAGCCTCTCTGCAAACGCTTTGCTTACTTGACTTCAGCGGTTGCGCCAGCTTCGATCAGTTGCTTGGCGATCGCGTCGGCATCAGCCTTGCTCACACCTTCCTTGACCGGCTTCGGTGCGCCGTCAACCAGATCCTTGGCTTCCTTCAAGCCCAGACCGGTGATGGTACGCACAACCTTGATCACGTTAACCTTGGCTTCGCCTGCAGCCATCAGGGTTACGGTGAACTCGGTCTGTTCAGCGGCAGCAGCGCCACCGGCAGCAGCACCGCCGGCAGCGGCAGGCGCCGCCATCGCGGCAGCGGACACGCCAAACTTCTCTTCAACCGCCTTGACCAGTTCGTTCAATTCCAGCACGGACATGCCGTCCAGTGCTGCCAAAAATGCGTCTTTATCGAATGCCATGTTGTTCTTCCTAAATTGAATGGTTGATTAATTAAGCAGCAGCGCCGGCCTTTTTCGCGGACAGGGCATTGAGTACGATTGCCATGCTCGTGATCGGCGACTTCATGACGCCCAGCAACTGCGCCAGCAACACTTCCTTGCTCGGCACACTGGCCAGTGCGGAAACCGCAGCCGCATCCAGGACCTTGCCGTTGTAGGCACCGCCCTTGATGACCAGCTTGTCGTTCGTCCTGGCGAATTCGTGCACCACCTTCGCAGCAGCGACCGCGTCAGCGCTCATGCTGTACATCAGCGGACCGACCATCTTGTCCGCCAAACCCTCGAAGGAAGTGCCCTGTACTGCACGGCGTGCCAGCGTGTTTTTCAACACATGCAGATACACACCGGACTTGCGCGCGTTGGCGCGCAAGGTGGTGATATCGGCAACCGGAATGCCGCGGTACTCAGCCACGACGATGGTCTGGGCCAATGCAACTTGCGCACTGACTTCCGCGACCACTGCCTGCTTTTCTTGCAGATTAAGAGCCAAAGTCTTTCTCCATCTTCATATCGGACATCTTGCGATATCCGGGTTAACGACCGCGTCCTCAAGTCAGGAGAATCAAACAACCACTCCTGCTCGCGGGCACACCATCTGCGTGGGC